>NZ_JBVKDQ010000030.1:0-91522 GCF_055633755.1 Amycolatopsis sp. NPDC114484 | reverse complement strand
TCGAACCCCGCGGCCCCATCGAAACCGAAGCAGCACGCCGCCCAGCCCAAGACCACGACGACTAACCACCCAGGTTCCGCAACACCCTCTCAGGGAATCAGAGTCTCTGAAGGTGGCCCTCACGGCCCTTCACCGCTAGCCGAACACGCCGTTTTCGGTGACCACCGCGGTGATCAGCGCGGTGGGCGTGACGTCGAAGGCCGGGTTGAAGACCGCCGCTCCGTCCGGCGCGATTCGAGTCCCGCCGAACTCGGTCAGTTCGACGGCCGCACGTTCCTCGATGGTGATGTCCGCGCCGGTGGGAATGTCTTTGTCCACAGTGGACGTCGGCGCGACTACCACGAACGGAACTCCGTGGTGGGCGGCGGCGATGGCCAGGCCGTAGGTGCCGATTTTGTTGGCCACGTCGCCGTTCCCCGCGATCCGGTCCGCGCCGACGAGGACGCAGTCCACCAGTCCGCGCGCCATCGCCGCGGCTGCCGCGCCGTCCGGTTGCACGCGGTAGGGCACTCCGGCCTGCTCGAGTTCCCAAGCGGTGAGCCGGGATCCCTGCAACAACGGTCGCGTCTCGTCGACCAGCACTGACTCCACCAGCCCTCGTGCGTGCAGATGCCAGACGACCCCGAGCGCGGTGCCCCACGCGACGGTCGCCAGGTGTCCGGTGTTGCAGTGGCTGAGCAGCCGCAGCGGCCGGCGCGGGCACGCGTCCAGCACAACCTCCGCCGCGTGCGCCGACGCGGTGCGGTTGCGCTGCTCGTCCTCGTCGAGCATCGCCTGTGCCTCGGCCAGCACCGCGTCGGCCCCGTCCGGCAGCCGGTCCAGCGCCCGGGAAACGCCCCAAGCCAGGTTGACCGCCGTCGGCCGGGCCTGCGCGATCCGGTCCGCCTCCGCCCGCACATCCCCGCCCTGGTGAGCCGCCAGCGCGACGCCCAGCGCGCCGGCCGCCCCCAGCGCCGGTGCCCCGCGAACCGCCAGCCGCTGGATCGCGTCGACCAGTTCGGTGACCGTGCGCAGCGTGAGCGTGCGGTACTCGCCCGGAAGCGCTACCTGGTCCACGATCACGATCGCCCCGTCGGCCCAGTCGACTGTCCTGCGCATGCGCCCCTCCCGGTCCGGAAATCCCGTGGCGGCCCGCCGCGTGCGTGCGCGACGATCCGCCTCGTGACCATTCAACGGCAGAACCCGCCCGCTTCGCACCCGACTCCCGGCTATCACCACGTGACCACCGTCGACGCGCGCCGCACCGTGCACCTCGCCGGCCAGTGCCCGCTGACCGCCGACAGCCAGGTCGTCCCCGGCGACGTCCTCGCACAGGTGGACCAGGTCGTCGCCAACACCGAGACCGCGCTGGCCCACGCCGGGGCGACCCCGGAGGACGTGGTGCGCACGGTGATCTACGTGGCGACCTCCGACCAGCCGGTCCTCGCCGCGGTGTGGGATCGGTTCGTGAACTCCCCGATCGCGGCGGCGTTCACCACCGCGAGCACGCTGCTCGGGGTGACGTGCTTGGGCTTCCGGGGCCAGCTCGTCGAGCTGGACGTGACCGCCGCGCTCGCCTGAGTCACCGTCCAGCCGCGGCCAGGCTGCAGCGCGACACCGTGTCCGTCAGCTCGGCGCGGTCGAGGTTGCGCCCGATGAGGACGAGCTTGCTGACTGGCGGCTGCTCGCCCCACTCGCCGGCATCCGTCAGCTCATAGATCCGATGCACGCCTTGCAGCACCGTGCGGCGGTCGAAGGCGAGGATTCCCTTGAACCGGTACAGATCGTCGCCGCGTTCGGCAAGCAGGGCGGTGAGCCACTGTTCGAACGCGGCGCGGTCCAGGGGGCAGTCGAGTTCGATCGAGACGGATTCCAGCGTCGGGTCGTGGTGGTGGGACTCGTCTTCGAGCCAGTCCGGGTCGGCGGCGACCGTGCGGTTCAGGTCGAAGGCGTTGACGCCGAGGATGTCGTTCAGGTCGACGCTCCCGTAGCTGGACGTCAGGATGTCCGCGGTCGCGTTGACCGAGCGCAGCCGCGTGCGCAGTTCCTCGATTTCCGGCTCGGTGACCAGGTCGATCTTGTTGAGCACGATCCGGTCGGCGAACGCGATCTGGTTGCTCACCTGGCCGCCGACGCCGTCGTGCTCGCCCTCCTCGAGGTGGCTGCCGACGTGCCGCGCGTCGACCAGCGTGACGATCGCGTCCAGCGCGAAGGCCGAGGCCACCTCGTCGTCCACGAAAAACGTCTGCGCGACCGGGTTCGGGTCGGCCATGCCGCTGGTCTCGATGAGGATCCGGTCGAACCGTTCGCGGCGGCGCAGCAGCGACTGCAGGATTTCGATCAGGTCGGTGCGCGCGGTGCAGCACAGGCAGCACCCGTTGCTCATCTCGATGATCTTCTCGTCGCCGCCGAGCACGAGCGCGTTGTCGATCGGGATCTCGCCGAACTCGTTCTCGATCACCGCGATCCGGTGCCCGTGGTCCGCGGTGAGGATGTGGTTGACGAGCGTGGTCTTGCCGGAGCCGAGAAAGCCGGTCAGTACGGTCACCGGGATTTTGGCCATGATGATTCCCTCCTTAAACGTTCCCGCCGAGAATCCGGCGGGCGTGCTGGCGTGCTTCTTCCGAGACGACGATGCGATCGCCGTCGAAACGCGGGCCGCGGGTGGCGTCCAGGCCCATCCGGGACGTCGTGCCGTCGGAGCCCGAGGACGGGTCGAGCGGCGAGCCGGGCAGACCGTCCACAGTGAACAAGTCCTGGTGCGGCTGGAAATGCGTGGCCAGCGCCCATAAAACTTCACTGTCATTGGTGACGTCGACGTCCTCGTCCACTGCGATCACAGTCTTCACGTACGGGTCCCAGCCGAGCAATCCGAGCATGACCTGCCGGGCTTGACCGGGCCGTCGCTGCTGTAGTGCGACATAACAGTGGAAATGCGTGCCGGACGTCGGATAGTGCACTGCGGTGACGTCCGGGAACCGAGCCTTGAGTTTCTCCGCCATCTCCGATTCGCGCGGCACGCGGGCGAGATTCAGGTGCTCGTCGGTGTTGCCGCCGACGACGTCGATGAGCATGGCGTCGGAACGGCGCAGCACGGTCTGAACGCGGAGGACGTTGTTGGTCGAGCGATTCGAGGAATAGCCGGAGAATTCGCCGAACGGTCCCTCGTCCGCGTGCTCGGAGGCGTCGATCGTGCCCTCCAGCACGAAGTCCGACCAGGCCGGTACGCCGATGCCGTGCTGCGGCGTACGCACGACTTCGAGCGGTTCGCCGAAAAGCCCGCCAGCCACCTCGCGTTCGTCCACGTCGTAGCCGACCCGCGCGGACGCGGCCAGCATGAACAGCGGATGCCCGCCGAGCACCATCGCGACCGGCATCGGTTCGCCGCGTTCGGCGTACTTCCGCAACATCCGCCACAGATCGCCACGAGAATGCAGGCTGGTCGCCAACTCGGTGCGGGAATGCGGCATCGCGCGGTGATAGCTGAGATTGCCGACGCCGGTGTCCGGATCCTCGGCGACGATGATTCCGCTGGTGACGTAAGGGGATCGGTCGCTGGCGAAGTGCCGGAGCATGGGGATGGTCGCCAAGTCGACCTCGGTCGTCACGTCGTCCAGTACCGGTCCGCTGTCGACTACTTTCGGCGGTACCGCACGAAGCGCACGGTGCTGATAGGCACTGTGCAAACCGGACGGTCCGGTATCGAGCATGCGGGCGATGCGCTGCCGCGAGGCGAACATATTGCTGACTACCGGCACGTCGAGCCCGGTCACCTTCCGGAACAGCACCATCTCGTGCCGTCCGGCCGCGGCCAGTTCGTAAATCACCCCGGTGACGCCCTCGTCGGCCGGGACGGGATCGTCGAGGACGAGCACGTCTTCGGGGAACTGTCGGCGGTACTGGTCAACGAAAGCATGGGGATCTTGCCGGTGGTTCACCGCGAAACTCCTTGCGAGGCGGGCGGCCCCTGCCAGCGTGCGAACAGTTCGTTCTCGATGCCGAACTGGTCGAGCACCTTGCCGGTCAGATGGGCGAGGATGTCCTCAATGGACTCGGGCTGGTGGTAGAAGGCGGGAACGGGCGGGAGCACGGTCGCGCCAGCCTCGGTGACCGCGACCAGATTGCGCAGATGCACGAGGCTCAACGGGGTCTCCCTGGCCACGAGCACGAGCGGACGGCGTTCCTTCAGGGTCACGTCGGCGGCGCGGACGAGCAGGTCGTCGCTGTAGCCGTGCGCGATCCCGGCGACGGTTTTCATCGAGCACGGCACGACGACCATGCCCATGGTGCGAAAGGAACCGGACGCGATCGGCGCGGCGATGTCCCCGCGCGCGTGGCGGACGTCGGCCAGTTCGGCGACCTCGGCGGGCGGCATCCCGGTTTCCAGTTCGACAGTGCGGTGGGCGGCCCGGGACATCACCAGATGCGTTTCCACCGTGCCGAGCTTGCGCAGCGCGGCCAGCAGGTGGACAGCGAGGTGCGGGCCGCTGGCCCCGGTGATGCCGACGATCAGCCGGGGCCGCTGCGGTTCGGTGCCCATGACGTCCTTTCAGGACTGGGAAAGCTTGGCGGCGGGTTCTCGGTGCACGAGCGGCTCTTCCGGCCGCTGTTTCCGGCGGGCGAAGAAAAGCAGATTCAGCAGCACCGCCAAGACCGTGCCGGTAGCGACGCCGCTCTTCAGGAAAACCTGGGCGGCGAAAGGAAACTGCTTGTAGAAGTCCGGCGCTCCGGCCGGGATCAAACCGACGCCGAGCGACAGCATGACGATCACGAGATTGCCGGTCTTGTTGAAGTCTACTCGGGACAGCAGCTGAATGCCGGACACGGTCAGCGCCGCGAACGTGGCGACGGCCGCCGCGCCGATCACCGGTTGCGGGATGGCCGCGATCACCCGGCCGATCGGTTGCACCACCCCGAAAATCACCAGGATCACGCCGCCGGCCGCGACCGGGTAGCGGCTGCGCACCTTGGTCAGCGCGACGAGCCCGATGTTCTGGCCGAAGGTGGTGTAGGCGAAGCCGTTGAACACCCCGCTGAGCGCGGTGAGCAGTCCGTCCACCCGGAGCAGATTGGCGATGTCGCGCGGCCCGACTTTCTTTCCGACCACCTGGCCGACCGCGAGACCCTGTCCGGAAGCCTCGACCATCAGCACGAAAACGATCACCAGGAACAGCAGGATCGACGGAATGTCGAATTGCAACGTTCCGTAATGCATCGGTCGCAGCAAGCCGAAAACGGGCCCGTCGGCCACTCCGGCCAGGCTGCCCAGGCCGGTCAGCCAGCCGACGACCGCGCCGACAGTCAGCGCGAGCAGCATCGCGAGCTGGCCGAGCAGACCGCGGAACACCCGGTAGAACACCGCGATCAAGGCGAGCGTGAACCCGGCGAGCGCGAGATTCGCTGGCGCACCGTAGTTGTGCGCGGACGGACTGGAACCGGCGATGAGTTTCAGCCCGACCGGGATCAGCGTCAGCCCGATCAACGTGATGACCGTGCCGGTGACGACTTCCGGGAACAGCTTGAGCAGTTTGCTGAACAACGGCGCGATCAGCACCCAGAGCACGCCGACCACGAGCAGCGAGCCGTACACAGTGGACAGGCCTTGGGTGCTGCCGATCAGCACCATCGGCACGATCCCGTTGGACGCCGCGCCGACCACGAGCGGCATCCGGATGCCGAACTTCCAGACGCCGAACGCCTGCAGCATAGTGCCGATCCCGGCGAGCACCAGGTCGACGCTGACCAGGTCGGCGATCTGCGCCTGGGGCAGGCCCAGCCCGGCGCCGACCACGATCGGCACCACGACGACACCGGCGTACATCACGAGCACGTGCTGCAGACCCAGCAGCACCAGCGGGCCGAATCGGGGACGTTCGTCCACCGGGGACGGGGGAGACGGGTGATTGGCCATGATTCCCTCACCTCGTTGGGCCGGCGGGGCCGGGAAAGGCCGGGCCGGGCGGATCGCGGGGCGTCGCCGGAGCCGGACGGGCTTCCGGCGGCGATGACCCCCGGCCGCGCGCGCATCCTGCCGCCGCACCTACGGGGTTAGGGTAGTTCCGAAGATTTTTCCTTCCCTGCAAGGAGTTTCGACTATGGTGCATCGGAAGCCGCCGACGGTCAATACCCGGGCGCGGCTTCCCCTCCGGTGCGCGGAGCCCGTTCGCGGCGGTTGAGCACGAGGTTCAGCAGGAACGCCGCGATGCCGCCGGCCGCGATGCCGCTCGTCAGCACTGTCTGCACCACAACGGGCAGATGTTGGTAAAACTCCGGCGCGCCGACCGGAAGCAAGCCGAAGCCGAACGAGATGGCGACGATCAGGATATTGCGGCCGTTGCTGAGATCCGCCTGGCTCATGATGCGCAACCCGACCGCCCCGACGGTGCCGAACATGACCACTCCGACGCCGCCGAGCACCGGTCCGGGCAGGGACGCGACGGCCGCCCCGAGTTTCGGCACCAGGCTCATCAGCACCAGCACCGCGCCCGCGGTGGCGACCACGAACCGGCTCATCACGCGGGTGATGCTGACCAGGCCGACGTTTTCGCCGAAGGTGACCACGGTGAACGAGCCGAACACGCCGGCGAACGCGGTGCCGATCCCGTCCGCGCGCAGTGCCCGGGAAATCTCGGGCGGCCCGACGTCGCGGCCGACGATCTGCCCGATGGCGAGCGTGTCGCCGGTCGATTCCACCATGTTCACCAGCTGCACGATGATCATCGGCAGCAACGCGGACAAGGCGAACGTCGGCATGCCGAATTCGAACGGCTTCACCACGCCGACCCACTCCGCCTGCCCGACCGAACTGAAGTC
Source organism: Amycolatopsis sp. NPDC114484 (assembly GCF_055633755.1). NCBI lineage: Bacteria > Bacillati > Actinomycetota > Actinomycetes > Pseudonocardiales > Pseudonocardiaceae > Amycolatopsis > Amycolatopsis sp. NPDC114484. The sequence continues at coordinate 84,730 of NZ_JBVKDQ010000030.1, read as the reverse complement.
CGCCATGCCGAGCGGGATCGCCACGAGCGTGCCGGCGGCGAGCGCGATCAGGATCGCGAAACGGCGCACCGCGGGCGGCGCGAACCGTTCCAGACAGACAGTCAGCACAATGGTGCCCAGCCCGAGGATCAGCCGTCCGGTCGAACCGTGATCGGTGGCGCTGGGATTGGACCCGGCGATCAGCGTCGCGGTGGAGGGCAGCAGCGAGAACCCGATGATGGCGATGATCGTGCCGGTGACGATCGGCGGGAAGAACCGGATCAGCTTGCTGAACCACGGCGCGATCAGCCAGGTCAGCAACCCGGCGACGATCGTCGCGCCGAAGACCGCGGGCAGCCCGGCCTCCTTGCCGACGATGATCGCCGGGGTGATGCCGGTGAAGGTCGAGCCCATCACGATCGGCAGCCGGACGCCGACGTTGCCGATCCCGAGCGTCTGCAATAGCGTCGCGATGCCGCTGACCAGGACGTTCGCCGTGATGAGCGTGGCGATCTGCGCGGTGGACAGGCCGACGCCGAGCCCGATCAGCAGCGGGACGGTGACCATTCCGGAGTAGGCGACCAGCAGGTGCTGGATGCCGAGCGGCAGCATTTGCCGCAGCCGGGGGACGGCGTCGACCGCGTCGCGGGTCGTGGCCTCGGCTCGGGTGGTGCGCGGACGGAATCGCATGGTTTCCTCCACAGCGGGGAAGGGGAGCGCGGATCACCGCGCCCAGGGAGTGAGCAGTCCGCCCATGCCGCTGCGCTTCAGCAGCCGGGCCGCGTGCCGTTCCGCCTCGTCGGCGGCGGCTTCTTCATCGACGCGGACGCACTGTCCGGCGCGGTAGACGATCTCGCCGCCCACGATCGTCAGCTCCACATCGGACCCGCGGGCGGAGTAGACGAGGGCGGCGACAGCCCGGTGCACCGGGCGCAGGTGCGGACGGTCGAGCGCGGTCACGATGACGTCGGCGAGTTTTCCTTCGCTCAGCACTCCCGCGTCGATTCCGGCGTAACGGGCTCCCTCGCGGGTGGCCATTTCCAGCGCGTCCTCGGCCCGCAACGCCGTCGGGTCCAAAGTGGCCGTTCGCTGGGCGAAGACGCTGAGCTTCATCGCCTCGAAAAGATCTTGCCGGTGGCCGCAGCTGGGACCGTCGGTGCCCAGCGCGACCGGGACGTTCTGCTTTCGCAGGCTCGCGATCCGCGCGGTGCCGGAAGCGAGGTAGCCGTTCGAAGCCGGGTTGTGCGAGATGCCCGCTCCGGCGGCGGCGACCTGCTCGATTTCGGCGTCGTCCAGCCAAATCGCGTGCGCGAGGGTGGCCCGTTCGTCGAGGAGGCCTTCCTTCGCGAGCCATTCCACCGGCCGGACCCCGTGGGTTTCGAGGTAGCTGACCGGATCGGTTTTGCTCTCGCAGCAATGGGTGTGCCAGCGAGTGCCGTATTCCCGGGCGAGCTCGACCGTCTGGCGGACGAGTTTTTGTTCCACGTAGCAGAGGTTGAGCGCGGCCGGCCACACCGTGACCTTGGAGCCTCGCGGCCGGTGCTGCATCGCCTCGCGAGTGATCGCGAATTCGTCTTCGCTGGAATAGCGGAACAGTTCGATCGGCTGCCCGCGGCGGTCGGCGATTTCGGTGCGCTCGCCCAGCATGCCGCGGGCGACCGCGCCGCGAAGCCCGGCCTCCTCGATGACGTCGGCGACGGCGAGCGTCGTTTCGAGATCGCTTGGCGCGTAATGGTTGTCGATCACCGTCGTGATGCCGGCGCGCAACGCCTCGACCGCGCCGAGCCGTGCCCCGGCCACTGCTTCGGGCCCGGTGATCGCGATCGAATACGGCCACATGAATTCGCACAGCCACGGCACGATCGACATGCCTTCGCCGAGACCGCGGGCGAGTGCTTGGTAGAGGTGGTTGTGCCCGTCGACCAGGCCGGGCAACACCGCTTTGCCGTGACAGTCGACGACCTCGTTCGCGCGCCAGCGGTCGGTGCCCGATCCCGGTCCGACACCGGCGATCCGGTCGCCGATAATCGCGACGTGGCCTTTCCGGTGGACTGTGCGCTGGTCGTCGACGGTCACCACGGTGCCGCCGGTCAGGAGGAGGTCGCAGGGTTCCGCAGCCGACATCGGGCCGCCCTTCCCCGGGCGGGGTCGGACCCGGCCCGGCGGTCGTCTCCAGCGCGCGGCTGGAGGCAGCTGGCCGAACGGTTGGCCCGAAACGGGAGGTCACCGGCGCCCGGCAGCGCCGCCGGGTCGTTCAATGCAAAGCCCTCGCGGGACCGGTGTCAAGAGCTTCTTCCGGAAAAGTATTGCCGCGCAACGGATTTGGCGATCATGTGTTGACAGCGGGCGGAGAAGGTGCTGCACTCGGTTGCGCCGGAGCGCTGATCGCGCTTCCGGGTCCCGTAGGTGCGGTGAAGCGCGGCCGGGGAGTCCTTTACTCAAGTCTTGCGTAAGGAGACATCCGGTGATTATCGATACCCATGTCCATCCGACGAATCTCGTCGACGAAGCCTGGCGGCACACCGGAACCCCGTTCACCGGCGAGCGCACGCTGGAAATGATGGACGGTCCATTCTGGATCAACGGCAAGCCGCGGCGCGTGGACGTCAGCTGCATCATGCCGCCGCCGGGGAACACGACCTGGCGCGAGGGCAACAAAACCGGCCGCGAAGGCATCCGCGAGTACCAGGCGTACGTGACCTCGCTGGTGCAGCAGTACCCGGACCGGTTCGTCGGGAACTTCATGTACAACCCGAGGTTCGGCCCGGAGAACGGCGCGGCGGAGCTGGCCTTCCACGTGAAGGAATACGGCTACAAAATGCTGAAGCTGCACGCCAACATGCATTCCTACCGCCCGGACCGGGCGCTGGACTGGCTGCGCCCGGTGATGCGGGTGTGCGACGAGCTCGGCGTGATCGTGCTGATCCACACCGGGGACGGGCCGTACTCGATCCCGACCCAGTTCTATCCGATCATCCGCGAGTTCCCGAACGTCACGTTCATTCTCGGCCACTTCGGCATCCAGACCGGCGGCGTCTACTGTTTCGAGGCGTTCTGGATGATCCAGGACTCGCCGAACGTGATCGGCGAGTCGGGCTGGCTGCTGCAGTCGCGGATCGTCGAATTCGCCAAGGAGATGAAGAAGAGCGACCTGGTCTTCGGCACCGATTCGCCGCCGAACGAGCCCGGCATGTGGGCGCGGGAGCTGGAAGTGCTGTGCCACCAGCCGCCGCAGGGCCTGAACCTGTCCGAGGACGATCTGGAAGGCTACCTCGGCAACAACATGGCCAAGCTGCTCGGCCTCGCGCCGACGCCGCCGCCGAAGGACAAGGCGGAAGCCGAGGCGTATTTGCGCGGGGACATTCCGCAAGCCTCGGCGGCGAATACGCACGCGTCGCATTATCTCGGCTACACGCCTTCGGCGTGGGCTGAGGCCGCGAACTCCTGATTCGGTGCCGCGTCGGCTGCGGGTTCAGTCGCACCCGCAGCTGGCGCGCGCGGTCAGGCGCACGTCGAGGATGCGGTCGTCGGGCTGAGTGTTCTCCCGGAGCTTGTCCAGAGTGGACACCGCCGCGTCGGCGAAATCGTCGAAGGAATGCCCGGCGGTGGACAGCGCGGGCCAGCTGTGCGCGGCGGCGTCGGTGCCGCCGAAGCCGATCACCGCAAGGTCTTTCGGCACGCTCAAGCCGAGTTCGGCCGCGACAGTGAGCGTGTCGAGCGCCAGCCCGTCCGCGGTCGCCATGATCGCGCGCGGCCTCTCCGGCGACCGCAGCCATCGCCGGATGTCCGCCCGCGCGGCATGCCGATCCAGGCCGGTGCGGACGACGTTGCCCGCGCTCCTCTTCGCCGCCCGCATCGCGTCGGTCCAGCCCCGGGCCCGATCGGCCACCGGCCCGGACCGCGCGGTCCCGGTGAGGCACCCGATCTCCCGGTAGCCGTGCCCGAGCAGATGTTCGGTGGTCAGCCGCCCGCCCGCCTTGTTGTCCAGCACCACGGACGGCGCGATGGCCCCGGCCGGGGCGTGGTGGTGCAGGTAGACGACCGGAACATCCAAAGTGGAGTGGGTCGCGGCCGCCCCGGCGATCTCCGCGCGGACCAGCAGCAGACCGTCCACGCGCATGTTCGCCAGCGATTCCGCGTACCGCAGCTCCTGCTCCCGGGAGAACGCCGAATTCCCGAGCAGCACAAGGGATCCGCGCGCGAACGCGGCGCGCTCGACCGCGTGGGTGAGCTGGGTGAAATAGCCTTCGCTGCTGTCCGGAACGACCAGCCCGAGCACGTTGCTGCGCGTGGACCGCAACGCCCGCGCGACGAGATTCGGCCGGTACCCGAGCTCGGCGATCGCCTGTTCGACCCGCGCCCGGGTGGCGGGAGCGACCGGACGCGGCCCGTTGTTGAGCACGTAACTGACCACGGCCGGCGAGGTGCCCGCCAGCCGTGCGACATCGTCCCGGGTGACCCGCTGCATGCGCCAGACGATACCCGAAGAGCCGTTGACAGTCCCGATCTACACGTGTTGAATCCCGTGGAGTCGGCAACGCAGGAAAGCTGGTGGTCACTGTGGACTCGCTGGTACGCGCCGCGGAAACCGGGAAAGCCGCCGGGGTGGGCGAAAGCGCCCTCCGTCCGGACGGCAGCGCCAAGGTGACCGGCAGGTTCGCCTATTCGTCGGATTTGTGGATCGAGGGCATGGTCTGGGCGACCACGCTGCGCAGCCCGTACGCGGCCGCGCGGATCCGGTCCGTCGACACGAGCAAGGCGCTCGCCCAGCCGGGCGTGCACGCCGTGCTCACCCACGAGGACGTGCCCGGCGCGAAAACGTACGGAATGAAATCCGCCGATCAGCCGGTCCTCGCTGTCGACGAGGTCCGCTACCACGGCGAACCGGTGGCGCTGGTCGCCGCCGACGATCCGGAAACCGCCCGCCAGGCGGCGAAACTGATCATCGTCGACTACGAACCGCTGACCCCGGTCACGGACCCGATGACGGTACTGGACGAGGGCGTCCGCCCGATACATCCGGACGGAAACCTGGTGCGGCACGTGAAAATCCGCCACGGCGACCTTTCCCGGGCCCGCGCCGAGGCGGATGTCGTGGTCACCGGCGAGTACGAGGTCGGCATGCAGGACCAGGCTTTCCTCGGCCCGGAATCCGGTCTGGCGATTCCTTCCGAGGACGGTGGCGTCGAGCTTTATGTTTCCTCGCAATGGCTGCACAAAGACCTGGAACAGTTAGCACCTTGCTTAGGCCTGCCACCGGAAAAAGTGCGACTTACCCTGGCAGGCGTCGGCGGCGCCTTCGGCGGCCGGGAAGACCTCTCCGTCCACGTGCACGCCTGCATGCTCGCCCTGCGCCTCGGACGTCCGGTGAAGATGTCCTACAACCGCTACGAATCCTTCTTCGGCCACGTGCACCGCCATCCGGCGAAGATGCGCTACGAACACGGAGCCACCAAGGACGGCAGGCTGGTCTATGTAAAAGCCCGCCTGGTTTTGGACGGCGGCGCCTATACCTCGACCTCGCCGGTAGTCATCGCCAACGCGTGCTATTTCGTCACCGGTGCCTACGAGGTCCCGAACGCCGAAATCGACGGCCTGGCAGTGTTCACGAACAACCCGCCGTGCGGCGCGATGCGCGGTTTCGGCGCCGTCCAGTCCGCCTACGGTTGTGAGTCCAATATGGACAAACTGGCGCACGAACTGGGCATGGACCCGATGGCGTTGCGCCTCCGCAACGCCATGACCACAGGTACCGTCCTGCCCACCGGCCAGGCCGTCGACGGTCCAGCCCCCGTCGCGGAACTCTTGCAAGCCCTGCGCGACCGTCCGCTGCCGCCCGCCAGCGCGACCGACTTGCTTTCCCTCCCCGGCGGAGCCGCCAACACGACGCACGGCGAGGGGGTGCGTCGCGGAGTCGGCTACGCGGTAGGGGTGAAAGCGATCGGCTACTCAGGCGGTGTCGACGACATCTCGACCGCCCGAGTCGCTTTGGCCGTCGTAAACGGTGCTCCGGTGGTCTCGGTGCACACCGCCGCCGCGGAATGCGGACAAGGCGTTACGACAGTGCAATCGCAGGTGGCGAGCACGGAACTAGGCGTATCCCGGGTAGTCGTCCTCCCCGCCGACACCCAAATCGGCGACGCTGGCTCCGCGTCCGCTTCCCGCATGACCTGGATGTCGACCGGGGCTGTGCAAGGCGCCTGCCGCTACCTCGCCCGAGAACTCCTGCGCCGCGCCTCTGCCGCTTCTGGCTTCTCTGCGCTCTCCTTGGCCGACGATCAAGTCCTGGACTCCGCCGGACGCCCCGTGTGCTCCATCGCCGACCTCGTCGGTTCGGAGACTCTTTCGCACACCTTCGAATACCACCACCGCCCCACCCAAGGCATCGACCCGGAAACCGGCCAGGGCGACGCACACATCGCTTTCGCTTTCGCCGCCCACCGCGCGGTGGTGGATGTGGATGTCGAATTGGGTTTGGTGAAGGTCGTCGAGCTGGCGACCGCCCAGGACGTCGGCAAGGCGATGAACCCGCTGGCCGTGGAAGGCCAGATCGAAGGCGGGAGCGTGCAGGGCCTCGGGTTGGCGTTGATGGAAGAAATCCTGGTGGACGCCGAGGGACGAGTGCGAAACCCGTCCTTCACTGACTACCTGATCCCGACCGTGCTCGATGTGCCGCCGATGCCGATCAGCCTGTTCGAATTCCCGCACCCGGACTCGCCGTACGGCTTGAACGGCGTAGGGGAGCCGCCGACCCTGTCCTCGACCCCGGCGATCCTGAACGCCCTCCGCTCGGCGACCGGCTTGGCTTTGCCGAACGCCCCCATCCGCCCAGACGACATCGCCCTGGCCGGTGATCGCGGTGCGGATCTGCCAGCCGCTTCGTGACTGCCGCGAGCTGCGATGGCCGGGTCGACGGCGGGGCCCGCGTCGTGACTACCGCGCGTCGCGATGGCTGGGTTGGCACAGGCGGCGTGGGGTGCCGCTTCGTGACCATCGTGAGCTGCGGTGGCTGGATTGGCGTCGGGCACCGCTTCGTGACAGCTGCGGTGGCTGGGTTGGTCCGGGCGGCATCGGCCGCGTTCGTGACCGCCATGCGCCGCAGCGGCCGAGTCGTCGCCGGGCACAGCCGCGTAACCGGCTTCCCCAACGCGGCCGTTCTGCTTGTTCGACCTATCCCGTTCCTGCCCGAGGCCGGAGGTGCCCCGTGGATTTCCTGACCCCTGCGACCTGGGCGGAAGCCCTGGCGGTGAAGTCCGACCGCCCGGACGCCGTCCCCCTGGCCGGCGGCACCGACGTCCTCGTCGAACTCAACTTCGACCACCGCCGCCCGACCGCGCTGCTCGACCTCACCCGGATCGGCGACCTGACCGAGTGGACCGAGAAAGACGGCCGGATCCGGCTGGGTGCGGGTGTGTCGTACACCCGGATCATCACCGAACTGGGCACTCGGCTGCCGGGATTGGCGATGGCCAGCCGCACCGTCGGCTCTCCGCAAATCCGCAACCGCGGCACCGTCGGCGGAAACCTGGGTGCGGCCTCCCCGGCCGGCGACACCCACCCGATGCTCCTGGCCTGCGACGCGACGATCGAGGTCGCGTCCGTGCGCGGCACCCGGATGATCCCGGCGACGGAGTTCTACCAAGGCGTCAAACGCAACGCACTGGCCCCGGACGAGCTGATCGCCGCCATCCATCTCCCGGTCGCGACCGGCCCGCAGCAGTTCGCGAAAGTCGGCACCCGCAACGCGATGGTCATCGCGGTGTGCTCGTTCGCGCTGGACCTGGCCCCGGAAACCGGCTGGGTGGGCGCGGCCGTGGGATCGGCCGCCCCGACGCCGCGCCGGGCCACCGCCGCCGAGGACTTCCTCCGCGACGCCCTCTCCGATTCGTGGGAGTCCCGCGCCCCGCTGCCGGACCCGGTGGTCCGCCGCTTCGGCGAACTGGCCGCGAGCGCCGCGTCCCCGATCGACGACGTCCGGGGCAGCGCGGATTACCGCGTCCACGCGATCGCAGTACTGGCCCGCCGGACGGTGAAGTGGGCCTGGGAAGACTATCGGAAAGGCGGGCAGCCGAAATGCGCCTGAACCTCACTGTCAATGACGAACCCCGGACCGTCGACGAGGTCTGGGAAGGGCAGAGCCTGCTGTTCGTGCTGCGTGACCAACTGGGCTTGCCGGGCTCGAAGAACGCCTGCGAACAGGGCGAATGCGGTTCGTGCACAGTGTATTTGGACGGTGCCCCAGTGTGTTCGTGCCTGGTCGCCGCGGGCCAGGCAGAAGGCAGGAATGTCCGCACCGTCGAGGGCCTCGCGGACGGCGACGAACTGGACGCGGTGCAACAAGCGTTCGTCGAGGCCGGCGCCGTGCAGTGCGGTTTCTGCACGCCGGGGTTGGTCGTCGCCGCACATGAACTCGTGCACCGCGTGACCGCCCCGACGGACCCGGAGATTCGCGAAGCCCTGGCGGGCAATCTGTGCCGCTGCACCGGGTACGAGAAAATCCTGGACGCGGTGCGGCTGGCAGCGGCGCGAGTCGGGGAGGCGGAGCCCGCTAGTCCTTCGTGATGGCGGCCCGTTTGCGGGGACCATCACGTCGGATCAGCACGAGTCTGTGCTCTTACGGCCTCGTTCGAACTGAGTTCTGAGCACCTGCCTGAGGCTGCGGGGCCGCCTTGCACGGTGTCCAGCGAGAAAACCCCGCCCGCTCCGGGCACGGTCAGTTTCGCCCTCAACCACCGGCCCACGGCGGACCCGGCCGCTCTTCACGTTCGGTCAGCGTGGGATCGCCAGTGCCGATCTGCCGACCGGGCTCGGTTTGCGGACTGTTCCTGGGAATCGCCTCTGTGGGCGGCTCCGCTGGTGCCGGTCCGCCGACCGGACTCGGCTAGCCATCGTGCCAGAGCCCCGTGCCCGCGTGCGAGCGTCGGTGCCAACCTGCCGACCCGACCTGGCCCCGTGACCCGCGCCTGCGGGCGGCTCAATTGGCGTCGCTAGCCGACTGGCCTCGGCTAGCGATCCGCGTCGGAAGATCGCGCTCGCGTGCGACCGCCCGTGCCAACCCGCCGACTGGGTCTGGTCTCGTGACCCGCGCCTGGAACCGTGCCTGTGGACGGCTCAGTTGGCGTCGGTCCGCTGACCGGGCTCGGTCAGCGATCTGGGCCTGGGAACCGTGCCTGTGGACGGCTCCGCTGGCGTCGATCCGCCGACCGGACTGGGCCCAAAGATCCGCGCTGGAAATCCCGACCGCGTGCGACCGTCGGCGCCAACCTCCCGACCCGACCCGACCCGGCCCCGCCCGACCCGACCCGGCCCCGCCCGGCCCGACCCGGCCCCGCCCGGCCCGACCCGGCCCGGCCCCGCCCGGCCCGGGTCCCGTGACCCGCGTCGAAAACCCCGCGCCCCCGCGGCTCGCCCAGCCCCAGTCAGAGCCCCTTCATCAGATCCGTCTCGGTCACCCCCGGCCCCTGTCCTTCCCGGATGAACCATTCCGTCCCGAACGCCTCGCCGAACTTGTCGTCCGGCAGGGCAAGGAAGAACGACTCCTCGCTGATCTGGCTCTGGTGCGCGCGCATCGCGGCCCGCTTCACCTTCAGGTATGCCGTGACGTCCACTTCGGCCGTCAGCTCGGCTTCCGGTTTGCCGATGACCATCTCCTCGTCCGGGCCGCCTTCCTCGCCCGCTGCCCGCGCGGATTCGGCGGCTCGGCGGATCTGGTCGCGGTTCGCCGAGCCCTGGTAGACCCGCGGCGTGCCCGCGAGCTCGGCCGCTCGCATGCCGACGCGGTGGACCTGGATGTGGTCCGGGTGGCCGTAGACGCCGAAGTCGTCGTAGACCGTGAGCACGTCGGCCGATTCCTCGCGCAGGATCGTCGCCAGCCGTTCCGCCGCTTCTTCGACCGGCGCGCTCCAGAACGTGTCCGGGCCGTCGTTCGACGGGTCGCCCATCATTCCGGAGTCCTGGTATCCCAAGAACTCCACCCGCGAGACACCCAGCACCTCGGCCGCCGCCTGCGTTTCCTTCACGCGCCGGTCCGCGAGCTGCTCGCCGTCGTCGAGCAGGCCCTCGGGGATCTCGCCCTTTTCCCCGCGCGTGGCCACCACGAGCACCACACGGTGCCCCTCGTCGGCCGCCTTGCGCATCACGCCGCCGGTCATGATCGCCTCGTCGTCCGGATGGGCGTGGAACGTCACCAATGTCGCCATGCCAACGAACCTACCGCCACCCACCGACAAAAACCGGTGCCCGCCGGAAACGGTTTCCGGCGAATCCTCCACACCCTCCATTGTGGACAGGTCGCCCACACGGGTGGACCTGCCGTTTTGTCCGCGCGAGGGGTCCCCTCGCGCGCTCCGGCGCTTGGCTTCTCCCGCCGCCCGGCTTACGTTGGGGTCCGCCGACCGAGGAGGCGTCATGGCAGAACGGACGAAATACATCCTGGACGAGGCCGATCTCCCGGCGCAGTGGTGCAACGTGGTGCCGGACCTGCCCGAGCCGCCGCCTCCGCCGCCGCATCCGGGAACGCGCGAGCCCGTCGGCCCGCGGACCTGGCCCCGCTGTTCCCGCAGGCGCTCATCGAGCAGGAAGTCACGACCGAGCGGTACATCGACATTCCCGAGGAAGTCCGCGACGTCTACCGGCTCTGGCGTCCGTCTCCGCTCTACCGTGCCCGTCGGCTGGAGAAGGCGCTCGGGACCCCGGCGCGGATCTACTACAAGTACGAGGGCGTCAGCCCGGTCGGCTCGCACAAGCCGAATACCGCTGTGCCGCAGGCGTTCTACAACGCGGCCGAGGGCGTCACGCGGCTCACCACCGAGACCGGCGCCGGGCAGTGGGGCAGCGCGCTGGCGTTCGCGTGCGCGACCTTCGGGCTGTCGTGCGAGGTCTGGCAGGTGCGGGCGTCGTATGACCAGAAGCCGTACCGCAAGCTGATGATGGAGACCTTCGGCGCGCAGGTGTACCCGAGTCCATCGGACCGCACTGCCGCCGGCCGCGCGATCCTGGCGGAGAACCCGCAGTCGACGGGCAGTCTCGGGATCGCGATCGGCGAAGCCGTCGAGCAGGCCGCGGCGGATCCGGGTGCGCGGTACGCGCTGGGCAGCGTGCTCAACCACGTGCTGCTGCACCAGACGGTGATCGGCGAGGAAGCCCTCCGGCAGTTCGAACTGGCCGGCGACACCCCGGACGTGCTCGTCGGCTGCACCGGCGGCGGTTCCAACTTCGGCGGGCTTGCTTTCCCGTTCCTGCGGGAAAAACTGGCCGGCCGGATGAACCCGGTGATCCGCGCGGTCGAACCGGCGGCCTCCCCGACCCTCACCCGAGGCCGCTACGCCTACGACTTCGGCGACACTGCTGGCCTCACGCCCCTGCTGAAAATGCACACGCTCGGCCACGGCTTCATCCCGGACCCGATCCACGCCGGAGGCCTGCGCTACCACGGGATGTCGCCGCTGATCTCGCACATCTACGAGCTGGGTCTCATCGAGGCCCTCGCGATCGGTCAGCAGGAATGTTTCGCCGCGGGGGTGCAGTTCGCCCGCACGGAAGGCATCATTCCCGCGCCGGAACCGACGCATGCGCTGGCCGCGTGCATCCAGGAAGCGTTGCGCTGCAAGGAGACTGGCGAGGAGAAGGTGATCTTGACGGCGCTCTGCGGACACGCGCACCTCGACCTGCCCGCGTACGGGGCGTATCTGGCGGGGGACATGGTGGACAACGAACTTCCGGACACGGTGCTGGAGGAATCGCTGGCGGCGCTTCCTTGACGGGTGCGGCTGGCGGAGTGGAGAGGAGGGGCTGAGGGAACTAGCTGGCAGGCGATGCGGCGCTAGTGGGCTGACCGGAAGCGGGCGGTTGGGATCGGTGAGCAGGCGGCAGGCCGGACGGATGGATTAGCTGGCGGCCTAGGCGGGTTGCGGTCGGTTCGTTTGGTGAGCAGGCGGCAGGCTGGACGGATGGATCAGTTGGCGGCCCAGGTGGATTGCGGTCGGTTGGTGTGGTGAGGTGTCGTTGGGTGGAATGGCCTGACGATGGCGGGACGACGGCCCGGCTTGAGTGGGCTGCAGTCGGTTGCGCAGGAAGCGGTCCGGCTTCGTCTCGGGTGACGCGGGGCTCCGGCGAATTGGCTCGGTGCCCGCCTGAGCCCCGTCCTCGCCGTCCTCGCCGTTATCGCTGGGCTTAGCTGACTTGGCGGACGAGCCTGATCCAGCGGATGGGCGGGGTCCTGGCGGCGGAAGGCGGAAGCTCCGGCGAATTACGCCGCGGTGTGTTCTCGCGGGCTGGTTGACGGGGGTTGAATGCCGTGCCGGGTCGGACACCAGCCGGTGTCCGCGGGCTGGCCTGCGCTGGTTATTGGGCGAGGCAAGCAGAGACGGCGAACGGAAGCCAAAAGCCCCGCCGAGCCGAACCGTGGCAACGGCCGGAGCGAAGGACCAGCGCTGGGGCAGGAAGCGAGACCAGGCTCAGACATCCCCGCCGAGCCGCGACCGGCGGGTCTCAAGGAACGTCCGTTCGGTGTCGTTCGTGGCCAACGTGATCGCCTCGGTGTAGGCGGCTTCGGCTTCCGCGCGGCGGCCCAGACGGGTCAGCAGATCCGCTCGGGTGGCGGGGAGCAGGTGGTAGCCGGGCAGTTGCAGTTCGTCCACTAGGGCCAGGGCCAGTTCTGGGCCGTGTACTTCGGCGACTGCGACGGCGCGGTTCAGGGCGACCACGGCGGTTGGCGCATGGGCCAGGAGCTGGTCGTAGAGGGCCAGTACTTGCCGCCAATCCGTCGTGGCGCCATCGGTGTGGACGGCGTTGATGGCGGCTTGCAACTGGTACGGCCCGGGCTGGCCGCGGCGCAGGCATTGCCTTACCAGGGCGTGGCCTTCGGCGATCAGGTCCTGGTTCCACAGCGAGCGGTCCTGTGCGGTCAGGACGACGAGGTCGCCAGCGGAGTCGACGCGGGCCGGGCGGCGGGCTTCGCTCAGGAGGAGCAGGGCCAGCAGGCCTTGGACCTCGGGCTCGTCGGGCATCAGGCCGGCCAGGGCGCGCGTCAGGCGGACGGCTTCCAGGCACAGGTCTGTCCGCACCAGGGGGCCGGAGGTCGAGGTGTAGCCCTCGTTGAAAACCAGGTACAGCACCGTCAGGACAGAGGCCAGGCGATCGGGCAGGGCGGCCTCGTCGGGGACCCGGTACGGGATGCCGGCGTCGCGGATCTTCTTCTTGGCCCGGACGATGCGCTGGGCGATCGTCGGTTCCGGGACCAGGTACGCGCGTGCGATTTCGGCGGTTTCCAGACCGCCCAGCAGGCGCAGGGTCAGTGCGGTCTGCGCGAGGGGCGACAGGGCCGGGTGGCAGCAGGTGAAGATCATCCGCAACTGGTCGTCGCGCACGGGGCCCTCCTCTGCTGGTTCGCCGGGCTGGTGGAGGAGCAGGGCTTGCGCGTGCCGGGCCTCGCGGGTGGATTCGCGGCGGAGGCGGTCGATCGCGCGGTTTCGGGCGGTGGTCACGATCCAGGCGCCGGGGTTGGCCGGCAACGACTCGGCCCAGGCGGTGACGGCGATGGCGAAGGCGTCCTGCACCGCCTCCTCGGCTAATCCGATGTCGCCGAGGAGGCGGGTCAGGGTGGCGACGCAGCGGCCGTACTCGGCTCGGTAGACCGCGTCCAGCGTCACGCAACGTCCTCCGGGCCGTCGGCGAACGGGCGTACTTCGATGGGGCGGCCACAGGCTTGGGCGCACTTATCGGCCCAGGACAGGGCTTCGTCCAGGTCCGCGCATCGGATCACCCAGAAGCCGCCCAGCTGCTCCTTCGTTTCGGCGAACGGGCCGTCGGTCGTCGTGGTGGTGCCGTTCGCCGGGCGGACCACTGTGGTGGCGTGCGAGGGCCGCAAACCGCCGACGAAGACCCAGGCGCCGGCGGCCTTCATGTCGTCGGTGACCTTCGTGGTGCGGGCCATCTGGGCGGCCAGTTCGTCGCCGGTCTCCAGCGTGGTTTCGTCTCCTTGGACAGCAAGCAGATATTGCTTCATGGCGAACTCCTCAAACCGGGTCTCTTACCTTGGCTACGAACGCGCTCGACGCCATTCGACACCCGGTGGGAAAAATCTGTCACCGTTCTTTGGAGACGGTCGCCAGCAGCTCCGGGCCGCGCGCGACTAGGCGTTGCTGAGCGAGCGAACCCCACCACCACGCCAGTGCGACGCCGGTCGCGATCCCGGCGGGAATGCCCAGCCACTGAAGCACGGGCAGGTCCGCGAGCTTTCCGGCCACGCACAGCGCCACCACCGGCAACGCGCCGAGCACGATGAGCAGCGTCGTCGCCAGCATCAGGGCGGCGCGGGCGCAACCGGGCCGCCCGCCGGACGACCACGGGCTGCCGCTGCGGCGTTGATCCGGCAGCGGGAACGCCAGGAAGACCGATTGCAGCATCAGGATTCCGGCTCCGGCGCCCAGCGTCGCCGGGACTAGGCCGAGGACCCACGGGTACGCGCCCGGCACGCCGGTGACGCCGGGCAGGACCAGCGCCAGCACCAAGGCCACGGGGGCGACGATCAGGGCCCACGCCAGTTGCCGGCCGCGTACGTCGGCGCGTTCGGCACCGGGGACGACCAGCGTGTGCCAGAGAGCGCTGCCGTCCATTCCGTACAGGTTGCCGGACTGCATGGACGCGAAAACCACCACTGCGACCCCGAAATACGGCAGCATCACCGACTGTCCGCCACCGCCGGACAGGGCTGGCACGACAGTGATGACGAAGCCGATGAGCAGCGTCGACAGCAGAGCGACGCGTCGGCGGGCGTCCCGCCACCAGGTGTAAAGCTCCTTGCGCGCCACGGCACCGACCGGAGTGGCGGGCAGCAGGCTGCGCCGCGTCCGGGTGCTCTTCGCGCGGGTGCGGGAGGCACCGCGGAAGGACGGGGTGGTGACCTGACGGGCCAGCAACGCGCCCCAGACCAGGACCAGAACCGCCACTGCGCCGAGCAATGCGGCGAAGAGGCCGCAGACGGTGCCCCAATTGCCGACCCCGGCGGCGTGCACCGCGAGCGTGCCCCAACCGGACGGCAGCGCGTGCATGACGCTGACGAAACCGGGCATCTGGCCGGTGACGATCGCCGGGCCGACGCTCTTCATCACGTAGTTCACCGCGACGCCGGACAACCCGGTGAGCGCCACCAGGATGATGCCCAGTTCCTTGCCCTTGCGTGACGTCAGCAGCGCGCCGAGCGCGGCCATCACCACGCGGTACAGCAACACCACGAACGCCAGCTGCAGCACCGTGAACACGAGCCCGACGAGCGCCGCTCCGGCGCCGAACCGCAGCCCGTAGAACACCAGCCCGAGGAACGCCAGCAGGCTTACCAGCGCCGTGACGCCCACGAAACTCGCCGCGAGCAGGCCCACCGCCAGCTTGCGCCGGCCGATCGGCAGCAGCGCGAAGTGTTCCGGCCGCAGGGTGTCGTCTCCGCCGCCGGTCGCGATCGGCGCGAGCACCCAGCCGACCATCCACACCGCGTAGACCGAGGTGAGCAGGTCGACGGTGATCCGCGCTTCCGGCGCCGGGAACACCGCGACGCCGACCGTGAACGCGGCCGCCAGGAGACCGAAGACGCCGCCGACGACGATTCCGGCGATCTGCCGCCCGCGCAGAGAGTTGCGCAGGACCCGCAGCTTCAGTCGGACGAGGACGCCAACCACGCCAGCCCCTCCGCTCCACCGGTCCGCCCGCCGACAATGTGCACGAACGCGTCTTCCAGCGTGCCTTCGCCCCGTACGTCAGCCACCGCGCCCGCGGCGACGACGCGCCCGCGCGTGATCACCGCGACGTGGCTGCACAGCTGTTCCACCAACGCCATCACGTGGCTCGACAGCACGACCGCGCCGCCGGAAGCGACGAACCGCTGCAGGATCGTGCGGATCGTCGACGCCGAAACCGGGTCGACCGCCTCGAACGGTTCGTCCAGCACGAGCAGCCGGGGGCCGTGCAGCAACGCCGTCGCGAGGCCGATCTTCTTGCGCATGCCCGCGGAATAGTCGATGACGAGCGTGCGCTCGGCGTCCGTCAGCTCCAGCACGCCGAGCAGTTCCTGCGCGCGTTCGGCGACCGTGTCCGGCGCGAGCCCGCGCAGCAAGCCCATGTACGTCAGCAGTTCCCGCCCGGTGAGCCGCTCCGGAATGGACAATCCGTCCGGAAGAACCCCGATCAGGCTTTTCGCCCGTTCCGGTTCCCGCCAAACGTCCACTCCGAACACGCGCGCTTCGCCGGCGTCCGGCCGAAGCAGCCCGACCGCCATCGACAACGACGTCGTTTTCCCGGCTCCGTTGGGCCCGACGAGGCCGAAGAACGACCCTCGTGGCACTTCCAGCCGCACATCGTCTACTGCCAGCGTGGTCCCGAACCGTTTGGTGAGTCCGTAAAGCCCCATGGCCGCGTCGTCGGACACCGGTTCCCCCTTCCCGTGGTGTGCGCCCGACTGTACAAGGGGTCACCGACAAAAAGCGGACAGCTCCGGCGGAGTGGTGCCGGAAAGCCGGGGATCAGGGGTTCCGGACATCGCCAGCAGCCCGCGCACGGCCCGGACGAGCTTGGGCCAGGACGTGGGTTTCCGGACGTCGTACGCGCGCAGCAGCTGGCGGAGCATGGTGAGCGTGTCGAAGTAAATGCGTTCGCACACCAGCTGTTCGCCGGCGTCGAACAGGAAGTACGCGGTCATCCGGACCCGGAACCGCCGCCCGGTCGGCGGAATCGTGCCGAGTGGTCCGAGATGCGTGCCGAGAAGCCAGAACTCAACGATTACCGCATCTGCGCTGTGCCGCAGCGCGATGATTTCGTGGTCTTGATCGGGAAAAGCGCGACGCGTTTCGTCGTAGTAGCCGCGCACTGCGGAATCGCCGTCGTGCACGGTCATCGTCGGGACGATCTCGTAGCGCGGGTGCGGGAACGTCGCCAGCACGTCGTCCCAGTCCTGGCGCACCTCGTCGTGGAAGTGGTCGAGGACGAGCTTTTGCCGGGCTCGCAGCACTTCGGGCGCGGGGATCGCCAACGGGTCCACGGGTTCCTCCAAGCCGGGAGAGCGGAACCGCAATTTAATCCACGCTGTGGGTTTAACGCAAGTGCGCCATGATGGAGCCGTGAACACCACGACGCGCCGGGGACGCCCGCGCAAGGGAGACGCCCGGCTGTCGCGGGAAGCGATCCTGACGGCCGCGCTGGAAGTAGTCGACGCCGACGGCGCGGCAGCGGTGAGCATGCGGACCGTCGGGCAGCGCCTCGGCGTGGACGCGAAGAGCCTCTACCACCACATCGACGGCAAAGAAGCCTTGCTCGACGCCGTCGCCGGGCACGTGCTCGGCGGGATCGACCTCCCGGACTTGACCGGTCAGCCCGAAGAAGACCTCCGCGCGATCGCCCAGTCCTTCCGAAAGGCGACGCGCGCGCATCCGCAGGCCGCCGCGCTCGTCCTAACCAGACAGTTGCCGTCCATCGCCGCGCTCGCGCCGGTCGAAGCCGTGCTTTCGGTGCTGCGCAAGGCAGGCGCGTCCCCCGAAGAGGCTGTGCACCTGCTGCGGTCGCTGCTGGCCGTCGTGGTCGGCTCGCTCCTGCGCGAGGCCGGCGCGGGACCGGCGTTCGGCGTCACCGACGAAGCCGGAATCGCCCGCCGCCGGGCCGAACTGGAGCAGACCGAACTTCCCGCCGTCGTCGAATCCGCGCCGCATCTGGCGCGGTGTGATCACGAAGCGGAGTTTTCCTTCGCCGTCGACCTGGCGGTGGCCGCCACGATGCAGCGGCTCGCTACTCCCCGCAGGTGATCTTCGGCTGCGGGTTGTAGCGGACCGACCGGGTGTGCCGCGAAACTTCCCGGCCCGACGCGGCGTCCCGCAGGATCCGGGTGTCGCTCGCGGTGAAACCGGGCGCGCCGTTGGACGCGTGGCAGTTCTCCGCCGGACCCGGTTTCGTCGGCGGCGGCGTCGGGTTCGACCGCTCGCCGGGAACCGATTCGACGGTGTACCGCTTGGTGCCCCACAGTTTCACGGTGATCGACGACGGCGTCCAGACCGTCTGGATCGCGACGCCGGTGTCCGAGTCGTTGGTGAACTTCAGATCGATCACGCTGGCGCCGTTGGGATTCTGGAACACCGTGGCCTCGCGCGCGGCCGGGTAACGGCTGATGTAGTAGCTGTGTTCCTTGTGCCCGGCGTCCTTCATTCCGGAGAAGTACGCCGCGTTGTACAGCGTGGTGGCGAACTGCGAAATGCCGCCGCCGACCTCGCGGGCGGGCGCGCCGTTTTCGATCACACCAGCCTCGACGTAGCCCTGCGGACGTCCGCGCGGACCGGTGAACCCGTTGAGGCTGAACGTTTCTCCCGGTTTCACGATCGCGCCGTTCACCTTCTCGGCGACCACGCGGATGTTCGTGCCGGAGTCGGCGGCGAACCCGCCGGTGCTGAATTCGCCGATGACTTCCTTGACGCCCAGCTTGTCCGCCTGCTCGGTGGTGACCTTCGCGGGCGTCTTCTTGTAGATCGCCTTCAGCTCGCGCGAATCGGTCTGCTTCAGCGTGTTCGGCAGCGGCTTGAGGCTCTGCTCCCAGTCGACCGTGTTGCCGTCGGCGGACGGTTCGACGACCGGTTTGCCGCCGGAGAACGCGATGGCCGCGTCCTTGCCCTCCTGTTCGGTGGACTTCAGCTGCGGCGCGAGCGCGTCGGTGACCTTCTTCGGGTCGACCTGCGGGGCGAGGCCGCCGCCGTCGCCGGGCACGAACGTGAGCGCGCCGGCGATCTGCTCCGGCGTCAGGGTCGCGTCCGCGCCTTCGCCCTTGACCACGATCGGCGCGGACACCGCGGGCTTGGCGAATTCGGCGAGCGCCCGCTGGACGCCCTCGGCGGTGGTGCGAACCGGCGTCGGCGCGACCGGCAGCGTCAGTTCGTTGCTGGAAGCCCAGCCGCTCAGCACCTTCGCGCGAGCGGCCGCGACATCGAGCTTTTGCCCGGCCTGCGGCGGCACCGCGACCGGGGTGGCGCCGTCGAACCGGATCGTGCCCTCGACCGGCTCCCGGTCGACGCGCCCGCGCAGGTCCTCGAGCGCCGGGTCGAGTTTCTCGGCCTCGACGTGCGACACGACGCCCAGTTCCCGGGTGCTGAAGAACGACGCGAGCCGGGTGAAGGGGTTGACCGGCTGGTCGCCCGCCTGGTCGAGGGTGCCGCTCCAGTCGAGCCCCAGCCCGGCCTCGGTCGGCGACAGCTTGGTGTGCGCGTTGCCCGCGGTGACGGTGAGCGGCTGGGTGAGCCGCGGTTCGATCTTCCCGCGCAGTTCGCGTTCGGCGACCGGCCGCTCCAGCCCGCCGACGTCCACGCCGGCCACGACGACGCCGCGCGGCACCCGGCCCTGGCTGGTCAGCAGGTCGATGAGGTAGGCGACGACCAGGACGCCGAGCACGCCGCCGCTGATCCAGCCCGCTTTGCGCAGGCCGCGCCTTCGCGGCGGGGACGGAGGTTCCTCGGGCGGCACGACCGGCAGGATCTCGGTCTGGTCGCTGTCGGTTTCCGGCCAGCGCGGTTCGTACTGCACCTCTACGACCCCTTCGATTCGCTGCGGTCAGGGGCACAGCGTACGGGCCGAGCCGGACATGCCGGACTACTGCCCCCAGCGGAACAAACCGGTCACCCGGCGTCCGGTTCCGGATTGGCGCCGGCGCGGGCGAGGAAGTCGAAGTCGCAGCCCTCGTCGGCCTGCGTGATGTGCTCCGCGTACAGCGCACCGTAACCCCGCTCGAACCTCGGCGCGGGGGCGGCCCACGAAGCGCGGCGACGCTCCAGCTCGGCGTCGTCCACCTGCAGCCGCAACGTCCGGGAAGGCACGTCCAGGGTGATCAGGTCGCCGTCGCGGACGAGCGCGAGCGGACCGCCGACGTGCGATTCCGGGGCCACGTGCAGCACGCACGCGCCGTAGCTGGTGCCGCTCATCCGGGCGTCGGAGATCCGCACCATGTCCCGCACGCCTTGTTCCAGCAGGTGCGCCGGGATCGGCAGCATCCCGTACTCGGGCATCCCGGGACCGCCGAGCGGACCGGACCCGCGCAGCACCAATACGGAATCGGCGGTGATACCCAGCGCCGGGTCGTCGATGCGCTTCTTCAGGTCCGCGTAGTTGTCGAAAACCACCGCCGGACCGGTGTGGGTCAGCAGGGACGGGTCGGCGGCGATGTGCTTGATCACCGCGCCGCCGGGAGCGAGGTTCCCGTGCAGCACGGCCACGCCGCCTTCGCTGGCGACCGGGTTGTCGCGCGCGCGGATCACGTCGTCGTTGTGCACGCGGGCGTCGGCGAGAGAGTCGGCGAGCGGACGCCCGGTGACGGTGATCCGGTCGAGGTGCAGCAGGTCGGTCAAGCGGGACAACAGCCCGGGCAGGCCGCCCGCGTAATAGAAGTCCTCCATCAGCCAGTCGCCGCCCGGCCGGATGTTCGCCAGCACCGGCACCCGCCGTGCGATCTCGTCGAAATCCTTCAAGGACAAGGAGATCCCGCTGCGCCCGGCCATCGCGATCAGGTGGATCACCGCGTTGGTCGACCCGCCGAGCGCCAGCACCGTGGTGATCGCGTCGGCGTACGCGCGTTCGTCGAGGATCTTCGCGATCGTGAGGTCTTCCCGCACCATGCCCACGATCCGCGCGCCGCTCGCCGCGGCCATCCGGTGGTGCGCGGAATCGACCGCCGGGATCGACGCCGCGCCGGGCAGCGTCAGCCCGAGTACCTCGGCGGCGGACGTCATGGTCGACGCGGTGCCCATCGTCATGCAGTGTCCGGGGGAGCGGGCGAGACCGCGTTCCAGTTCGGCCAGTTCGCGGTCGCCGATCGTGCCCGCGCGCCGTTCGTCCCAGTACTTCCACATGTCGGTGCCGCTGCCGAGCACCTCGCCGCGCCAGTTTCCGCGCAGCATCGGCCCGGCGGGCACGAAAATCGACGGCAGCCCCGCGCTCGCGGCACCCATCAGCAGCGCCGGGGTGGTCTTGTCGCAGCCGCCCATCAGCACCGCGCCGTCGACCGGATACGACCGCAGCAGTTCCTCGGTCTCCATCGCCAGCAGATTCCGGTACAGCATCGGCGTCGGCTTCTGGTAGGTCTCCGACAGCGTCGCCACCGGGAACTCCAGCGGGAATCCGCCCGCCTGCCACACGCCGCGCTTGACCTGCTCCGCGCGTTCGCGCAGGTGCTGGTGGCACGGGTTGATGTCGCTCCAGGTGTTGAGGATGCCGATCACCGGCTTGCCGAGGTGCTCCTCGGCCTCGTAGCCGAGCTGGCGGGCGCGGGTGCGGTGGCTGAAATTCCGCAGGTCGTCGCCGCCGAACCAGCGGTGGCTGCGCAAGTCCTCGGGTGCCTTCATCGGGCTGCGTCTCCTCGGTCGGCGGATGGCATCTGATATATGATCGTACGTGTCGACGCTCGGAGACGCCCGCCTGGTTGAATGTGCGGGGACGAGCGCGAAAGCCAGGAGGGTCGGCATGCCGTCCACGTTCAGCCTCCCCGCCTCCCGCACCGAGGTGGTGCTGGAGGAGATCCGGCGCGGCATTCTCGCCCGCGAGCTGGTGCCCGGTCAGCAGCTGGTGGAGGCGGAGCTGGCCGCGCGGCTCGGGGTGTCGAAGACGCCCGTGCGCGAGGCGCTCAAGGTGCTGTCCAACACCGGGCTGGTCACGTTCAGCCCGTACAAGGGCGCCTCGGTGTGCGTGGTCGACGCGGAGCTGGCGCGGTCGGTCTACGACGTGCGGATGGTGCTGGAGCCCGAAGCGCTGCGCCGCGCCGTGCGTTCGGCGGACCGGACGGGGTTCGACGAGGCCGGGCAGATCCTCAAGGAAGCCTCGGCCGCCGATGCCGACCAGACCACGATGAGCCTGTTGAACCGGCGGTTCCATCGCGCGCTGTACGCGGGCTGCGGCAACCCGCTGATGGTGTCGATGCTGGACGATCTGCGCGACCGCGCGGCGCTGATCACGGTCGTCGGCTGGGACGCGAATCCCAGCTGGCGCAAGGAATGGAACGAGCACAAGGCCGTGCTCGCCGCCGCGAAGAAGGGCGACGAGGACGGCGCGGCGGAGCTGCTGCGAGCGCACATCGCGGCGTTCCTAGACCACGTGCTCGAGGCGATCGGGGAGGAGTGACGGCGTGCGGTTGCTGCTCCTCGCGGACACCCACCTGCCCAAGCGGGCGAAGGAACTGCCGGCGCAGGTCTGGGACGAAGTCGCGCAGGCCGATGTCGTGGTGCACGCGGGCGACTGGGTCGACGTGGACACTCTCGACGCGCTTGATGCCCGCAGCGCCCGGCTGATCGGCGTCTACGGCAACAACGACGGTCCTGAACTGCGGAAACGTCTGCCCGAGGTGGCGCGCGAGACACTGGAGGGCGTCCGGCTGGCGGTGGTCCACGAGACCGGCGACGCGAAGGGCCGTCCGGCCCGCTGCGATGCGCGGTATCCCGACGTGGACGTGCTGATCTTCGGCCACAGCCACATCCCGTGGGATTCAGTGACGCCCGGCGGGCTGCGGCTGCTCAACCCCGGTTCGCCGACCGACCGGCGGCGGCAGCCGTTCTGCACCTACCAAACCGCCGAAATCCGCGACGGCCGGCTCGGCGACGTCGAGCTGCACGAGCTGCCTCGGCGCGGCTGAACGGGTAAAACAGGAGTCATGGACCCGGCCCGCGCCCTGCGCGACATCGCCTTCCAGCTCGAACGCGCCGGTGAACCCACTTACCGGGTGCGCGCGTTCCGTCAGGCCGCCGCGGTGGTCGACCGGTTGTCCGAGGACGAGCTGACGTCCCGCGTCGGTGCGAAGACGCTTCAGGCGTTGAAGGGGATCGGCAAAGCCACTGCTGGGGTCATTGAAGACGCGTGGCACGACCGTACGCCTGCGTACGCGGCGAAGCTGCCCGAAAGCAAGTTCCCGGACGGCGGTGCGTTGCGTACGGCGCTTCGCGGCGACTGTCACACGCACTCCGACTGGTCCGACGGCGGCAGCCCGATCCTCGAGATGGCCGAGACGGCACGCGAGCTGGGGCACGAGTGGATCGTGCTCACCGACCATTCGCCGCGGCTGACCGTCGCGCGCGGCCTGTCCCCGGAGCGGCTGCGCGCGCAGATGGACGAAGTCGCGCGGGTGAACGAGCAGCTGGCCCCGTTTCGCCTGCTGCACGGCATCGAGGTCGACATCCTCGACGACGGCGCGCTCGACCAGACCGAGAAGCTGCTGGACCGGCTGGATTTCGTGGTGGCGAGCGTGCACTCGAAGCTCCGCATGCCCGCACGGGAGATGACCCCGCGGATGCTGGCCGCTGTCGAGAACCCGCACGTCCGCGTGCTGGGGCACTGCACCGGACGGCTGGTCGGCGGACGGAGCAGGCCGGAGTCGCAGTTCAACTCGGAGAAGGTGTTCACCGCCTGCCGCGAAAACGGGGTGGCGGTGGAGATCAACTCGCGGCCGGACCGGCTCGATCCGCCGACGCGGTTGCTGCGCCAGGCCGTCGAGCTGGGCTGCGAGTTCGCCATCGACAGCGACGCGCACGCGCCCGGCCAGCTCGACTGGCAGGTCTACGGCTGCGAGCGGGCGGAAAACGCGGGCATCGGGCCGGAACGGGTCATCAACACGCGGACGGCCGACCAGTTATTGCGATAACGGGATTCCGAGCGGGATCGAGCCAGCGCAGCACGGCGATCAGCTCGTCGCGGGCCAGCGCGACACAGCCCGCGGTCGGCCCGCCGGTGGCCACGTGCAGGAAGAACGCCGAACCGGCGCCGGGCACGACCGGCGAGCGGTTGTAGTCGATCACCACCGCGTGCGCGTACGCCGGGCCTGCCGTACCGAGATTCTCGCCCGCCGCTTCATCGAATGGGCCTGGTGCGCCTCGGTAATGCGTGTTGTAGAGCGGAGAGTGCACATCGGACACCCACCAGTCCAAAGTGGTCACCTGCCGGCAGGGGAGCCGGGTGCCCGGGTTCGGCTCGATGCCGAACGCCTCGGTGAGCGGCCAGATTCCGGCGGGCGTGCGCGAAAGTCCTTCGCTCGCAACGCCGATTCCTTGCGCGCCGACGTCCGCTGGGTACGGACCGAGTGCCCGTACCCAGCGGCCGCCGTCGTGGTCCCATGCGGACGCGCTGTGCGCGGTGACCGCGAGAACCTGTTGCGGGTTCAGTTGATCTCGTACGGGTCGCCGTAGACCTTCCACTTCAGCGGCGTGTGCAGATCGAGGTTGCCGTCGTTGAGGAAGACGAGCTGTTCGGTGTCGACGCGGGAGGTGTCCGCGTGCGCCTCTTCCTTCTTCATGACCACCTTGCGCGCGTCGAGAAACGCCTTGAGATAAGCGGTTTCGTCGCCGCCCTGGGCCGGTGGCTTCGCCTTCGACAGCGCGGCGTCGCGGATGCCGCCGAAGCTGTCGGTGCTCGTGCCGGGGCCGTGCATCACGATGGCGTCGTAGTAGATGAACTGGCCGAGCGCGCCAAGGCCGTCGGACTTGGCCTGGTTCACCGCCGGGTCGAAGTAGACGCGGTCGCGCTCGCTGTCCTGCGCGGCCTGGAATTCCTTCGTGCCCGCGGCTTCCTTCCAGGCGTTCTCGAACGGCGCGCCGAGACCGTCGTGCGAATCGGAGCCGTTGACCTTTTCCAGTGCGGGCAAGAACTTCGCCAGCGGGTTGTCCGGCACGGATTTGGTGTAGGCCTGCACCAGTTCGAGCATGTCGCCGGTGCCGGAGCAGAATCCGATGATGCCCGCCGTGTAGCCGCGGCCGTCCTTGATGTCCTCGATGTAGGAGTACTGCTTCTTCCAGTCGAGCGACGAGTTTTCCGCGCTCGACACCAGCTGCATCGCGATCTCCTTCTTCTCCGGAGACGCGAGGTCGCCGCCGGAGCCCAGCACCGATGAAGACACTGCCGAGGCGGCGAGCGGGGCGGGCACGGCGGCGGCCGAGAGAGCGGGAGTGCTGAGCACGAGGGCCAGGGCCGAGGCGGCCGTGAGACCGGCGACCAGCGTGGGCCGCGTCGTCTTGCGCATGAGGGGAATCCCTTTCCGCGGTACGTGGGCAAGGCGGCCGGACCGGCGAAGGGACCGGTTCCGGGTACTGCTGCGGCGTAGCGCCACGATAACCGAGCGTGAAGCCGTGGGGCAAGGGATGCGAAAATTTTTCACGGATGTGAACACGGGCCGTCCACTGTGGACGATGAAGATTGCCTGAAGGCGGCCGAAAATCCGCTGGAACTGCGGGAGTCTTCGTTGGACTGTCCACTATGGATGTCGCGGAGAGCCCTCGGCGCACATTAAAGACATGGTAAACTCGACCCGAGATGACGACTGCTGCCGCCGCTCCCGCGCCACGGCACCGGTCCATCCTCGTCCTGCTGCTCGCCGCGCTGCTCCTGCTCGGCGTCGCAGTCCCCGGCCCG
The DNA here is from genome assembly GCF_055633755.1 of Amycolatopsis sp. NPDC114484. Classification (NCBI taxonomy): domain Bacteria; kingdom Bacillati; phylum Actinomycetota; class Actinomycetes; order Pseudonocardiales; family Pseudonocardiaceae; genus Amycolatopsis; species Amycolatopsis sp. NPDC114484. The sequence continues at coordinate 59,356 of NZ_JBVKDQ010000030.1, read as the reverse complement.
GGACCGGCGGGCCCGCGTCCGCACGACCCCGAACCGGCTCTGGTCCAGGAACAAGGCCCGCATCTCGTGGCGGCGCATCCGCTGCCGCTCGCCGACGCCCCGGGCGAAATCCGCCTCGCGCGGCCGGATTGGCGCACCGTCCCGTTCTCCGCCGCGCCACCGGTCGAACTGGACCGCGCGCCAGCGCCCGCCGCGGCGCGGGCCCCTCCCGATTGCTGAGTACTCGTTCCCCGCCTGTACCCGGCTCTTAAGAGGATTTCATGAGCAACGGTCATGCTTTGCTGGCCGTCGGCGGCGCGTTTCTCGCCGCCGGCGCCCTCGCCCGCGTCGGCGCCCGGATCGGGCTGCCCACGATTCCCCTGTTCATGCTGGCCGGTTTCGTCTTCGGCCCGCACACCCCCGGACTGTCCCTTGTGGACGATCCGGCCGAGTTCGGCGTACTGGCCGGGCTCGGGCTCGTGTTCCTGCTCTTCTATCTCGGACTGGAGTTCTCGCTCGACGACCTCGCCCGCGGCGGCGCCAGGCTCGCCTGGGCGGGGCTGGCGTACCTGGTGCTGAACGTCGGCGGCGGGCTCGCGTTCGGCTTCGCGCTGGGCTGGGGCGCGCGCGAGGCGCTGGTGATCGCCGGCGCGATCGGCATCTCCTCCTCGGCCATCGTCACCAAACTGCTCCTGGAAACCCGGCGGATGAACAACCGGGAATCCCGCCTGATCATGGGCATCATTGTGCTGGAAGACCTCTTCCTCGCGCTGTACCTGGCGCTGCTGCAGCCGGTGCTGTCCGGCGCGGACGGCTTCGGCGCGGCGCTCGCCGACTTCGGCAAGGCGTTCGGCTTCCTGCTCGTGCTCGCCGCGCTGGCCCGCTGGGGCGGACGGCTGGTGTCGCGGCTGTTCGGCTCGGCGGACGACGAACTGCTGACCGTCTGCTTCGTCGGTGTGGCCGTGCTCGGCGCCGCGGTGGCCGAGGAGGTGGGCGTTTCCGACGCGATCGGCGCGTTCATGGTCGGCATGATGCTCGGCAATTCCAAGGTCGCGCCGCGGGTGCACAAGCTGGTGCTGCCGCTGCGGGACGCGTTCGGCGCGCTGTTCTTCTTCATCTTCGGGCTGTCGATCGACCCGGGCGCGGTCGGCACGGTCGTTCTCCCGGTGCTCGCCGCGGTCGTGCTGACGCTGGTGCTGAACCTCGCCGCCGGAGCGTTCGCCGCCCGCCTGCACGGCTTCGACCGGCAGGAAGGCGTGAACATCGGGCTGACCGTGCTCACCCGGGGCGAGTTCTCGCTGGTGCTGGCGGCAATGGCGACCACGGCCGGGCTCGATGCGCGGGTGGCCCCGTTCGTCGCCGGGTACGTGCTGCTCCTGGCCGTGATCGGGCCGCTCGCGGTGCTCCGCTCGGACCGGCTGACCTGGCTGCTTCCGGCCAAGCTCGGGCGGCCGCGCCCGGCCCCGGTGTCGTGAGCCGGGGGTGCCGGGCTGTCACTCGCGGCATATTCGGAAGCCACGACGGTCACGCACGGCTATCCTTGCTCCAAGTATGTCCACTCCATCCCCCTTCGCAGAGCTGCGCGCCCAGCTGCCCGAACTGATGCTGCGCGACGAGTACCGGCTCCGTCGTCGTCTCGACGGCGCGCGCCGGTCTCGTGGCAAGCAGGAGACGGCCGAGCGCATCGCCGCCGACGTCGAAACGGCGCTGCTGCGCGTGCGGCAGCGCCGCGAGAGCGTGCCGAAGATCGAGTACCCGGCCGAACTGCCGGTCAGCAGGCTCAAGGACGAGATCGGCGACGCGATCCGCGACCACCAGGTGGTGATCGTCGCGGGGGAGACCGGGTCGGGCAAGACCACGCAGCTGCCGAAGATCTGCCTCGAGCTGGGCCGCGGCGTGCGCGGGCAGATCGGGCACACCCAGCCGCGCCGGCTGGCCGCGCGCACGGTCGCCGACCGGATCGCCAGCGAGCTGAAGACCGAACTGGGCGACACCGTCGGCTACAAGGTCCGGTTCACCGACCACTCCGGCCAGGACACCCTGGTCAAGCTGATGACCGACGGCATCCTGCTGGCCGAGATCCAGACCGACCGGATGCTGCGCCAGTACGACACGCTGATCATCGACGAGGCGCACGAGCGCAGCCTCAACATCGACTTCATCCTCGGCTACCTCAAGCAGCTGCTGCCGCGCCGTCCGGACCTGAAGGTCGTCATCACCTCGGCGACCATCGACCCGGAGCGCTTCTCGCGGCATTTCGACGACGCGCCGATCGTCGAGGTCTCCGGCCGGACCTACCCGGTCGAGGTGCGCTACCGCCCGCTCGTGGACCCGGACGAGCCCGAGGGCGACCCGGACCGCGACCAGACGCAGGCGATCGCCGAGGCGGTCCAGGAGCTGTCCGGCGAGGCGCCGGGCGACATCCTCGTGTTCCTCTCCGGCGAGCGCGAAATCCGCGACACCGCGGACGTGCTGAACCGGCTGGACCTGCGGAACACCGAGGTGCTGCCGCTGTACGCGCGGCTCTCCGCGGCCGATCAGCACCGCGTGTTCCAGCGGCACACCGGACGGCGGATCGTGCTGGCCACGAACGTCGCCGAGACCTCGCTGACCGTGCCCGGGATCAAGTACGTGATCGATCCGGGGACCGCGCGCATCTCGCGCTACAGCCACCGCACGAAGGTGCAGCGGCTGCCGATCGAGGCGATTTCGCAGGCGTCGGCGAACCAGCGCAAGGGCCGTTGCGGGCGTACCTCGGACGGCATCTGCATCCGGCTGTACTCCGAGGAAGACTTCGAATCGCGGCCGGAGTTCACCGATCCGGAGATCCTGCGGACGAACCTGGCGTCGGTCATCCTCCAGATGACGTCGCTCGGCCTGGGCGACATGAACGCGTTCCCGTTCGTGGAGCCGCCGGACCGCCGCCAGGTCACCGACGGCGTGCAGCTGCTGCAGGAACTCGGCGCGTTCGAGACCGGCGATTCCTCGAAGCTCACCGAGGTCGGCCGGAAGCTGGCGCTGCTGCCGGTGGACCCGCGGATGGGCCGGATGGTGCTGGAGGCCGCGCGGAACGGCTGCGTGCGCGAGGTGATGATCATCGCCGCCGCACTGTCCATTCAGGACCCGCGCGAGCGTCCGGCGGAGAAACAGCAGGCCGCCGACGCGCAGCACTCCCGGTTCGCGGACCCGACGTCGGACTTCCTCTCCTACCTGAAGCTGTGGGAGTACGTCAGCGAACAGCAGAAAACGTTGACCGGCAACCAGTTCCGCCGGATGTGCCGTACCGAATACCTGAACTACCTGCGGATCCGCGAGTGGCAGGACATCTTCGGCCAGCTGCGCCAGCTCGCCAAACCGCTCGGCATCACGCTCAGCACCACGCCCGCCGAACCGCAGCACGTGCACACGGCGCTGATTTCCGGGTTGCTGTCGCACATCGGGCTCAAGGACCCGGCGAAGGGCGACTACCTGGGCGCGCGCGGGGCACGGTTCTCGGTGTTCCCCGGTTCGGCGCTGTTCAAGAAGCAGCCGCGCTGGGTGATGTCGGCCGAGCTGGTGGAGACGTCGCGGCTGTGGGGCCGGGTCAACGCCCGGATCGAGCCGGACTGGGTCGAACCGCTCGCGCAGCACGTGGTGAAGCGTTCGTATTCGGAGCCGCACTGGGAGCGCAAGCAGGGCGCGGTGATGGCGACCGAGAAGGTGACGCTGTACGGCGTGCCGCTCGTCGCCGACCGGCGGGTGAACTACGGCCGGATCGACCCGGAGATCTCGCGCGCGATGTTCATCCGGCACGCGCTCGTCGAGGGCGACTGGCACACGAACCACCGGTTCTTCGCGGAGAACCGCGCGCTGCTGGACGAGGTCGAGGACCTGGAGAACCGCGCCCGGCGGCGCGACATCCTGGTGGACGACCAGACGCTGTACGAGTTCTACGACGCGCGAGTGCCCGAGGACGTCGTGTCCGTGCGGCATTTCGACAGCTGGTGGAAGAAGGCGCGGCGGAACGAGCCGGACCTGCTGTCGTTCGAGAAGTCCATGCTCATCAACGAGGTCGCGGGCGCGGTCCGGGAATCGGACTACCCGGACTCGTGGACGCAGGGCACGCACGTCTTCAAACTGACCTACCAGTTCGAGCCCGGCGCGGATGCCGACGGTGTGACCGTGCACATTCCGCTGCCAGTGCTGAACCAGGTGACGCCGGACGGTTTCGACTGGCAGGTGCCCGGGCTGCGCGGCGAGCTGGCGACTCAGCTGATCAAATCGCTGCCGAAAACGTTGCGGCGCAACTTCGTCCCGGCTCCGGACACGGCCGCCGACGCGTTGACGCGAATGTCCCCTTCGGACGGTCCGCTGCTCGACATCCTGGGCGACGAGCTGCACGCGATGCGCGGCATCGACGTCCCGCATTCGGCGTGGGATCTTTCGACGGTGCCGGACCACCTCCGGATGACGTTCCGCGTGGTGGACGAGCGCGGCAAGCGGGTGGCCGAGGGCAAGGACCTGGACGAGCTGAAGCGCCGTCTCGCGCCGCGCGTGCGGGAGACGATTTCCAAGGCCGCCAACAGCATTGAGAAGGCCGGCCTGGTGCAGCCGTCGTTCGGCGAGCTGCCGAAGGTGTTCGCCTCCACCCGGCGCGGCCACGACGTGAAGGCGTATCCGGCGCTCGTGGACGAGGGCGAGTCGGTGGCCGTCCGGCTGCTCGACACGCCCGCCGAACAGCAACACGCGATGTGGGCCGGTACCCGGCGGATGCTGCGGCTGAACCTGAACTCGCCGATGAAGTTCATTACGCGGTCGCTGTCGAACTCCTCGAAGCTCGTGCTGAACCGCAATCCGCACGGCAGCGTCGCGGGTCTGCTGGAGGACTGTGTCGACTGTGCTGTTGACGCACTGATGGCCTCGGCGGGCGGCCCGGCCTGGGACGAGGCGGGTTTCGCCGCGCTGCTGGAAAAGGTGCGGGCGGGGCTGAACACGAAGGTGCTGGAGGTGCTGACGGAGGTCGAGCGGATCCTGCGCGCGGCCATCGACGTCGAAACGCGCCTGTCGGACACGCGCGGCCCGGCTGAGTCGCTGGCGGACATCCGCCGTCAGCTGGACGGTCTGGTGCACGCGGGCTTCGTGACGGAAACGGGCGCCGGGCGGCTGTCGAACGTGGTCCGGTATCTGCGCGGCATCGAGCGGCGGCTGGAGAAGCTGCCGCTGGAGCAGACGCGGGACCTGCAGCGCATGGCTGACGTCGCGTGGATCACGAAGGAGTACCAGGACGCGCTGAGTGCGTTGCCGCCGGGAACGTCGTCGCCTGCCCTGGCGGAGGTGCGGTGGATGATCGAGGAACTCCGGGTGAGCTTCTTCGCGCAGACCTTGGGGACGGCGCATCCGGTGTCGCTGAAGCGGATTACGAAGGCGTTGGACGAAGCGCTGTAGAATCGCCCGATGGCAGGCGAGGGGGACGAGCCGAAGAAGCCCGACGACGATTCCGGCGTCAAGAAATGGTCGTTGATCATCGGCGTGGTGAGCGGTGTTCTGGCTATTCTGGTGGCCGTCACCACGCTGACCGGGTTCAATCCGGTAAAGGAATGGATTTCGCCGCCCGCGAGCAAAACCGCGCCGGTTTCCGGAGCCGCGGGCGATTCGGTCGCCGGGGCCAGCAGGTCGCAGGCGACGGACACGCTTGCTGGCGCGCCGCCGACAAGCCCGGTGCGCACAGTCGAAATCACGCCGAGCACCACCCCGGGCAGGACCCCGGAAACTTCGGAGAGCCCCAGCGGCACCGCGCCCGCGGAACCCTCCTTCCAGGTGCGATCCTCCCAATGGGACGGACCGTGCCAGGGCTCCGCGTGCACGATGAGCGCCATTTTCCGCAATGACGGCGGGCCGGGCACCGCGGTGGCGACGTTCTTCGTGCTGCTGCCCGACGAGTACACCTTTATCGCGAAATGTTCCGTCATTCTGGGCTACACGGAACGAAACGGCTTCACGAACGCCGGATGCACGGCGGACAGCGCGCAGGTCCTGACCTACTTTCGCACGCATCCCGGCGGAACCGTGCGAATGCATATCAAGATCGGGGACTGAGGACGGACCGGCCGGACGACCGCCGCCGACTCGCGCCTGGGCGGCACCGGGAGAGTGCTCGAAATCCGTCCGCGGTGACCCGGTGCGGCCGGATGCTCAGCCGAACTGGTGAGGCGCGGCTCCGCCGTGTGGTGCCTGGACAGTCTTGGGGTGCCTGGGAAAACCGCCGGGGCGAGACCGATCGCGGGCAGTTCGGCGGAGCGAGCCGAAGCTGGTGGGGTCCGGCGGCGCGGTTCCGGACGCGATCACTTCGCCTCCGCGTAGGTGTCCACCGGTTTCGCGTGCATCGGAAACCGCACCGGGCACGCCTCGCCGAACACCAAACGGGCGGATTCCTGGATCGCCGCCTCCACGATGCCCGCGACCTCGTCCGCCAGCTCGGCGGGCGCGTGCACGATCACCTCGTCGTGCAGGAAGAACACCAGGTGCGCCGGTTCGGGCAGCCGTCCGCGCAGGGTGGCCAACAGGACCGCGGTCAGGTCAGCCGCGCTGGCCTGCACCACGAAGTTCCGCGTGAACCGCCCCCAGCTGCGCGACGCTCGGCGGGCGCGGGTTTCCGTCGCCTCGTCCTCGGTGAGCCCGCCGGTCAGGGCCCGCCAGGCGGCGGACGGGGCGGGAGAGGTCCGGCCCAGCCGGGATCGGACTCGTTCGCCTCGTTCGCCCGCCGCGGCGGCATGCTCCACATAGGACACTGCGTCCGGGAAACGCTGGCGCAGCAACGCAAGCAGCGGTCCGGCCTCGCCGGAGGTGCCGCCGTACATCGCGGACAGCATGGCGATCTTCGCGCGCGAACGGTCGTCTCGTGTATCTCCGGGGCGGAGCGGGACGTAACGGGTGCCGGAGAACAGGGCTTCCGCCAAACGGGCGTACAAATCGGTGGCAGCGGCGACTTCGGCCAGGCGGCGGTCCCCGGACAGAGCGGTGAGGACACGCGGTTCCAGTTGCGCGCCGTCGGCGACGACGAGTTTCCAGCCGGGGTCCGCGGACGCGCACGAGCGCAGCGCGCGCGGGATCTGCAAGGCCCCGCCGCCCCGGGTGGCCCAGCGGCCGGACACCACGCCGCCGACCACGTAGTGCGGCCGGAATCGTCCGTCGCTGACCCATTCGTCCAGCCATGCCCAGCCGTTGGCGGAGTGCAGCCGGGACAGTTCCTTGTACTCCAGCAGGGGCGCGACGGCGGGGTGGTCGATGTCCTGCAGCAGATACTTCCGCGCCGCCGGGATTTCGATGCCCTCCCTGGCCAGTGCGCGGACAACGCTGGCCGACGAGTCCGGGTTCACGGGCCGTCCGCCCAGGGCCGCCGAGATCCTCGCGGCGAGGTCGACGAGGGCTTTCGGGCGTTGACCAGCGGGTACGCGCGGTCCTAGACGTTCTTCCAGCAACTGCAGATGGCGGTCGGCGCGCCAGGGGAGCCCGGCTGCGGAGATTTCGGCGGCGGCCAGCGCGCTCGCCGATTCGGCCGCGAGGAGCAGCCGCATCCGCGCGGGTGCCTCAGTGGCGGCGACGCGTTTCTCCTGCTCAGCCAGGACCCGCCGGGCCGCGGCGACGACCGTGACTCCCGGCGGCAGACCAGGGCCGCGCGGGGAGAACAGCGTGGGCTGCGCGTCCTCGCCGAAGGCCGGGCCGTCGTCGGGCGGTTCCTCCCCGTTCGCCCGCGCCCACGCCGCCCGCAAGCTGCGCGATTCGTCCTCCCGGCCCTCGTAGGCGAGCAGCAGCCCCTCGGCGAGCGAGAGGTCGTAGCAGCGGCCCAGCCGCACCCCGGCCTTGACCAGCGCGGGATAGATCTCCTCGACCGAAGGCAGCACCCAGCGCGGGCTCTCGGCCGCCTCCAGCCGACGCACCTCGCCGGCCCAGTCGGCGAGCGACAGCCCGCGGAGGGTCCCCGAGGAGCCCTCGATCGTATAGCCGGACTCTTCCTCCCGGCCGGTGATCACCTGCACTGTCACATTGTGCGGACCAGCACCGACAATTTCCGCGCACCCAGCGTCCCCGACGTCCGTGAAGGGCTCTTTGCGGGACTCAGATTCCCTCAAGGAGCCCTTCACGGACGGTCCGTGACCGGTACCGGAGATTTCCTCCCCGGCCGGGCACTGGTGCGCGGCCGGGCCTTGCTTTACTGTCGAGTAACTCCCATACCGGCGGTACGGAGACCGTCGGCGTGGGCGCTCCCGCAGCAGCAATGGAGGTGCCCGGATGAGTGTGGCCGAGCTGGCCGGCCAGGTGGCAGGCAAGCTGACCGAGACCGTGCGCAGCGTCGAGGTGATGCGCCGCGCCGGGCTGGTGCCGTTCCCTCGTCTCGACGAGGGGTTGCGGTCCCTCGTCGCGATCCGCAAGTACGGCCCGTTCGCCGGCGCGAACCACATCGCGGCCCGGCGCGATTCGACGGCCGTCGGGATCGTCGACGACCTCGGCCCGCTCACCTTCAAGCAGCTCGACGACCAGTCCAACGCGCTCGCCCGCGCCTGGTCGCAGCGCGGCCTCGGCCCCGGTTCGGTGATCGCCGCGCTGTGCCGCGACCACCGCGGGCTGGTGCTCACGATGGCCGCCTCGGGCAAGCTCGGCGCGCGGTTGCTGCTGATGAACACCGGGTTCGCCAAACCGCAGTTCGCCGACGTCGCCAAGCGCGAGGGCGTCACCGCGCTCGTCTACGACCAGGAGTTCACCGGCCTGCTCGACGCGATCGACGGGGACGTCGACCGCTACCTGGCCTGGGTGGACCAACCGGGCGGCCACGAGATCCCGGTGCTCGCCGAGATCATCGCCAGCACCGACGACCGCCCGCTGCCCGCGCCCGCCAAACCCGGCGGATTCGTGCTGCTGACCAGCGGCACCACCGGCACTCCCAAGGGCGCGCCGCGACCGCACACGTCCGCGCTGGCGTCGGCGCAGTTCCTGGACCGCATCCCGCTGCGCTCCGGCGAAGCGACCTTCATGGGCGCCCCGCTGTTCCACGGCACCGGCCTGTCGCAGTTCATCCTCAGCTTCGCGCTCGGCTGCACGGTGGTGATGCGCCGGAAGTTCGACCCGGAGGCCACGCTGAAGGGCGTCGCCACGCATCGGTGCACCGCGCTCGTTCTGGTGCCGACGATGCTGCAGCGGATCGTCGACCTGCCGAAGGAAGTCCGCGATCGCTACGACACTTCGTGCCTGCGGATCATCTTCGTCGCCGGGTCCGCGCTGTCGCCGGATCTCGGCAACCGGGCGAACGAGGAATTCGGCGACGTCGTGCACAACCTGTACGGCTCAACGGAAGTCGCCGTGGCGACAGTCGCGACGCCGGAGGACTGGAAACGCGCGCCGGGCACGGTCGGCCGCGCGCCGGTCGGCTGCCGCGTCGCGCTGTACGACGAGCGCGGCGCCAAGATCACCGAGCCGCACGTGACCGGTCGGGTGTTCGTCGGCAGCGGGCTCAGCTTCGGCGGCTACACCGACGGCCGCAACAAGGAGATCATCGACGGCCTGCTCTCCAGCGGCGACGTCGGCCACTTCGACGAGGACGGCCTGCTGTTCATCGACGGCCGCGACGACGAAATGATCGTCTCCGGCGGCGAGAACGTGTTCCCGATCGAGGTGGAAAACCTCTTGGTGGAGCGGGAAGACGTCCTCGAGGCGGCGGTGATCGGCGTCGAGGACCCGGACTTCGGCGAGCGGCTCAAGGCGTTCGTGGTGCGCACGGGAGGCTCGACGCTCGACGAGGACGGCGTGCGCGAGTACGTGAAGGCGAATCTGGCGCGTTACAAGGTGCCTCGGGATGTGGAATTCCTGGAGGAGCTGCCGCGCAACGCCACCGGGAAGGTGTTGCGGACCAAGCTGAGCTGAGCGCGCACACCGAGTCCAGAACCCTCTCGCGCCACCGTCCGGTGTCGACCAGAACGGTCGGCTCGCGCAGCTCAGCCGCCGGGATCACGGACCCCAGCCGATGCCGAAGATCCCCGGTCCGAAGTCCAGCGCGATCGCGTGCACGCCGTTGCCGCTGTCGAGCCGCAGCCGGCGCCGGGCCGGTGCTTCGTCGGTGGCGTTCGCGTACTGCCAGCAGCGGGCGGGCACCGCGGTCGGGTCGAAGCGGATCTCCAGCAGGTATTCGCGGACCGGGCGGCGGAATTCCCGGTAGTGCGTCGCCCGGCATTGCGGATACGGCGGCCCGGAGTTGCGCAGGGTGTACTCGATGAGGTGTGTCTCGCCGCGTTCCAGCGCTCGGTCGAAGAGCAGTTCGGCCACCAGGATGCCGTGGTCGTCGTCCACTTCGGCGCGGCCGACGCGGCAGTTGCGCACTGGCTGCAAGTCGGGCACCGCCGTCGCGTCACCCTGTGCGTACACCAGCAGCCAGCGGTCCTGACCGTCCGCACCGGACTGGAACACCGCGCGCGAGGTGACCGCGAGCTGGCCGCCGTCGGCCGCGATGTCGCAGCGGTCGTGCAGGCCGATGAGCTTCAGCTGGTGCTGCTGGTCCAGGGCGTCGGGCGCGCCGACGCGGTCCAGCAGCGGCTGCAGGATCTCGCGGGTGAAGGTGACCGGTTCCTCGCCCGCCCGGTCGCGCCTGCTCGCGCCGCGCGGCCGGGGCGGCGGCAGCAGGCCGAGCAGCGCGCCGTCGGGGACGTCGAGGATTTCCTCCAGCACCCGCACCGCCGACAGCGACCCGGCCCGTTCCGGCTGGCGTTTGCCCGATTGCCAATAGCTGAGCGCGGTGACGCTGACCGTCGCGCCGCGGGCGCGCAGCCGTGCCTGGATCCGGTCCAGGGAGAGCCCGCTGGCCCCGATCGCGGCGCGCAGCGCGCTCGCGAACGCGGTCCGGGCGCCTCCGTCAGTGTCCGGACCGGCGTGGTCCGCATGTCGCTGCGTCATTTCCCGTCGACCGCCCCCACCGGTAACCGACCGTGCCGAGTCCGACACAGGCACGGTAGCAGCCGCCGGACCAGGTTGTACCGCCGTACCACTCCGGCGAACGGGCTAGTACTGGCAACTGTGAACCATTGCCGTGACCTGCGCGGTCGCGCTTCCATGGCCAGGACGGAACGCGCCGCCCCCGGCGCGTCCGGAGCCTCGGCCCCGGCAGCGCGGACCGCGCCCCGCGCCCGGCCGGCGGCCGCGCCCGGAACCGGTGGCCCGGCATGCCCCCAGAGGCCGGGCCACCGGTCATCCGCGCCGGACCCGCCCGCACTTGCGCGAGCCGCCGAAGCGGCAGACCATAGGTGCGATCCCCGTCAGCGGGGCGGTTTCCCTCGATCGCAGGTGACCGGCATGGCGAAATTCCTTCTCCTTTACCGCGCCGACCAGTCGGCCGCGGAGCGCATGGCCCAGGCGACGCCGGAACAGCAGGCCGCCGGGATGCAGGCTTGGACGGCGTGGTTCGCGAAAGCGGGCGACGCGGTGGTGGACGGCGGCGCGCCCACCGCGGGCGGGGACGGCACGATCGGCGGGTACTCGATCCTGCGGGCCGATTCGGCGGCGGCGGTGCGGGGTCTTCTCGTCGGGCACCCGCACACCGAGATCGGCACGATCGACGTGCTGGAGATTCTCCCGCCGCCGGGGGCGTGAGATGGCCGCGCCGGAGTTCGACGGCAAATGCGCGTTCGCGCTGAGCCTGGCGCCGGCGGGCAAAGCTCCCGCGGGCAAGGCGCAGCACGCGCTGGAGGTCGACGGCAAGACGTACTACTTCGCCGGTGCTTTGCCGAAGCTTCTCTTCCGGCTGATTCCCGGCAGCCGGGAGCGGGCCGAGCGGAGGTGGGCGGGGTGAGCCGCCGGACCGCCAGGCGGGTTACCAGCGGGTAGGCTCCGGGCATGGTCCTGCGGCAGAACATCCTGATCACCGGAGCCAGCTCCGGTCTCGGCGAGGGAATGGCCCGGCAGTTCGCCGCTCGCGGCCGCAACCTCGCGTTGTGCGCCCGGCGCACCGAACGGCTCGACGACCTGGCCGCCGAGCTGCGGGAGGCGTACCCGGGCATCACCGTCGCGACGCGCGCGCTCGACGTCACCGACCACGCGCGCGTCTTCGAGGTGTTCGAGGAGTTCCGGACGGAGCTCGGCAGGCTCGACCGCGTGATCGTCAACGCCGGGCTCGGCAAGGGACAGCCGGTCGGCGCGGGCCGGTTCGACGCCAACCGGCAGACGCTCGAAACCAACCTCGTCGGCGCGGTGGCCCAGATCGAGGCGGCGGCGGGCATCTTCCGCGAGCAGCGCGACGGGCACCTCGCGGTGATCTCGTCGTTCATGGCACTGCGCGGTTTTCCCCGGAACCTCACCGCGTACTCCGCGTCGAAGGCCGGGATCTCCGCGTTCGCCGAGGGCGCGCGATTGGAGCTGAGTAGCCACGGCATCACGGTCACTGACGTGCGGCCCGGCTACATCAGCTCCGAGATGACCGCGCGCTCGACCAAACCCAATCCGCTGATGGTGTCGGCCGAAGCCGGAGCGCACGCGCTGGTCAAGGCGATCGAAGCGGAGCTGAAGCGCGCGTACGTGCCTTCGTGGCCCTGGGTGCCGCTGAGTCTGGCGGTACGCTTGGCGCCGGGCCGGTTGCTGCGGATGTTTTCCTGACGGGACGGGCGTAAATGGGTGCGATCTACCTGATCCGGCACGGACAGGCGTCGTTCGGCGCGGCGGATTACGACGCCTTGTCGCCGCTGGGTTTCGAACAGTCCACATTGGTCGGTGCGGAGCTGAAGCGACGCGGCGTCGAATTCGCGCAGGTGCGCTCGGGAACGCTGGCCCGCCAGCGGGACACCGCGGCGACGGCGTTGAAGGCGCTCGGCTGTGACGTGCCGGTGATCGAGGACGAACGCTGGAACGAATACGACCACGTCGACATCGCGGCGCACCACGCGGGCGGTGCGCCGCAACAGGATTCGCGCGAGTACCAGCGCTTGCTGGACGCCGCGCTGACCGCGTGGGTCGACTCCGGCGAAACCGGTCCGTGCGCGGAAAGCTGGCCAGCCTTCCTAAGCCGCTGCACGGCGGCGCTGGCGGAACTGGCCGGATCGCTGGGCAAGGGCGAGAACGGGCTCGTGTTCACCTCCGGCGGCGTGCTGGGCGCGGTCGCCGGATCGTTGCTGGGCACGCCCGGGCCCGGGCTGCTGAAGCTGAACCGCGTCACCGTGAACACCGGCATCACGAAGCTGACGTCCGGCCGCGGCGGCGTGACCCTGTTGTCCTTCAACGAGCATCCGCATCTCGAAGGCGAGACGGCGCGGCTGCTCAGCTACCGGTAGGAGGCTGGCGTGCGGTTCGGTGAGGTCACGATCGTCCCGGTGAACGGGCACGGTCCCGAAGACGTGGTCGTGGACGCCGAGGGCCGGGTCTACACCGGCGTCGACGACGGCCGGATCCTGCGGGTCTCGCCGGACGGACGGCGGATCGACCTGATCGGCGACACCGGCGGCCGCCCGCTCGGGCTGGAACTGTACGGCGACGGCGAACTGCTGATCTGCGACGCCCGCGCCGGATTGCTGACCATGCCGCTGGCCGGCGGCGAGACCACGACCCTCGCGACCTCCGGCGCCGGGCTGGATTTCGTCTTCTGCAACAACGCCGCGGTCGCCGCCGACGGCACGGTCTACTTCACCGATTCCTCGCGCCGCTTCGGCATCGACAACTGGCGCGACGATCTCATCGAGCAGACCGCCGGCGGACGGCTGCTGCGCCGCACCCCGGACGGCGAGATCGACCTGCTCGCCGACGGTCTCCAGTTCGCGAACGGCGTCGCGCTGCCGCCGGACGAATCCTATGTGGCAGTAGCGGAAACCGGCGCGTGCCGGGTGAGCCGGGTCTGGCTGACCGGCCCGCGCGCGGGCGATCGCGACGTCTTGATCGACGATCTGCCGGGCTTCCCGGACAACATCGCGACCGGTTCGGACGGGCTGATCTGGATCACCGAGGCCAGCCCGCGCGTCCGGGCCCTCGACGTCGTGCGCCGTCTTCCCCCGGCGGTCCGGACAGCAGTCCGCGCGTTGCCGGATGCGCTGCAGCCAGCCCCGAAACGCCGGGTGGGCGCGGTCGCGGTCACCCCGGACGGTGCGGTGGTGCGGGAACTGCGCGGCGAGATCCCCGGATTCCACCTGCTGGTGGGCATTCGCGAGTACCACGGGCGGTTGTGGTTCGGTTCTCTGGAAGAAAACGCGCTCGCCTACACGGATCTCTGATCAGCGAACTGACTGCTGCGCCCGGCCAACGTCCCAGGCGCTGGCCCGCCGGATCGACGCGAATGGCTACCCAGCCGACCGGCTATCCGCGCGAGGTCACCCTGGAGTGTCCGGAAAACCGCGACGACTGGGTGCCGGAACTCCAGGCATCGGTGACCCCGGCCTGATCAGCGGCCGGTCCACTGTGGACTGCGACCGGCGGTCCAGGCGGCGTAGAACTCCTTGTGGTCCTTGGCAGTCATCAGCAACGCCTGCGTGATGGCTTCCAGTTCGATCGAGCTGCCGAGGTCGCTGTCGAGCTCCCGGGTCAGCAACACCTTGGTGGTCGAGTACGCGAGCGCCGGGCCGTCTGCGAGGCGTCGCGCCAGCGCGGTAGCTTCGTCGGCCAGTTCGGCATCCGGCACCACCCGGTTCGCCAGCCCGATCGCTTCGGCGCGCGCGGCGGGGAGTTTGTCGCCCAGCATCAGCAGTTCCGTCGCGCGCCCGAGACCGACCAGCCGCGGCAGCAGATACGCCGAACCCATGTCCGCGCCCGCCAAACCGACCTTCGTGAACAGGAACGCGAACTTCGCGGATTCGGCCAGCAGCCGGAAATCGCTCGCCAGCGCGAGCACTGAACCGGCTCCGGCCGCGACGCCGTTGATCGCCGCGATGATCGGGATCGGCGTTTCGCGCATGGCTTTCACCACCGCGCCGGTCATCCGGGTGAATTCGAGCAGTTCCGCGGTGTCCATTTTCTGCAGCTCGCCGATGATTTCCTCGACGTCGCCGCCCGAACAGAACCCGCGGCCCTTCCCGGTGAGCACGAGCACTCGCACATCGCCGCGGTGCGGCAATTCGGCGACGAGGTCGCGCAGGTCGGCGTAGATGTCGAAGGTGAGCGCGTTGAGCTTTTCCGGACGGTCGAAGGTCACCGTCGCGACCCCGTCGTCCACCGTGAACTCGAAGTGCTCCCACGATTTCGTGAGCGGGACACTGGCGCGGAACGGGCTCATTTCTGGATTCCTCCACCGTCGAGTACGAGAGTCTGTCCGTTGATCGCGGCCGCCTCCGGGGCGGCGAAAAACTCCACGGCGTACGCGATTTCGCCGGGTTCGAGCAGCCGTCCGAGCGGGGAGGCGGCGGCGAGCGCGGCTTCCGCGTCGGCTTCGTCGCGGCCAGTGCGTTCGCGGATCCGGGCCACCGACGTCGCGGTCATGTCGGTGCGCACGAACGACGGGCACACCGCGTTCGACGTGACGCCAGTGCCCGCCACTTCCGCCGCCACCGCCCGCATCAAACCGACCGCCGCGTGCTTCGACGCGGTGTAGCCCGAGGTGTAGCGCGCACCGGCCAGGCCCGCCGTCGACGCGACCGTGACGATCCGCCCGAAGTCGCGCTCGCGCATCCCCGGCAACACCTCGCGGGTGCACAGGAACGCGCCGGTCGCGTTGACCTCGAACTGGCCGCGCCAATCGTCGAGGGCCGTCTTCGCCAGCGGCGCGCTCGACGACACCCCAGCGTTGTTGACCAGCACGTCGACCGGTCCGAGCTGGGCGAAGTACGCGCGGACGGCGGCCTCGTCGGTCACGTCGCATTCGGCGCGGCCGGGGGAGTGCACCGTCGCGCCGGCGCTGCGGAACCGTTCGGCGACAGCCGCGCCGATGCCGCGGGTGCCGCCGGTGACCACGACGACTCGATCCGAAAAACTGCTCACTCTCGAAAGCTACACTGCAGCGGGCTGAGGTGTATAGAGTTGCCTCGTGCCCGACATCGAACCCGCCCGCACGCCCCAGGAGCTCGTGATGACGCTGCTGGGCAGCTACGTGCGTCCGCGCGAGAGCAGGCGCGTGTGGTCCGGCGGGCTCGTCGCGCTGCTGCACGAGCTGGGGTTCTCCGACGGCGCGGCCCGGATCGCGCTGACCCGGCTGGTGCGCCGCGGCCTGCTGTCCCGGCACCGCGAGGGCAGGCTGGTGCACTACTCGCTGACCTCGCGCACGGTCGCCCTGCTGGACGACGGCGACCGCCGGATCTTCGGTCTCGGCCGCCGCGACGAACCGGCCGGGACCTGGACCGTGCTGTGGCAGAACATCCCGGAAACCCGGCGCAAATCCCGCGAACGGCTGGTGCGGCGGCTGCGTTTCCTCGGATTCGGCCCGGTCCAGGACGGCACCTGGCTCGCCCCGCACGACCGCGAGGCCGAGGTGCTCGCGGTGCTCGCCGAACTCGACGTCGCCGAGCACGCCGGCCTGATGCTCGGCACCCCGTCCGCCGCGCTGGACGTGCGCCGGCTCGCCGGACGGGCCTGGGACCTCGAGGGACTGTCCGCCCGCTACGCCGCGTTCGTCGCCGAGTTCGGCGACTGCCCGGGCGAGCTGAGCGACGCGCAGGCGTTCGTCGTGCGCACCCGGCTGGTGCACACCTATCGCGAATTTCCTTCGCTGGACCCGGAATTGCCGTCCGCGCTGATCCCGGCTCCGGAAACCCGGGACGCCGCGGTCAAGCTGTTCCACGACCTGTATTCGGCGCTCGCGCCACCCGCTCAGCGCCACTTCGACCGAACCCTGTCCACGAGATGAGGAACCCGATGACCGGAACCGACGACACCCGGGCCGCGCTCAGTTACACGTCCTATCTGGCGCTCGACGAGGTGCTGACCGCGCAGCGCCCGCGCTCGGACGAACACGACGAACTGCTGTTCATCGTGATCCACCAGGTCTACGAGCTGTGGTTCAAGCAGATCCTGCACGAGGCCGAGTTCCTGCAGGAGAGCCTGGAGGCGGGCAAGACCGCGCATTCGATCCGCACCCTGCGCCGCATCCTGACCGTGCTGAAGGTGGTGGTCGCGCAGATCGACGTGCTGGAGACGATGACGCCCAGCCAGTTCACCAGTTTCCGCGCCCGCCTCGACGCGTCGAGCGGCTTCCAGTCCGGCCAGTTCCGCGAACTGGAGGCGGTGCTCGGCCGCCGCGACGAGCGCGTGTTCGCGCACTATCCGGACGGCGGCGAGCAGCGCACCCGGATCGCCGACGCGATGCGCCGCCCGTCGGTGTTCGACTCGTTCCTGACCTATCTGTCCGGAAAGGGCTACCCGGTTGCCACCGATCGCGACGTGACCCGTCCGATTGAGGCGTCGCCGGAGCTGCAAGAAGTGCTGCTGAAGGTTTACCAGGACGACGGCGGCCCGTCGGTGCTCGCCGAGGCGCTGGTCGACCTCGACGAGGGCCTGCAGGAATGGCGCTACCGGCACGTGAAGATGGTCGAACGCACGATCGGCGACAAGACCGGCACCGGCGGTTCGTCCGGCGCGACCTACCTGCGCACCACGCTGTTCAACCCGATGTTCCCGGACCTCTGGGCTGTCCGGAGCCGGTTGTGACCACAGTGGAATCCTTGCGCGCCAAGGAAAACGCGCTCGCCCCGCACTACTCGCGGTTCCGCGTCGCCGACCGGCTGCTGCTGTCGGCGCATTCGCACCAGGCCTGGCCGGACGTCGCCGAAGAGGGCCTGCGCGAAGCGTTCGCCGACGCCGCGGAGGAGGTGGACGAGAAGTGGGGCCGGGCGTTCGCGAAGGCCGACGAGCTGCGAAACGGGTTCCGGCAGTGGCTGTCCGATCCGCACGGCGACTACGCGCTCGGCCAGAACACGCACGAACTCGTGCTGCGGTTCCTGTCCGCGATCGAACTGCGGAAGCGGCCGCGATTGGTGACCACGGACGGGGAATTCCACACCCTGCGCCGCCAGCTCGCCCGGTTGGCCGAGGAGGGCGTCGAGGTCGTCCGCGTGCCCGCCGCGCCGGTGACCACTTTGGCCGAACGGCTCGCCGATCAGGTCGACGACCGCACCGCCGCGGTGCTCACGTCGGCAGTGCTGTTCGAGACGTCCTGGATCGTGCCGGGTCTCGCACACTTGGCGGAAACCTGCCGGAGCCGCTCGGTCGAGCTGGTGGTCGACGCCTACCACGCGGTCGGCGCGGTCCCGTTCCCGCTGCACGACCTCGGCCTCACCAACGCGTGGGTGCTCGGCGGCGGTTACAAATACCTCCAGCTCGGCGAGGGCAACTGCTTCCTGCGACTGCCCGCGCACGCCCAGGAACTGCGCCCGGTGATTACCGGCTGGTACGCGGAATTCGGTGCCCTCGCCGACGAACGCCGACCGGACGAGGTCGCGTACGCCCCGGGAGGCGACCGGTTCGCCGGAGCCACCTACGACCCGTCGAGCCACTACCGCGCCGTGCGAGTGCAGCGGTTCTTCGCCGAAGAGGGACTCACCGCAGAGTTCCTGCGCGAAGTGTCGCAGCACCAGGTCGGACTGCTCGCCGGCTGCTTCGACAATCTGGGCCTCCCCGACGACGTCGTCACCCGAGACCGGGAAACCCCGCTGGAGGGCATCGGCGGCTTCCTATCGCTGCGCAGTCCAGTCGCCGGGCAACTGTGCGAACGCCTGGCCGCGCGCGGCGTGCGGACCGACAGCCGGGGCCATTACCTCCGGTTCGGCCCCGCGCCGTATCTGTCGGATGAACAGCTCGAGACCGCGATTTCCACCCTTCGGGAAGCTGTCGCGGATCTGGGGTGAACCTCCCGGGACGCGGGTGGTGGCGCGAAGAACGGCGAAGTAGGTTGACGGTGTGCACTGTGGAACGGGCAACCCCCGTTTCCCGGTGCGCACCGTTCACACATTTGCGCGGCCACGAGCCGCGTGGGAGACAAAGGAGTCACCACCGTGACCGAAGGCGTGTTCGGCCGGCACGGCGGCCATGAACAAGTCGTGTTCTGCCACGACGAGGCCAGCGGGCTGAAAGCCATCATCGGCATCTACTCCACCGCTTTGGGCCCGTCCCTCGGCGGCACCCGGTTCTACCCCTACGCCACCGAAGACGCCGCGCTGGACGACGTTCTCGCGCTCTCCAAGGGAATGGCGTACAAGAACGCACTCGCGGGCCTCGACCTCGGCGGCGGCAAGGCCGTCATCATCGGCGACCCGAACACGCTGAAGTCCGAAGCACTGCTGCGCGCGTTCGGCCGGTTCGTGGATTCGCTCGGCGGCCGGTACATCACCGCCTGCGACATGGGCACCTACGTACGCGACATGGACGTCGTCGCCCGCGAGACCCGGCACGTCACCGGACGGTCGCCAGAGGACGGCGGGGCCGGAGACTCCTCTGTGCTCACTGCTTTCGGCGTGTATCAAGGAATGCGCGCGTCCGCGGACCAGGCGTGGGGCGTCCCCGAGCTGACCGGCCGCCGCGTCGGCGTGGCAGGTGTCGGCAAGGTCGGGCACATCCTCGTCGGCCACCTGGTCGAGGCTGGCGCGCACGTGGTGATCACCGATGTCGCACCCAGCGCCGTCGAACGCACTCGCGCGGCGTACCCGAGCGTCGAGGTGGTGTCCGATGTGGACACCATGATCGGAACCGCACTGGACGTCTTCGCACCCTGCGCGATGGGCGGCGTGCTCACCGACGAGACCGTGGCCGTCCTGCGCGCCCGAATCGTCTGCGGTGCGGCGAACAATCAGCTAGCACACCCCGGCGTGGACAAGCTGCTGGACGACCGCGGCATCCTCTTCGCCCCCGACTACCTGGTGAACGCGGGCGGCGTGATCCAGGTGGACGACGAACGGCACGGCTTCGACTTCGCCCGCGCGCAGCGCAAAACAGCGGCCATCTTCGACACCACGAAGGCGGTGTACGAGTTGGCGAAGGCCGACGGCGTACCCCCCGCCGCCGCAGCCGACCGCCTGGCCGAACGCCGGATGACCGACGTCGGCCGCCTGCGCTCGATCCTCACGGTGTAGCTCCGCGAAAGTCCGTGAAGGGAACCCTGAGGGAATCTAATTCCCTCAGGGTTCCCCTCACGACCCCCGCGCGCAGTGACGGCCCCTCCACGAACCTGGCTTCCTCAAGCGGCCCTTCGCGACCCGACTCGCCCCCGCCGTCGCGATCCACCAACGCCGAATGGGGCGCCGGCCCCATCACCAAGAACCGCAGCCCACACCCCCGACAGATCCAAGCACCCACACCACCCCCGCACCCCGATACGAAGCCAAAACGCGGTCTGGGGTTGCTTGTCAAGGCATCTTTCCCGCCTTGACAAGCAACCCCAGACCGTAGTCACGATCAAGCTTCGGGGTGCCCCCACGCACCCCAGCGGCGATCAGCCGCTCTTCCGCCGAAAAGTCCGCTTGTTAGCCGCGGGCCCATGCGCGTGCTGCCCCTGCTGCCCGGCGTTCTCGTGCGCGGCCCCCTCGCGGGACTTGGCCTGCTTCCGCTCCAGCGCCTCGCGGAACTTCCGCTTGACGTCGCCCTCCCCGTCGCTGGGTGCCGGTTGCGCTTCACTCATGGCTGACCTCCGAAGGTGACGACGTGATACCCCGTCAGCCTGGCACCCTTCACGCACCTTGGCGAGCTATTTCAGAGTGATGCCACCCGGCGGTGGCCAGGATCGACAGACCGCCGAGGCGCCGGCACGACAGCCTCCGCCAAGACCGGACGAACCCGCCGAACCGCACGCCATCCGGCACCGAGGACAAGCCCGAACCCCGCCGTACCAGCCAAAATCACCGCGACCCACCCGGTCGCCGCGGTGAAAAGCAGCTCCCCGGCCCGGCCGTAAACGAACCCGGAAAGCGCCGCCCAGCCCACCGCCGCCACCCCGGCCCCAGCGAGCGGCGTCGTGATCACTGCCACTGCTCCGACCGCGAGCGCCACGGCCACCACGGCGTAACCGGGATGCGCGGTGGCCCCGACAAGGTCCGCCGCGACCACGGCCGCCACCACCGCCACACAACCGAGCGGAAAACCGAACCCGCCCGCCAGCCGTCCTTCAGTACGCATGCCCCATGGCACCCCGCGCGACCGCGTAAACCAGGGCGCGCGTACAGGACCTGTACGCCCAGGCGCTGGTTATTGACGGCTTCTTGACTCCCGTCAGGCGCGAGCGGCCGCGCGGGCGATCGCGGCCACGATCTCGGGCCACAGCTGTTCCGGCAGGTCGTGCCCCATGCCCGGAACGATGACCAGTTCCGCCTCCGGGATCGCCGCCGCGGTGGCTTTCCCGCCGCTGACGTCGATCATCACGTCGGAGTCGCCGTGCAGCACGACCGTCGGCAGCCGCACGTCGCGCAGTCGTTCGGTACGGTCGCCCGACGCCACGACAGCGGCGGCCTGCCGCTGCATCCCGGCGGGGTGCCGTCCCCGGTCGTAGTTCCGGGTTGCCTTGCGCCGCAGGTATTCCTCGGTGGCCGGATAGCCCGGCGACCCCGTCACACGGTAGTTCGCGACGCTCAGTTCGATCTGCTCCTCGCGCGTTTCCGGCACCGGTTTGGTGAGCGTCGCCAGCGCGGCGGGGGAGACCTGGCCGACCGACGGGTCGCCGGTCGTCGACATGATCGACGTCAGGCTCAGCACCCGGTCCGGATGGTCGAGCACGAGCTGCTGCGCGACCATCCCGCCCATCGAAGCGCCGACGACGTGCGCCTTCGCGAACCCGAGCGCGTCGAACAGCCCGACGGTGTCGTCCGCGAGGTCCGACAGCAGGTACGGAGCCGGTGCGGTGCCCGCGACGATCCCGGCGAGGTCCGGCGTGCCCAGTTCGTCGAACCAGGTGGACAGGCCCGCGTCGCGGTTGTCGAAGCGCACGACGTGGAAGCCCTGGTTCGCGAGCAGCTCGCAGAACCCCTCCTCCCAGGTGATCATCTGGGCGCCGAGCCCCATCACCAGGACGATCGGCGGGGCGCCCGGATCGCCGAACGTGTCGTACTCGAGTTCGAGGCCGTTGGCCTGTGCGCGTGGCATGCCCCGATCATGCCGCAGCGTGGAACCGCGGGTGGCCGAGCCGGCGGGTTGCCGGTTACGGTGCACGGCATGCCGACTCCGCGTGCCGGACAGCGCGCCCGGTCCCGTTCGGCCGCCGGGCTGCCCGCGGTCACCGCGAAAAAAGTGATCGACGCGGCGGTGAAGCTCACCGTCGAACGCGGGCTGGAAAACTGGACGCTGCGGCAGCTGGCCGCCGCGATCGGCGCGTATCCGGCGGTCGTCTACCACCACGTCGGGGACCGGGACGCGGTCGTGTGCGCGGTGCTCGACCGGGTCGTCGGCCAGCTGCGGCTGCCGGACGACGGGCTGCAGTGGCAGGAGTGGTTCGTCGAGCTGCTGACCGGCCTGCGCGAGGTGCTGCGCAAGCACCCGGGCACCGCACGCCGGATGGCGTCGTTCGGCCCGTCGGTGGCGGCGGCCACGCCCACAGTGGACCGCGGCGTGCGGATCCTGCTGGACGCGGGCTTCGGCGCCGAGAGCCCGCTCGCCTACACCGTGCTCACCACCACCGCGTGCCAGTACGTCGCGCTGGAGGACGACCGCGACTGCAGCCTCGCGTTGCGCCTGGACAACACCGAGGAGTACGCCTCCTATCTCGGCCGCGAGGACCTGCCCGGGATGGCCTCGCACGCCGCCGCGATGCACGAACTGCTCGCCGACCCAGAGGCCGCCGCCGATTACCATCCGCGACTGTTCGACTTCGCGATCCGCCGGTGCCTCGACGGGCTCACGTGCCGATTGGCTCAGTTGCGCGACTGAAATTCGCGAAATTGCTCCGCCCGGGGGCCCGCGCTGGGCCGTCCGCGTGGTCATGATGAAAAGTCGGGCCGTCGCTGCGCCGACCGACACCGATTCGACGCTTTCCCGGCGTAGCGTGGACAGCTACCGGGGGCCTTGCCTCCGGAAGGGGCCCCCGGCACTTTCCTCCCCCCTCGTGGTGCCGGGGGTTCTCCTTCCGGCGCCTCAGTGCCGGGGCGGGTGCTGGATCGCGGGGAACACCTGGCCCACCACGGTCACGAGCGACATCGTGAGCAGCGTGTGGACCTGGTGCCGGTCCAGCGAGCGGTGCACGAGCCACTCCCGGCCCGCCGCCTTCACCATGCCGGCGAACGCGCGCACCGCGGCGTTCAGCTCCTCGCCGTGCGCGCTGTCGCGGGACAGCCCGACCGCCTCCAGCACGCGGTCGGCCGACGCGCGGTCGGCCGCGGCGACGATCCGGTCCACCTCCGGATCGCGGCCGATGCCCTCCGGCGCGATCGCGGCGAGCCACAGCTTCTCCTGCCCGCGCACCATGTCGAGCAGCCAGTCGATGGCGGCGTCCGCGCGCACTTCCAGCGGTCCGTCCGGCAGAATCTGCACCGCAATCCGTGGCACGGTAAGCGCGCGCCGAACTATTTCGAGGTACAACTCCCTTTTCGTTCCGAAATAATGATTGATCAGTCCGCGGGCCACGCCTGCCTCGGCCGCGATGTCCGAAGTGGACACTTCCGAATACGGTCGTTCGCCGAACAGTCTCGCCGCACAGGCGTAGATCTGCTCTTTGCGTTCGTCCGGTTCGAGTCGCCGCCACTTCGGCGCCGGATCGGTGCTCATGGCATCAGTTTGGCATGATCGGTTCAGTAAGGCGGATTAACCGGGCGGAATGTCGCGGCGGAAACACGTTCGGCTGCTACCGCGCGGTATGGGTTGACGGCCCCGCTCAGTCCGGAAGCTCGATCGGCGCGAGGTCCGCGAACCGGTCGCCCGGACCGGGATTCGCCGGATCGCTCGCGCCGCCGAAGTGCCGCTGCACGCCCCACACCGCGTTGAGCGCGGTCTGCACCGCGCCCTCGGCCCAGCCCGCCGTCCACGAGATGTCGTCGCCCGCAAGGAATAAACCGCGATAGCGCTCGGGCAGTGAATCCTGCACGAAGTGCGTGAAAAGCCGGTGCTGGTACCGGTAATGCCCGGGCAGGTTCGCCTTGAACGCGCCCATGAAATGCGGTTCGGCCTCCCACGACACGGTCACCGGGTCGCCCACGATGTGCCGCCGCACGTCGACGCCGGGGTAGATCTCGCGCAGCGACTGCAACATCACCTCGACGCGGTCGGACACGGAAAGCGGCAGCCACTTCAGCGAATCGTCGGCCCACGTGTAGGACAGGCAGATCACCGCGGGCCGGTCCGGGTCGTCGCCGAGAAGATAGGTGCCGCGCGGCATCCGGTCGGTGAGCGTCATGCTCATCGTGTCGCGGCCGGTGACCGGGTCCTTCTCAAGCCAGAACGGGCGGTCGACCGGCACGAACACCTTGGAGGAAGCCATATAGTGCGTGCGCTCGATGGCGGTCCAGTGGTCGATCGGGAAGAGCGCCTCGTCGCATTCGATCTTCGACAGCAGCATCCAGCTCTGCGCGGTGAACACCGCCGCGCCGAACGTGCGGATGTGCCCGGACTCGTCGGTGACGGTGATGTTGTTCGGCGCGGTGCGGTGCAGCCGCGTGACACCGGGCCGCGGCTGGCCGTTTTCGTGCAGGGAAGCCAGATTCGTGCCGGACGGCCAGTGCGCGAGCTGGTCCGGGACGTGCTCCCACAGCCGCTTCGGGAGCTGCCCGCTGCCGCCGACGATACTGCGGTGCTCGTCGTCCGCGCCGGTATAGACCACCCGGAGGATTTCGAGAATCGAGTTGGGGAAGTCGGTGTCCCAGCCGCCGGTGCCGAATCCGACCTGCCCGAAGATCTCTCGATGCTGGAATGAGGAAAATGCCGGGGAATCACACAGAAATCCGTAGAAAGTCTGGTTGTCGAGCCGGGGCACCAGTTCGTTCCAGATCTTTTTGACCGTCGCGGCGTCGCGATTGCGGATCGCGGTCTGCATCTCGGTGAACGACGCGTGCTCATCGAGGGTGCGTTGCCACGCCTTAGCCACTTCGCCATACACGTCGGGCAGATCTTCGGGCGTGCGCGCGTAATGGCTGCGGCCTTTGAGATCGACCACTGTGCTCGGTGTGGCGGCGGAAAGCGGGTTCGGGAACGGGATGGTTTCCAGTCCGGTCGTGTCGAGGTAGTGGAACAGCGACGTCGACGCCGGCGGGAACCGCATCGCGCCCATCTCGGCGACGACGTCGTCGGGCAGACCGGGGAAATGGTGCGTGCGCAGCCGTCCGCCGATCCCGTCGATCTCGTACACGACCGGCCGCAGCCCGAGCTTCATCAGCTCGTAGGCGGCCACGATGCCGGAGAGGCCGCCGCCGATCACCGCGACCTCGGCGCCGTGCGCCTGCTCCGGCACGGTGCCGAGCCCGGCCGGATGCGCGAGGTAATCGTCGTAGGCGAACGGGAAATCGGGGCCGAACATCGTGATCGGCCTGCCGGCCGGTTCCTCGGCGTGGATCGCGGCGGGAACTGCGGAGGTCATGCCCGGGGTCCTTCGGTGAGAGAGCGGTACAGCGACGGCCGTCGGTCGGCCAGGTACGGGGTTTCGGCTCGCGCCTGAGCGAGCACGGCGGGATCGAGGTCGGCGAAGAGCAGTTCTTCGTCCGGCCCGGCCTTCGCGACGACTTCATCCGGCGACGCGACTGTCGAGCGTCCGCAGTAGCTCAGCTCGCCTTCGGTGTCACAGCGGTTCGCGTACACGACGTACAGCTGGCTTTCGTGCGCACGAACCGGAATGAGCAAGTCGGCGACGCGCTCGTACGGCCGCATCAAGGCGGTGGGTACGAGCAGCACCTGCGTGCCCGCGAGCGCGTGCGCGCGGACCAGTTCGGGGAACTCGACGTCATAACAGATCAGCAGGCCGGCGCGGAGGCCGTTGAAGTCAGCCTGCACCACCGGCTCGTCGCCGGGAGAGAACTGGTCGCGGTCGAGGTCGCCGAACAGGTGGGTCTTGCGGTAGTTCGCGAGCCGTTCCCCTTGCGGGGACAGCAATTGCGCCGAGTTGAAGACCGCGTCGCCGTCGCGCTCGGGATAGCCGTAAACCACCCCGATCTTGTGCTGGGCAGCTAGCGCGCCCAGCTCGGCCGCGCGCGGTCCGTCCGCCCGTTCGGCCAGCTCGGCGACGGCTTTCGCACCGATGTTGTAGCCCGTCGTGCCCATCTCGGCGGTCACGAGGAGCTCGGCACCGCGCTCCGCCGCCGTGGCCATCGCCTCGGGCAGCCGGTCGTACGGTCCTTGGTGGACGGCGATGATCATCGGACCTCCGCGAGCCGCGAGCGGCGGATGCTGTAGCCGAAGTAGATCACGAGGCCGAGCAGCATCCACGCACCGAACACGATCCAGGTCGCCCCGTCGAGGCTGAACATCATGTAGGCACAGCAGAGTACGCCGAGGATCGGGGTGACCGGCGAGAACGGCACGCGGAAGGTGCGTTCGGCCTCGGGACGGCGCTTGCGCAGGATCAGCACGGCGATATTCACCAGCCCGAACGCGAACAACGTGCCGATGCTGGTGGCGTCGGCGAGTTTGCCGAGCGGGATGAAGGCGGCGAGCACCGCGACGAAACCGGACACCACGAGCGTGTTGGTGCGCGGCACACCGGTTTTCGGGTGCACCTTGGACAGCGCCTTCGGCACGAGCCCGTCGCGGGACATCGCGAACAGGATCCGCGTCTGTCCGTAAAGGACGGTCAGCACGACGCTGGAGATCGCCACGATCGCGCCGATCGCGAGCAGGATCGCCCAGAGCGGGTTGCTCGAGATCGTGGTCAGCACGTGCGACAGCGCGGCTTGCTTGTCGCCGAACTCCTGCCAGGGCAGCGCGCCGATCGCGGCGACCGCGACCAGGCAGTAGAGGACAGTGACGATGCCCAGCGACAACAGAATCGCGCGCGGCAGGTCCCGCTGCGGGTTGCGCGCCTCCTCTCCGGCGGTGGAGGCGGCGTCGAACCCGATGTAGGAGAAGAACAATTTCGCCCCGCCCGCGCTCATCCCGGCCAGCCCGAGCGGCAGGAACGGAGTGAAGTTCTGCGCGCGGACGGCGGTGAACGCGATGGCGCAGAACAGAATCAGCGTGCCGATCTTCACCACGACCATGACCGCGTTCGCCCGCGCGCTCTCCTTCGCGCCGGACAGCAGCAGCACCATCGCCAGCAGCACCACGACAATCGCCGGGATGTTGACGAGCCCGCCGTCACCCGGCGGCCCGCTGAGCGCCTCCGGCAGCGTGACGCCGAAGGCCAGGTGCAGGAGTTCGTTGACGTACTGACCCCACCCGACCGCGACGGACGCGACAGAGACGCCGTACTCCAGCACCAGGCACCAGCCGCACACCCAGGCGACCAGTTCGCCGAGCGTCGCGTACGCGTAGGAGTAGGAGGATCCGGAGCGCGGGATCATGCCCGCCAGTTCGGCGTAGGAAAGCGCGGAGAACAGCGCGGTGATCCCGGCGAGAACGAACGAGACCACGACAACGGGCCCGGCCACCGGGACCGCCTCGCCGAGCACCACGAAAATCCCGCTGCCCAGGGTGGCTCCGATGCTGAGCATGGTCAGCTGGCTGAGCCCGAGCGACCGCTTCAGCGGACCGTGATCCGCCTCGGACACCAGATCGGTGACCGGTTTGCGGCGCAGCATCGCCGCGGCGAGCCTCCCGCGCGCAGGATTGGAGGTGGTGGGGCTCACCGGGCGGCTCCTAGCGATTGATTGTGACGGCAGTGTCGACTTCGAGCCACGGTATCGATCGAAAATTGCCCCGAGAACCGAGATCTGTTGTGGATTGCTGGCAGTGGTGGGTGATTCATTGCGCTCTCGGGGTCGGTTGCTGCGAGGAGGTGCGGCCTGGAGAGGTCCGGGCTTCCGGGCCGCGAATGACTCTAAGTGATCGGGGAGCGGGTCCGCGGCGGCGGGTTTTCCCGCGCGGATCGGGTGTTTGGCGGGGTGCGCTGGAGCGGTGGCTGGGAGACCGGGGCTGCGGTGGGTGCTCGGGCGGTGCCGGTCAGCGCGCGCGGGCCGGTTGGGCGCAGCGACCTGGGGGTGGTGGGCGCGAGCGCTTCGGATTCCGGCTGCCGGGCGGAAGTGGGCGGGGCGACCTGGAGTCGTGGGTGTCGGGCGCGCGTGGCCACCGGGCAGTGCGTGCTCGGGCGGTATCACTCGTTGCGCGCGGATCGGTTGGGCCGAGCGACTCGGGGTGATAGGCGAGGGCGCTCCGGGTTCCGGCTCGGGGCGGGGCGGCGCCGTTGGGTGGAGTGGCGTGGCAGGCCGATTGGCGAAGGGCGCGGTGTAGCAGGCAGGTTGGCGCGAAGGCCCCGTTGGCTGGAGTGGTGTGGCTGGCAGGTTGGCGAAGGGTCTGTCGGCTGGCGCGGTGTGGCAGGCGGGTTGGCGAAGGGTCTGTCGGCTGGAGCGGTGCGGCAGGCGGGTTGGCGAAGGTGCTGCGCGGTCAGCCCTGGCGGCTATGGCTGCGGGCGGAACTTCGCTGGGGTCCGAGCGGCAGGAATGCGCTGGGCCCGGTCAGGAGGCGGGTGCTTCCGGAAGCAGCAACGTGAACGTCGGCGGATCGGGCTGCGAAAGGCGTAACCGGCCGCCCTCGGCTTCGGCCAGGCTTCTGGCCAGCCGGAGGCCGATGCCGTGCCCGCCGGGGGTGTGGTCGGCGAACGGGTCGCGTTCTCCGAGGTCCGGGCCTTCGTCGACGACGTCCACGGCCAGGGCACCGCCGGCGTCGCGGGCTCGGACGGTGATGGTTCCTTCGCCGTGGTTCAGCGCGTTGTCCAGCAGCACGGCGAGCACTTGCCGGACCGCGGGGGCCGACGCTCGGACTGGCGGCGGGTCGGTGATTTCCAGGCGCAACTCGCGGTGGTCGGGCAGCGGGCCGTCGGTCAACTCGGCCAGGAGAGAAGTGAGGTCCAGCTCGTCGCGAGGGGCGCGGCGTTCCCGGGACAGCGCCAGCAGGTCTTCGACGGTGCGTTCCAGCCGGTCGGCGGCGGTGATCCCGGCGCGGACCGCGGCATATGGGTCGCGGCCGGGGGTTTCCAGTGCGGATTCCAGTTGCAGGCGCAGCCCGGCCAGCGGGGTGCGCAGCTGGTGCGACGCTTCGGCGGAGAAGGCGCGTTCTCGTTCCAGGGTTTCGCCGATGCGGGTGGCAGTGACGTCCAGGGCCGCGCCGACGCGGTCGATTTCCGGGATCGCCGAGCGCCGGGAGCGCGCGGAGAAGTCGCCTTCGCCCAGGCGGGCCGCGGCGCAGGCGAGGTCTTCCAGCGGGCGGGTCAGCCGCGCGGCGATCCGGCGGGCGACCAGCCAGCTCCCGAGCACCGCGCCGATCGCGCACCCGGCCATCACCAGCCAGGTGATGCCGACGTCGCGGGTCAGCGCGGACCGGGGCAATGCCGCGCGCACGATGCCGGTGAGGCGCGCTCCGGTCAGCACCGGCACGGCCAGCACGTCCTCGTCGCCGACCTTCTGGTTCAGCATGTCGCTGCGGCTCGCGGCGACTCCGCGCACGACGTCGTCCGCGGTGGGCGGGCCGTCTCCGGCGAGGAGCTTGCCCGCCGGGTCGTAGACGCCGACCTCGGCGCCGTCCTCGTTGTCCGGGACCTGGAAGGGCTCGCCGGCGGCGAGCGCGTCGGACACCACGACGGCCGTGCTGTCGGCGGCCCGCTCCAGCGCGGACGTGGTGTGCGTGCGGAAGTACCACATCGCCCCGACGGCGAGCGGCAGCCCGAACAGGCTCGTGGCCAGGACCGCCGCGAGGACGGTGAGCGTCACGATCCGGCGGCGCACCCCGTCAGTCCCCCTCTAACCGGTATCCGTGCCCGCGCAAGGTCGCGATCCTCGGCACCTCGTACGGCGATTCGGCGGCCGAGGCGAGCTTGCGGCGCAGCGCGGCGATGTGCACGTCGAGCGTCTTGGTGGAGCCGTGCCAGTGCGAATCCCACACCTCGGACATCAGCGTGTCGCGGCTGACCGCCTGCCCCGGCTGGACCGCCAGCCGCGCGAGCAGGTCGAACTCCCGCGCCCGCAGCGCGACCTCCCGGCCGTTCAGGCTGACCCGTCTGCTCGCGATGTCGACCTCCAGCGCGCCGATCCGCACGACCGGCGTCGACGGCGCGGCGGGCGCGCCGCGGCGGAGGTGCGCGCGCACCCTGGCGAGCAGTTCGGCCAGCCGGATGGGCTTGGTGAGGTAGTCGTCGGCCCCGGCCTCCAGCCCGACCACGACGTCCATCTCGTCCGCCCGCGCGGTGAGGATCACCAGCACCGCGCCCGGCAGGGCCGAGCGCAGCCTGCGGCACACCTCGACGCCGTCGACGTCCGGGAGGCCCAGGTCCAGCAGCACGAGATCGGCCGCGGTCTCGCGCAGCGCGCTCCGGCCGTCCCGGCACCATCGCACTGTGTGGCCGTGCCCGCGCAGCGCGGAGTCGAGGACGCTGCCGATCGCCGCGTCGTCCTCCACCACCAGTACCTTCGCCATGCGGGAAGCCTAACCGGCCCCTCCCGGCCGTGTCCCCGCGTCCACAGTGGACCCTCAGCGGGACGCGGCCGAGGTCGGGCATAGTGGCTGCATGCTCGGTCTGTACCCGGAACTCGATCCGTACGACCACGGGATGCTGCCGGTCGGAGACGGCAATATGCTGTATTGGGAGGAATGCGGCAATCCCGAGGGCAAACCGGTCGCGTTCCTGCACGGCGGGCCCGGGGGCGGGGCGTCCGCGCGGCACCGGCGGCTGTTCGACCCGGAGCGCTACCGCATCGTGCTGTTCGACCAGCGCGGCTGCGGCCGGAGCACGCCGCACTGCAGCGACCCGGACGTCGACCTCTCGGTGAACACGACCTGGCACCTGGTGTCCGACATGGAGCAGCTGCGCGAGGACCGCGGCATCGACCGCTGGCAGCTGTTCGGCGGCTCGTGGGGGAGCGTGCTCGCGCTCGCCTACGCCGAGACGCATCCGGAGCGGGTGACCGAGCTGATCCTGCGCGGCGTCGCGACGTTGCGGCTGAAAGAAGTGCAGTGGCTCTTCGGCGGGGGCGCGGCGTGCGTGTTCCCGGAGGCGTGGTCGCGTTTCCTCGCGCCGGTGCCGTACGCCCGCCGCGGCGGCGACCTGCTCGAGGTGTACCACGAACTGCTGAACCACCCGGATCCGAACGTGCACGGGCCCGCCGCGCTCGCCTGGAGCCGGTGGGAGGGCGAAACCGTCAAGTTCACCCCGCAGGAAGAAGTGGTGGCCGCGTTCGCCGAGCCGGAGTTCGCGCTCGCGATCGCGCGGATCGAGAACCACTACTTCCGCCACGGCGGCTGGCTCGCCCCTGACCAGCTGATCCGCGGCGCCGGGAAGCTCTCGGGCATCCCGTGTGTTCTGGTGCAGGGCAGGTACGACGTGGTCACTCCCGCCACCACCGCCTGGGAACTCGCACAGGTGCTGCCGGGCGCCGAGCTGAAGATGATCGGCGACGCCGGGCACGCCTTCGACGAACCGGGCACGCTGCACGAGCTGATCAGCGCGACCGACCGGTTCGCGGCAGGGTGGGAGGGCAGGTCCGGGCTGTCGAGCGCGGAAGTCGAACGAAAGGAAATCCGCATGCTGTTCGGTGACGAGCACGTTCGCCGTTACGAGGAGACCGACGGGGAGGTCGGGCACGACTGGCAAGAGGGCGTGCCGACGCTGGTGCTCACCACGAAGGGCCGCAAGACGGGGCAGGACCGCAAGTTCGCCCTCATCTACCAGGAGGACGAGGGCAACCCGGTGATCGTCGCCTCGAAGGGCGGCGCGGAGAACCACCCCGGCTGGTACCTGAACCTGCGGGAGAACCCCGAGGTCCGCGTGCAGGTGCGGGCGGACAAGTTCACCGCGCGCGCCCGGACCGCGACCGGCGAGGAACGCGCCCGGCTGTGGGACAAGCTCGCCGCGGTGTGGCCCGCCTACAACGACTACCAGAAGAAGACCGACCGCGAGATCCCCGTGGTGGTGCTCGAGCGGGTGTGATTCCCGCCGCGTCCCGGGTCCGCGCGGCACCGAACCGGAGCGTCTTCCGCTACGAATGACGCTCATGGCGCTGCGCACCCGGACCCGGGACCACTGGACCCCTCTCGAAGGGGAGCTGCTCGGCTTCCGCGGCATGCAGCGGTACGGCAGGCGGTTCGCCAAGTCCGGCCGGGGCGCCTGGTACCACTTCGCGATCGAGGTCGTCTGGCAGCTGCTCGCCCTCACGAGCCGGTTCCGCGTGCGCGGCGCGCGGAACATCCCGGCCTCGGGCGGGGTCGTGGTGGCCTCCAACCACCTCTCGAACGCCGACCCGACGACGCTCACCGCGTTCTGCCTCGGCTCCGGCCGGGTGCCGCGGTACCTGGCGAAGGCGAGCCTGTGGAACGCGCCGGTGATCAAGTCGGTGATGCGTTCGGGCAAGCACATCCCGGTCCACCGGGGAGCGCCGACCGCGGCGGGTGCGTACCGCGACGCTGTCGCCGCGGTGCGGGCAGGCGAATGCGTGGCGATCTTCCCGGAGGCCGGGCTCTCCGCGGATCCGGACGGCTGGCCGGCGAAGGGCAAGACCGGCGCGGCGCGGATCGCGCTGGAGACCGGCGTGCCGGTGATTCCGGTCGCGAACTGGGGCACGCACGAACTGCTGCCCGCCGGCTCCTGGTTTCCGCGCGTCCTGCCGCGGCGGAAGATCGAGTTCGTCGCCGGGCCGCCGGTGGAGCTCGTCGATCTGCGCGGGCGGGAGCTGACCAGGGACGTGCTGGAGGAGGCGACGGCGCGGATCATGGCCGCGGTGACGGAGCTGCTGGCCGGCATCCGGGGCGTGCGCCCGCCGGTCTGACAACCGGATCCGGCGGTCCGGCTCGCCGCGGCGGCGACCACTGTGGACGATTCGGCCGCGCCCGAATCGGAATTACGGACCGGGCGACGTCCGATTCCGGCGAGCATCGCCAGGATTCGCCGGGGCGGCAGGCAGGTCCGGGGCGAGCGGCCGCCGGTCTGAAAGCGGGCGCCGTCACGCCGCCCCGCGCGGGCGCGGCGGGTAGTTTCAACGGTATGAGCGCAGACTATGACGTGGTGGTCCTCGGGGCCGGAGTCGGTGGGTACGTCGCGGCGATCCGGGCTTCGCAGCTGGGCCTGAGCGTGGCGGTCGTGGAGGAGAAGTACTGGGGCGGGGTGTGCCTCAACGTCGGCTGCATCCCTTCGAAGGCGCTGCTGCGCAACGCCGAGCTGGCGCACACGGTGAAGGAGGAGGCCAAG
This sequence comes from Amycolatopsis sp. NPDC114484, assembly GCF_055633755.1. Taxonomy (NCBI): domain Bacteria; kingdom Bacillati; phylum Actinomycetota; class Actinomycetes; order Pseudonocardiales; family Pseudonocardiaceae; genus Amycolatopsis; species Amycolatopsis sp. NPDC114484. Next base: position 26,235 of record NZ_JBVKDQ010000030.1, on the reverse strand, counting down.
ACCTACGGCATCTCCTCCGACGGGGAGATCCGGTTCGACTACACCGCGGCGTACGAGCGCAGCCGCAAGGTCGCGGACGGGCGCGTCAAGGGCGTGCACTTCCTGATGAAGAAGAACAAGATCACCGAGTACGACGGGCGCGGCACCTTCGTGGACGCCAACACCCTCGAGGTGAACGGCGAGCGGATCACCTTCACCTACGGCATCATCGCGACCGGCGCGACGGCTCGGCTGCTGCCGGGCACGCAGCGCAGCGAGCGCGTGGTCACCTATGAGAAGCAGATCCTCGAAAGCGAGCTGCCGGGCAGCATCGTGATCGCCGGGGCCGGCGCGATCGGCGTGGAGTTCGCCTACGTGCTGCGCAACTACGGCGTGGACGTGACGATCGTCGAGTTCCTCGACCGGATGGTGCCGCTCGAGGACGCCGAGGTGTCCGCCGAACTGGCGAAGCGCTACCGCAAGCTGGGCATCAAGGTGCTGCTGGGCACCAAGGTCGAGGCGATCGACGACTCGGGAGCCAAGGTGCTGGTGACCGTGTCGAAGAACGGCGAGCAGCAGGTGCTCGAGGCCGACAAGGTGTTGCAGGCCATCGGGTTCCGGCCGAACATCGAGGGCTACGGCCTGGAGAACACCGGCGTCGAGGTCACCGAGCGCGGCGCGATCGCGATCGACGGCCGCGGCCGGACGAACGTGCCGCACCTGTTCGCGATCGGCGACGTGACCGCGAAGCTGATGCTGGCGCACGCGTCGGAGTCGATGGGCATCGTGGCGGCGGAGACGATCGCCGGTGCGGAGACCATGGAGCTGGACTTCGTGATGATCCCGCGCGCGACCTACTGCCAGCCGCAGATCGCGAGCTTCGGCTGGACCGAGGAACAGGCGCGCGAGAAGGGCTTTGACGTCCAGGTGTCGAAGTTCCCGTTCACGGCCAACGGCAAGGCGCACGGCCTCGGCGACGCGGCGGGCTTCGTGAAGGTGCTGAGCGACGCGAAATACGGCGAACTGCTCGGCGCGCACCTGATCGGCCCGGACGTCACGGAGCTCCTGCCGGAGCTGACGCTGGCGCAGCAGTGGGACCTTACGGTGCACGAGGTTTCGCGCAATGTGCATGCGCACCCGACACTGGGCGAGGCGGTCAAGGAAGCGGTACACGGTCTGGCCGGGCATATGATCAACTTCTGATTCTTCGACGGTCGCCCTGGCCCGCGGTGGTTTCGCGGTCCGGGGCGCTGTCGTTTTCGGGCAGGGAGAACACCAGTTCCGGCCGGGACCACGAGATCTTCGGCGGTTTCGGCGGAATGGTCCCGACCTGCCGGGCGCCCATGCGTTCGTAGAACTTCACCGCGGGCGGATGCGACACCACGCGCACCTCGGTCAGCCCGTTTTCCCCTGCCAGCTCGAGGATTCGCTGCACAAGCCGGGCGCCCAGCCCGGTTCCCTGCGCTTCGTCGGCGACGAACAGCAGGTCCAGTTCGGCATCGGTGAGCGCGGCGAAACCCACTGGCCCGGACGGGCCCCGGGCGACCAGAACCTGGTGCTGGCGAAGGTAATCCGGCGTGACGGCGTAGCCCTCCAGGATCGAGGCGTACTGGCCTTGGTAGGCCGAGGACGAGTGCATGAGGTCGGTGAGCGCGGCGGCGTCGGCAGCGGTCGCGCGGTCGATCTTGAACATGCCAGGAACGGTAACCGGCACCACCGACAAAAACTGATCACTCGGCTCGGCGGGCGGGCAGCGCCGCGGCGCTGAGCAGGCAGAGCACGGCGCCGATCCCCAGGGAGAAGCGCACGCCGAGCACTCCGGCGGCGATCCCGCCGAGGGTGATGAAAATCGGTTTGGCGGTACGGGTTCCGGTCGACCAGGCGGTGAGCGTCCGCGTCAGAACGGAGTCGTCGATCAGCGACAGGCGGTACGCCGAGTAGGTCGGGTTGAAGATGCCCGCCACCAGCAACAGCCCGAAGTTCGCGGCGATCAGCAGGGTGACTCCGGCGGCTCCGGGAATTGCGAACGGCAGCGCGAGCAACCACGGCGTACGCGCGAAACTGGTCCACAGCAACACTTTCGGCGCACCGTGTCGAGAGCTGAGCGTCGGCGCGAGACGAGCACCGAGCAGCCCGCCGAGGCACGGGACGCCGAGCACGAGCCCGTATTCCCACGGCGCGAAGCCGAGATCCCGCAGCATCAGCACGGTTTGCAGCGGCGTGACCCAAAGGACCGCGCCGCTGAACAACACCGAGTTGAAGAACAACGGCCGTAGTTCAGGACTTCGCAGCAGGTAACGCCATCCGTCGGTGAACCCTCGGCGCGCAGGTCCTGAAGCAACCGCAGGCGGCGGCTCCGGCGCACGCAAGCGGCGGATTCCGAGCGCGGACAGCAGGAACGAGAAGGCGTCGATGAGCATCGTCGCGGTAGCGCCCAGCGCGCTGATCAAAAGCCCGCCCAACGGCGGTCCGGCTGACCAGCAGACCCAATCGGTGCTCTCGAAGCGGCTCAAGGCGATCGCTCGCTCGTCCGGTGCGACAAGGGCTTTGAGGTGTGCGCCGCTGGCCGCGGAGAAGATGACGGCGGCGGTGGCGACGACGATGTCGACGGCATAGAGCTGCGGCATGGTCAGCACGTGCAGCGCGGCCGCCAACGGCACGCTCGCCAGCACGGCGCAGCGGACCAGATCTCCGGTGATCATCGCGGGACGCTTCCGGGCGAATTCGACGCGCGGCCCGAGCGGGAAAGCGATGACCGCGCTGGAGGCGGCCGAGATGGCGGTGATCAGGGAGACTTGCCAGGCGGGCGCGTCGAGCACGAGCACCGCGACGAGCCCGAGCGCGCCCGCGCCGACCGTGCTGCCCGCCGTGCTGATCGCGTACGCAGCCCACAGCCGCGCGAAATCCCTCCCCAGGTTCGCCACGAGAGCAGAGTGCCAGCTCCGCTTCGGCACCGGGAAGAGGCGTCGGAGTCTCACCAGATGGGCCATCCGGGCAGATACCACTTTGGTCGGTGGTCTTACTCGCGGTCGCTCTTTAGATTCACGTGACCACAGTGGGTGGCCGGGGGCGAGAACAGGAGTTGTCATGAGAAGAACGAGCCGGGTAGCCGCGTATTCGGTGCCCCTCGCGGTCGGGGTGGTGCTCGCGGGGAGCGGGGTCGCCGTCGCGCAGCCGTCTGCCGCGGACGTGGCGAACGCGCGCTCGGGAGCGGGGATCAGCGCGCTGCAGGGAATCAAGAAGACCCTCAGCCCGGCCGAGCAGAAGCAGTCCAGCCAGCTCGTCGTGGAAAAGCGCCTGCGCGCCGACCGCGGTCTCGCCGCGCTGCTGCCGAATTACCGCACCGGGCTGCCGGTCAGCCAGGCGGGCACCGTTTCGGTGGATATCGCGGGCACGGCGGGTGCCGCGATCGCGAAGGCCGTGCGCGCCGCGGGCGGCACCGTTCAGTCCACCTCGTCCAATGGCTCGGTTCGCGCCCAGCTGCCGCTGAACGCGGTGGACCGGATCGCGGCGCGCGGTGACGTCCGCCAGGTCCAGCCCGCGACGCAGGCGATGACCTGGAACGAGCCCGACGCGCAGCGCCAGCAGCTGGCCAAGAAGGCCGTCGCCGCCGCGCAGGTGTCCGAAGGGGACAAAGCCCACGGCGCGGACACCGCCCGCACGGATTACGGCGTGAACGGCACCGGCGTGAAGGTCTGCGTGCTTTCCGACGGCGTCAACTCGCTGAAGAAGTCGCAGGACGCTGGCGAACTGCCGGCGGTCGACGTGCTGCCCGGCCAGGCGGGAAGCGGTGACGAGGGCACCGCGATGCTGGAGATCGTCCACGACCTCGCCCCGGGCGCGACGCTCGGCTTCGCGACCGCCTTCACCAGCGAGTCGAGCTTCGCGGACAACATCCGCGCGCTGCGCAACACCGGCAAGTGCACAGTGATCGTCGACGACGTCGCGTACTTCGACGAGTCGCCGTTCCAGGACACGCAGGTCGCGCAGGCGGTCAACGACGTGACCGCGGCCGGCGCGCTCTACTTCTCCTCCGCGGGCAACTCCGGCAATCTCACCGACGGCAGCAGCGGCTACTACGAGGGCGACTTCCGCTCGTCCGGCACCACGCTGCCGGGCGTCACCGGCACCCCGCACGACTTCGACCCGGGCAGCGGCGTGCAGACCACCGACCCGCTGTCGCCAGGCTCGCTCGGCAGGCCGGTGACGCTGTTCTGGTCGGACCCGTGGGGCCACTCGACCAGCGACTACGACCTGTTCCTGCTCGACGCTTCCGGCAGCGTCGTCGCCTCCAGCGCCAACCCGCAGAACGGCTCGCAGAACCCGTACGAGAGCCTGACCGTGCCGACGTCCGGTTCCGGTTACCGCCTCGCGGTGGTCAAGTACAACGGTGCGGACCGCTTCTTCGCGCTCAACGTGGTCCGCGGCCGGTTCGTCGACTCCGGTTCGCTCAAGGGCTTCAGCACCGCAGGCGTGACCTCGGGACACTCGGCGGCGGCTGCGGCGTTCTCGGTGGCCGCGGCCCCGGCGGCGACCGCGTTCGGACGTCCGCTGGAGACCGGCGACCCGGCGAACCCGGCCGGCCCGTACCCGGGTCTGTTCACCTCGGCCAGCAAGTGGGAGCGCTTCACCTCCGACGGTCAGCGGCACCTCTTCTACAACGCCGACGGCACGGAGCTGACCCCGGGCAACGTCTCCTCGACCGGCGGCGCGACCCGTGCGAAGCCGGACATCACCGCGGCGGACGGCGTGGCCACCTCGGTCGCCGGCTTCCAGCCGTTCTTCGGGACCTCGGCGGCGGCCCCGCACGCGGCGGCGATCTCGGCGCTGCTGCTGTCGGGCAAGCCGTCCGCGACCCCGGCGGACGTCCGCACGGCGCTGGTGTCGAGCGCGATCGACCTCGGCGCGCCCGGGTTCGACGCGGTGACCGGCAAGGGCGTGATCATGGCCGGCCCGGCGCTGGCCGCGCTGGGTGTGCCGAAGAAGTAGCGGTACCGGGAACGGCGGGTTCCCCGACCGGGGTTTCTCGCCAAGGGCGGTGGTCCGTGAGGGGCCCTTGAGGGAATCTGATTCCCTCAAGGGCCCCTCACGGACTTCTTCGGGAGCTGGGAACCCGCCCTTTCAGCGTCCGGCGACCAGCAGGTGAAACGCCCGCGGCCCGTCGCCGAGCCGGTCGTGGCGGCGGAGTTCCAGCCCCGCGTCCGCGAGCGCGCTTTCGATCTCTTCCGGCGGGCGGAGACGGAAGCCGTGGCCGGTGAACGGCATCTCGCGCATCGTTTCGGGATCCCCGATGCCGACAACGAACCGGCCGCCCGCCGCGAGCACCCGCGCGACCTCCGCGAACGCGGGCGCCAGGTCGGGAATGAAGTAGACCGTGTTGACGGTCAGCGCCGCGTCGATCGTCCCGTCTTCCAGCGGAAGCTCGGCCATTCCGGCTTGGTGCAGCACCAGCCGTCCGGCGGCGAGGTTCTTCGGGAACGTCCGGCGCGCCCGGGCCAGCGCCGTTTCGGAGATCTCCGCGCCGTGCACGGTGCCGCCCTCGGTGGCCCGCAGCAACAGGTCGAGACCCAGCCCGCCGCCGAAACCGAGGTCCAGTGCGGTTTCGCCGCGGCGGATCTCCAGCGCGTCGACCGCTCCGGTGACCGGCCCGCGGTTGACGTTGTTGAGCAACCGGACGACAGCCTGCCCGGCCCGGCCCCGCGGATGACCCAGCTGTTTGGCCAAACCGGCGAGCAAAGTGTCACGTGGTCCCATGAACCCAGTGTGCCGCGATATGGCAACGTGCGGGCGAACGGACTTTTGAGGAGGCGACGTGCCGGAGAAAACCGCTGTGGTCACCGGGGCAGGTTCCGGGCTGGGCCGCCGGATCGCCGAAGCGCTGCTCGGCGCCGGTTACCGGGTCGCGCTCGCCGGGCGTCGCGAGGACGCTTTGCGTGAGACGGCCGGTTCGGACGCGAACGCGCTGGTCGTGCCCGCGGACGTCGCCGATCCCGCTTCGGTGGAGGCGCTTTTCTCGACGGTGCGCAGCGAATGGGGCCGGTTGGACCTGCTGGTGAACAACGCCGGAGTATCGCTCGGCGGCACCGTCGCGGATCTGTCCGTCGAGGACTGGCGGCGCACCGTCGACACGAACCTCACCGGCATGTTCCTGTGCGCGCAACAGGCCGTGCGGCTGATGCGCGACCAGGACCCCCGTGGCGGCCGGATCATCAACAACGGCTCGATCTCCGCGCACGCTCCGCGCCCGGCGAGCGTCGCCTACACCGCCACCAAGCACGCCGTCACCGGCCTGACCCGGTCGATTTCGCTCGACGGCCGTGCCTGGAATGTCGCGTGTGGACAGATCGACATCGGCAACGCGGCCACCGAGATGACCGAGCGGATGGCCGCGGGCATCCCGCAGGCCGACGGGCGGCTGCTGGCCGAGCCGACCTTCGACGCGGGCCACGTCGCCGACGCGGTGCTCTACATGGCGGGATTGCCGCTGGACGCCAACGTCCAGTTCCTCACCATCACCGCCACCACGATGCCGTTCATCGGCCGGGGATGACGCCGTCGCGGCGGAACTCGTCGAACAGCCGGTAGAACATCTGCTCAGTGTCCACATAGGAGTGGAAACCGGCGCGGCGCGACTTCGACGTGTCCGCGAACATGTCGTAGTCCCAGGAGAAAACGAAGTCGCCGAAGGCCCACGAAGAAACGTCGGCGTATGACGCGGTGAGGCCGTGCTTCGCCGCCATCTCCGTCCACAGTGGTTCCTTGTCGGCCATCACCGTGGTCAGCGGCAGTGGTAGCGGCGGCGCGACTTCGAGGTCGAAGTACGCGGCCAGCTTCGGCCACAGCTCGCGCCAGCGGAAGAGATCCCCGTTGGCGATGTTGAAGGCTTCGTCGCGGCTGGACGTCGCCGCCCACACCGTGCCCTCGGCGAGCAGCTGCGCGTCCGTCATTTCCAGCAGGCTGTCGTACGCGCCGGGCTTGCCGGGAAACCGCAGCGGCAGGCCGAGTTCCTTCGAGATCGAGGCGTAGACCGCGATCACGAGCGCGAGGTTCATCGGGTTGCCGAGCGTCGTCCCGCCGACCACGGACGGCCGGATCGCCGACCACGACCAGCCGCCTGCCGCGGCCCGGCGTTCCAGGAACTTTTGCTGGTCCACGTTGAACTCCGGCGGCATGTGCTGTCCGGCGTCGGCTTCGCGGGCGGGAGTCGGGAACGGGCCGAGGTGCGCGCCGTAGACCTTGTAGCCCTGCATCAGGCTGACGTGCTCCAGCGGGCCTTCGTCGAGGCCGTTCACCAGGTTCTCCAGCATCGCCATGTTCGGCGGCACGAGTTCCGCCCACGTCGGCCGGTCCTGGTAGGCCGCGTAGAACAGGTGCGTCGCGCCGATGCCGGCGAGTGCCGCCCGGGTGCCCGCCGGGTCGAGCAGGTCGACGGCGAGGCTGTCCGGACCGCCGCGACGGGAGAGCCCGAGCACCTCCCATCCGTCGAGAGTCCGCAGGTGAGAGACGAGTTTCCGGCCGATGATCCCGTTGGCCCCGGCCACCAGGGCCACGCGTGTGCTGCTCATGTCTTCGATCCTGACCCCGGTGGAGTGATGAGTCCAAGGCTTACTTCTCACCGCTTCGATAAACTATGTTTATGACAAGCCTGCGGCAGCTCGAATACCTGGTCACGGTGGTCGACACCGGTTCGTTCACCCGGGCCGCCGAGCAGTTGCACGTGACGCAGCCCGCCCTGTCGCACCAGATGCGAGCGCTGGAACACAGCGTCGGCGGGCCGTTGCTGGAACGGTTGCCGCGTTCGGTCCGGCTCACGCCGATGGGCCGCGCGATGCTGCCGCATGCCCGCGCCGCGCTCGCCGACGCCGAACGCGCCCGGTGCGCCGCGCGGCAAGCTTCTGGCCAGGTCGCTGGGGAACTGCTGATCGCGACCGTGTACTCGGTGAGTCTCGGCGTGCTGCCGCCCGCGCTCCGGGTGTGGCGGCGCGAGCGGCCGGACGTCGACGTGCGGCTTTTCGAATACCGCCACGCCGACGAACTGCGCGACGCGATGCTGGCCGGGGAAGCGGACCTCGCGATCGGTCCGCGTCCGGATAACTGGACCGGCCCGGTGCGGTCGCTGGGCACCGAGGAGTTCGTCGTGGTGCTCCCGGCCGACGGCGCGACGGAGTCCACTTCGGACGGTACGGTCGAGTTAGCCGAGCTTGCCGACTGCGCGTGGGTGCATTACGCGCCTGGGCACGGCTTAGCGGAGCTTCTCGACGCTGCCTGTGCGGAAGCGGGGTTCCGGCCTCGGCCAGCGGTGCGCACGGAGCAGACCGCCGCCGCCCCGTTGCTCGCCGCGGCCGGATTGGGGCCCGCGTTGGTTCCGGCGAACGTGTTGCCTGCCGAGTTCAGCGGCCGGGTTTTGCGTCCTGGCAAGCCGATCCGACGGGAGCTGGTCGCTTACGGCCGCAGCGAACCGGATCCGTTGACAGCAGCGTTCGGCGACGTGCTGGCGCAGCACGCGCGGGTTTAGTCCCGCAGCCGAGTCAGATCGATTCCGGCGAACGGCGTCGTCACCGCGTCGTGGACCCGGGCGGACCAGACGGCGTGCCCGTGTCCAGTCCACAGTGGAATCGCCGGGAGATCTCGCAGGGCTTCGTTCTCCGCGATCCGGAACAGCTGCGCGGCTTCTTCCGGCGACGCGGTCGTTTCGGCGGAGTTGAGATCGGCGGCGAACCCCGCGTCGGGGTAACCGGCGGCGTCCGCGAGAGCGTGCAAGATGTCGGACGGGCTCGGCGACACGGCCTTGAGTTCCAACGCGGACGGTCCGGTCGGCTTGCCCCCGGTCGCTTTTCGCTGCGCGGTCACCGAGATTCCCAGGCTCTTCGACAAACCGTCGGCCAGCGCCTGCGGCCAAGTGCCGTCGAAGCTGTCGTAGTACACCGCGGCATCGCCGGTGAATCCCGCTTGGTTCAACAGGGATTTGGCGGCCGGACCGTCGAAAGTGCACGGACGGCAGCTCCCGGACCGTTCGCCGGGCGCGACCGCCGGCGGCAGCAATCCCTTGGCCGCGTCCGCCTGGTGCGCGAGGGGCCCGGACTCCAGCGCGCCGCGGTCGGTGCCGAGCGCGAAGGCGTGCCGTACCGCCGGGTCGGCGAATCGCGTCGCCTCAGCGGAAAACACCAGGTAACCGGCGCGGGGGAGCGCCCACATCGCGTGCCGGTCGGCGAAATCGGCGTGCATGGCCTCGTGCCGGTCGCCGGGGACGGACGTGGCGACGTCGAGCGTGCCCTCCTTGACGTCGTCGTACTGCTCCGCCGGATTGCCGACGCGCAGCTCGATTTCCTTGGCCCGCCCCGGATCCGCGGTGAACCGGACGAGCTTGCCGCCGGAGCCGGACTGCCAGTCCCCCTCCAGCCGCAGCGGGCCGTTGCCGATCGGATGGCGGGCGAATCCGTTCCAGTCGCGCGATTTCAGCACCGAAGCGGGCAGCGGAACCAGGCCCGGCGCGGACAGCCACGCTGGCACCTGATTCGACGGCCGGTCGAGCACGATCCGCAGCTGTGCCGGGTCGACCGCGGTGATTTCCTTGGCTCGCAACGACTTCGTGAGCACCGGGGTACTGGCCCAGTGGTGGCCCGCGATCGCCTTCCAGGTGTCCGCATAGGACTGCGCGGTGACCGGGGTGCCGTCGTGGAACTTCCCGGGCCGCAACCGCACGGTCCAGGTCACCCGGTCCGCGCTGCTGATCGACTCGGCCGCGCGCGGGGTGGCTTTTCCGCTGGCCGGATCGTAATCGGCGAGCGGGGTCCACAGCGCGCCGGTGACGAGCCGCCCGGAAGGATCGGTGACGTCGGCGGGCAACAGGGTTCCGGGTTCCCCGAGGCCGACCGACAAGACGCCGGGCCGGGCGGGTTCGGCCGACGACGAACAGCCGGGGAGACCGGCCGCGACGACGGCGGCGAGCGTGAGCGGGACCAGCAGACGCGATCGCATGGTGTCTTACTACCAGGTGGAAAGCAACGAAAGGCGGTTGTGTCCGGTTAGGGACCGTCTTAAAGTACTTCAGTCACACTGGGGTCTCCGGGAGGTTTCGCGTGCGCCGTTGGTGGATTCGTTCCGGACTGGCGATGGCGACGGCGGCGGCGACTCTCGTCGCGACCGGTTGGCCCGCCGCCGCCTGCGAGGACGACAAGCCGGTCACCGAGGCGAAGCACTCTTTGGGCGACCCCGGCGCGATCAAGGGCGTGGAACCGGTCGGCAACGTGCCCGACGCGCAAGGGGCCATTTCGGCGAACTTCCTCGGCTACGGCAAGCGTGACGTGATGGTCGTGTCCGGTCAGTTCGGCCTGAAGGTCTACGACCTCACGGACAATCCGGCGAAGCCGCGCGCGATCGGCGAGCTGAGCCTGCCCGGGCTGTGGGAGACCGAGGACACCGAAGTCGACGCGAAGCGCAAGCTCGTGTTCCTCTCCCGCGACCCGCGCGCGTTCAAGGGCAACACGCACACCGGCGAGTCCGGGATCTACGTCGTCGACGTGTCGCATCCGGAGAAGCCGGAGATCCTCAGCTACGTCAAGGTCCCGGCGGGCCACACCACCAGCTGCGTCGACGACTGCCGCTACCTCTGGACCGGCGGCCCTGCGAAGGCCGACAACCAGCCCGCGGACTGGGGCGGCAGGCCGATCTGGGTCACCGACGTGCGCGACCCGCGCGCCCCGAAGGTGCACCCGGATCCGATCGAACTCGCCCGCAACGACGGGAAAACCGACTACGTGCACGACGTGCAGGTGGACAAAACGGGTGTCGCGTGGGTGTCCGGAGCGGGCGGCGTGCGCGGCTACTGGACGTCCGGTCTCCATCGCGACCCGGTGCAGAACCGCTACCGCTGGGCGACCGCGCTCAAGCCGGTGCCGTACGCGGGCGGCGGGGTGTCGGAAACGGCCGCGCCGTCGAAGTTCCTGCACAACAGCTTCCACCCGGTCGGCTCGCGGGACGACGGCGCCTGGCGCGGCCACGACCTCGTGTACGCCACCGAGGAAAGCTTCCTCCCCGGCTGCGCGGGCGACGGCGTACTGACCATTTCCTCGCTGGAGGGCTCGTACCAGGGCGAAGGCTGGCGGTCCACGCCGGAGAATCCGTTCCGGATGCGCAGCATCGGCACCTGGGGCGTCGCCGGGCAGGAAGGCAGCGACCCGGTGTCCGACGACTGTTCGGCGCACTACTTCGACCTGCGCGGACATGTGCTGGTGCAGTCGTTTTACGCGCAGGGGACCCGGTTCCTGGACGTGAGCGACCCGTCGAACCCGACGCAGATCGCGTACTTCCGGCCGGCCGACGCGGCTTCGTGGGCGCCGTACTGGCACGACGGGTACGCGTATGTGGCGGACAACAAGCGCGGGATCGACATTCTGAAGCTGACTGCTTAGCGGCCGGCCAGTTCGCGGAGGAACTGTCGCGCGGAGAAGGCGACCGTGTGCTCGGTGAACTCGTTGTCCGCCTCGTCTTCTTCCGGTACGCCGAGGTTTCGCCAGGTGACGAGGTCGCCTCGCCTCGAAACCTTCGCGGCGATGGCACCGCACTCGATGTCTTCGCACTCCGGGCAGACGTACAGCAGCACCCGGCCGTCCGGCGCGTCGCCAGGAGCCTCCCCGAGCACGCGGGCCAAGCGCAGCGGGTCGCGCGGGTCGTCGGTGGCCAGTATCGAAATCAAGTCCAGTTCGGTGTCGACCAAGCCGCGCAGGCTGCCCCCGTCGACCTCGAAGTCGAGATAGGTGCGTTCGCGCTGGTGCTGCTTGCGCTCGCGGATCGTGGGGACCAGGCGGATGCGGTTCACACCCGCCGATCCTGCCTCGCGGAAGCCTTGCCGCCAACCGGATATCGCACAGCCAGCCCGTCCAGCAGCGCCTGCAGACCGATCTCGAACAGATGGTCCAGATCCAGGTCGTACCCCTCGGCCAGATCCTCCACCATCCGCGCCAGCACCGGAAACCGCCCCGACCCGGTCAACGCCGCGTACCCCCGCGCCTGCGTCTCCATCCACTGATCCTCGGTGATCCCGGTCGCGCCCACCGCGTGCCGCTCGCGTTCCAGATGGATCGCGGTGCCCTGAATGTGGTTGAAGAACAACACATTCAGATCGCACAGATCAGCCGAGTTGAGCCCGAAGACCGACAACGCGGCGAGCGCGCGTTCGTTGTGCGCGGCGAGATTCGGCAGCGGCCACGGCCGGGTGAGCGGCACGAGATGCGCCAGCCACGGATGCCGCCGGTGCACTGACCAGAGCGTGCGCGCCGACAGCTCCAACTGCGCCCGCCACCCCTCCGGTTCCCGGGCCGGATAACCGGTTTCGCCGTAAACGGTGTCCGCCATCAGGAAAACCAGTTCGTCCTTTCCGGACAGATAGCGGTACGGAGCCATCGCCGGAACGCCCATCCGCGCGGCGAGTCCGCGCATCGACAGCGCCGCCACGCCCTCCGCGTCGGCGATCGCGATTGCCGTGCGCACCAGCCGATCCCGGGTCAGCACTGGCCGCTTCGAGTCGGCCGCAGGGTGCTGACCGGCGACGACGTGGCCCGCCCGGGGTTCGGCGCGGATCAGGCCCTCGCGGCGCACCACGTCGAGCGCCTTGGCCGCGGTGGCTGTCGCGACGCCGTGCGCCGAAGCCAGCTGACGGGTCGACGGCACCTTCGCACCCGGCGGCCGCTCTCCCCGCGCGATCTCTTCGCGCAGGGCGGCGGCGATGCGGAGGTAGGGCGGTTCGGTCGGCATCGGCGTCCTGTCTGTACTAGGTCAGCGGGGTATCTGTACTAGGTCAGTTTTGGCGTGGGAAGCCAGGTCAGGGCAGGTTCATCAGGGTAATGATGCACCGTATCAAGGGGTGAGGAAATGCCTGAAGCACTGGTGTGCGGCGCGGGGATCGCCGGGTGCGCGTCGGCCTACTGGCTGCGCCGCAACGGCTACGACGTGACGGTCGTCGAGCGCGCGGACGGATTGCGCAACGGGGGTCAGGCGGTCGACATCCGCGGGGTCGCGCTGGAGGTCATCGACCGGATGGGACTGCGCGAGCAGGTCGATGCCAAGCGCACGCGGATGCGCGGGATGTCGATGCTCGACGCGTCCGGCAACGAGGTGTTCCGTTCCGAAGAACGCACCTTCAGCAGCGGACGGCTCGACAGCGCGGACATCGAGATCCTCCGCGACGAGCTGGTCGGGCTGCTGCACGACGCGGCCGACGTGGAGTACCGCTTCGGCGACGAGATCATCGCGCTCGACGCCGAGTCCGGCCGGGTCGAGTTCGCCAAGGCCGAACCGCGCACCTTCGACCTGATCGTGGGCGCGGACGGCGCGCACTCGGCGGTCCGGCGGCTCGCGTTCGGCCCGGAAGACCAGTTCCGCCGCTACCTCGGGCAGTACCTGGCGATCTTCCCGGCGGCCAACACCGTCGGCCTCGAAGACTGGGAGATCTGGTTCCAGGGCGAGGGCGTCGGCGGCGCGGTCTACCCGGTGCCCGGCAACGAGGAGATCCGGGTGACCTTCGGTTTCGGCGAGCCGGAGTACCGCGAGATCCGGGACGTCGCGGAGCAGAAGAAGCTCGTCGCGCAGCGGCTGGCCGAGGTCGGCGGCCCGGTTCCCGAGCTGGTCAAAGCGATGGAGGACTCCCCGGCCTTCTTCTTCGACGCGATGCTCCAGATCCGCCTCGACCGCTGGACGACCGGACGGGTCGCGCTGGTCGGCGACGCCGGGTACTGCGCGTCCGTGCTGTCCGGGCAGGGCACGAGCCTGGCCTTGGTCGGCGCGTACATCCTGGCCGACGGCCTCGCCGACTACGAGACCCGGATGCGCCCGTTCGTCGAGCTGAACCAGGCGCTGGCCACGGAAAACCCGACCGGGCCCGCACCGGAGGAATCCGTCGAACGGGCGAAGAACGCGATCAGCCTGACCCGAGTCCGGCACTGACCCGCCAGGTGGCGGGAGATTCCCGCCGCCCGGCTGGCCCCGTCCGGCTCCCGGGCGGCGAGGATGGGTCGAGTACCCGAGTACCCGAGCTCCATGGAGGTCCCCGCGATGACCGCGTATCCGCCGCTCCCGTTCGATCCCGAGCTCGCCGCGGCGCTCGAGGTGCTCGAAGCGGAGCGTCCGCCGATCAAAACGCTCGAGTCGATCCCGGCGGTGCGCGCGGCGGCGGGGAAGCGGCAGATCTCGCTGGACGAGATCACCGCCGACGGCGCCCTCGAAGTGTCCGAAGTGGACGCTGAGGGGCCGCGCGGCCCGATCCCGCTGATCGTCGCGCGGCCGGCCGGGGCGGTCGACGTCCCGGTGCTGTACTGGCTGCACGGCGGAGGCATGATCATCGGCGGGCACAAGGGCGGCGACCTGTACTTCCTCAAGGAGTACGCGACCGAACTGGGTCTCGGCTTCGTCTGCGTCGACTACCGCGTCGCGCCTGAACACCCGCATCCCGCACCGGTCGAGGACTGCTACGCCGGTCTCGAATGGACGGTCAAGCACGCCGCCGAGTACGGCTTCGACGCCTCCCGCGTCGTGATCGGCGGGGCGAGCGCGGGCGGCGGGCTCGCGGCCGCGACGGCGTTGCTGGCCCGGGACCGAGGCGGCCCGGAACTGCTCGGCCAGCTGCTCGTGTACCCGATGCTCGACGACCGCAACGACTCTCCGTCGGCGATCCAGATGGCCGAAATGGGCAGCTGGGACCGCACCGCGAACAACGTCGGCTGGACCGCGTTGCTCGGCGACGCCCGCGGCGGTCCGGACGTGTCGCCATACGCCGCGCCCGCGCGCGCCGAAGACCTGTCCGGCCTCCCGCCCGCGTTCCTCGACGTCGGGAGCACCGAGACCTTCCGCGACGAGGTCATCGCCTACGCGAACCAGCTGTGGCTGGCCGGGGTGCAGGCGGAACTGCACGTCTGGCCGGGCGCGTTCCACGGCTTCGACGGCTCGGCTCCGCAGGCCGCGCTGTCGCAGCAGGCCCGCGCCGAGCGGCTGCCGTGGCTGCGGCGGCTGCTCGGCTGAACCGGACGGGCGATGATGGACCGATGAGGGAGCTGGTCACGCATCTGAGCGCGCTCGATCCCGGCGCGGCCGAGACGGTCAAGGTCATCGCTTACTTCGACCGGCTGGTCGAGGGCCGCGCCGGGCTGGAGCCGATCGTGCGCGGGGCGGCGGTGCTGTCCGGCTGCCCCGCGCGGCTGGCCGACGACGAACGCCGGGTGCGCGTCCGCGTCGAACCGGACGGACGGGTGGTGCCCTCGGCCGAACCGCCGGATCCGGAATGGCCGTCGGCTCCGGTGCGGCCGGACGGGCCGGTCGCGCTGTGGCTGGAACGGCCTGGTCCGGCGAGTCCGGTGGACGCGATGGTGCTGGAGCGCGCGTCGGCGGCGGCTCGGGCGGTGCTGGACCGCACGCGCGGCCGGGTCGTCGATCCGGCGTCGGTCGAGGTGGTGCTCGACGCTTCAGCCGACGAGAAGACCCGGCTCCGCGCCGCGCACCGGCTTGGGCTCGGCACGAGCGCGCGGGCCGTCGTGGCGGACGCGGTCCCGCTGGTCGTCCCTCCACAGTGGACTCCGCCGGAACGCGCCCGGGTCGGCCTGGGAGCGGTGGTGCACCTGGCCGACCTTCCGGTGTCCGGCGAACAAGCCCGGACCGCTTTCCGTTTCACCGCGACCGAAGACGACCCTGGACCGTCCGTTGTGGACTATGCCGAACTCGGCGGCCTGTCGGTGCTCGCCGATGCGGTCGGGCCGGGCGCCAAACCGGTCGCTGACGTCACCAGCCTGGAGAACGCCCGCACGACGGCCCCGTGGGTCTTGCCCACGCTGGTCGCCGTGGCGGGCGCTCCGAGTCTGCGCGGCGCCGCGAACACGTTGGTAGTGCACCATTCGACGCTGCAGGAGCGCCTGGCCCACGCCGAGCACCTGCTCGGCTGGCCAGTGCGCGATCCCGCCGGCCGGTTGCGGTTGCAGCTCGCCATCGCCTTGTGGCGGCTGCACCGCACCGGTTGATCACGGCGTGAGCAGCGGCAGCAACGGTTTCCGCACCGCCGTCGCGACGCCGTCGGACTCGACGGCCGCGGCGATCCGCTCGTCGGTCGGCGTCCCGTAGGACGTGGTCCGCTGCCGCAGCGGACGCCCGAGCGGCTCGACCATCGCGCGCATGTCGCTGATCGTCTTGTACGACCCGTTCGCCGCGCCCGCCATCCGGCTGATCGTCTCCTCCATCAGCGTGCCGCCGATGTCGTTGACGCCGCCCTGCAGCACCGCCCGGCTGCCTTCCTCGCCGAGCTTCACCCAGGAGCTCTGGATGTTGTCGAACGTGCCGTGCAGCAGCAGCCGCGACAGCGCGTGCACCGCCCGGTTCTCGCGCAGCGTCGTGCCCGCGCGGGCGAGACCGGCCAGGTAGATCGGCGAACTCTGGTGGATGAACGGCAGCAGCACGAACTCGCTGAACCCGCGCCGCCCGTTGCGTTCGACGCCCTCGCGCTGCAGTTTCGCCAGCAGCTTCAGGTGGCCGACCCAGTGGCTCGGGTTGTCCACGTGGCCGTACATCATCGTCGCCGTGGTCGGCAGCCCGACGTCGTGCGCGGTGGTGACCACTTCGATCCACGCGTCGGTCGGCAGTTTGCCCTTGGTGAGCACCCACCGGACGTCGTCGTCGAGGATCTCCGCCGCGGTGCCCGGCAGAGAGTCCACACCGGACTCCTTCGCCCGGATCAGGAAGTCGCGAATGGACAGATTCGTCCGCGACGCGCCGTTCACGACCTCCATCGGGCTGAACGAGTGCAGGTGGATGTCCGGCTGCCGCCGCTTCACCTCGGCCGCGAGGTCGAAGTACGCGGTGCCCGGCAGATCCGGGTGGATCCCGCCCTGCATGCAGATCTCGGTCGCCCCCGCGGCCCACGCCTCGTCGACCCGCTCGCCGACCTGCTCCAGCGAGAGCGTGTACGCGTCGGCGTCGGTCTTTCGCTGTGCGAAGGCACAGAAGCGGCAGCCGGTGTAACAGACGTTGGTGAAGTTGATGTTCCGCGTGACGACGAAGGTGATGTCGTCCCCGACGACCTCTCGCCGCAGGTCGTCGGCCAGCTTCGTGAGCGCGTCCAGCTCCGGCCCGTCAGCGTGCAGCAGCGAGAGCGCGGCGTCGTCGGACAGCCCGGCCGGGTCTTTTTCCGCGCTGCGCAACGCATCCCGCACGTCGGTGTCGAACCGCTGAGGTCCGGTCTTGATCTTCCGGCCGATTTCTTTCCAGTCGCCGTAGACCGAATCGAAGTCGCCGCGGCGGTCCTCGGTGCGGCCGGTCGTGTCGATCTCGGTGTGCAGCTCGGTGCGGCCGGATTCCTGCCAGCCGCCGTCCGGCTCCTGCCACGGGATCCCGACCGGCATCGCGCCGTCCCGGGCCAGCCCGGTCTCCCCGTCGACCAGCGCCGCGACGTGCCGCGTGACGCGCGGGTCGAGCCACGGCTGGCCGCGCTTCACGTACTCCGGATAGATGGTCAGCCGCTCGCGCAGCGCGTACCCGGCCTTCTCGGTCTGCCGCGCCAGCAGGTCGATCTGCGGCCACGCGCGTTCGGGGTTGACGTGGTCCGGGGTGAGCGGCGAAACGCCGCCCCAGTCGTCGATGCCCGCGCGGATCATCAGGTCGTACTGGTCGCCGATGAGGTTCGGCGGCGCCTGGATGCGCATCCTCGGGCCCAGCACCAGCCGGGCCACGGCGATGTTCGCGGCCAGTTCTTCGAGGTCTGCGTCCGGGGTCGCGCGCATCTTCGTGTCCGGCTTGGCCCGGAAGTTCTGCACGATGACTTCCTGGATGCCGCCGTACTCGCGCGCGGTCTTGCGGATCGCGAACAGCGCGTCGGCGCGTTCCTCGTGCGTCTCGCCGATCCCGATCAGCACGCCGGTGGTGAACGGCACCGAGCTGCGGCCGGCGTCCTCCAGCACGCGCAGCCGGACCTCGGGATCCTTGTCCGGCGAACCGTAGTGCGGCCCGCCCTTCTCGCTCCACAAGCGACGGGCGGTGGTCTCCAGCATCATGCCCATCGACGGCGCGACCGGCTTCAGCCGCTGGAAGTCCTGCCAGCTCATGACCCCGGGGTTGAGGTGCGGCAGCAGGCCGGTCTCCTCGAGCACCCGGATCGCCATCGCGCGGACGTAGGACAGCGTGTCGTCGTAGCCGTGCGCGTCCAGCCATTCGCGCGCGGCCTTCCAGCGGTCCTCCGGCCGGTCGCCGAGGGTGAAAAGGGCTTCCTTGCAGCCCATTTCCGCACCCTTGCGCGCGATGTCGAGCACCTCGTCCGGCGACAGGAACGGCGATTCGAGCTTGCCGGGGACGGTCACGAAGGTGCAGTAGCCGCACCGGTCCCGGCACAACCGGGTCAGCGGGATGAACACCTTGCGGCTGTAGGTGATGATCCCCGCGCGACCGGCTTCTTCGAGGCCAGCGTCGCGGATGCGGGCGGCGTATCCGGACAAAGTCTTGAGGTCGTCGCCGCGGGCGTGCAGCAGCACGGCCGCCTCGGCGACGTCGAGCGTCTTCCCGTCCCGCGCGCGGGCGAGCGCACGGCGCATGGCCGACGGGGTGGGCGTGGTCACGCCAGCTTCGGGCTCCATTCCCGCCACGCTAGGACCCGGCCGCCGCGACCAGCCAGCTCTTAGCCCGCCACGGTGCGCGCTCTCGGTCCAGGGTGATCATTAGCGCAGGTTGCGGGCTTGTCGCCGCGGTCCGGCGGCGGTATTACCTAAAGGGTGGCGTCAGTGATCGGGAAGCGCATCGGCGGGCGGACCTACTACTACCTCGCCGAGTCCGCGCGCGTCGACGGCAAGCCGCGCGTGGTCGGCCAGCGCTACCTCGGGACCGCCGAGGACATCGCGGCGGCAGTCGCCGGCGGCGGACCGGAGGCGGCCGGCGCGCGGCACCGGTCGTTCGGCGATGTTTCCGCCGTGTGGGGGACGCTGCAGCGGCTCGACCTCGTCCGGCGCGTCGACTCTGTCGCTGGACCGCAGCGCGCCCGGCCGACGCTCGGCCTCCACGTCGCGCTGGCGGTATTGCATCGGGCGACCGCGCCGGAGACGGAGTTCGAGGAGTGGTGGACCGGCTGTCTGGCGCAGGATCTCGTCCGGCCGCGGCCGCCCAAGGGATCGATCACGACCGCTGGCCATTGGCGGGCGCTGCAGCGGCTCAACCCGGAGCGGATCGCTGGAGTGGAAACCGTTGTCGCTGAAGCGGTTCTGGAGCTGTTGGGCGACGACGGGACGGAAGCCCTGGCAGTCGACGTCGCGCAGTTCGCCGCGTTCACCGCCGCGGATTGCACGCTGCCGTCGGCCTGTCAGGACGTGCTCGCCGGGCTGGGCCTGGTCGTCACGCGAGACGGGGCGATTCCGCTGGCTTCTCGGGTCTATCGAAGGGAAAAGGCCCCGACCTTCGGCGCTTTGGCGGTCGAGTTGGGGGAGCGGTATCCGACTGCGGACGTCACGTTGGTCTTCCACGCCGGCCAGGCCGCGCAGCTTGATCTGGGCGCGCGAACCGGGTTCGTCGGCTCGCTTCCGCTGGCTGATCACCCGGAGCTGCTCTCGCGCCCGGCGTCGGTGCGGCGGCGGGTGGACCCGGAGCGGTTCGCCGGGCTGACCGCGTTCGACACCGTGGCGACTGTCGACGGTGCCCGCCGACGCGTCATCCTCACCCATTCCGCGACGCTGCACGCGGCGCAATACCGGGCGTTCACCAGCGAACTGAGCACGACGGTGCGGGAACTCGACGGGCTGGCCGCCGCTCTCGCGGCAGGCACCCACCGCGGCGACCGGACCCAGGTGCACGCGGAGATGTCCCGGATCATTCGCGGCCGCCGCGTGGAGCGGGTGCTGAACACGACGCTGACCGGCACTCGCGCGGGGGATCTCCGGCTGGAGTGCCGGGTTGACGACGCCGCGGTCGCCCGGCTGGCGGAGGAGTTCTTCGGCAAGCAGATCCTCGTGACGGACCGGGACTGGCCGGTCGCCGAGGTGGTCACCGCCTACCGGGCCCGGACGCACCTCGAGTCGACGTTCCGCTGGCTGACCGGGCCCGCTGCGGCCGGGCCGTCGCCGCGGTGGGAGTGGACTTCGCACCGGATCGCGGTGCATACGCTCGTGTCGGTGCTTTCCGCGACGGTCACGCACCTGATGCGGCGGGAGGCGGACCGGGCCGGGATGAACCTGTCGGTGGCGGAGTTGCTCGACCAGTTGCGGGGGATCGGGGAGACGGTGCTGCGGCATCGGTCTACGGGAGGGCGGCCTCGTACGCGGCGGATTTTGTCTGACCGGACTGTGCGGCAGCAGGCGTTGTTCGAGTTGTTCGGGCTGGAGCGGTTCGGGCCTGGGTGATCGGCTCGATCGGCTCGTCGCCTGGGGGCGACATCGCTTTTGGCGTCGTGGGGGCACCCCGAAGCCCGATTGTGCTGACGGTTCGGGGGTGCTTGTCAAGGCGGGAAAGATGCCTTGACAAGCACCCCCGAACCGCAGGGAAGGCTTCGTATCGGGGTGCAGGGCGGGGGCTGGCTGCTTGGTCGCGTGGGGTGTGCGGGGTGCGGCTGGCGGGAGGGCTGTGAGGGGAACCCTGAGGGAATTAGATTCCCTCAGGGTTCCCCTCACGGACGTCGGGGGCTCAGGACTTGCGGTCGATGTTCAGTGCGGAGAAGGTCTGGACCACTGGCATCAGTTCGATGACGTTGATGTTCACGTGTCCGGGCTGGGAGCTGGCCCAGTACACCGACTCGGCGACGTCGTCGGCGGTCAGCGGAGTCGTCCCGGCGTACACGTTGTCCGCCTTGGCCTGGTCGCCGCCGAACCGGACGGTCGAGAATTCGGTGCCGCCGACCAGGCCGGGTTCGACGTTCGTCACGCGGACGCCGGTGCCGCGCAGGTCGGAGCGCAGGTTGAGGCTGAACTGGTGGACGAACGCCTTGGTCGCGCCGTAGACGTTCGCGCCGGGGTAGGCGTAGCTGCCCGCGACGGAGCCGATGTTGATCACGTGCCCGGCGCCGCGTTCGACCATTCCGGGCAGCACCGCGCGGGTGAGGTGGACGAGACCGGTCACGTTGGTCTCGATCATCTGGTCCCAGTCCTCCAGCTTCGCCTCGTGCGCGGGTTCGAGACCCTTGGCGAGGCCGGCGTTGTTGACCAGGATGTCGATCTTCGCCCACTCCTCGGGCAGCTCCGCGACGACGTCCGCGACCGCGGCCGCGTCGCGGACGTCGAGCACCAGCGGGTACACCGCGTCGCCCAGTTCGTCCGCGAGCGTCTTCAGCCGGTCGCCGTTGCGGGCCGCGGCGACGACCCGCGCGCCCTCCGCGACGAACCGGCGCGTGATCGCGGCACCGAACCCGGCGCTCGCGCCGGTCACCAATACGGTCTTCATGGAGTGCGTCACCGTTCTTCTGCGTGGTCCGGCCGGACCTGGTCCAGGAAGCGGCCGAACACGTCGTTGAACCCGGCCGCGCTTTCCAGGTTAGGCAGGTGTCCCGCGCCGTCGAGCACCACCAGCTCCGAGCCGGGCACGAGCTGGTGCAGCAGCTGCGCGTCGGCGACCGGAGTGAACTCGTCCTCGCTGCCCACGACGACCAGCGTCGGCACGCTGACCTGTTTGAGGGAATCGCGATAGTCCGGTCGTTTCGCCCTGGTCCGCAACGCCGCCGCCGCGCCTGCCGCCGGTGCGTCGCGCATCATCTTCTGGACGTGCCCGGCCACTTCGGTCTTTGCCCGGAGCGTGCCCGGCGACACCATCTTCGGCAACAGCTCGTCCGCGTACGCGGTCATGCCTTCCGCGAGCACCCGGTCCGCGGCCTGATTGCGCACCACCTTTCCTTCGGCGGTCTCGGGCTCGGCGAACGTGTCGGCGAGCAGCAGCGCGGCGATCCGCTCCGGATAGTCCCGGACGGTCTGCATCACGATCTGCCCGCCCATCGACAGCCCGCCGAGCGCGAAACGGCTGATGCCGAGGTGATCGGCCAACCCGATCAGATCCTCGGCGAAGTCCTTGAGCTCGCGGACCGCCGGACCGGTGCTGTCCCCGTATCCCCGCAGGTCAGGCACCACGACCCGGTGTCCGTTCCGCGCGAGGTGCTCCGCCTGTGGACCCCACATGGACCGGTCGAAGGGGTGCCCGTGCACGAGAAGCACCGCGATCTTCGGCTGCGACCCCAGGTCGTCGTAGGCTATCCGAGCGCCGGAGGGGAGGAGGACTGTCTGCATGTCCCCGACGCTAATCGGGGCGATTTCTCAGTGCAATAAGGCGCAATGTAGTCGGAGCAATGTTTTTCAGCGCAGCTGCGCGAAGAACTGGCGGACGTCGCCCACCCACAGCTCCGGCACCTCCTGCGCCGCGTAATGCCCGCCGCGGTCGTACTCGTTCCACGACACCAGATTCCGGTGGTGCTCGGTGAACACCCGGATCGACGGGAGGTCGCCCGGGAACTGCGCGACCCCGAGCGGCACCGGATTGCGGCCTTCGGCGGGCGTCTCGCGGGCTTCCTCGGCGTAGATCCGGATCGCCGACCCTGCCGTGCCAGTCAGCCAGTGGATCGTGACGTGGGTGAGGATTCCGTCGGCGTCGAGGCCGTGGTCGTGCATCGCCTGCGCGTTCCAGCCGAGCAGTCCGACGGGGGAGTCGGACAGCGCGTGCGCGAGAGTTTGCGGCTGCTGCGCCTGGACGACGCCGTAGGAAGCTTCCTCGGCGAAGTAGCGGTGGAACGCGTCCCAGGCGGCTTTGTCCTTAGAGGACAGCTGGGCGATCCATTGTGGATCGTCGTCGGGCGGCGGATCCCAGGTCTGCGTCACGTGCGCGCCGAGCACCCGCTCCGGCACGACGCGACCGACCTCCGGCGCGATCCCCGAACCCCAGTCGTTGCCCGCTGTCCCGTAGCGCTGGTATCCGAGCCGGCGCATCAACTCCGCCCACGCCCGCGCGATCCGCCGCGGACCCCAGCCGGTATCGGCCGTCGGACCGGAGAATCCGAACCCCGGCAACGACGGAAGCACGACGTCGAACGCGATCGACGGATCGAGCCCGTGCGCGCGAGGATCGCTCAACGGCCCGACCGCGGCCAGGTACTCCGCCGCCGACCCCGGCCAGCCGTGGCTGAGGATCAGCGGGATCGCGTCCGGCTCCGGCGAACGGGCGTGCAGGAAGTGGACGTTGCTGCCGTCGATCGTCGTCGTGAACTGCGGATACTCGTTGAACCGCCGTTCCCAAGCCCGCCAGTCGTAGCGACTGCGCCAGTACTCGGCCAGCTCGCGCACCCGGCCGACGCTGACGCCGTACCCCTGGTCGCCGCCGACCGGCTCGGGCGCCCACCTCGTTCGATCGAGCCGTTCCCGCAGATCGACCAGGTCCGTTTCCGGGATCTCGAGCCGATACGGCCGGATCTCGTCAGTCATTGCCAGCTCCTTCGGAGAGCCGCCGGGCGCAGGCGTTGAGATACCGCACCTGACGGATGTTGGTGGCGAGTCCGGCCGCGCGCAGGTACGCGCTCCGGGCCGCTTCGCGGTCGCCCGCCTTTTCCAGAAGATGTGCCCGCGCCGCGTAAAACCGCCGGTCGCGGTGGTCGAGTGCTTCGAGCAGTTTGAGCCCCGCCGCCGGCCCGTCCGCCATCCCGACCGCGACGGCGTGACTCACCTTCGCGACCGGACTCGCCGAAACCCTGAGCAGCAGCCGGTAAAGCCCGACGATCTGCCGCCAGTCGGTCTCCTCCGCGGTGGCCGCCTCGTCATGGACCGCCGCGATCGCCGCCTGCAGCTGGTACGGCCCGACCGGCCCGCGCGGCAACGCCGCCGTCACCAGCTCCACCCCGCGCCGGATCGGCTCGGCCTTCCACCGCGTCCGGTCCTGCTCGTGCAGCGGAACCAGCTCACCGTGGGCGCTGACCCGCGCGGGCGACCGGGCGTCGGTCAGCAGCATCAACGCGAGCTGCCCCGCCGCTTCGCTGTCGCCGGGCAGCAGCGCGGCCGTCGTCTCCGCCAGCCGGATCGCCTCCGCGACCAGGTCGCCGCGGCGCAAATCCGGCCCTGACGTCGCTGAGTAGCCCTCGGTGAAAATCAGGTACAGGACATGCAGGACCGCGTCGAGCCGCTCGCGCCGCGCCTGCACCGGCGGCATCCGGAACGGCACCCCGCTGTCCTGGATCGTCCGCTTGGCCCGGGAAATCCGGCGCGTCATCGAGTCCTCGGAGGTGAGGAACGTCCTCGCGATCTCCGCGGTCGTGAGCCCGCCGACGGCCCGCAACGTGAGCGCGATCTGCGACGCCGCCGACAACGACGGATGGCAGCAGAGCAGGAGCAGGATCAACGTGTCGTCCGCGTCGCCCGCTTGCTCGCCGACCTCTTCGCGAGCCGCCCGGACCTCCCGCTCGCGTCTCGCCTGGTCAGCCCGGAGCAGATCGATCAGCTTCCGGCTCGCGACCTGGAGCAGCCAGCCGAACGGGCGCTCCGGGATCCCCGTCTCCGGCCACTGCCGGGAGGCTTTGAGCAGGGCTTCCTGGACGGCGTCCTCGGCCGGGTCGAACCGCCCGTACCGGCGGATCAGCGCGCCCAGCACCCGCGGAGCGAGGGTGCGGAGGGTGTCGTTGACCGTGGCCTCGGACTCGTCGGTCATCTCTGCCGCCTTGGTCTGTCGCCTTGGTCTGCTGCCTGGTCGTGCCTGGGTCGCCGCGCCGCCCGGGCACGGCCTCGGCTGGCGGATGTCAGAGTTCGCCGTCGGTCCCCATCACCGGCCGGACCACCACCCCGGCCTCGGACAACCGGCCCGGTGCCTTGAGCAGTCCCGCCGCGATGTCGGTCGCCCGGTCGAAACTGGCGCAGTCGACCATCCAGTACCCGGCGATGACCTCCTCGGTCTCGCCGAACGGCCCGTCGGTGACGACCGGAACCCCGTCCCGCAGATCGAGCCGGCGAGCCAGCACCGGAGCGGTGAGCCCCTGCGTCTCGACCAGTTCTCCCGATTCGGCCAGCGCCCCGGTGAACCCGGCGAGGAACTCGTCGATCGCCGCCATCTC
Source organism: Amycolatopsis sp. NPDC114484 (assembly GCF_055633755.1). Lineage (NCBI taxonomy): Bacteria > Bacillati > Actinomycetota > Actinomycetes > Pseudonocardiales > Pseudonocardiaceae > Amycolatopsis > Amycolatopsis sp. NPDC114484. The sequence continues at coordinate 1,244 of NZ_JBVKDQ010000030.1, read as the reverse complement.
CGCCGGGGTAGCCGCGCCGTCCTTGCCGCCGAGGTGGTCGTAGTCCTGCTGGTTGCCGTACGCCAGGATCAGGTACTTCATCGGTGTTCCCTTCTCTCTCGGGTCTGCTCGTGCGACCGGGGCTGGGCCGCCAGTCGAGGAAAGAACGAAGCTGGCTGCCTGGGACCGGACATCGCCTGCCCGTCTATTCGAGTGACCTGGATCACTCGCCGGTGGGGCAGGGCCGCTTTGGCGATCACGGTGCACTGGCAGGCGACCCTGGCAGTCGACCTCGGCAGACGACCATGGTGCCTCCGGCAGAACGGCCTCGCTGCCGATCCGGCCCTCTTCTTCCCGCCCGGTCCTCTTCTTCCCACCCCGGCTTTCTTCCTGCCGCCCCGGTGCCCCTCCTCCCGCCCCGGTGCTCTTCCCAGCGCCCCAGCCTTTGTCCTGCCGGCCCGGCACTCCTCCTGCGACCCGGCACTCTTCCTGCTGCTTCCGGCCTTCCTCCTGTCGACCTGCCGACGCGGCCTTCTTCCTGCTGCTTCCAGCTCTGCCCGCGTCTTCCCCTCCGGTTCTGGGCTCGGCCCCTGCCTCCCGCTTCCGGTTCTGCCCGCGCCTTCCCGTTCCAGGCCCCTCCCGTTCCCTCCGGGCCCTTCCCGTTCCAGGCCCAGCCCGCACCTTCCGCTTCCGGTTCTGCCCGCACCTCATCCGCCGAGCCGACCTCGCCCCGCCCTGTGCCGCAAGTCGACCTCCGCCCATTGCCTCGCCCGGTGCTTCGCCCGCCGGTCTCTATCGGGGAGCGAGGGGACCACTCGCTCCCGCTATTCGCCGATAACGCGCCGCCCGTTCCTTCGCATTGCGGCATCCGCGAGCCGATAAGCCACCGGATTTGCCGGGCCCGGTCCGCCGAGTCGCGGCCCGCCCGCCCGCCGGATCGGCCGCCACGGCCCCATTCGGCCGGTTGACCTGCGAAGATCGCATTAAGGGACCCCCCTGTTTCGGACCGTTTCGAGCCATGTAAAGTTCTCCAAGTCGCCAGGGAAACCGGGTGGCCGCCGGGACACGAACCAAGCTCTCGCCTCTAGGGTGATTGAGTGGGTGTCCCACCATAAACTGCTAGGAATGACCGCTTCGGTCAGGCTCGCCCTTACGGGGTTGGGTTTGATGCGGGGTGTGTTGCTTGAGAACTCAACAGTGTGCTAGTGAACTAAGCCAGTAGAGCTTAATATGAAACCCCCTCGTCGGGGTTTCCTTTGAGAATG
>NZ_JBVKDQ010000029.1:29128-95880 GCF_055633755.1 Amycolatopsis sp. NPDC114484 | reverse complement strand
CCACCCGATGATCACCACACCCGGCCGCTACCACCACCGACACACCGAGCGAAACACCAGGTTCCACAACACCCTCTCAGGGAATCAGATTCCCTGAAGGTGGCCCTCACGGACGGTGGGGCGGGAATTCGGGATCGGCGGACGGCGTTGGCGTGAGCGTGGACGTTCCGATTTCCGTGCTGGACCGGTCGCCCGTGCGGCGAGGGCGGGGGACCGCGCAGGCGATCCGGGACACTGTCGCGTTCGCGCAGGCCATCGAAGCGCTCGGTTACCACCGGTTTTGGGTGTCGGAACACCATGGCGTGCCGGGGGTCGCCGGCTCTGCGCCTGCGGTGCTCGCGTCGGCCGTCGCGTCGGCGACCTCTCGGATTCGGGTCGGGTCCGGTGGGGTGATGTTGCCCAATCATCGGCCGCTCGTGGTGGCTGAGCAGTTCGGGATTCTGGAGTCCTTGTTCCCGGGGCGGATCGATCTCGGGATCGGGCGGTCGGTCGGGTTCATCGAGCCGGTGCGGCGGGCGCTCGGACAGGGCAAGGACGCGGCCGACGGCTTCGACGGCCAGGTCCGCGAGCTTCTCGCGTTCTTCCAGGGTGAGTATGAGGGCGTGCACGCGGTCCCCGCTGAAGGGCTGTCGGTGCCGGTGTTTCTGCTCGCGACTGGTGCGGGTGCGGAGCTCGCTGCTGCGCTGGGGCTGCCGCTGGTGATCGCTCCGGCGCATGGGCAGCGTGCGATGATGGAGGCGATTTCTCGGTACCGCGACGCGTTCCGGTCCGATGTGGACGATCCCTATGTCGTCGTGTCGACAGCGGTCGCGGTGGCGGACACCGCGGAGGAGGCTCGGCGGCTGCTGGTGCCCGAGGCTTGGTCCACTGTGTACTCGCGCAGTCATGGCGTGTTCCCGCCGCTTTCGCCTGCGGACGAGATTCTGGCGTTGCCGATGACTGATCGGGAACGCCGTCGTCTCGACGATACGTTGGCCGGGCAGATCAGCGGCACTCCCGACGAGGTCGGCGAACGCCTCGCGGACCTGGTCGCGGCGACTGGTGCGGACGAGTTGCTCGTCAGCACGAGCACTTACGACCCGGCCGCGCGCGTTGAATCGTTCGCCGCGCTTGCTGATTTGCCTACTGTGGAAAGGCTTTCGGTTTAGCCGAGGACGATCGGCAGCTTCTCCGCCAACGAGCCCAGCGCCGCCTTTTCGGCGTCGGTCGCGGTGCGGCGGCCGGTCGCGACCAGGAGCGCGCTCTGGTCGTCCAGTGACAACGGCAGTGGCGAACCCAGTGCTGCCTCAACTGTCCGCCGCGTTGCTGCGAGGCATTCCGCGTCCGGACCGTCTGCTCCGGACAGATGCATGACCAGGTCCAGATGGTGCAATGTGGCTTCGACGACGTAGGTCTCGAAATAGTCCGAGACCGTCAGCACGTAGTCGCGGGTTTCGACCTTCGAGGCCGGGTCCGCCAGCTTCGCGGCGCGTCCGGCTGCTTGCGCCAGGTCGTCGAAGTGGTGCGCCAGCCAGGCGGTGGTGCCGTAGCTGACCGCTGCGCGGCGGGTGAAGAGGGCTTCCGTCTCCATGCCGGTCGGCAGGTCGGTGCCGATTTCCCAGTATTCGGCAGCGGTGTGCGTCGGCTCTGCTTCCGACGGGGTCGCGAGCGTGATCAGGATGTCCTGCGCGTCGATGACCAGGTGGAACACCAGATCCTGCACCAGCCAGCCAGCGCAGCCCGACGGGGCCAGCCACTGCCCGCCTTCAAGCGATTTCACGGCGTTCTGAAGCGCGTTCCAGGAGCGGAAGAAGAGGTCCACGACGGCACCTTAGCGATCACGAACCCTCCCGGCATCCGGTTTTACAGTCGCAGCAACAACTCGGTGAGCAGCCGTTGCGCAGGATCGGTCAGGTCGATCCCGGACACCTCTGACGCGCGGCGCACCCGGTAGCGCACGGTGTTCGGGTGGATGTTCAGCGAGCGCGCGGCCGTGCGGACGTCGCCGAAAGCGTTCAGGTACGCCAGCACCGCGGGCACCAGAATGTCGCCGTGGTCGGCGTCGTGGGCTCGCAGTTCGGCGAGCCTGGGGTCGCGCAGCCGGGGTTGATCTCCCAAGTAGGACAACACTTCCGACAACAACACGTCGGCCCGGACGTCGGCCAGCGACGCGACGTCGGACGGCCAGTGACCGCGCGACATCGCCATCAGCACCCGGTCGGCATCGCCTCTCGACAACGCTGCGTCGGACAGCCTCGGGACAATCCCGCCGAGCGCGGCGCGGACGGGTGCGTCGAGGTGTTTCCGGGCCGCACCAACGATTTCCTTCGCCAAAGCCAGCACTGCGGCATCCGAGTGCTCCGGCAGATCCGGTAGCAACGCGTACACCCGGCCGCCGAGGACGCTTACGAGCGCGGTCCGCCGATAGGCCGCAGTGTGCACGGCGATCAGGTGCACCAGTTCGGCGCGGCGCAGCAACCGGTCCGAAGCGGCGCTCGACTGTTGTCGAGACAGCGTGAACGCCAATACCTGTGCGGGGCGCGCCGGATCGGCACCGATGTCTTCCGCGACCGACTCGGCGTCGACGCGTCCTTCCAGCAATCCGGCCAGCAAATCCTCGCGCAGCCGCAGTTGCGGATCGGGCAGGGTTCGCGCGCGGATCAGTTGCGGGGCAAGCGTTCTGCTCGCGCCGAGCAGCGCCACCTCGGCCTGCTCAGTCAGCGGCTGCGCGCCTTCCTGCACCCAGATCGTGCCGAGCGGCTGCGATCCGGCGTGAATCCCGGCGGCGATGCGGCGGCGAATCCCCAGCTCCGGGCGCTCTTCCACGCGCACGATTCCTTCGCCGGCCCGCAATCGCTGGTAGACGCCCCATTCGCGGAGGATCGCGAGGTACCGTTCCGGCCCTTCCCGGCCCAGGATCGACAGCCGTCGCAGTTCGTCGACCTCGTCTCCGGCTCGTGAATACGCCAGCACGCGGCTCGCGGTGTCCTCGATGCTGACCAGGCCGCCGGTGAGCGTCGCGACCGTCTGGGCCAGCGCGAACAGGTCGCCGAGCACCTCGCCGGTTTCCGCTTCGCCGCCCGCCCGGGCCGCGTCGACCACCCCGCGCGCCAGCGCCTCGACCTGCTCCCACCGCGCCTCCGTGCCGACGGTGAGCAGCGCGACGCCAGCATCCGCCGCGGCGTCCGTGCCGCCTTCGCCCTTCACCGCCACTGCGGCCGCTCCCGCGCGTCCGGCCGCCCGGATCGCCGCGGCCGCCGACCGGCCCCGCGCGCCGATCACCAGGACCAGGTCTCCGGGGTGCGTTTCGGGAGGGTCCTCGGGGTCGAGGATCACCACGTCCTGCACCGGAACGCCCAGTCCGCGCGGCGCGACGAGCACCCGCACGAGCGGTTCGCCGAGCGTCGCGAGCACGTGCCGCAGCGAGGCGCCGGCGAACGGTTCGGCGGTCGTCATCGCGTAGGCCGATCGGACAAAACCATATGGGCGATTCTAGCCGCTTGAACAACACGCTGAACGCCGCGCAGCGTTATCTTTCGGGCAACCGACGAGTAAGCCAACGAGGGAGCCGCCGTGGACGCCGTGACCCAGACCCCCGCCCCGAAGAACGAGCCGGTGCTGACGTACGCGCCGGGCAGCGCCGAGCGCGCAGAGCTGGAGGGTGCGCTGAAGAAACTGGGTCAGGCCGGTCCCGTCGACCTGACGGTCACCGTCGGCGGCGAGCAGCGCGCGGGCGGCGGCGAGAAGATCGACGTTGTCCAGCCGCACAACCACGGCCACGTCCTCGGCACCATCCAGAGCGCCACGAAGCAGGACGCGAGCGACGCGATCGCTGCCGCCGCGAAGGCCGCTCCGGAGTGGCGCGCGCTGTCCTACGACGACCGCGCGGCCATCCTGCTGCGCGCCGCCGACCTGCTGACCGGCCCGTGGCGCGCGACGCTGAACGCGGCCACCATGCTCGGCCAGTCGAAGACCGCTACGCAGGCCGAGATCGACTCCGCGTGCGAGCTCGCCGACTTCTGGCGCTTCAACGTCGAGTTCGGCCGCAGCATCCTCGACCAGCAGCCGATCAGCTCGGCGGGCGTGTGGAACCGGATGGAGCACCGTCCGCTCGAGGGCTTCGTGTACGCGATCACGCCGTTCAACTTCACCGCCATCGCCGGCAACCTGCCCACCGCGCCCGCCCTGATGGGCAACACCGTGCTGTGGAAGCCGTCGCCGACGCAGAGCTTCGCCGCGCACCTGACGATGCGGCTGCTCGAAGAGGCAGGCATGCCGCCGGGCGTGATCAACCTGCTGCCGGGTGACGGCAAGGCTGTCTCCGAAGTCGCGCTGACGCACCGCGACCTGGCGGGTATCCACTTCACCGGCTCCACCGCGACCTTCCAGCACCTGTGGGGCACTGTCGGCGCGAACATCGCTGGCTACCGCAGCTACCCGCGTCTCGTCGGCGAGACCGGTGGCAAGGACTTCGTGCTCGCGCACCCGTCGGCCGACATCGACGTGCTTCGCACCGCGCTTGTCCGCGGTGCCTTCGAGTACCAGGGTCAGAAGTGCTCCGCCGCTTCGCGTGCGTACGTGCCGCGCAGCATCTGGGAGCAGCTGAAGGACGGCCTTGCCTCCGAGACTGCCGCGCTCAGCTACGGCGACGTCACCGACCTGTCGCACTTCGGCGGCGCAGTGATCGACCGTCGCGCCTTCGACAAGCACGCCTCGCTCTTCGAGCGTGTTAAGAACGACAGCGAGGTCGAGATCCTCGTCGGGGGCACTGCGGACGACAGCGTCGGCTACTTCGTGCAGCCGACCGTCCTCGTGTCGACGAACCCGAAGCACGAGATCTTCAGCACCGAGTACTTCGGCCCGATCCTGTCGGTCTACGTGTACGACGACGCTGAGTTCGACTCCGTGCTGCAGCTGGTCGACGAGACCGCTTCGTACGCCCTGACCGGCGCCGTGATCGCGAACGACCGCACGGCCGTCGCGAAGGCCTCCCAGGCGCTGCGGTTCGCCGCGGGCAACTTCTACGTCAACGACAAGCCGACCGGCGCTGTCGTCGGCCAGCAGCCGTTCGGCGGGGCGCGCGCCTCGGGCACGAACGACAAGGCCGGTTCGGTCTTCAACCTGCTCCGCTGGACGAGCCCGCGCTCGATCAAGGAGACGTTCGTGCCGCCGACCTCCGTGCGCTACCCGCACCAGGGCTGAGAAGGAGACACCGCCATGCTGCGTGCCCCGTTGCTCGCCGCCGCTCGTTCGCGGCGGATGCGTGCGCTGATCGAAGCGGTACCGGTCACCCGGTCCGTAGTGCGCCGGTTCGTGTCCGGCTCGGCTACCGCCGACGCCGTGCGCGTCGCACGGGAATTGGCCGCCGACGGCCGGAAGATCACCATCGATCACCTCGGCGAAGACACCACTGACGCCGCACAGGCCACCGCCACCGTGCAGGCGTACGAGGAGTTGCTGACGGCGCTGTCCGAACAGGGTCTCGCCAAGGGCGCGGACGTCTCGGTGAAACTGTCCGCCGTCGGGCAGTTCCTGCCGGGCGACGGCGAAGGCGTCGCGCTCGAGAACGCGCGGAAGATCTGCGCGGCGGCCGACGCGGTCGGCGCGACGGTGACGCTCGACATGGAGGACCACACCACCACGGACTCGACGCTCGGCATCCTCCGCGAGCTGCGCGCCGAGTACCCGTGGGTCGGCGCGGTGCTGCAGGCCTACCTGCACCGCACCGAGCAGGACTGCCGCGAGCTGTCCGGTCCCGGGTCGCGCGTGCGGCTGTGCAAGGGCGCTTACGCCGAGCCGGAATCGGTGGCGTTCCAGGACAAGTCCGAAGTGGACAAGTCCTACGTGCGATGCCTGCGCGTGCTGATGGCGGGCAAGGGCTACCCGATGGTTGCCTCGCACGACCCGCGGATGATCGCGATCGCGGGCAAGCTCGCGGCCGACGCCGGGCGCACGACCGGCGACCACGAGTACCAGATGCTGTACGGCATCCGGCCGGAGGAGCAGAAGCGGCTCGCCGGCGAAGGCGAGACTGTGCGCGTGTACGTGCCCTGCGGCGACGAGTGGTACGGCTACTTCATGCGACGGCTGGCCGAGCGGCCGGCGAACCTCGCGTTCTTCCTGCGCGGGCTCGTCACCCGGTCCTGAACCACCGCGAAGGCCCGGCACCCTGGTGGGTGCCGGGCCTTCGTGTTTCCCCGGGTTGTGCGCCTGTGGTGGCTGGGCTCAGGCCTGCTCGGCTTCTTGCGCGGCGGCGGCCTTGCGCACCTCGTCCATGTCGACCTCGCGGGCCTGGCGGATGAGGTCCTCCAGCGCGGCTTCCGGAAGGGCGCCGGGCTGGGAGTAGATGAGGGTCTTGTCGCGGATCACGGCGAGCGTCGGGATCGAGCGGATGTTGAACGCGGCGGCGAGTTGCTGCTCGGCTTCGGTGTCGACCTTGGTGAAGGCGATGTCGCCGTGCTTTTCCGACGCCTTCTCGAACACCGGCGCGAACTGGCGGCACGGACCGCACCAGCTTGCCCAGAAGTCGATCAGCACGAACTCGTTGTCGGTCACGGTCTGGTCGAAGTTGTCCGCGGTCAGTTCCACTGTGCTCATGCGCGGTTCAACGAACGAGCCGGGTGGGGAATTCCCCGAGACGCGGTAGCGTCCTGATGGGTGTCCGGCAGAGTCTTGGAGGTTGACGTGGCTGACGGGATCTTGGGGCGGATCGACGAGCTGATCGCGGAGGAGAAACAGCTGCGCGACCGGGCGATCGGGGTCGGGTTGTCCTCGGACGACCGGGAGCGGCTGCGCCGCGCCGAAGAGGAGCTCGACCAGTGCTGGGACCTCCTCCGGCAGCGGCGCGCGCGGGTCGAGTTCGACGACGACCCGGACGAGGCTTCGGTCCGGCCGGTGGGCGAGGTCGAGGGGTACCGGCAGTAGCCCTTCGATTAAAAGCTAACTGTTAGCTTTTGGTAATCGGCCAGGTTTTGTGGCTGATAGCATCCGCGGATGACTGAGCCGTCCGGGCGGCGCGAGCGCAAGAAGGCTGCGACCCGCCAGAAGATCGCCGACACCGCGCTTCGGCTGTTCCTCGAACGCGGGTACGACGAGGTGGGCATCAGGGACATCGCGGCCGAGGCCGACGTCGCGGTGACCACGGTCTTCTCGCACTTCGCCTCGAAGGAAGCGCTGGTCTTCGAGCAGGACTCGAACTTCGAGGAGAGCCTTCGCGGAGCGGTCTCCGAGCGGATGCCGGAGGAGCCGTTGATCCCGGCGTTGCGGAACGAGATCCAAGCGCTGGTGCGGCACTGCACGGCGGACAGCGTCGCACCGGTCTGGCGGATGATCGACGGATCGCCCGCGCTGCGGGAGTACGAGGACTCGATGCGGCTGCGGCACGCCGAGTCGCTGGCGGCGGCGATGGCGGCCGACCCCGGACTCGGCCGGACTCCGACAGCGTGCCGCGCGATCGCCCGGTTCGTGGTCGACGCCTATTCGGTGGCTCGCGAGGCAGCTGACCCGGAGGCCGCGGTGGACGAGGTCTTCCGGATGATCGAGGCGGCTTGGGCGGCTGCCAGTCCTGCTGTGTCCCGTTAGGACGGGCGGTCTGGACATTCCGTCTGGTCCGCACCCTGCTTGGTTCCGCTCTTGGCCGCGAGTGGCGGGATTTGATGCTCTGGCAGGGTTTTCGGCACTCGTGGTGAGATCCTCGATCTCGTGTGGGTGAGTTGATCACGCCTGGTCAAGTGATGCGGTCTCGAACAAGTGTTCGAGATACTGGTGAGGTGTTCGAAACGACTTCGGCGAGGCAGCCCCGGTCCCGCCACCTCAGACCACAGCGGGGCGGACGAGTCGGCCGGATCGGGCGGCTGTTGCGCGTTGGATGGCAGCGTTGTCTCGGTCAGCTGACCTCGCTCGGCAGCTGCGTCGCCGCGGAAACCGCAAGCCGCAGGAGGAAGAGCGATCGATCCCTAGGCAGGGCAGAGCGTGCCGTTGTCCGGGATCTTGCCGTCGATCAGGAAGGACTGCGCGGCGGCGGTGACGCAGGGAGACTGGCCGACCGCGCCGTGCGCGACCCCCTGCCACGTAACCGTCACGGCGCTGGGCATCTGGTCCGCGGCCCGGGTGGTGCCGATCTGCGGTGTCACCGGGTCGGTGGCGGTGGCGGCCACCAGGATGGGCGGGGCACCGGGCGCGCCGCCGGGAGGCAGCGCTTCGCGGCGGACCGGCCATGCGCCGCACCAGGCGAGTTCCTGGGCGACCGCCGCGCCGAATTGCGGGTATTTCGCGCGCATCGCCGCTGCGGCGCGGTCCAGTTGATCGGCGGGCAGCCGGGTGGTCGAGTCGTTGCAGCGGGTCGCGATGGTGCCGCCGATGCGCGACGTGCGGCCGCGGACGTCCGCGACGATCGGATTCGCGAAGCCTGCCAGCGCGGTGATGTCGCCGTTCTTCGCGGCGGTCAGCGCGTCGGCGAGGGCGGGCCAGTTCGAACGGTCGGCGAGTGCTTGGTACACCGCGTAGGTCGCCACGCCCGGGCTCATCGTCACGCCGTCGTCAGTGTCCACAGGGGACGTACGGAGTCGGTCGGTCACTGTCTTCAGCGCGGCTTTCGCGTCGCCCATCGGGCAGTTGCGGGCGGCGCAGTCGGCAGAGAAGGCGTCGAACGTCGCCTGGGCTCCAGCGGCCACCGCGTCGAGCACGGCCGCTCGGTCAGCGCCCGGGTCCGGGATGCCGTCCAGCACCATGCGACCCACCTGCGCCGGATAACGCACGGCGTACTCCGAAAGCACCTTCGAACCGTCACCGCGGCCGAGTGCGTTCAGCCGGTCCAGGCCCAGCTGTTTGCGCAGCTGGTCGAGGTCCCCGGCGGTACGCCAGCTGTCCAGTGCGGTCTGCGCGGTGTCGAGGTCGAGCGCGCACTGCTGGCCGGCCCGGCGAGCCGCGTCGAGCACGTCGCCGAGGCCGCCGTCGGCCGGGTCCGCGCCCAGCAGGCCGGAGCGCACTTCCAGCGGCACGCACTGCACCCCGCCCGACAGCCCGGTGCCGCGCCGGTCCACGCCGATCAGCGAGAACTTCTTGAGGAACTCCGGCGGAAGTTTTGTCGCCAGGCGCGCGGCGAACAACGACCCCGGCTCGCCGCCGATGTCGTTGACCACCACGAGCGGGATCGGGCCGTCGCCTGCCTTGAGCACGAGGACGCGGGCGAGCAGATGCTGCGAGTCGTCGGGCGCGTCGAGCGGGGAGGTCAGGCGCGCGCAGTTGACGTGCAGCGAGTCGGGCAGCGCCGGAGCGGCCATCCGCTGACGGGTGTCCGCGTCGCAGTTGGCCCACCGCAGATTGGACTTCTTGGGCTCGGCCAGCGGAGGCAACGGCACCGCGGCGGCGCTCGGGGGCGGCGCGGTGGTAGCGCGCCCGTCGTTGTCGATCACCGCCGGCCGCACGGAGGGCCCGCTGGTGCAGCCGGCCAGCAGGAGCGCTCCCAGCGTCGCCGCCACCAGCCGGGCGCGCGAACGGGAACGGCTGCGGGAACGGCGGTGCACGGGCTGGTCCTCACGTCTGCTCGGCGGAACTCTCGGACGAGCTTGGCACGCCTGGTGTGGGAAGCCAGTGAGCGGGTCCCGCGGCGTGTCCGGTTCGCGCTGGTCCGGGCGGACCGGTCAGCGGGTCCGCACGACCTCGCCCCGGAACACCGCCGACAGGTCGTAGCGCGCAGGCTCGTCCAGCTGCGAGTAGCCGCACGACGACGGCTCCCGGTCCGGCCGCCAGCGCGCGAACTGGGCGGTGTGCCGGAAGCGCGACGGATAGCCGCCCTCCGTGTGCTCGTACGAAACCTCCACCACGCGCTCCAGCCGCAACGGCACCCACGGCTGTTCCTTCGACCGCCAGCGCGTGATGCCGCCCGGGATCCGCTGTCCCTCGCGGACCGCGTCGCCCAGCCACGGATGTCCTTCGCCGTCAGTGATCAGCGGGGCCAGCTCCTGCGCCAGCTCGCGGCGACGCGCGACCGGGAACGACCCGACCACGCCGACGTGGTGCAGCAGCCCGTTCTCGTCGTACAGACCCAGCAGGAACGAGCCGACCGCCTCGCCCGGTTCGCCGTCCACGTGCCAGCGCAGGCCCGCCAGCACGCAGTCCGCGGTGCGGGAATGCTTGTACTTGAACAAAACCCGCTTGCCCGGCGAGTACGGCTCGTCCAGCGGCTTGCCGATCACGCCGTCCAGCCCGGCTCCCTCGAACAGCTCGAACCAGTGCCGCGCGGTCTCCGGATCGGTCGTCGCCGGCGTCAGCGCGATGCCCGGCAGCGATTCGAGCCGTTCGCGCCGCGCCGAGAACGGCTCGTCCACAAACGACTCGTCGCCCAGCGCGAGCACGTCGAAAGCCACGAACTGCGCGGGCGACTGCTCGGCGAGCAGCCGCACGCGGCTCTCCGCCGGGTGGATGCGCTCGGTCAGCGCGTCGAAATCGAGCTTGCCGTCGCGGGCCACCACCAGTTCGCCGTCGAGCACGACCCGCTCCGGCAAGGACTCCCGCAGCGCGGCGAGAACCTCCGGGAAGTACCGGTTCAACGGCTTTTCCGCGCGCGACTGCAGGGTGATCTCGTCGCCGTCGCGGAAAACCAGGCAGCGGAAGCCGTCCCACTTCGGCTCGAACAGCAGGCCGCCGGAATCGGGGATCGCTTTCGCCGGCTTCGCCAGCATGGGCTTGATCGGTGCCTGCACAGGGAGGGCCATGCGGGCATTCTGGGCGAAACGCGGGATCAGCGCACGCGTGCCGAGCCGGTCGTGTCGAGTTCGAGCCGCACCGCGGTCGGCAGCGTCTCGACGCCGAGCGATTCCCTCGCCCGGGTCAGCACGTACGCGTCGAGGTCTTCCCACACCCGCCGGACTTCCGTGCCCTCGGCCAGCCAGAGCGTGATCCGCAGCGCCGGTTCAGCCACCGTGCCCACCGACCGGACGCGAGCGCGGGTAACCCCGTCAACGCTCTCCACGTCCGTTTGCACGGCCCCGGCCAGCGCTCCGGCCGTGACGGTCAGTTCCGAGCCGATCGTCTCGTCGAGCTTCAGGTCCGGGCGGCGTTCCGGGCGCAGCGAACGGAAAAACCACCACAGCCCGAACACCAGCAGCAGCACCCCGAGCACGATCGCACCGATCCGCGCGTACAGCGCGTGGTCGCCGAGCCAGCCGACCGCGATCGGGTCGAGCACCGGCCGGTGCCCCCGGAACTGCCCGAGCCACCCCATGCCGACCACCAGCGCACCGGCACCGGCCAGCAAACCGAGCACGCCGACCAGGGAGGTCAGCGTGCGCTCGGCACCGTGCGAACGACCTTGCGCGCGACGCGCCGCGGAAGCACTCATCACCGGTCCTTCGGAGAGTCGACGACCACAGACACCTTCGGGCGGTGCTGCAGCGGGAGATCGTCCAGCACCCCTGAAACGGTCTCCAACAGCCGCGGCCGCAGCTGTTCCTCGTTTTCCAGTCGGCTCGTCGCGCGCACGCGCACCTTGCGGGAACTGGCTGTCACGGACGCGCCGCGCACGTTGTCCTCCGCGCGCACCGCCAGCCCGACCAACCGCGCGAGCGCTCGCGGCGAGGTGCTCACCGTGATGCCGTCGGCGGGATCGGTCATCCGCACCGCGCGGTCGCCCGCACCGAGCGCCAGCAACAGGAGCACGAGCCCGGCGAGCACGGCGATCCCAGCGGCGATCCGCACCGGCGTGCTGGTCCAGTCCAGCTCGGCGATTTCGGTCTTCCACCGCGGCCACGGCACGAGAAGCGGCGCCTTGCCGGGTTGCCACCAAGCCCACCCGACCTCGAGCGCCAGCAACGCGCCGCCGGCCGCGACGGCCAGACCGAGCAGGGTGGACAGAAGACGGACGAGGACGCGCATCATCGCACCCTCGGCGGCACGTCCGGCAGCAGCGCGGTGACCGTCACCGCGACCGAACGCACGTGATAGGAGGTGATGCGTTCGACCTCTTCGACGACCTTGGCGCGCACCTGCCCGGTCACTTCCCGCACCGGAGCCGGATAGCGCAGCGCGAGATCGAGCGACAGGTCGACGTCGTTGTCCGATCCGCCGACCTTCGCGGACGCACCGGAAGTCCCGGCGCTGACGCCGGCGACGCGGCGCTCGGTGAACATCGTCCCGGGCACCTGGTCGGCGGCGTGCTGCGCGACCTTGCGCACCACGGCCTGGGCGATGGTCAGCGAACCGCGCTCGGCGGGCTCCGGAAGGTCGCTGCGGGACAGCCCCGCCTCGACCGCCCTGGTCACTTGTCCCGGCCCTTCCCGAACAGGTCGCCGAGGTCGAGTTCGCCGTCAAGGACCCGGCCGACCACGAGCCCGATGATGCCGACCGCGAAGGTCACCAGAAACGCGGTGAACCCCTGAGTGGCGGCCAGGCCGAGAATCAGCCCGGCGATGATCCCGGTCTGCGTAGCGTTCAACGTGCGCCCTCCTGGGATTGCGTGCTGCGGTGCGTTGGGTTGCTGCCTGATCTGACGTGCTGCGGTGCTTGGGTTCGCCGCTGGTGCGGCCTGCTGCGGCTATCGAGCCGGTGACCGGCGCGGCGAGTGCGTTCGCGGCGGGCGCGGCTTGCGCGATGCTTCGGAATTCCGGAGCTGGCGCTGGGCCGTTCGCCCGGCCTGGCTGACGTCGGTGCCCTGCGGCCGGAGGGTTTCGGCTCCAGCGCCGCAGCGCTTGGTGTGCCCGGGTCTCCGGGGCCGACGCCGTGCCGAGCCCGAGACGACCAGGCTGCGGCCGAGGCACTGGCGGTCACCGGGTCACTCGACCCGGCTCGACTCGGGTTCGTCCTCCTCGCCGGGCAGGTGGACGTCGTTGACCGAGATGTTGACCTCGATCACCTCGAGCGCGGTGATCTGCTCGACCGCGGTGATGACGTTGCGCCGCACGTCGCGGGCGACCTCCGCGATCCGCGCGCCGTATTCGACGACGACGTCGAGGTCGATCGCGGCCTGCTTCTCGCCGACCTCCACGGAGACGCCCGCGGTGGAGGTCGCGCCCGAGCCCGGGATCCGGTCCCTGATCGCCCCGATCGCCCGCGAGACCCCGCCGCCGAGCGCGTGCACGCCGGCGACCTCGCGCGTCGAAAGCGCCGCGATCTTCTGCACGACCAGCGACGAAATCGTGGTGCGCCCACCGGTGTCCGTCTGCTCGACCGACGTCAGCGCGGCAGACGAAACAGCAGCCGGGACATCGGGCCGGTTCGGGGTCGGCATGGTTCCTCGCTCCCTGTATGCGGACATGGCGCGTCCAGTGTCACCGCGAGCGGCCCGCGGCGCCGGAGACGTGCTAGCCCGAAGGACCTCCCGACCGGGCGAAAACGCACGCGGCATCCCTCGAATGGGTGAGTTGGCAAGCGGTCAGCGAAGTGGCAGCCGGACCTTTGACAGCGATCGCGGGCGCGCATCTGGCTCCCCAGGCCCCCCACGGCGTCACCCGAGCCGTCAATGCAGTCGGGCGGACTGGAGACGGCGGTGGGGCGGACGCGGCGGCCGGGAGATGACTCTTGCCGTGCGGATGGAGCGCCGCTGCGCGACGACTCGCCGGGCCAGATCGACTCGCCGGGCCAGATCGACTCGCCGGGCCAGATCGACTCGCCGGGCCAGATCGACTCGCCGGGCCAGATCGACTCACCGGGCCAGATCGACTCACCGGGCCAGATCGACTCGCCGGGCCAGATCGGCTCGGCATGGCGCGAATGCGCTTCGGCAAGGAGCCGTCGCTGACGGCAGGTCGACGGTACGCGCCGCTGGCGGTCCGTGCGGCTAAGCGGCGGACTCGACCGGTGGTCAGCGGATCCGAGCCGCCATGCGGTGGCTGCCTGATGCCAGTGTTGCCGGTCCACACGCCGATGGTCGACCTCGCTCGCCCCAGTTCGTCGCTCGTGCGGGGCTGGTGACGAGCCTCGGCCCAGCGCCGCGAGCCCGGGCCAGCCCCACCTTGCCGCTCATCCCGCACCGGTGCTGCGGTCTCTATCCGGCACCGCAGCGCCGGACCTGCGCCGCGAAGCCAGGCCAGCTATCTCGCCGCTCATCCCGCGCCGGTGCGGCAGTCTCGATTCGGCATCGCAGCGCCGGACCACTGCCACAGCCTCGACCCAGCCCCGCAGCGACGGACCAGCGCCGCAGCCCGGTGACAGTCACCACACGCACCCCGCCTCGCCCGCCCCGCCCGCGGTCGAAGGCGGCTCCGACCGGGGGATTTGCCGCGTCCGGCCACGCTGAGGCGAGCCGAAGCCGCCGGCACAGTCCCGATAGGCTCTCCGACCATGCCCGCAGCTGCGCTGACCGACCGGTTTCCCGAGCTAGGGGCCGACGAGCTGATCGCGTCCCTCGTGCCGCCGCCGCGGTTCGGCGAGGCTCGGTTTTCCACTTACCTTCCCAACCCGGACGAGCCCAGCCAAGCGGCCGCGGTCGAGGCGTGTTCGGCGTTCGCTTCGCGGATCGGCGCGGCCAAGGCCAAGAAGTCGCGGTTGCGATCGCTGTTCGGCGGCGGGGCGGCGATTCCCGACGGGCCGATGGGGCTTTACCTCGACGGCGGGTTCGGCGTCGGCAAAACCCACCTGCTCGCCTCGACCTGGCACGAGACCCCGGGGCCCAAGGCGTACGGGACCTTCGTCGAGCTGACCCACCTCGTCGGCGCGCTGGGGTTCGCCAACGCGGTCGCGCGGCTGTCCGAGCACCGGCTGCTGGCGATCGACGAGTTCGAACTCGACGATCCTGGCGACACCACGTTGGTCAGCCGGTTGCTGCAGGAGCTCACCGACGCGGGCGTCTATGTCGCGGCGACCTCCAACACGTTGCCGGACAAACTCGGCGAGGGGCGGTTCGCGGCGGAGGACTTCCTGCGCGAGATCCAGGCGTTGTCGCGGCGGTTCGGCGTCGTGCGGGTCGACGGGCCGGACTACCGCCACCGCGGGCTGCCGGACGCGCCGCCGCCGGTCGGCGACGACGAGATCGACGCCTCCGCGGCCGCGCACGAAGGGTCCACTGTGGACGAATTCAGCGCGTTGATGACGCATCTCGAGCGGCTGCACCCCTCGCGGTACGGGAAGCTTCTCGACGGGGTGCGGCGGGTGCACCTCAAGCACGTCACGCCGGTGCCGGACCAGATGGTCGGGCTTCGGCTGGTCGCGTTGGCGGACCGGTTGTACGACCGGGCGATCCCGGTGGTCGTGTCCGGTGTGCCGCTGCCCGAACTGTTCGGCGAGGAGATGCTGAACGGCGGCTACCGCAAGAAGTACCTGCGCGCGATCAGCCGGTTGACGGCTCTGGCGCGCGACGCGGTGACAGCGCCGCCCGCAGCGCGGTGACCACGGCGGGGGCGAAGCAAACGCCGCCGACAATGTCCGTGAGGTAGTGGTAGCCGAGGCCGATCATGCCGACGGCCGCGCAAGCGACCAGCACCGCGCCTACTGCGACGGCGGTCGCTTTGAAGCGGACCAGCAGCACTACGACGGTGAGCACGGCTACCAGGCTGACGGTGTGGCCGCTCGGATAGACGAGCGTGCCGCCTTTCCAGCGGTCGAAGACGGGTTTCAGCGCCCAACTGTTGAGCGCGATGGCGATGAACGGGCCTGCCACGGCGAGTAATGCGTCGCGTCGCGCGCGCCGATAGAGGCAGATTCCGGCGATGACGGCGACGGCGGGAATGAGCACGTACGGCTCGGTGGGCAGCACGAGCGCGTTGAGCAGACCCGGGCTCAGCGTCGAGGCGGACCTGTCGGCCCATTGGTCCACAGTGCCCGGTGCGTAGGGCGCGACGAGCAGCCCCAGCACAACAACGGCGAGCGCGCAGAGCGCGGCGAAGAGGGCGAGAGTCCGCCTGGCGGTCACGGATCGAAGCCTAGTCACATTCACGGCGGCGCGCGGGTCCTCCTTTCGACACTGACTTTCGACACTGACGATCGGAGGGACAAGAACCAATGGGGGACATCGCAATCCAGGGGACTGTCGCGGACGGCTTCGAGACCGTCCGCGACGAGTTCACCGCAGCGGCCGAAGCGAGCGTGGGCGTGCAGTTGGCGGTCCGCGTGCGCGGGCGGCTGGTGGTCGATCTTTGGGCTGGCGACGTCACGGGCGAGACGTTGACCGGTGTCTATTCCTCGACCAAGGGCGCGACGACGCTGGTGGTGGCGCTGCTCGTACAGGACGGCGTTCTGGAGTTGGACGAGCCGGTCGCGCACCACTGGCCGGAGTTCGCTGCCGCGGGCAAGGGCGGAATCACGGTGCGAGACGTGCTGAGCCATCGTTCCGGCGTGATCGGAGCGGACGGCGGTCTGTCCGCCGAGGAGCACGCGGACGACCGGGTGATCGCTCGGAGGCTGGCCGGGCAGCGGCCGTTCTGGCGGCCGGGATCTGCTTACGGCTACAGCGGATTCGCCGGGTTCTCGGTCGTCGCGGAGGTCGTCCGGCGGGTCACCGGGCAGACAGTGCAGGAGCACTTCGAGGAGAAAGTGCGCGAGCCGTACGACCTCGATCTGTACCTCGGGCTGCCTGAGCAGGAAGAGCACCGGTACCGCGAGGTGCTGGCGGGGGAGGCGAGCGCGGAGGAACTGGCGGCGTTCCAGGCGTACGTTCCGGGACCGCACAGCCTGGGCGGCATCGGCTACGGGCTCGACTCGACGCCGCCGCTCGATCAGGTGGCGTTCGCCAACACCCGGCGGGTACGCGCGCTCGGCCAGGTTTCCGCTGGTGGGGTCGGCAGCGCGCGCGGGCTGGCCGGGTTGTACGCGGCAGCTGTGTCCGGTTTGGACGGACGGCCGCCGCTGCTCGAACCCGGCACGCTCGGCGAGTTCGCCATGCTCCATTCGACCGGCCGCGACTTGGTGACCGGCGATGCGGGCCAGTACGCGCTGGGGTTTCAGGCGAAGGGGCTGCGTTATCCGTTCCTCAGCGCGAATGCGTTCGGGCACAACGGATCCGCGGGTTCCGAGTCCTTCGTGGACCCGCGCAGCGGCCTCGCTTTCGGATACACGCGACGGCAGTTCTCCGCCACCTGGTCCTATCCGGAACACGACCGGTTGGCTGCCGCAGTACACGCGGCGGCGGAGCGGCAGGCGGGGAAAGCCGGGTAACCGCCGTGATGCGATGCTTGTCCCATGTCGCTGTTCTCGCGCCGTCCGGCTGAAGCCCCGTCCGGCCCGTTCCGCTTCCGGATCTCCGAGATCTACCAGATCCCGACGCGCGGAGTCGTGGTCACCGGCACGGTCACCGACGGCACAGTCCAGGTCGGCGCGAACGCGGTGGTGCAGCTGCCCGGCGGGGCCCGCGAGGTCGTGGTGACGAGGATCGAGACGGCGCGCCGCAAGCGGCAGTCCGCGGAAGCCGGTGCCGAGGCCGGGCTTTACCTGTCCGGCCTCAGCACCGCCGACATTCCCACCGTGCCGGGCGGCGACGGGCAGCAGCAGGACAACACCGCGCTGAGCGGCGTCGAGGTGACGTCGGCCTGAATGGGCACTCTGTGTGACGGCCCCCATGTGGTGGCTTGACACGGAGTGCAGTAGACACACCAATTGTGCTCAATTCACCAGAACCGCGGCGGTCTCCGGCGATCCGGCTGATCCGGTTCCTGCGGCTGGTGTACGCGCTGCCGTTCGGGCTCGCGATCGCCGGTGTCGTCGGCGGTTTCGTCCTCGATTACGGCTGGTACGTCGCGGCCGGGTCAGTCGGCCTCGGTCTCGCCATCATGGTGCTGACACTCGGCAGCGCCGCCCGCTCGCTGCGCGGGACCGCCTCCCCGCAGGGCATGCGTTTCGTCCAGCAGCACGGCGACCGCACACTCGCCAAGATCGAGCGCCTCAAAACGACCGGGACGCAGATCAACGACGCCTACGTCACCGAACTGAAGCTCGTCGTCGCGCCGCCGAACGAGACCGCGTACCGGGCGACCGCCCGGGAACTGATCCATCCGGTGCGCTCCGCGGCGTATCAGCCGGGCACGATCGTCGTGGTCAAGCACAGTCCGCGGTATCCGGGCGTGGTCGCGGTGGAGGCCGATCCGCCTCGGGAATGGATTGACCGGCCGTGGCAGGTCGGGGCCGTCGGCGAGGAGCGGACGCCGGAACCCGAGGCGCGGCAAGGGAATGCTGCCGGGCGGCTGGCGATGACGATAGTCAGTACGCTCGCCATCGCGGCGGCGTTGCTGGTGCCGATCCGCGACGACGTCCTCGGGCAGCTTCTCTCCCCGCCGAACCTGTTCACTGCGGACGATCTGCGTACTGCCGTGGCGAAACTGTCCGCCGAGAGCGAGCGCTTCGAAGACCTGACAGTGGAATCGGACCAGTTGCGCGCCACGATTCCCGGCGCGTACCTCAGCTATCACGGCGGCTCAGTCAAACGCGACTCGACCAGTACCGGCGTGCCGGAGAAGCAATTCGCCGCGAGCGAGGTCAATTTCGCCGCGATACCCGGACTCGTCGCGAGTTTCGGCGGAGACCCGGCGGACGCGCGCGTGGTCATCCGCCGCGAGAACGTCGGCATCACGATGACCGTCCGGTCCGGCAAGGACAGCGACCGCGAGCTGATCGCGGACGCGAAGGGCGTTCCGGCGCTCACGACGGACGCGTTCACCGAGCAAGGATTTCAGCAGGTCGCCGCGCTGCTGACCAAGTCGAGCGGCCGTCAGGAAGCGCACGAAGCGATCATCCGCGCCGACCACGTGGAGTTTCAGGTGCCCGGCCCCGGCCCGGGCACTTCGGACGACTACGACTGGCATCGCGGACGTCTCGTCGAACACCGGCCCTCGCCGATCCAGCCGGATCCGGGCGCGCCGCTGTTCGCGTTGTCGGAGCTCTCGCCGAAAGCGCTCCCCGCGATTCTCGCGAAGGTGAACGAGCGCATGCCCGGCTTCCCCCGCGACAAGGTTTCGGTGGCGCTGCGGGAAAACGACGGAACGTGGAGCCTGACCACGTCCGTCGAAGACGAGTACGGCCGCGGCATCGACGTGACCGCTTCGCCGGACGGGTCGACAGTCGCGGTGATGCCGACTCGGTGACCGCCGCCCGGAAAACGGCGGTCACCGAGCAGCTCAGCCGCGCACGACCTGAGCGATCGCGTCGATGCCGCGGTCAAGTTCGGCTTCGGTGATCACCAGCGGCGGCGCGACGCGCAGTGTGCGGTCGTGCGTTTCCTTGCACAGCACGCCCAACCCGGCCAACGCCTCGGACGCCGCCCGTCCGGTCGGACCGTCCGGCGCGATGTCGACGCCTGCCCACAGACCCCGTCCGCGCACCTCCGAAACCCCGTCGCCAACCAGCTTCGCCAGCCGCTCGTGCAGATGTGCGCCAAGCTCGGTGGACCGCTTCTGGTACTCGCCGGTCTGCAGCATCCGCACGACGGCGCGGCCGACGGCACAAGCCAGCGGGTTGCCGCCGAAGGTCGAGCCGTGCTCGCCCGGCTTCAGCACGCCCAGCACGGCACGGCTGCCGACCACTGCGGACACCGGGACGATGCCGCCGCCGAGGGCCTTGCCCAGCGTGTACAGGTCCGCGCGGACGCCTTCGTGCTCCAACGCCAACACAGTGCCGGTGCGCGCGAGACCGGACTGGATTTCGTCGGCGACCATCAGCACGTTGTTCTCGTCGCACAGCCGCCGCACTGCGGCGAAGAACCCCGCAGGCGGCACGACGACGCCAGCTTCTCCCTGGATCGGCTCCATGAGCACGGCCGCAGTGCGCGGCGTGATGGCTGCCTTCAACGCTTCCGCGTCGCCGTACGGCACCTGGACGAAGCCCGGCGTGAAAGGCCCGTAGTCGGCGCGCGCGGTTTCGTCGTCGGAGAACGAGACGATCGTGGTGGTGCGGCCGTGGAAGTTCGACGCGGCGACCACGATCTCCGCCGTGCCCGCCGGAACGCCCTTGAGCTGGTACGCCCACTTGCGCGCGACCTTCACCGCGGACTCGACGGCCTCGGCCCCGGAGTTCATCGGCAGCACCATCTCGGTGCCGGTCAGCTCGGCCAGCTCGCGGCAGAACAGGCCGAGCTGGTCGTGGTGGAACGCGCGGGAGGTGAGCGTGACGCGGCCCAGCTGCTCGGTCGCGGCGGCGATCAGCTCGGGATTGCGGTGGCCGAAGTTGAGCGCGGAGTAGCCGGACAGGAAGTCCAGATAGGACTTGCCCGCCACGTCGGTCACCGAAGCGCCCTCGGCTTCGGCGATCACGACCGGCAGCGGATGGTAGTTGTGCGTGCTCCATCGCTCGTCGAGCGCGATGAAGCCGTCGGAGGAGGTGGGACGCGCGGTGCCGGCAGGCTGGACGGACGCTGTCATGCGTTCAGGCTAGAGGCCGTTCGCGGGGAGTTCAGCCGGGAAACGTTGCTTTCCCCCGTCGTTCGTTGCGCAATCGAGGGGTTCTTCCGGCGATTCGCTGCGCCGCTCGCTCGACCGGATGACAGTCGGCCGGACCGGCGGATAAGTCCCCGGGTTTGTCGGTCCCCGCGGTTATCGTCCCGGGATGGCGAAGAAGCAGCAGAACGGAAACCGGGTCCGCGACGCGCTCCGGGCGGGCGACGAGCTGCCGGACCCGGCTTCGTCGCCCGTGGGGCCGGAAAAGAAGGCGAAAGGCGGCAAGAAACTCGAGTCCGCCGGGGAACAGCTCGCCGGGTTGCAGGAAGCGCTGTACGCGGAGGGCATCGGCGGCGGCACCCGCAGCGTGCTTTTGGTGTTGCAGGGCATGGACACCTCGGGCAAGGGCGGCACCGTCGGCCACGTGCTCGGCCTGGTGAACCCGATGGGCGTGCAGTACGCCGGGTTCAAGAAGCCGACGGCCGCCGAACTCAAGCACGATTTCCTGTGGCGGATCCGCAAGAAGCTCCCGTCGCCGGGTCACCTCGGCGTGTTCGACCGCTCGCACTACGAGGACGTTCTCGTGCCGCGCGTCCTCGGCCAGCTTCCCGCGACTGAGCGACGGCAGCGCTACGCGCAGATCAACGCGTTCGAAAAGGAGCTGACCGACAGCGGCACCGCCGTGGTGAAGGTGTTCCTGCACATCTCGCCGGAGGAGCAGCTCAATCGGCTCACCGCGCGGCTGGACCGTCCGGAGAAGCGGTGGAAGTTCGACCCGTCGGACATCGAGGCCCGCCGGCAGTGGCCCGCCTACCAGAAGGCGTACGCCGACGTGTTGAAGCGCACGTCGACCGAGCACGCTCCGTGGTACGTGGTGCCCGCCGACCGCAAGTGGTACCGGAACTGGGCGGTCGCCGAACTGCTGGTCGAGACGCTGACCGAGATGGACCCGCGGTTCCCGGAGCCGGCCTACGACGTCGACGAGCAGCGAGCCGCGCTGCAGGGTGTTGGCGTGCCCGGCTGAGGATCTGAAAGAGTGCTGGTCGTGACCGATTTCGCACTCGACGACGTTCCGTTCCTCCGCCAGCAGGCCCGCACCCAGCGGTTCACTCTCGGCGCGCCCAAGCAGTTCCGGGTCGCCCCGGACGGTTCGCGGGTGCTGTTCCTGCGCAGCGCCACCGGCACCGATCCGCGGCACAGCCTGTGGTCGTTCGACCTCGCCACCGGCGAGGAGACGAAGCTGATCGACGCCGCCGAGCTGGTGTCCGGCGACGAGGACCTGCCGCCGGAGGAGCGGGCGCGCCGCGAACGGGCCCGGGAGACCGGCGGCGGCGTGGTCGCCTTCGGCGTCGACGACGCGTTCGCCGTCGTCACCTTCACGCTGTCGGGGAAGCTCTACACGCTCGACCTCGCGAGCGGCGAGACGCGCGTCCTGGTCGACAAGTCCGTGATCGACCCGCGGCCGAACCCGACCGGCACGCACGTCGCGTATGTGCGCGAGCGCCGGCTGCACGTGATCGAGCTGGCGACCGGCGAGGACCGCGTGCTCGTCGGCGAGGACGACGAGGACGTCACCTGGGGTCTGGCGGAGTTCATCGCGGGCGAGGAGATGGACCGCACGCGCGGCTACTGGTGGGCGCCGGACGGGCGCAGCGTGATCGTGGAGCGCGCGGACCGCGGGCCGGTGCCGCGCTGGACGATCGGCGACCCGGCGAACCCGCAGCAGCCGGCGAATGTCGTGGCGTACCCGTCGGCCGGCTCGCCGAACGCCGAGGTGTCGCTGGCTGTGCTGGGCCTGGACGGCAGCCGCGTCGACGTGGCACAAGGCGACTGGGAGTACCTGGTCACCGTGCACTGGTCGGCGGGCGGGCAGCCGCTGCTGGCTGTGCAGCCGCGAGACCAGAAGAAGCTCACCGTGCTCGCGCTGAACCCGGCCGACGGCTCGGTCGCCGAGGTGCACACCGAGACCGACGAGCACTGGGTCGAGATTTTCCAGGGCGTGCCCGCGTGGACCGCGGACGGCAAGCTGGTGGTGGAAAGCGCGGCTGACGGCGATCACCGGCTCCTGGTGGACGGCGAGCCGGTCACGCCGCCGGGGATGCAGCTGCGGATGGTGCTGCATGTCGGCGAGGAAATCCTTTTCACCGCTTCGGAAAACGACCCGACGCAGATCCACCTGTACCGCACCGAAGGCGGCACGGTGCGCCGGCTGTCCGCAACGGACGGCGTGCACGTCGGTTCGGGAAGTGCTGCTCTCACGGTGCTTTCCTCGTGGAGTCTCGACCACAGCGGACCGAAGGTGACCGTGCTGCGGGACGGCATCGAGGTCAGTTCGATCGAGTCGTCCACTGTGGACCCGGAGATCGTGCCGAACCTGACCTGGCTCACCCTCGGCGAACGCCAGCTGCGCGCGGCTTTGGTGCTGCCGCGCGGATACGAGCCCGACGAGGGCAAGCTGCCGGTGCTGCTCGACCCGTACGGCGGCCCGCACGCGCAGCGGGTTCTCCAGAGCCGCAACGCTTTCCTGACCCCGCAGTGGCTCGCCGACCAGGGCTTCGCCGTGCTGGTCGTGGACGGTCGCGGGTCGCCCGGCCGCGGACCGGCGTGGGAGAAGGAGATCGCTGGCAAGCTCGCCGACGTCACTCTGGCCGATCAGGTCGACGCCCTGCACGCGGCCGCGGCGGCGTACCCCGAGCTGGACCTGGAGCGGGTCGCGATCCGCGGCTGGTCCTACGGCGGCTACCTGTCCGCGCTGGCGGTGCTGCGGCGGCCGGATGTGTTCCACGCGGCGGTCGCGGGCGCACCGGTCACGGACTGGTCGCTGTATGACACCCACTACACCGAGCGTTATCTCGGAAAGCCGGACGACGAACCGGAAAGCTACGAGCACAACTCGCTCATCGCGGGCGCCGGTTCGCTCGAGCGGGCGCTGCTGATCGTGCACGGTCTGGCCGACGACAACGTCTTCCCGGCGCACGCGCTCCGGCTTTCCTCCGCGCTGCTGGCGAAGGGCTGCGCGCACAGCTTCCTGCCGCTCGCGGGCGCGACGCACATGACTCCGCAGGCCGAGGAGGTCGCGGAGAACCTCATGCGCACCCAGGTCGAGTGGATCCAGCGGTGTTTGATGGCGCCGGCTTCGCCGTCGCGGCGGGATCGCGGTGTTTGATGGCGCCGGCTTCGCCGTCGCGGCGGGATCGCCTTTAAGTCGGCGTGTCGAGGAGCAGCGAGCCCGGCCCGGGGGGCCGTGCACGCTGCTCCTCGACACGCCGACGCGATCCCGCGGTTCGGTTCAGTTGGAGCTACCGTTGACTTGAGTCAGCGAGGTGATCCCGGACGACGTCGTGGACTCGTTCGTGATCCACGGCAGTGTCGAGTCCTGCCTTGAGCAGGTTGAGTCCTATGTGGACAACGGGCTGACGGCGCCGGTGCTCGCGGTGCTGCCGACCGGTGGCGATGTTTTCGAGCAGGTGCGCGGGTTGGCTTCGGTGCGCTGACCTTCATGGCAAACGGCCGGTGCTCCCTTGGTGGGGGCACCGGCCGTTTTTTGCGCGGTGCTGGGCTGAGCGGCTGTTGTGCTGCGGCGTTCGGGTGAGGCGCGGTCTCCCGAAATGGCCGACGCGTCAGACGCGGTTCGCCCAGCATGCTGGGCTCAGGGGCGGCCCCGGTCGCGGGCTGTCGGTGGGTATCCGTATTGTTGCGCAGGGTAAGGCAAGGTTACCCTAAGAAAGGCGGTTCCATGGCGGATGCGCCCTCAGCGCCGACGGCCTCCGGGGTCGGCGTCGCTTCAGCGGAGTGGCTCGCCGGAGGTGCCGGCGGCGCGGACCGGCTGGCCCGGCTGCTCCCCGCGGCGCTGCGCGGAATGGCGGCGGGCACGGCCGAACGCGGCGGTCCGGTCCCGGCCGGCGGCCCGGCCGCGGTGGCGGCGGCACTCGCCCGCGGCCAGTCCTCCGGGCTCGCGCGGCACGGAGTGGGCGCCGAGCAAGCGCTGGAAGAGCTTTCCGCCCTGCTCGCCGCCGGATCCGCCGATCCAGCCGATCCGGCGTGCGCCGCGCACCTGCACTGCCCGCCGCTGGCGGTTTCCGTCGCCGCTGACGTCGTTGCTTCCGCGCTGAACCCGTCCATGGACTCCTGGGACCAGGCCCCGGTCGCGAGCGAGATCGAGCGCGAGTTCACCACCGGCCTCGCCCGGCTCTGCTATCCGGACGCCGCCCGCCCGGACGCCGTCATCACCTCCGGCGGCACCGAATCCAACCACCTCGGCCTGCTGCTCGCTCGGGAGTCCGGCGTCACGCGACCGGTTTGCGGGGCCAATTCGCACCACAGCGTCGCCCGCGCGGCGTGGTTGCTCGGGCTGCCCGCGCCGGTCGTGGTGCCGTGCGCGGACGACCGGATGGTCCCGTCCGCGCTGGCCGAGGCGTTGGCGCCGCTGGGCGCGCAGGCCGTGGTCGTCGCCACCGCCGGCACCACGAACACCGGCCGGATCGACCCGTTGCCGGAGATCGCCGAGATCTGCCGCCGGACCGGGGCGCGGCTGCACGTCGATGCGGCGTACGGCGGTCTCGCGCTCTGCAGCGAAACCCTCCGCTCCCGCGTCGCCGGTCTGGAGCTAGCCGATTCGGTCGCGCTTGACCTGCACAAATTCGGCTGGCAACCGGTCGCCGCCGGGGTGTTCTGCGCGCGCGTCGAGGCTGATCTGCAAGCCCTCACCATTCGCGCCGAGTACCTCAACGCCGACGACGACACTGAAGCCGGACTGCCCGACTTGCTCGGCCGGTCGCTGCGCACCTCCCGGCGTCCGGACGCGTTCCGGATGGCGGTCACGCTGCGCGCGCTCGGCACATCCGGGATCGGTGCGCTCGTGGAACGCTGCTGTGCCAACGCTTCCGGCGTGCACGCGATGGTCGAGGACCATCCGGCGCTGCGGTCGTGGGGTGCGCCGGAACTGTCCACAGTGGTCTTCCGGCCGGTGGCGGCGGACGAGTTGCCGGGTTCGGCTGGGGACGACTTGGTCGCACAGGTCCGCCGTACGTTGCTGGAAGACGGCCTCGCGGTGATCGGCCGCGGCGCGTTGCCGACTGGTCCGGACGGTGCGTCGCAGCTGTGGCTCAAACTCACTCTCCTGCACCCGCACGCCAAACCCGCCGACTACCGCACCCTGCTCGACTCGGTGGCCTCGGTCGCGGCCGACCTGCGCGCGGCTGTCGCGCGGGAAAGCCCGGTCGCGTCGTGAGGCGCTACGACGTCGCCGGGGTCGGGATAGGGCCGTTCAACCTGTCGCTGGCCGCGCTGGCGGATCCGCTCGACCAGTTGGAGGCCGTGCTGTTCGACGCGCGTCCCGAGTTCCGCTGGCACCCCGGGCTCCTCGTGGACGGCGCGACGCTGCAGGTGCCGTTCCTCGCCGACCTGGTGACGCTCGTCGACCCGACGAGCCGGCATTCGTTTCTGAACTATCTGCGCGAACGCGGCCGGTTGCTGCCGTTCTACTTCGCCGAGCGGTTCCATCTGCCGCGCGCGGAGTATGACGATTACGGGCGCTGGGCAGCGTCCCGGCTGCCGTCGTGCCGGTTCGGGCACGAGGTCACCGGGCTGCGCTGGATCGACCGCGAAGAGGCGTTCGAGCTGACTGCCACTGGTGCGGATCCGGTGCTGGCGGCAGCCGTCGTACTCGGCGTCGGCACGCAGCCGAGCGTTCCGGAACCGTTGCGTCCCTTGGTGTCCGCGCCGGATGTGCTCGCGCTGCATTCCGCTGACTACCTCCCATGGCGGTCCGAGTTGATCGCCGCGGATTCGGTGACGGTCGTCGGTTCGGGGCAATCGGGCGCGGAGGTGTTTCTCGATCTGCTTCGTTCGAAGTCCACTGTGGACGGTCTGCGCTGGCTCACGCGCACGACTGCTTTCGCGCCGATGGAGTACTCCAAACTCGGCCTAGAGCATTTCACCCCGGACTACACGGCGTATTTCCACAGCCTTCCCGAAGCGGTCCGCGACAAGCTTCTCCCGGCGCAATGGCAGCTGTACCAAGGGATCGACGCCGAGACGATGTCGGAGATCCACGACGAGCTGTACCGCAGGAGCATCGGCGGCGGCTGGCCCGGAGCGGTGCTGACGCCGGGCGTCGAGGTGGTGTCCGCGACCGTCGGCGACCAGATCGAGTTGGGCCTGCTGCATGCCCAGCAAGGAACAACCGCGACGCATCGGACGTCCGCCGTGGTAGCTGCCACCGGCTACCGGGAAACGTCGACTGGGCCGTTGCTGCAGGGGCTCGGTGAAGCGGTGCGCCGTGACGCGCGAGGACGTCTCCTGATCGGTGCCGACTATCGCGTCGAACTCGACGTGCCGGGGTCGTTGTTCGTGCAGAACGCGGAACGGCACACGCACGGCCCCGGCGCGCCGGATCTCGGCCTCGGTGCGTGGCGAGCCGCGGCGATTCTCAATGCGGTATGCGGAAAAACGGTGTACGAACTGCCCGAGCGGACCGCGTTCACCACGTTCGGCCTCGACCAGACGGAGGACCTGTGACCCTGAACGACGACGGCGCTTGGCGGGCGGCGGGCTCGCTCGTCACGCACAAAATGCTCGGCGAGTTGTCCTATGAAGCGATGCTGGCGCCGATGCCCGGCGAACCGACGCGGGCCGGGCACCGCAGCTGGCGACTCGACCTCCCCGACGACGTTTCGTACCGCTTCGAGGCACGGCGAGGCGCGTTTGAATCGTGGACAGTGTTGCCCGGCAGTGCAATCCGGGTCGCGCGCGGTGCGGAAGCTCCGGCGGATGACCCGCGCACGTTGATCGTCGACGCGCGGGAACGGCTCGGGCTCACCGGCCTCCGGCTGGCCGACGTCCTCGCCGAGCTGACCTCGACGGTCGCCAACGAGGCGACCCGGCTGCTCCGCGCACCGACCGCCGCCGAACTGTCCACGATGGACTACAACCTCGCCGACGGTCATCTCGCCGGCCACCCCCGGCTGGTGCTCAACAAGGGCCGCGTCGGGTTTTCCGCCCGCGACCGCGCGCGGTACGCGCCCGAGTCCGGTGCCGACATCCGGCTGCGCTGGTACGCCGTGCACCGCGATCTCGCGCAGTTCCGCAGCGTCGCCGGGCTCGACGCGGAAACCCTGCTGCGCGACGAACTCGACGAGTCGACCCGCGCCGAGTTCACTGCCCGCACGGCACGCCTCGGCGCTCTCGCCGACTATGTCTGGGTGCCGGTGCATCCTTGGCAGGCCGACGAAATCATCGGCACGCTTTACGCCGCCGAACTGGCGACCGGCCGGATGGCCGAACTGGGGGAGAGCGGCGACGTCTACCGTCCACATCAGACTGTCCGGACCCTGGCCAACCGCTCCCGGTCCGACCGTCACGATGTGAAAACCGCGGTCTCCGTGCGAAATACGCTCGTCTACCGCGGTCTGAACTCCGCGGCGACGCTCGCCGGGCCGTCGGTCACCGAATGGCTGCGCGGGATCGACGCGGCCGACCCGCTGCTGTCCGAGAAGTACCGCTTCGAACTGCTCGGCGAGGTCGCGAGCGTTTCGGTGCGGCATCCGCTGTTCGGCTCGCTGGAGGAGCTTCCGTACCGGTTCCACGAGACGCTCGGTGCGCTGTGGCGCGAGCCGCTCGTCGCCCGGCTCGCCGATGGCGAACAGGCGATCTCGTTCGCCGCCCTGCCGTACCGCGACGTCGCAGGGGAAACCGTGCTGACCAGGCTGATCACGCAGTCCGGCGACGGCGCGGAGGCGTGGCTGTCGCGGCTGTTCGACCTGCTGCTCACGCCGTTGCTGCATTGGCTGCTCCAGTACGGCGTCGGATTCTGCCCGCACGGCCAGAATCTGGTGCTGGTGGTGGACGCGGACGGCCGCCCGCTGCGCGTCGCGATCAAGGACTTCGCCCAGGGAGTCGACCTGCTGGACGAGGAACTGCCCTGCTACGCGGACCTTCCGCCGGACGCCGATGCCGACATGCTGCGCTGGCCCGCGCACCTGCTTGCTCAGTCCCTGTTCAGCTCGGTTTTCTCCGGTCAGCTGCGGTTTTGGGCGGAGCTGCTGCTGGACGATCTCGACCTTGCGCGCGGCGACTTCTGGGCGTTGGTGCGTGAAGTGGTCGGCCGCTATCGCGCCGAAAATCCTGAGGTGGCGCAGCGATTCGACGCTTGTCGCCTGTTCGCGCCGGACGTCGAGCGGGTCACGCTCAACCGCGAGCATCTCGCCGGACAGGGTTTCGACAAGGTCGAACGCGACGACGAGTTCGACGTCCGCTGGGGCCGCGTGCCGAACCCGTTGCACGCGCCCGATCCGGACGGTGCCTGGTGAGCCCGTTCGACCGTCCGGTCGGGCCGCGGTCGCTGGCTGTGCGCGCCGAAGCGGGCTCGGCGGCGGCTGAGGTGCTGCGTCGGGTGCTTGCCGAGGACGGCGCTCGGCTGGTGCTTCTGGTGCCCGATCCGCACGCGCGGTTCGCGGCGGTCGAGCTGGCCGCGCCGTTCGCCGCCGAGGTGCTGGACAGCGGATACGGCATCTGCAGCTACGTTTTCGCCTGGACGCCAGAGCGGGAACCGCTGCCGGAGACCGGCTCGCTGAAGCCGTATCTCGGCGGGTTCGGCGACCTGCGCGTGCGGCTCGACGCGGCGACGGCGTTCCCGCTCGGCGACCAGACCTGGGCGGTGGTCGGGGACGCGGAGTTCCCGTCCGGAGAACCGGCCGGGCTCGCGCCGCGGACGGTGTTGCGGACGCAGCTCGCGAGGCTGGAGGAGCACGGGCTGGTTCCGTCGATCGGGATCGAGCACGAGGTGGTTTTCCGGACCTCGGAAGGGGATCCGCTCACCGGGCACGGCGTGGACTACGCCGTCGGCGGCACCGAACGCCTCGCGCCGCTGCTGGCGGACCTGCGTTCCGCGTCGGCTGGTCTGGGCGTGGAATCGGCGCGGGCGGAGTGCCATCCGGGGCAGTACGAGGTCGTCCTGCGGCATCGTGACGCGCTCGCGGCCTGCGATGACGCGTTGCTGCTGCAGATGCTGACCCGGCGGGTGGCCGCTGCGCATCATGCGCAAGCCGACTATCTCGCCGCGCCGGAACCCGGTCAGGGGAATTCGTGCCACGTCCATCTCTCACTGTCCACTTCAGACGGACCGGTCGGGTTTCCGTTCGCGCTGGGGGCTTTTCTCGCCGGAGTGTTGCGTGACGCGCGAGCGTTGTCCGCGGTGTGGGCTCCGACGTGGAACAGTTACGTCCGGCTGCGCACGGCTCCGTTCTCACCGCGTGAACTGCGCTGGGGACCGGACGATCGGACGTCCTCGATCCGGTTGTGCGGGACGTCGTCCGAGCCGCGGCTGGAGTTCCGCTTCGCGGGCGCGGACGCCCAGCCGCACCTCGTCGTCGCCGCGCTGATCGCCGCGGGTACGGCCGGCCTGGCCGAACAGCTGTCGCCGCCGGACGCGGGTGCTCTGAACGGACAGCTGGCGTCGTCGCCGTGGGAGGCGTTGGCGCTGCTGGAGGAGGGACGGGCCGCCGCGTTGCTGGGGGAGGACGTCGCCGCGCAACAGGCCGCCTTGCTGCGCGAGGAACTCGACGCCGCGTTCGGGTCGGTCACCGATCTGCACCGTCGCCGGGGCGCCTTGCGTTCGTGAGGACTTGCGCTGACCGGCGCACATGCGCAGGCTCAGGGCCGTGAGCGAATACGAGTACGACCTCATCGTCATCGGCTCGGGCCCGGGAGGGCAGAAAGCCGCCATCGCGGCGGCGAAACTGGGGAAGAAAGTCGCCGTCGTCGACCGGCACGACATGGTCGGCGGCGTGTGCGTCAACACGGGCACCATCCCGTCGAAGACGCTGCGCGAAGCGGTGCTGTACCTGACCGGGATGAACCAGCGCGAGCTGTACGGCGCGAGTTACCGGGTGAAACAGGACATCACCATCGCGGATCTGATGGCGCGCACGCAGCACGTGATCGGGCGCGAGGTCCAGGTGGTGCGCGCCCAGCTGCTGCGCAACCACGTCGATCTCATCGGCGGCATCGGCTCGTTCGCCGATCCGCACACCGTCCTGGTCGACGGCAAGCACCGCGGCGACCGGCGCACGATCACCGGCGCTTACGTCGTGATCGCGACCGGCACCCGCCCCGCCCGCCCGGACCACGTCGACTTCGACGCCGCGCGCGTGCTCGACTCGGACGAGATCCTGGCGATGGAGGAGATCCCGTCTTCGCTGGTCGTGGTGGGCGCGGGGGTGATCGGGATCGAGTACGCGTCGATGTTCGCCGCGCTGGGCTCGCGGGTGACCGTGGTCGAGCAGCGCGACCAGATGCTCGACTTCTGCGATCCGGAGATCGTGGAATCGCTGAAGTTCCAGCTGCGCGACCTCGGCGTCACGTTCCGGTTCGGGGAGAAGGTCGCGAACGTCGCGGTCTCCGACGACTCCACGGTGACGACCCTCGTCAGCGGCAAGCGGATCCCGGCGGACGCGGTGATGTACTCGGCCGGCCGCCAGGGCATGACCAGCGCGCTGGCGCTGGAGAACGCGGGCCTCGGCGCGGACCGGCGCGGCAGGCTGGAGGTCGACGAGCACTATCGGACGCCGGTCGAGCACGTGTACGCGGTCGGCGACGTGATCGGATTCCCGGCGCTGGCGGCGACGTCGATGGACCAGGGCCGCCTCGCCGCGTACCACGCGTTCGGCGAGCCGGCGAACGACATCGGCGCGTTGCAGCCGATCGGGATCTACACGATCCCGGAGATCTCGTATGTCGGCGCGACCGAGGCGCAGCTGACGTCGTCCTCGGTGCCGTATGAAGTCGGTATCGCGCGCTACCGGGAACTCGCGCGCGGCCAGATTTCCGGGGACAGCTATGGGATGTTGAAGCTTCTGGTGTCGACTTCGGACCGGAAGTTGCTGGGAGTACACGTATTCGGCACCGGCGCGACCGACCTCGTGCACATCGGCCAGGCGGTGATGGGCTGCGGCGGGACGGTGGATTACCTGGTGGACGCGGTGTTCAACTATCCGACGCTGTCCGAGGCGTACAAGGTGGCGGCGCTCGACGCGACGAACAAGATCCGCGCCTTGGAGCGGTTCGCCGGCTGAGCCGGGCCTCGCTCGTTCGAGGGGTGTTCGAACATATGTTTGACAGCGCTTTAGAACATGTGTTCGACTGTGGAGGTGCGTTGGGAACAGTTGCGAGCGGGGAAGGAGGAGCCGGCGCTCCCCGGTCTCGGTGCCTTCGGAGATGTGGTGCGCTCGGTGCGGGCGCCGGAGTTCGGCGGCGTCACCTTTCACGAGGTGCGCGCCCGGTCCGTGCTGAACCGGGTGCCCGAGTCGTCCGCGGTGCCGTTCCGGTGGTCGGTCAATCCCTATCGCGGGTGTTCGCACGCGTGCACGTACTGCCTCGAAGGCGACACGCCGGTCCTGATGGCCGACGGCCGCGCGAAGCCGATCGCCGACCTGCGCGTGGGCGACCGGATCATGGGCACGCGCGGGCACGGCGTCGCGCGCAGGCTCGTGCCCACCGAGGTGCTCGCGCACTGGACCACGGTGCGCCCGGCGTACCGGGTCACGCTCGACGACGGCACGCGGATCGTCGCCGGGCCGGACCACCGGTTCCTCAGCGCGCGCGGCTGGAAGTACGTCACCGGCAGCAAACTCGGCACCGCGCAACGGCCGCACCTGGAACCCGGCACAGAACTCGTCGGCACCGGCCGGTTCGCCCGCACGCTGGACGACACGCTCGGCTACCGCGCCGGGTACTTGTGCGGAATGCTGCGCTCAGGCGGTTTCGCCGCGGAATCGGACGCGGCCGCGCGAGCGCTGGCATACCTGCCGGATTTCGGCTCGTCGGTGGGCTTCATGCGGATCCCGCGCGAACCGGACGCCCACTGGGCACGCGGATTCCTCGCCGGACTGTTCGACCTGGCCGGCGGCTACCGGCGCGGCACGCTTTCCATCGCGCACGACGAGAACGAAGTGGTGGACATGCTGTTCGCCGCGCTGGACCGGTTCTCGTTCAGCTACGACACCGTCGGCCACCGCCAGCACCCCGGCCGCAGGCAGGCCCGGCTCACCGGCGGAACCGGTGAGGTGCTGCGGTTCCTGCACCTGGTCGACCCAGCGGTCGAATGGAAACGCTCCCTGGACGGCACCGGCATCGGCGGCGTCCGGCGCACGGTCACGAGCGTCGCGTCGATGGGGCTGGAGCTGCCGCTGTTCGACATCACGACGGGTACTGGCGATTTCATCGCCGACGGGATGGTGTCGCACAACTGCTTCGCCCGGAACACCCACACGTACCTGGACTTCGACGCCGGCCGGGACTTCGACACCCAGGTCGTGGTCAAGGTCAACGCCCCGGAAGTGCTGGCCGCGCAACTGAAACGGCCGAGCTGGCAACGAGAACCGGTCGCGATGGGCACGAACACCGACCCGTACCAGCGGGTCGAGGGCCGGTACCGGTTGATGCCCGGGATCATCCGCGCACTCGCCGACTCCGGGACGCCGCTGTCGATCCTCACCAAGGGCACCGTGCTGAGCCGGGACCTGCCCCTGCTGGAGGCGGTGGGCAAGGACGTCCCGGTCCACCTGGCAGTGTCGCTGGCCCTGCTGGACGGCGACCTGCAACGCCGGCTGGAACCCGGCACCCCGACGCCGCGAGCCCGGCTGGACCTGATCCGCAAGGCCGCGGCGGCCGGACTGCCGTGCTCAGTCATGGTCGCGCCGGTGCTGCCGTACCTGACGGATTCGCCCGAGGCTCTCGACCCGCTTTTCGCCCAACTCGCCGAAGCCGGCGCGACGAGGGTGACGGTGCTGCCGCTGCACCTCCGGCCGGGTGCGCGGGAGTGGTTCGCGGAGTGGCTGAAGCGGGAGTACCCGGAACTGGCCCCGCGATACCGCCGCCTGTACGCCCGAGGAAGCTACGCCGACCGCGGCTACCGAGAACGCCTGGCGACGGTAGTGGGCCCGTTGCTGCGACGGCACGGGTTGGATCCGCGGGCGCCTCGGGCGCATTCGGAAACCCGGGCGGAACCGGTCCCGCCGGGGGAGGGCGGGGCCGCAGTCCCGGAACAACGCGCGGGGGAGGCGGAGCAGTTGCGGCTCTTGTGATTTTCCTGTCCTGGTGACCCGGAACAGGCCAGACTGAGCCCGGGAGCCGGGCTCTTGCATCCGGAGCGTGCACCGGGAGCCGGGCACCGGGAACGGGCGAGCCGGGCACGTGGAGCGGGGAACGGGGAACGGGGAACGGGGAACGGACGAGCCGGGCATCGGGAGCCGGGCGGTCATTGCC
Organism: Amycolatopsis sp. NPDC114484; assembly: GCF_055633755.1. NCBI lineage: Bacteria > Bacillati > Actinomycetota > Actinomycetes > Pseudonocardiales > Pseudonocardiaceae > Amycolatopsis > Amycolatopsis sp. NPDC114484. Next base: position 62,347 of record NZ_JBVKDQ010000029.1, on the reverse strand, counting down.
TGGTGCGGCCGAGAGTCCACCTCGCTGCACGGGACGACGGCAATCCCGTGGCGCAGGCGGCCCGCCGTCCGATCCATGCGGCGAGGCAGCCGATCAGACGAACCCTGCTTCGGCGCGGGCGGGCGGGCCCGGGGGCCGCCCGCCCGCGGATCGCGGCGAACCGCGCGGCGCGCCTCCGCCCGCCCGCCGCTCCGGCCACACCGCTCCCGCTAGCCCGGGGCCTCGCCTAGCCTGACCCGCCGTCTGACCCGGCCGCCGTCCCGGCCTCGCGGCCCGAGCCGACGTGTCACCACACGCACCCATCCGCCGCTCCGGCCACACGACTCCCGCTAGCCCGAACCGTCTCGCCTAGCTCGACCCGCCGCCTGACCCGGCCGCCGTCCCGGCCTCGCGGCCCGAGCCGACGTGTCACCACACGCACCCATCCGCCGCTCCGGCCACACCGCTCCTGTCCGCCGCTCCAGCCCCGCCGCTCCCACTAGCCCGAGCCACCCCGCCAAACCCGTCCACCACCCGGACCCTCCGCCCCTCACCACCCGACCCCCACCGCCCCGCCACCCCGACCCAAACCTGCCCGCACCCCCCAGCACCGGGTTCGTTAGCCTCGTATCCGGCGAAATGCGTGCTCGGCGAACAACCGACCACCACGCCGCACCCGAACCTCGTGGACCTAGGGAGAGCAGTCGCAGTGCTCCGCACTCATCAAGCCGGCACTCTGCGTGCCGGGCAGGCCGGTCAGACCGTCACCCTCACCGGCTGGGTGGCGCGGCGGCGCGATCACGGCGGAGTCATCTTCATCGATCTCCGGGACGCCAGCGGCGTCGCTCAGGTCGTGTTCCGCGAGGGCGAGATGGCCGAGCGCGCGCACGCGCTGCGCTCCGAGTTCTGCGTGAAGGTCGTCGGCGAGGTGTCGCGGCGGCCCGAGGGCAACGCGAACCCCGACATCCCCACCGGCGACATCGAGGTGCTCGCCACCGAGCTCGTCGTGCTGTCCGAGGCCGCTCCGCTGCCGTTCCCGATCGACGACCGGGTCGACGTCGGCGAGGAGGTCCGGCTCAAATACCGCTACCTCGACCTGCGCCGCAGCGGTCCGGCGGCTGCCATCCGCCTGCGCAGCGAGGTCAGCCGCGTCGCGCGCGAGGTGCTGCACGGGCAGGACTTCGTCGAGATCGAGACGCCGACGATGACCCGCTCCACCCCGGAAGGCGCCCGCGACTTCCTCGTGCCCGCGCGGCTCAAGCCCGGCTCCTGGTACGCGCTCCCGCAGTCGCCGCAGCTGTTCAAGCAGCTGCTCATGGTCGGCGGCATGGAACGCTACTTCCAGATCGCCCGCTGCTACCGCGACGAGGACTTCCGTGCCGACCGGCAGCCCGAGTTCACCCAGCTCGACATCGAGATGAGCTTCGTCGAGCAGGACGACGTCATCGCGGTCGGCGAGGCCATCGTGAAGTCGCTCTGGAAGCTGATCGGCCACGAGATCGCCACCCCGATCCCGCGGATCACCTACCGCGAGTCGATGGCCAAGTACGGCTCCGACAAGCCGGACCTGCGCTTCGACCTCGAGATCACCGAACTCACCGACTTCTTCTCCGACACGCCGTTCCGCGTGTTCCAGGCCCCGTACGTCGGCGCGGTCGTCATGGCGGGCGGCGCCTCGCAGCCGCGTCGTCAGCTCGACGCCTGGCAGGAGTGGGCGAAGCAGCGCGGCGCGAAGGGCCTGGCGTACGTCCTGGTCAACGAGGACGGCACGCTCGGCGGCCCGGTCGCCAAGAACCTGTCCGAGACCGAGCGCGCGAACGTCGCGGAGGCCGCGGGCGCGAAGCCCGGAGACTGCATCTTCTTCGCCGCGGGCAAGGTTTCCGCCGCGCAGCCGCTGCTCGGCGCCGCGCGCGACGAGATCGGCCGCAAGCTCGGCCTGATCGACGAGGACGCCTGGTCGTTCGTGTGGGTCGTGGACGCGCCGCTGTTCGCGCCGGTCGAGGACATCGGCGACGACGTCGCGGTCGGCTCCGGCAAGTGGACCGCCGTGCACCACGCGTTCACCTCGCCGACCCCGGAGTGGATCGACAAGTTCGAGCAGGACCCGGGCAACGCGCTCGCCTACGCCTACGACCTCGTCTGCAACGGCAACGAGATCGGCGGCGGCTCGATCCGTATCCACCGCGAGGACGTCCAGAAGCGCGTGTTCGCGCTGATGGGCCTCGGCGAGGAGGAAGCGCAGGAGAAGTTCGGCTTCCTGCTCGAGGCGTTCCAGTTCGGCGCGCCCCCGCACGGCGGCATCGCGTTCGGCTGGGACCGCATCGTGATGCTGCTGGCCAAGGCCGACTCGCTGCGCGACGTGATCGCGTTCCCGAAGACCGGCGGCGGCTACGACCCGCTCACCGCCGCGCCCGCGCCGATCACCGCGCAGCAGCGCAAGGAAGCCGGGATCGACGCGAAACCGGCGGTCCCGCAGAGCAAATCGGCTGCCGCACAGGAGAAGTAGTGGCCACGCGCGGCGGGTCCGTGAAGAGTGGCTGGCGGGGCGGGGTGGACTAGTGCTGCACCTCAGGGCGATCTGCCCGCCGGAGCGCACTGACGAGACGCTGGAGCTGCTGCGCACCCACCCGGGCGCGGCGCACCTGATCGTGCACCGCGGGGCGTCCGTCTCGCCCGAGGGCGACCTCATCGAGGCGGACGTCGCGCGGGAAGCGGCCGACGACATCGTCGACGCACTGTGCGCGCTCGGTCTCGACCGCAGCGGCGGCATCACCATGGAATCGCTGGACACCGCGCTCTCCGATGCCGCCGACGCGGCCGAGGAAGCCGCTCCCGGCGAAGGCGCGGACGCGGTCGTGTGGCAGGAGCTGCTCGGCCGCACCGGCGAGGAATCGCGGTGGAACGCCACGTTCCAGGCGTTCCTCGCCATCGCGTGCCTGCTCGCCGCAGTCGGCGTGCTGACCGACTCGTCGGTCACGATCGTCGGCGCGATGGTGGTCGGTCCCGAGTTCGGCCCGCTCGCCGCGATCGCGGTCGGGGTGGTGCTGAGCCGCTGGGACCTGGTCCGCCGGGCCGGGCTCGCGCTGGCGGTCGGATTCCCGGTCTCGATGGCGATCACGCTGGCCGGCGTCCTGCTCGGCAGCACGGCCGGGCTCTTCGACCCGCACGCGATCGTCAACAACCACCAGGTCGATTTCGTGTACCAGGTCGGGCCCGCCTCGTTCGTGGTGGCATTGCTCGCCGGGGCGGCCGGAATGCTCGCGATGACGTCGGCGAAATCGGCCGCGCTCGTCGGCGTGTTCATTTCGGTGACGACGGTTCCCGCCGCCGGTTACGCGATGGTCGCGGCGGTCGCCGGGCGGTGGGACCGGGCCGGTTTTTCAGTGCTGCAGCTGCTGGTCAACCTCTTCGGAATCGTTCTTGCTGCGGCCATTGTGCTGATAGTTCGCCGACGCAAGCAACGTTCCGAGGCATTGCTGCGTCCGCTTTCCCGTGGGTGAATCCGGGCGCGTCCCGGCGCCCGGAACGTTGTGGTCATGGTTGCTCAGTCACGAGTAGGGTCGGTGACAATGACAGTCGACACCTCCTCCGCCGGCGACGCTGGAGTCCGGGCGGAAGCCGGGGAACTCGCAGTCGCCGCGGCCGTCGCGGCGGGCGAGGCGGTGCTCACGCGCCGGTTCGGGAGCGCGATCACGCTGGTCTCGCCGGAGCACCTCTCCGGAAGCGGACCGGCGACAGTCGTGCGAGCGCGGGTCGTGTCGTCCTCGTTCGCGCTGCCGCGGACCTTGGTGGTCAAGCACTACCCGGACCCGCCAGAACCCGGCCGGGTCGATCCGTTCGCCCAGGAAGCCGTCAGCTACCAGCTGTTCACCGCATTGGCTCCGGACGAGCGAATGTGCCCCGAACTGCTGGCCCACGACGGCGGCCACCGCGTGCTGGTGATCGAAGACCTGGGCCGCGCGCCCACCCTGCAGGACAAATTGGCCGCCCGCGACTCCCGCGCGGCCGAGCGTGCCCTGCTGTCCTGGGCCCGGTCGCTTGGCCGCCTGCACGCCAGCACCGCCAGCCGCGAAGCCGATTTCAACGCCCTGCTGCGCCGCCTGGGCGGCCCAGTACGAACCGACAACGACGGCTTGTCGGGCCTGGCCGAAGACGTCGAAGGACTCCTTTCCGAACTGCTCGACGTGCCCGTTCCCGAAGCAGTGCGCGAACGCGTCGCCGAAGCCATCGCCCAAGCCCGATCGGCAGCCTTCCGCGCGTTCAGCCCCGTCGAGCTGACCCCGGAGAACAACCTGGTCACCGGCTCCGGAGTCCGCTTCCTGGACTTCGAACGCGGCCGGGTCCGCACCGCGCTGGTAGACGCCTCCTGCCTGCGCCTGCCGTTCGTCTCCGACCCACGCGCGATGGCGCTTCCCGCAGGCATGAGCGAGGCGATGATCGCCGCCTGGCGAGCCGAAATCGTCGATGTGTGGCCGTCCTTCGCCGACGACGTCGAACTGGCGAAGCAGCTCACCATCAGCGAAATGCTGCAAGTCTGGCAAATCACCCGCGACCTGCTCCCGCACCTCAACCTGACCAGGCACGCCACCCCCGTCAGCCGCGAGGCCGCCCTGGTGACCTGGTGGCGCGAACTGGCGAGGCACGCAGGCTACTCACGCCTGACCGAGGTAGCCGAACACTCCACGAGAGTCGCCGCCGCCCTGGCCGCCCGCCTGGGCCCACACGCCGACCTGGCCTTCTACCCAGCCTTCCGCTGACCTCACCCCACCCCGAGGGACGACGATTCCCCCAGGATTCCCCTCACGACCGACATTCCCCTAACGACCGACGCAACCGGACGTGAGGGCCCCCTTCACGGACTTAGATTCCCTCAAGGCCCCCCTTCACGGACCACCCACAAAACCCGCACCAACGCACCCACCCAGCGAGGCACCCACCCCACCCCCGCACCCCGATGCGAAGCCAAAATGCGGTCTGAGGGTGCTTGTCAAGGCATCTTTCCCGCCTTGACAAGCACCCTCAGACCGTCATCACAATCAAGCTTCGGGGTGCCCCACGCAAGCAACCGAGGCGCAATGTCGCCGCCAGGCGACGAGCCCAAACCCACCCAAACCAGACCCCGCCCCCGCCGAGTACCGGAAGTTCCCACCTCCGTCCATACCGCGTTACCTCCCCATCACCAGCGGTGAGTCTCAATACCGGATGGTCTTGGTCGTGACCGTGATCAGCGTCGGAGTCACCCCAGCCCAAGCCCCAGCCCACCCCCAGCAGACCCTGCAACAGACCCCCCGCCAAGCCCAACGCCTGGCGATCCTCGGCGACTCCACCGCCGTAGGACTAGGCGACCCCCTCCCCAACCGCGGCGGCTGGCGCGGAGTAGGCCCCTTGGTCGCGGAAGCACTGGGCATCGACGAATCCGGCTACCTGAACCCGTCCTTCACCGGTGCCCGCATGTCCTGCGTACGCGCCGACCAACTCCCCATAGCCCTAGCCCACCGCCCAGACGTAGCCCTGGTCGTAGTAGGCATGAACGACACCCTCCGCCCAGACTTCAACCCAGACAACATCGCAGCCGACTTAACCGCGATCGTCCGCGAGCTGACCGCAGTCGGAACCACAGTCCTCCCAGTACGTTTCCACGACCACAGCAAGGTCTTCCGCCTCCCGCCGTCGCTGAAGCGAGCCCTAAGCGCCCGCGTAACAGAACTGAACGAGGCAATAGACCGCGTAGTGGAAACAGAAGGCATCACCTGCCTCAACCTGGACACCCTGCCCGGCGCCTACGACCTCACCGTCTGGAGCGTCGACCGCCTGCACCCGTCCGAACTGGGCCACCGCCTGCTCGCCCAGGGCTTCACAAACCTAGCCGCAGCAGCCGGTTACGCGATCCCAGAGCCGGTAAGCCTCACCTGCTCCGGCGGAGTGGAGCCAAGCGCGGCCGGGCACTTCGGCTGGCTAGTCGCGAAGGGCGTGCCCTGGCTCTGGCGGCGCGGACGCGAGTTCCTGCCTTACGCAGCGGTCATCATGTGGCGCTCGTTCCGCGAGCGCGTGGGCTGAATACTCGCAGTGCCTCCGCGTCCGACGCCGGATTCCGTACGAAGTAATCGTTCCAGCCCTGAATTTCGGGATACTCCGACGTTTCCGCCAGATCCTGGCACACGGCCTCCACGTCGTAGGCAGTACGCCGCAACTCGACGCCGGGGCCGAGCCGCGCCCAGTGCGCACCCGTTGTGCCGTAAGGCATTCCGACGCTGCCCGGGTTCACGATCCGGCACCGGTCGGCCAGACGGAGAAATGGCATGTGGGTATGCCCGCACACCACCGTTTCCGCCGTGACGCCGTCCAGGACTTCGGCCCACCGTGACAACGGGCTGTCCACGAGCGCGACCTCTTCGTCGTCGCGCGGAGTCGCGTGGCAGAACAGCACTTCGCCGAGCCCGTCGATCTCCAGCGTGACCGTCAACGGCAATCCGTCGAGCAGCGCCACCTGATCCGGTCGCAGCTGCGACGCCGCCCACGGGCCGATCGGATCCGGGATCTTCGTGGGGCCGCCGCCCGCGAGCGTGACGAGTTCGCGGTCAGCGTTGCCGCGCACCCACACCGCGTGCTCGCCGAGCGAAACCAGCCGGTCGAGCGTCTGCCGGGGCAGCGGACCGGCGGCGAGGTCGCCGCACAGGACCACCAGATCGGCGGCCTGTACGTCGGGTTCGGCGAGGACCGCGTCGAGCGCGGGCAGCACACCGTGGATATCGGACAACACCGCGACCGAGGAGACCATCGCCCCAGTCTGCCCCTCCGGCGGCGCTGCGGGGCCGGGCGAGCGGGATTGTCGGGGTGGTCGGTTACCGTCGTCGGTGTGGCACAGGACGAACTCTTCACGGTGAACCCCGACGCGGGGCCGCCGCCGGAACCCTCCGGAGCGAACCCGGTCGAACCGCAGGCCGACCCGGCGACGTCGCCGCTCGCGGTCCGGATGCGGCCGCGCACGCTCGACGAGGTGGTCGGCCAGCAGCACCTGCTGCGGGAAGGGGCTCCGCTGCGCAGGCTGGTCGAGGGGGCCGCCCCGGCGTCCGTGCTGCTTTACGGCCCGCCCGGCACCGGCAAGACGACGCTGGCGAACCTGGTGTCGATCGCCACCGGACGCCGGTTCGTCGCGATGTCCGCGCTGTCGGCGGGCGTCAAGGAGGTGCGCGGCGTCATCGAGGAGGCGCGGCGGCGCCGGCAGTACAACACCGAGAACACCGTCCTGTTCATCGACGAGGTGCACCGGTTCTCCAAGACCCAGCAGGACGCGCTGCTCGGCGCGGTCGAGGACCGGACAGTGCTGCTGGTGGCGGCGACCACGGAAAACCCGTCGTTCTCGGTGGTGTCGCCGCTGTTGTCGCGGTCCTTGGTGCTGCAGCTGCGGCCGCTCACGGACGACGACATCGTCGCTGTGCTGGAGCGCGCGCTGGCCGACGAGCGCGGGCTCGGCGGGGAACTCACGCTCACCGATGAGGCGCGAGCGCATCTCGTGCGGCTCGCCGGCGGGGACGCGCGTCGTGCGCTCACCGCGCTGGAGGCCGCCGCGGATGCCGCGTCTGCCACGGAGAACAAGACGATCGATCTTGCCGTCGTCGAGTCCACTGTGGACAAGGCGGCGGTGCGTTACGACCGCGACGGCGATCAGCACTACGACGTGATCAGCGCGTTCATCAAGTCGATCCGCGGGTCGGATGTCGACGCGGCGCTGCATTACCTGGCGCGGATGATCGAGGCGGGGGAGGACCCGCGGTTCCTCGCGCGACGGTTGGTGGTGCACGCGAGCGAGGACGTCGGGCTGGCGGATCCGACCGCGTTGCAGGCGGCGGTGGCGGCGGCGCACGCGGTGCAGTTCATCGGGATGCCGGAGGGGCGGCTCGCGTTGGCGCAGGCGACGATCCATCTCGCTACCGCGCCGAAGTCGAATGCGGTGGTCACTGCGATCGATACCGCGTTGAGCGACGTTCGCAAGGGCGCGATCGGGACTGTGCCGCCGCATCTGCGGGACGGGCACTACGCGGGGGCGAAGCAGCTGGGCAATGCGCAGGGGTATCGGTATCCGCACAACGTGCCGGAGGGCGTGCTGGCGCAGCAGTATCCGCCGGACGAGCTGGTCGGGCGGGATTACTACGAGCCGACGCAGCGGGGCGGCGAGCGGACGTTGGCGGAGCGGGTGCCTCGGTTGCGGCGGACTACCCGGGGAGAGCGGCAGGGGTGAGTGTCCTGGCGGCTGAGTGAAGGTCGCCGCTTTCCGCTCCGCCGGGGGCGGGAACATCCGGGTGGGCGGCCGGTTGATCCTCTTCGAGGAGAGGGGCGGCGATGACGCTGTTGACCGTGTGGCCTGATGATCAGCCTGGGCATGTGCTTTTGCGGACTGAGGGCACTGGGGCGATCGTCGCCGAACTGGGGCGGGTTTGGTCGGTGGCCTGTTTTTGAGGGTGGCCTTGCAGGTGCTGAGGTTGAGGTGCTGGCGCGGTATCGGGGGTTGTCGAGTCCCGGGCTGGTGCGGGTTGCTCGGTGGATGTTCTCGCGGGGGAGTTTTCTGGGTTTGCGGAGTTGGTTGCGGGGCGGCTCGTCGCCTGGGGGCGACATTGCGCCCTGGTTTTAGTGGGGGCACCCCGAAGCTGATTGTGATGACGGACGGCGGGTGCTTGTCAAGGCGGGAAAGATGCCTTGACAAGCACCCGCCGTCCGCATTTTTGGCTTCGTATCGGGGTGCGGGGGTGGTGTGGGTGCATGGTTGGTTGGGTGCGTGGGTGGCGGTTTAGGGACGCGAGGGGAACTGAGGGTCAGGGTTTTCTCACGGAAGGTGGGGGCGGGCGGTCCTGTTCGTGGAGGGGTGACCGATTGCGGCAATCTAGGGAGCTGTGCTGAGCGCTGATCTGCCGATCTGTGTGGCTGGCGGCACGATGGCCGGATGACCACAGTCGCGTTCCTTGGTACCGGAATCATGGGCCGTCCGATGGCCGCCAATCTTGCTCGTGCTGGGTTGACCGTGCGGGCCTGGAATCGCACGTTAGCCAAGGCTGAGCCGCTTGCTGCGGAGGGCGTCACTGTTGTCGAGACTCCCTCCGAAGCGGTGCGGGGCGCGGATTTCCTGGTCACCATGCTCGCTGACGGGCCTGCGGTTGCCGAGGTGTTTCGGGGGCTCTCGCTCGAACCGGGGACGATTTGGCTGCAGACCAGCACCGTCGGGGTCGAGTGGGCTGATCGGCTTGCTGAGGCGTCCGTCGCGGCTGGGGTTCCGTTCGTCGATTGTCCAGTGATGGGGACGAAGGGGCCTGCCGAGAAGGGGCAGCTTCAAGTCCTAGCTGCTGGGCCGGACAACGTGCACGACGGGGCTGCGGAGGTGTTTGACGCGATTGGCTCGACGACTCGCTGGCTCGGTACTGAGCCTGGCACGGCGACGCGGCTCAAGCTGGTGATGAACGCTTGGATTCTCGCGCTCACCAACGGTACCGGCGAGAGTCTTGCCCTCGCGCGTGTGCTCGGCGTGGACCCGCAGTTGTTCTTCGACGTCATGAGCGGCACTGGGTTCGACGTGCCTTACGCGCGAGCGAAGGGGCCGATGATGCTGTCCGGCGAGTATCCGGCCAGCTTCCCGGCATCGCTCGCGGCGAAGGACGCGCGGCTCGTCGTGGAGGCTGCTGGGCACGCGATCGACGTCGGCGGGGCGGCGGCTGCGTTGGCGCATCTCGAGACTGCGGTCGAAGCGGGGCATGGCGAGGACGACATGGCTGCGGTGTACGAGGGGATCGTCAAGAACGGGCATTGAGCAGGGACGCGACGCGGTCCACGCCGATGCCGGAGATGAGCAGGCGTTCCTTCGCGTTGCCGAGCAGTCGCGCGGTCCACGGGGTGAAGCCGCCATCGCCGACGGCGGCTGGTCCGGTGCCGAAGTCGGCGGTGACGGTGAAGCAGAGGCCGGAGTAGTAATCGCGGCCGACGTCGCGGTCTGGGGCGTCGGAGACGGCTACGTCGGGCAACGCGTCTTGCACTGAAGCGGCGAAATCGGCGAAGCGGTCGTCCAATGTGGTCACTTGGAAGCCTGCGGAATGGGCACCGGCGGCGCGTACTGCGGTGGTGAGGAACCGGGCGTGCTCCACCAGGTGTTCGCGTTCGAAGGCCAGGCTGCCGCGGTCGCGACCGGCGGTGACGGCGGCGAACAGGGAGAAGTGCGCGAACAGCCCGGGGACCGGAGGTTGAGCTCGGACGACGCGTTGCAGAGTGGTGAGCCGGACCGGTTCCGAGCCGGTGCGCCGGACCGCGGCTTCCAGCGCCAGTCCGTTCGTCGGGTCCGCGGCGACCTCGGTGCCACGGCCGGTCGGTACGACGCGGTGCTGGGCGAGTCCGGCCACTGTGGAATGTGTGCCGAGCGGGGTCACCGGGGAGAGCGTGACCCGGTCGAATTCCGGCGGGGCAGCGGAAAGCAGGGCGTCTTCGACCCGGCGGAGCACCTCGAACGCGAGCGGCGCGGGAGTGGTGAAGCGGTCTGAACGGTAGCGGCGCAGGACGTCTGGTCCGCGCAGTTTCGCGGCGCGGCGCCGGGCCACTTCCAGTTGCAGCGTGGTCAGGTCCGCGCCGGGAAGCCCGGCGAGCACGTCGGCGGCGGGGCCGCCAGGTCCGGCCAGCACGCGGGGGAGCGGGCCGGGTCCGTTCGAAGAGTCCATCGGCCGAGGAGACCAGGCCGGACGCGTCTCCGCGAACGGTTTTCCGCGACGGCGACTGCGCTGGGTGACCGCAGCGGCGGGGGGTCCCCGCCGAGAAGCGCCGCAGGCGGTAACCTCACACCACCTAAGACCCCGCACCACCCGAGGAGGGCCCGTGTCGGCAGGGCAGATCGCCGCGCTGATCGCCGCAGGAGCTTTCGTACTGCTGGTCTTGCTGCTGGCGATCCCGCTGCTCAAGCTCGGCCGCACGCTGGACGAGGCGACGATCGCGATCCGCAAGGCGCACGAGAACAGCGACCCGATCCTGATCGGGGCCAACGAGACGATCACGCACGTCAACACCCAGCTCGAGCGCGTCGACGGGATCACCGCGAACGCACAGGCGGTGAGCGGCAACGTGTCCGCGCTCTCGTCGGTGTTCACCGCGACCCTCGGCGGCCCGCTGGTGAAGACCGCCGCGCTGTCGTACGGGATCAGCAAGGCCCTCCGCGCGCGCCGGAAGAAGCAGGAAGCGAAGGCCGCGAAGGCGCAGCGCCCGGCCCGCCGGGGGAAGAAGTGAAGCGGCTGTTCTGGCTCGGGGTCGGAGTCGTCGCCGGGGTCGCGCTGAGCCGCAAGGCGAGCGAAACGGCTCGTCAGGCCACGCCGGCCGGGTTAGCATCGAACTTGGGCGACGCCGTGCGGGAACTCGCGGGCGCCGTCGGTTCTTTCGGCGCCGAGGTGCGCGCCGGGATGAACGAACGGGAACAGGAGCTGCACGACATGGTCGAGGAGCGGACCGCCGTGCTCGCCCCGCCTTCGGGCGCGGGCAGGCACGCCGCACGTCGCCCCGCCCGGCGAGCTCGCCGGGCGGAGGGCTGATCTCCGCGCGCCTTCCGCCGCCTCCGACCCCCGTTTCCTTCCCCGGCCGAAGCCGGGTCTTTCAGAACCAGGACGTACCCGTGGACACACACGAGATCACCGACCGTTTCCTGCGCCATTTCGAGAGCCGGGGCCACACGCGCGTGCCGAGCGCCCCGCTGATCCTCGACGACCCGAACCTGCTGTTCGTCAACGCGGGCATGGTCCAGTTCAAGCCGTACTTCCTCGGCGAGGCCCCGCCGCCGTACCCGCGCGCGACCTCGGTGCAGAAGTGCGTGCGCACGCCGGACATCGACGAGGTCGGCAAGACCACCCGGCACAACACGTTCTTCCAGATGGCGGGCAACTTCTCGTTCGGCGACTACTTCAAGGAAGGCGCGATCGAGAACGCCTGGGAGCTGATCACCAAATCCCAGGACGACGGCGGCTTCGGCCTCGACCCGGACCGGATCTGGGCGACCGTCTACGAGAAGGACAGCGAGGCGGCCGGGCTGTGGCGCAAGCTCACCGGCCTGCCCAGCGAACGCATCCAGGTCCGCGACGGCAAGGACAACTACTGGGACATGGGCGTGCCCGGTCCCGGCGGCCCGTGCTCGGAGATCTACTACGACCGCGGCCCCGGCTACGGCCGTGAGGGCGGCCCGGTGGCCGACGAGGACCGCTACATCGAGATCTGGAATCTCGTCTTCATGCAGGACGTCCGCGGCGAGAAGAGCCCGAAGCTGGGCCACCCGCCGATCGGCGAACTGCCCAAGAAGAACATCGACACCGGCATGGGCGTCGAGCGCGTCGCGACGATCCTGCAGGGCGTCGAGAACGTGTACGAGACCGACCTGGTGCGCCCGGTGATCGGCCGCGCCGAGGAGTTCTCCGGCCGCCGCTACGGCGCCAACCACGCCGACGACGTGCGCTTCCGCGTCATCGCCGACCACGCGCGCACCGGCGTGCTGCTGATCGGCGACGGCGTCACCCCGGGCAACGACGGCCGCGGCTACGTGCTGCGCCGGCTGCTGCGCCGCATCGTGCGCTCCACGCGCCTGCTGGGCGTGCAGGAGCCGGTGCTGCAGGAGTTCGCGAAGGTCGTCAGCAAGACCATGGGCCCGACCTACCCCGAGCTGGTCAGCGGTTTCGACCGGATCTCCGAGGTCGTGCGCGTCGAGGAGGAGGCGTTCCTCGCCACCCTCACCAGCGGTTCGCGGATCTTCGACCTGGCCGCGGCCGAGACGAAGAAGGACGGCGGCGACGTGCTCGCCGGCGACAAGGCGTTCCAGCTGCACGACACCTACGGCTTCCCGATCGACCTCACCCTCGAAATGGCGGCCGAACAGGGCCTGACCGTGGACGAGGACGGCTTCCGCACGCTCATGGAGGAGCAGCGCAAGCGCGCCAAGGCGGACGCGGCGTCGCGCAAGAGCGGCCACGGCGACCTGTCCGAGTACCGCAAGGTTCTGGAGCAGCACGGCGAAACCCAGTTCCTCGGCTACACCGAGCTGCAGGCGGACGCGAAGGTCGTCGGCCTGCTCGAAGACGGCCTGCCGGTGCGCAGCGTCGCCGCGGGGCACAAGGCCGAGCTGGTGCTCGACCGCACCCCGTTCTACGCCGAGAGCGGCGGGCAGATCGCCGACACCGGCGTGCTGGTCGGCGACGGCGTCGAGCTGAAGGTGCTCGACGTGCAGAAGATCGTGCCGGGCCTGTTCGTGCACCGCGTCGAGGTCACCGAGGGCGAGGTCGCGCTCGACACCCGGCTCACCGGATCGGTCGACGCGAACCGACGGCTCTCGATCGAGCGCTCGCACTCGGCCACGCACCTCGTGCACGCGGCGGTCCGCGGCGCGTACGGCAAGCGCGCGGCGCAGGCCGGTTCGCTCAACGCGCCGGGCCGGATGCGCTTCGACTTCACCACGCCGGGCGCGGTGTCGACCGACATCCTCACCGAGGTCGAGCAGGAAGTGAACGACTACCTGCAGACCGACGTCGAGGTGCGGAGCTACACCACGACCAAGGACAAGGCCCTCGAGCTGGGCGCGGTCGCGCTGTTCGGCGAGAAGTACGGCAACGACGTCCGCGTCGTCGACATGGGCGAGTACTCGCGCGAGCTGTGCGGCGGCACGCACGTCGGCCGGATCGGCCAGCTGGGCCTGGTCAAGCTGGTGTCGGACGCGTCGGTCGGCTCCGGCGTGCACCGCGTCGAGGCGCTGGTCGGCCCGGACGCGCTCAAGCACGTCCGCAAGGAGCAGCTGCTCGTGTCGCAGCTGGCGAACACGTTCAAGGTGCCGTCCGACGAACTGCCCGGGCGGATCGAGGACGTGCTGTCCCGGCTGAAGAACGCGGAGAAGGAGATCGAGCAGCTGCGCACGCAGCAGGTGCTCGGCTCGGCGGGCGCGCTGGCGGACAAGGCGCAGGACGTCTCCGGCGTTTCGGTGGTCGCCGAGGTCGTGCCGGACGTCGACGGCAACGGCCTGCGCGCGCTCGCGTCGGACATCCGCGGCCGCCTCGGCGAACGCGCCGGCGTGGTCGCGCTGTTCGCGCCCTCGGGGGAGAAGGTGGCCTTCGTGGTCGCCACGACCTCGGCGGCGCGCGACAAGGGAATCGCGGCGGGCAAGCTCGTGCCGTCGTTCGCCGAGGCGATCGGCGGACGCGGCGGCGGCAAGCCGGACATGGCCCAAGGCGGCGGCAGCAACCCGGCGGGCGCGGAGCAGGCTGTGACGGCCCTTCGCGCGGCGGTCGCGAACCTTGGCCGCTAATCCCCGGAGAGGCCCGGATCGGCCCGGCGAGTCCGATCCGGGGCGGGGCAGGCGGCTCGCGGTCGATGTCGGGTCTGTCCGGGTGGGGGTCGCGCTGAGCGATCCCGCCCCCGTGCTCGCGAGCCCGCTCGTTACCCTCTCCCGTGATGCGAAGGACGACAGCGATCTGGACCGGCTTGCCGACCTCGTCACCGAACACGAGGTGGTCGAGGTGATCGTGGGCTTGCCGAGGACGCTGGCGAACCGGCAGGGCGCGGCCGCGGACATCGCGCTCGCGTATGCGGAGAAGCTCGCCGGGCGCGTGGGGGACGTGCCCGTGCGGCTGGCAGACGAGCGGTTGACGACGGTCACCGCGTCGCGAATGCTGTCCCAGCGGGGGGTCAAGGGACGCAAGCAGCGCGCCGTGGTCGACCAGGCAGCGGCAGTCGAGATCCTGCAAGCCTGGCTCGACGCCGTCGCCGCGCACCGCGCCCGGAAAGGCGACTCATGACCGACCCTCGCGGCCCCGGCGATCCGGGCGGCCGCCGTCGGCTGCGCAACCCAGACACCCCGGATTTCCCGGACCCCGCAGCGGGTTCCGGCGCTCCGGGCGGGCGGCGCAGGCGGCGCGAGCCTGAAGACGAACCTCCTCCGCGCCGTGCGGCGCCGGAGGAGATGCCACCGTCCGGCGCACGACGCCGTCCGCGTGGCGAAGACGTGCCCCAGCGTCCTCCCGCCGCGGAAGGACGCCGTCGCGCACCCGAGGGCGCACCTCGCCCGGCTCCGGCTGGCGAAGCGCCCCGTCGGGCAGCGCCGGACGCGATGCCTCCGGCCGAACCGCCGCGCCGCCCGGCCGCCGACGCGCCGCCGGCCCGGCGTCGCCGTCCGGCCCCGGCGCCGGACCGGCCGAAGCGGTCGACGGAGAACTGGGACCTGCCGCCGCACGCGGCCGACGACCTCCCGCGCGCCCGTCCCCGCCGCATAACTCCCGGCGATGCACCGGTGGCCGGGAACGAAGTTCCGCCCGTGGACGTCGAGCCGCCAGCCGGTCGGCGCCGTCGCCGCGAGGACGTTCCGCCTCCGGTCGACGCTGAGCCTCCGGCAGGCCGCCGCCGTCTCGAAGACGCGCCGCCGCCGGGCGAGCCGCCCGCTGGGCGTCGTCGTCGGCGCGAGGTCGTTCCGCCTCCGGTCGACGTCGAACCGCCGTCCGGCCGTCGTCGCCGGGACGACGTCGACGCTCCGGCGGAAGCCGCCGCGCCTGGCCGTCGCCGGGCGCCGGACCTGCCGCCGCCCCCTCTGGCTCGGCGCGCGCCCGCTCCGCCGCCGGACGGCTCCATGCCGCCGGATCCCCGGTTCGCCGAGGCCTCGATGCCGCGCGACCCCAGGTTCGCGGACGCGTCGATGCCGCCGGACCCGCGTTTCGCCGATGCTTCGATGCCGCGCGATCCCAGGTTCGCCGATACGTCGATGCCGCGCGATCCCAGGTTCGCCGACGCTTCCATGCCGCGCGACCCGCGCCTCGCCGACGCGTCGATGCCGCGCGATCCGCGCAGCCAACCGCCGCGCCGGCAGCCGGTCGAGCAGCCCACCGAAGTGATCCCGACCGTGCCCGCCGCGCACGAACCGGAGCACCCGGACCAGCAGCCGATCGACGACCTCTTCGAGGACGAGTACGACGAATACGGCGAGTACGAGGACTACGACGACGAGTACGACGGCTACGACGAGGACGGCTACGCCGAAGACGCGGCCGAGCCGCCGGTCGAGGAGCCGCCCGCGAAGAAGCCGCGCAAGAAGCGCAAGCGCGCGATCGGCTGGATCGCCGCGGTGCTCGTGCTCGTGCTGCTCAGCGGCGGCGCCTATTTCGGGTACCAGAAGATCTTCGGCTACGCGGACTTCGACGGCCCCGGCGAAGGCGACGCGCTCGTGCAGGTCGAACAGGGCGACACGACGTCCGCGATCGGCGCGAAGCTCACCGACGCGGGCGTGGTCGCGAGTTCCCGGGCGTTCGTGAAGGCGGGCGCGGAGAACACCGCGCTCAGCAAGATCCAGCAGGGCTACTACCTGCTGCGCCAGCACATGTCGGGCGATGGCGCGGTCGACCTGATCACCTCGCCCGCGGCGCGGGTCGGGAGGCTGGAAATCCGGCCGTACACGCAGTTCGACGACATCACCCAGCCCGACGGCAAGGTCACGCCGGGCGTGTTCAGCCTGATGTCGAAGGCGTCGTGCGCGACCTTGAACGGCAAGAGCACCTGCATTCCGGTCGATCAGTTGCGCAAGACCGTCGCCGACGCCGACCTCAAGGCGCTCGGCGCGCCGGAGTGGGCGCTGGCCGACGCGGGCAAGGCGCTGAGCAAGGACAAACGCCTGGAAGGCCTGATCGCGCCCGGCGTGTACGACGTGAAACCCGGCTGGAGCGCGACCGAGCTGATCACCGATCTGGTGAAGCAGTCGGCCGACACGATCCAGGCGGCCGGGCTCACCGCGCAGAACACCGGGCCGGGGAAATCGCCGTACGAGACGCTGATCATCGCGTCGCTCATCGAACGCGAGGCGATCAAGCCGGACTTCGGCAAGATTTCGCGAGTGATCTACAACCGGCTCTCGCAGAAGATCAGGCTGCAGCTGGACTCCACTGTCAACTACGTGCTGGACCGCCCGACGCTGCTCACCAAACCCGAGGACCGGGCGAAAGCGGGACCGTACAACACCTACGCCAACTACGGTCTCCCGCCGACGCCGATCGCGGTGCCCAGCATGGACGCGATCAAGGCCGCGGTCAGCCCGACCCCTGGCGACTGGGCGTACTTCGTGAAGTGCGAGAAGGACGGGCATTCCTGCTTCGCGGTCACGAACGACCAGCACAACGCGAACAGGACCCTGGCAGAGCAGCGTGGCGTCATCAAATGACCGGCCGCGCCGCGCGGCGGTGCTGGGCAAACCGGTGGCGCATTCGCTGTCGCCGGTGCTGCACCGCGCGGCGTTCGCGGCGCTGGGGCTGGACGGCTGGACCTACGACCGGGTCGAGACAGACGCTGACGAGCTGCCCGGGTTCGTCGACGGCCTCGGTCCGGAGTGGGTCGGGCTTTCGGTCACCATGCCCGGCAAACGGGCCGCGCTCGACCACGCCGCCGAGGCCACCCCGCGCGCGGCGGCGGTCGGTGCGGCGAACACGCTCGTGCGCCGTCCGGACGGCTGGCTCGCCGATTGCACCGATGTCGACGGCGTGACCGGAGCCTTGCGGTACGCCGGCGGCTACTCGCCTTCCGCGAGCGACCAGGCGGTAGTGCTCGGCGCGGGTGGGACGGCCGCGGCCGCAGTGGTCGGATTGGCCGCGCTGGGCGTCACAACGGTGCGGCTGGTGGTGCGTGAACCGGCGCGGGCGTCGGAAACTGTGGACGCGGCCAAGCGCGCGGGCCTGGACGCGGACGTGCTGCGATGGTCCGAAGTGGACTTCGCGGAGCTGGCGGACACCACGGCGGTGCTGGTCAGCACGGTGCCGCCGGACGCGGTCGTGCCGCACGCCGCGGAGCTGTCGCGGATCGGCAGCGTGCTCGACGTCATCTACCACCCGTGGCCGACGCCGCTGGCCGAAGCGGTCGAGCGGCGCGGCGGACGGCTCGCGACCGGGCTCGACATGCTGCTGCACCAAGCATTCGGGCAAGCGGAGCAGTTCACCGGGCAACCGGCGCCGCGCGAGGAAATGCGGGCGGCGCTGCGCGAGGCGAGCGGAAACATTCTGCCGTTGCCGATTTCCTGATATCCTGGTCGGCTGCTTTCAGTCGACCAGGGGGAATCACTGTGGCCAGTCAACAGAACGACGAGGCGTCGATCCAAGCGGCGTTTGTCGGCACAGCGCCGAAGCACGGCAAACCCGTCACTCTCGCCGAGTACGACCCGGAATGGCCGCGGCTGTATGAGCGCGAGGCGGCGCGGATTCGCGACGTGCTCGGGGAACGCGTGGTGGTGCTCGAACACGTCGGGTCGACGTCGGTGCCCGGTCTCGCCGCCAAGCCCGTCATCGACATTCTGCTCGAAGTGCCCGATTCGGACGACGAAGCGGCGTTTGTTCCCGATCTCGAAGCGGCGGGATACCGGCTGGTGATCCGCGAGCCGGACTGGGAGAAACACCGGTTGTTCAAAGGTCCGGACACGAACATCAACCTGCACGTCCATTCGCCGGGCAACGGCGAGACCGAGCGCTACCGGCTGTTCCGCGACCGGCTTCGCGACCATCCGGAGGAACTGGCGCTGTACCTGGCGAAGAAGCGCGAGCTCGCCGCGCGGACCTGGGAATACGTCCAGTACTACGCCGACGCGAAGAGCGAGGTGATCAACGAGATCATCGAGCGGGCGCGGAACGCCTGACCCGCGGGTTACGGTGGGCGGCATGAAGATCGCGATCCTCGACGACTACCAGAACGTGGCTCTCCAGTGTGCGGATTGGGAGCCGCTCGGGGCGGAGATCGAGGTGTTCAGCGAGCCGTTCGCCGGACCGGACGAGGTGGTGACGCGGCTGGCCGGGTTCGACGTCGTGGTCGCGATGCGCGAGCGCACGCCGTTCCCGGCCGCCGTGTTCGACCGGCTGCCCGCATTGAAACTGCTGGTCAGCACCGGTCGGCGGAACGCGGCGATCGATCTGGACGCGGCGAAGCGGTGCGGTGTGGTCGTGTCCGCCACCGGTGCGCTCGTCGCGCCGACGGTGGAACACGCGTGGGCGCTCATCCTGGCCGGCGCGCGCAATCTGCCCGTGGAGTTCCGGTCGATGCGCGGGGGCGGCTGGCAGGTCGGTCTCGGGATGGCGTTGCGGGACAAGACGCTCGGCCTGCTCGGGCTCGGCAGGCTGGGTGCCGAGGTCGCCCGGATCGGCCAGGCGTTCGGGATGAAACCGATTGCTTGGAGCCAGAATCTCACCCCGGAGCGGGCGGCAGAGCATGGCGTCACAGCGGTGTCCAAAGAGGACTTGTTCGCTCAGGCGGACGTGTTGTCCGTCCACTTGGTTCTGTCCGAGCGCACTCGCGGATTGGTCGGTGCTGCCGAGTTCGCCGCGATGAAGCCGACCGCGCTGCTGGTGAACACCTCGCGCGGGCCGATTGTCGACGAATCGGCACTGGTGGATGCATTGCGCGGCAAGCAGATCGCGGCGGCCGCGCTGGATGTCTACGACGTCGAGCCGTTGCCCGCCGACCATCCGCTGCGGACGCTGGACAACGCGATCCTGACGCCGCACATCGGTTACGTGAGCCGGGAAACGTACGAGATCTTCTACGGCGGCGCGGTGGAGGACATCGCCGCGTTCCAGGCCGGCGAGCCGATCAACGTGCTGAACGGCTAGGGGAACGGATGGACCTCCGGCGGGTAAACAGTCCCGTCCGGAGGCACGGTCAGATCCGCGAAATACCGTGCCATCGCTGAGGAAGCGGCCGTGCTCGGCACGTCGAGCGTCGTGTGCCCGGCACCGTCCACCACGACGACGTGGCCGTCGCCGAGTTCCCGTGCGGTGGCCTGGGCATTGGCGAGCGGGGTGACCGGGTCGTTCCGGTTGGCCAGGATCAGGATCGGATGCTGCCGCTGCCGGTTCCACGGCCCGAGGTAGCGGTCCTCGTCCCGCGCGGGCCAGCCCACGCACTGCGCCATCGAAAACACCGGCGCAACCCCGAAGTACGGTTGGCGTTTCGCTTCAGCCGCAGCGAGTTCGGCATATCCGGCAGTGTCCTGCGGGAGTTCGCTGTCCAGGCACTGCACGGCGAGGAAGCCGGGCGAATGCGTCGGCACGCGCGGGTCGAGCACCGGCGCGGGGGAGACCGCCGACGACGGCACGAGCCCGGCGAGCGTCTTCGCCAGCCGTGGCCACCGGGACGATTGATACAGCGCCCGATCGATCGTCTCCATCAATGACGACACCGTCATGCCGCCGACCGGACCGTGCGTCAGCCGGGCGAAGACCGAGGCGAATTTCTGTTTCAGGTCACCGCCGGCGAACGCGCATTTGCCCGGCCCGGCCGCGTCGCAGGCGGCGAAGAACGCTTCGAGTTCCTGCTGCTGAGCCGTCGCGACGTCGGCCCGCACGTCGACCGGTTTGTGCTGCTGGCCAGGCTGTCCGGTGGAGTTCGCGACGAGGTCGAGCGTCCCGTCGAGGACCATCGCGCGCAGCTTGCCGGGGAACAGGTTCGCGTACGTGCCGCCGAGATACGTGCCGTACGAATAGCCGTAGAAGTTCAGCTGCTGCTCGCCCAGCGCCTGCCGGAGCAAATCCATGTCCCGCGCGACATTCGCGGTGGACAGATGCGACAGCTCGGCACCGCTGCCAGCCGCGCACGACTTGCCGACGGTCGCGCTCGCAGCCCAGAACGCCGCGCTGTCCCGCAACGGCGAACCGGTCGCCGGCGGCGTTCCCGGGCACTGCACCGGGGCGCTGCCGCCGATCCCGCGCGGATCGAAGCTCACCAGGTCGAACTTGGCCCGCAGCTCCTCCGGGTATCGCGGGCTGAACCGCATCAGCTCGCCGACGCCGTCGGTGCCCGGGCCGCCGAAATTGATCACCAAGGCCCCCACGCGGTGCGCGGGATCGGTGGCCGGCATGCGAATCACCGAGAGATTCAGCTTCGCGCCGCCAGACTCACGGTAGCTCAACGGAACCGGCGCGGTCGCGCACTGGAAACCGCCGTGGCACGGTGCCCAGTCGAGCTTGGGCACCGCGGCACCGTTGGTGCCCAACGGAAGCGGAGCGTCCGGCGCGGGCAACGCTGGTGGCGCTTGGGTTTGCGCGGCCGGTGCGGAACAACTCGCGACGAGCAGCAGGGCCGCCGCGGCCAGCGCGGACCGGAGTCTCACGCGGAGAGTTCCGCCAGCACGGCGTCAGTGAAGGGCGGCCACACTTGCGCGGCCCACGGCCCGAACGACCGGTCGGCGAGCCCGACGCAGGCTTGCCCCGCTTCCGGGTCCACCCACAGGAAAGTCCCGGACTGCCCGAAGTGGCCGAACGTGCGCGGCGAACTGTTCGCACCCGTCCAATGCGGACTCTTGTGGTCGCGCAGTTCGAAGCCGAGACCCCAGTCGTTCGGCTTCTGGTGCCCGAAGCCGGGCAGGACGCCGTTCAGGCCGGGGAACGCGATCTCGGTGGCCGCGTTCAGGGTTTCCGGCGCGAGCAGCTTGGGAGCCTGCAGCTCCGCGGCGAACCGCAGCAGGTCGTCCAATGTGGACACCGCGCCCGCGGCGGGGGAGCCCTCCAGCCGGGTCGCCGTCATGCCGAGCGGTGCGAACAGGGCTTCCCGCTGATACTCGGCGAACTCGATGCCGGAGTGCTCGGCCAGCGCGTCGGCGAGTTCCTCGAACCCGGCGTTGGAGTACAGCCGGCGCGTGCCGGGTTCGGCCATCGCCTTGTGCGCGTCGAAGGCGAGCCCGGAGGTGTGCGCGAGCAGATGCGCGACGGTCGAGCCCTCCGGCCCGGCGGGCGTGTCCAGCTCGACGACGCCCTCTTCGATCGCGATGTGCGCGGTGTAGGCGGTGAGCAGCTTGGTCACCGACGCGAGCCGGAACGGACGGGCCGGGTCGCCGTGGCGTCCGCGCACCTCGCCGGAAGCGGAGACCACCCCGGCCGCCGCGTTGTCCACTGGCCATTCGTCGATCAGGCGCAGACTCTCCATGCCCGCCAGCGTAATGGGGCCCGCCCAGCCGCTGTTTCGCAGTGCCCGGACACAAGCGAACCGTGCGGGGCCCCGGAAGTTCCGGCGCCCCGCACGGTTCGTGGTTTCCCCGTGGAGCGGTATCGCTACTGAGCGTCGAGGTCGGTGGCGACCAGCTCGGCGACGGCCTCGACCGCCGCCTCGGCACCGTCGCCCTCAGCGCTGATGACCACCTCGTCGCCGTACGCGGCGGCGAGGGTCATCAGGTTGAGGACGCTGCCGGCGGCCACCGGGTCGCCGCCGTTCTTGGCGATCTGCACCGCCACGGGCTGGGCAGCGGCCGCCTTGGCGACCAGAGCGGCCGGCCGGGCGTGCAGCCCCACCTTGCTGGCCACGGTGACGCGTTTCTCCGGCATGGTGTACCTCTCTTGCTTTTCTCGGTGTTACTTCGCTGCCGTGCGCTCGAGGTCGCCCTCGATCGAGTCGTCCTCGCGGCCCGGCGTGCGCAGGTTGAACTTGGTGATCACGACGCGGAACACGACGTAGTAGATCACGGCGAACACGAGCCCGATCGGGATCAGCAGCCACGCCTTGTGCGCGGTGTCCAGCGACGAGTTCAGCGCGAAGTCGATCGCGCCGCCGGAGAACGAGAAGCCGAGGTGGATGTTCAGCGCGTTGCAGACCGCGAGCGAGACGCCGGTCATGATCGCGTGGAAGATGTACAGCGGCCACGCGACGAACATGAACGCGAACTCGATCGGCTCGGTGACGCCGGTGATGAAGGCGGTCAGCGCGGCCGAGATCATGATGCTGGCGACGAGCTTGCGCTGCGCGGGGCGGGCGGTGTGCACGATGGCGAACGCCGCGGCGGGGAGGGCGAACATCATGATCGGGAAGAACCCGGTCATGAAGGCGCCGGAGCCCTGCACGTGGTGGAAGAAGTTGTTCAGGTCGCCGCCGCCGAAGATGAACCACACCGGGACGTTCAGCAGCTGGTGCAGGCCGACCGGGATGAGCAGGCGGTTGAGCAGGCCGTAGATGCCGCCGCCGAGGACCGGCGAGCCCATGACCGCTTCGCCCGCCGAGGTGATGCCCTGGTCGACGTACTTGAACAGCAGGCCGAAAATGACGCCGAGGATGATCATCGCGAGCGAGGTGATGATCGGCACGAACCGGCGGCCGCCGAAGAAGGCCAGCCAGGACGGCAGCTTGATCCGGTGGTAGCGCTGCCACAGCAGGGCCGCCACGATGCCGGACACGATGCCGGTCAGGACGCTGTAGGGCCAGTGGACCGGCGCGAGGTCCCAGCCGGGCTTGTAGCCCTGCTGGCTCTTGATCGGGGCGATCGCCTGGATCACCTTGTTGAACACGACCCAGCCGATGACGGCCGCGACGGCGGTCGAGCCGTCGCCCTTGCGGGCGAAGCCGACCGCGATGCCGATCGCGAAGATCAGCGGCAGCCAGTCGAAGATGCCACCGCCCGCCGCGCCGATCACGTCGGCCGCTGTGCCCCAGTTCAGGCCGTCCTTGCCGAGGACGTCGTCCTGGCCCAGCCGGTTCAGGATGCCCGCTGCGGGCAGGGTCGCGATCGGCAGCATGAGACTGCGGCCGAAGCGCTGCAGTCCGGCGAGGCCGCTGCCGCCCTTCTTCCCGCTAGCCCCAGCCGCGGTGGTGGCGCTCATCGGATACCTCCATTGTGGGGTTGGTCGCCGGAACTCGGGGTGTTCCGGTCCAGCTGCATGGTCACCTGGTAGTGGTCGCCCCGGTACCAGGACGTCATGTCCTCCACCGGTTCGCCGCCCGAGCTGGAGACCCGGCGGAACACCAGGAGCGGACTGCCGGTGCGCATGCCGAGCAAGCGCGCCGTTTCGCGGTCCGCGGATTCGGCCCACACCGTCTGGTACGCCTGGTCCGGACGGCGCGAGAAGGCGTCGGCCAGCTGGGCGTACAGCGAACGGGTCAGGTCGAGGTCGAGCAGGCCGGGGGTCCGGCCCGCGTGGTACCAGCCGCGTTCCACGGCCAGCGGGACGCCGTCGGCGCGCCGCAGCCGCACGAGCCGGTGCGCTGCCACGCCCTCGGACAGGCCGAGCGCGTGCGCCGAGGTCACCGGCGGGACCTCGGTCGAGGTCGAGATCACTTCGGTGGTCGGGGTGAGCCCGCGCCGGCGCATGTCGTCGGTGAACGACATCAGGTACACCTGCAGTTCCATCCGCCGGGCGGCGGTGAAGGTGCCCTTGCCCCTGACCCGGGCCAGCAGTCCTTCCTCGACGAGCTTCCCGATCGCCGAGCGGACGGTGAGCCTCGAGACGCCGTAGTGCTGCGCGAGCTCCCGCTCGGACGGGATCGGCGAGCCCGGCGGGAGCTCGCGCTCCACCAGGCGGCGCAGGATCTCCCGCAGCTGGGCGTGCTTCGGGGTCGGCCCGTTGACCACGCGGTCGGCGGGGTCGGACGGCGGAATGTGCGCGGCCGCACTCATCTCGGTGTCACCCTCCCTCGCCTTTCGCGCACCGGGGGCCGGTGCTCGCGTCCGCGCCGGAAGATTGGTACGTTCCGGTCTAGACCAATGATCTGATGGGGCAGGATGCTCCGCAGCGCGAGCAGGTGTCAACCACCGTTATCCGTTCGTGGCCGGGCTCGCCGGGCAAGGCGGCAAACGGCGTAGTAATGGTGGCGGAGCGCACCTGTTCCAGGTGGAAAACCAACGGGATACGAGGAGGCCGCGATGGCGGATGACAGGCCGGAAAAGATTCTCGCGGCGCTCGGCGGCGCGGACAACGTCATCGAGATCGAGGGCTGCATCACGCGGCTGCGGTGCGAGCTCGAGGACATGTCCCTCGTGGACGAACCCGCGCTGAAGTCGGCCGGCGCGATGGGCGTCGTGAAGATGGGCTCGGCGGTCCAGGTCATCGTCGGGCCGGAGGCGGACACCATCGCCAGCGACATCGAGGACTTGATGTGAGCCTGCCGATCCTGAGCCCGGTCGCGGGCGAGGTCGTCGCGATCACCGAGGTGCCCGACCCGGTGTTCGCCGAGGCGATGGTGGGTCCCGGCATCGCGGTCCGGCCGTCCGGCGGCCGCGCCGACGCGGTCGCGCCGGTGGACGGGACCGTGGTGACGCTGCATCCGCACGCGTACGTCGTGGCCACTGAGGACGGCCGCGCGGTGCTCGTGCACCTCGGCATCGACACGGTCAAGGAAAAGGGCGAGGGGTTCACCCTGCACGTCGTCAAGGGCGAGAAGGTGCGGGCGGGCCAGCCGATCGTGGGCTGGGACCCGGAGGCGGTCGCCGCCAAGGGCTACTCGCCGATCGTCCCGGTCGTCGGGCTCGACGCGTCCGCCGACGTGCTCGCCGGTCTCGAAGGCGGCCGTACGGTCGCCGCCGGCGACGAGTTGTTCACCTGGAACGATTGATCACCGGTGCCCTTTGTGGACAGTGAATGTCCGCAAAGGGCGATCCCGGTCACGCCGTGACGATGTTTCCGTTCTCGATCTTCACAGCCACTTTGGACAGCGGCCGGCTCGCCGGTCCCTGCTTCACCGCGCCGGTCAGCGCGTCGAACACCGATCCGTGGCACGGACAGCTCGCCTGACCGTTCCGCGGCGGGTCCACCGTGCAGCCCTGGTGCGTGCAGACGGCGCTGAAACAGGCGACCGTCCCCTTCTCCGGCTGTGCCACGAGCACTTCTTGCCCGTCCGGGGTTTTTGCGGATTTCGCTTGGCCCACCGGCACTTCCGCCAGCGCGAGCACCTTTCCGTCCGCCTTCGGCGCGGCCTGTACGGACCCGCTGCCGCCGCTCCCGCAAGCGGTGAGAGCGACGGCGGCGGTCCCTGCGACGGCCGCCCCGGAGGCGAGTACGGAGCGGCGGGAGTGAAGTTCGGCAGTCATGCCCTGTGCAACGAGTCGGGACGGCCCGGGTTGCCGGTGAACCGTCGCGGTCGCCCGTGCGTGTAGTCCGTATCCGGCATTACGCACGGAAGGAGACGCGCATGCTGACCACCTGGATGCGAGTGCTGGGCGCGGCGGGCCTGGCCGGCTCGGCGGCGATCCACTTCTACCTGTACTGGGGCAGCGGCTACGCGGGCATCCCGGTGGTCGGGCCGCTCTTTCTGGTGAACGGCATCGCCGGTCTGGCGATCGCGGTCGCGCTGCTCGCCTGGCGGCACTGGCTGCCGGCGTTCTTCACGCTCGGCTTCGGCGGCGTGACGCTGCTGGCCTACCTGCTGTCGGTGACGGTGGGCTTCTACGGCGTGCACGACCAGTTCAACAGCCAGTACGAGTACTGGGGCGTGCTCACCGAAGCGGTCTGCGTGATCTGCGGCCTGGTGCTGCTGGTGCAGGCGATCCGCGCGCGGCGGACGGTTCAGAACGCGTAGCGGTGCACCTTGTCCGGGTGGATCACGAGCCGGACCTGGGGGAGCTCCTGCAGGATCTTCAGCCCGGCCGCGCCCTCCGGGGTGCTGAGGTCCCAATACCGGTCGGCGAGCCGGTGGGCCAGGTCGTGCCCGCCGTCGGCCTCGATCGTGACGTGCCCGCCGACCGACACCCAGCGCTCGGTTTCCCCGACCGGCGCCGCGACGACGATCGACGCGCGCGGATCCTCGCGCAACCGGCGGACCTTGGCCGAGTCCGGGGCGGTGAACAGCTGGATCGTGCGTTCGTCGGTGGCCTCGAACCACACCGGCCGAGGCTGCGGCGGCCGCGGCCCGGCGGCGACGGTCAGGAAGCCGTGCAGGGGACGGCGGAGGAACTCGAGATCGTGGTCGGTGAGGGTGCTCATGGCTGGGATTTAACCGGGCCCGCTTGGACGATCCCATAGGTGAGAAGCCGGATTGCCTGTCTATTCGTCTAACCTCGGGTGAGTGGACGCATTCAGCGATTTGATCCGTGGGGTCCGGGCGCACGGTTCGCTGTTCGGCTGCACGGCCCTGTCGGCGCCGTGGTCGCTGCGCTTCGTGGAGGGGCCCCCGCTGACCCTGTGCACGCTGCTGAGCGGCGAGGGCTGGGTCGTGCCGGAAGACCACCCGCCGGAGCTGTTGCGCGCCCGCGAGACCATCCTGGTGCGCGGGCCGTTCTCCTTCGTGGACAGCCTGGACACCCCTGCCGCCCCCGTCGAATGCGGCGAGTTCTGCGCCACTCCCGACCAGGGCGGTACCCAGCACCACCTGGGCTGGAACGATCCGTTCCATGGCGAAACCAACCTGATCGTCGGCGCGTATCCCGTGCGCAGCCGCGGCCGGATGGCTGCGTTGCTGGACGCGCTGCCGGTGATCGTCCGGCCGCCATCCTCTGCCGAGGAAGATCCGGTGCTGCGCCATCTGGCAGCCGAGGTCGCCGTCGACGCGCCGGGTCAGCAGGTCGTCCTGGACCGCCTGCTGGACTGGATGCTGGTTTGCATCCTGCGCGACTGGTTCGACCGTCCGGGCGGCTCGCCGCCGCGGTGGTGGGCGGCGCAACGGGACGCGGTGGTGGGCGCTGCTCTCCGGTTGCTGCACGAGGATCCGGCAGCCCCGTGGACGGTCGTCACGCTGGCCGCCCGGACCGGGGTTTCGCGGTCCACTTTGGCCAAGCGCTTCGCGGATTTGGTGGGGGAGCCGCCGATGACGTACCTGACCCGGTGGCGGATGACCCTCGCCGCGGACCTCCTGACGGAACAGCCGTCGACGCCGATCACGGAGGTGGCCCGCGTGGTGGGGTACTCGGACGCGTTCGGATTCAGTTCGGCTTTCAAGCGGGTGCGCGGGGTCAATCCGACTGAGCACCGCCGGGCTTTTCTTGCTGAGGAAGGGATTCTGGCTTCTTCCCGCCGCTGACTTCTGCTGCTGTAGCCCTTCAGCCGGGTGCCGAAGGGGCCCGTCATCCGGGGGGCCGAAGCGTTGGCGACGACCCGAGTACCGCGCCGTTTTCGCCTCTGTCGAGTGAACCTTCCGGCGTGTCGCGCACGAGGGGTCCCCTCGCACCCCGATCTGTTTGCCCTGGTCCAAGCCCTGGCGGCAGGCTTGGCCGCATGGTCCTGACAGCAGTG
The DNA here is from genome assembly GCF_055633755.1 of Amycolatopsis sp. NPDC114484. Lineage (NCBI taxonomy): Bacteria > Bacillati > Actinomycetota > Actinomycetes > Pseudonocardiales > Pseudonocardiaceae > Amycolatopsis > Amycolatopsis sp. NPDC114484. The sequence goes on along the minus strand of NZ_JBVKDQ010000029.1, from coordinate 34,445 downwards.
CTCGCAGCCGGGGCGGTGGTCCCCGTGCTGCTGGTGATGATGAAGAAAGCCAACGTCCCGATATCGGCCGTGATCGGCCTGACGGTCGCCGCCGCAGCAGCCGCAGTGGCCGCGGCGCGTGCCGACGCGGGCGTGCTCCCGGCTTGGTGGCTGCCAGTGCCGTGGCTGGTTTCGGTACTCGGCGTACCCCTCGCACTAGCCGACGCCCGACACCGCCGCCTGCCGGACATCCTCACCCTGCCCGCGTACCCCGCTGTGGCCTTGACAATCACGCTCGCCGCCCTCAGCGGCGGAGGATGGCGACTGGCCGCCGGAGCCGCCCTGGGCTGCCTGCTGTTCGGCGGCACACACCTGATCGTCCACCGATTGTCGGCGGGCGGTCTCGGCCCCGGAGACGTGAAACTGGCCGGATCTTTCGGCGCCGTACTCGGCGCGGTCGGCGGACTGGCCCCTGCCGTGGCGGCAGTCCTGGCAGCGATGGTGAGCTTGGCGGCCGTGGTGCCGATGTGGCTGATGCGCCGCATCCGCCAATCCCGCGAGTCTCGGGCTTCCGCCCGCCCGCCGTCCCGTCAATCCGGCCGGGAGTCGTTCGCCTTCGTAGCCGACCCATCCCTAGGAGAACTCCACGAACCCACCCCGAACCAACTCGACTCCACGTTTCGGACGACTGGTCCCGTTTGGCCATCCACGCCGACAGTCGCTGCCTCTGCGCCGACCGACTTCACCCTCCTGCCAACCGACCCGGCTCCCGCGTCGACGGACTCTGCCCCCGCGCCAATCGACCCCGCACCGCCGACCGGCCCGGCTCCCATGCCGATGGCCGCTGCTTCCACGCCAACCGACCCCGCTACTCCGGTGCCCACCGACCCCGCGTCCGCGCCGACTGCTGCTGCCCCTGCACCGACCGACCTCGCTCCCGCGCCGAGGCCCGTTGCCCCCGCGTCGACCGACCCCGCCCCGGCACCCTCACTGTCGACCCGCTCAGCTCCCGCGTCGACCGACCCCGACCCTGCCCCCGCACCTTCACCGCCGACCCGCCCGACTCCCGTGTCGACGGACTCTGCTCCCGCGTCAGCCGACCCCGCCCCGGCGCCGCCGACCGCCCCAGCGCACTCCCGGATCCGCGCCGGCCCCATCCGCGTCCCCTACGGCCCCGGCCTGGTTCTGGCCACCTGGGCGTGCGCGGTCTTCCCAGCCGCTGGAACGGGCATCACCTGAGGCCAGGGGCTCTGCCAGGCCTCCGGACCGGCCGTGACAGGATTGTCCGGTGCTGCGCTGGATCACCGCTGGAGAATCGCACGGACCCGCCCTCGCCGCTGTGCTCGAGGGGCTGCCTGCCGGGGTGGAGGTGACGACCTCGGACCTCTCCGCGCAGCTCGCGCGGCGCCGGCTCGGGTTCGGCCGCAGCCCGCGGATGGGCTTCGAGACCGACCAGGTCCAGTTCCTCGGCGGGGTCCGGCACGGGGTCAGCCAGGGCGGCCCGATCGCCGTCCAGATCGAGAACGCCGAGTGGCCCAAGTGGGAGAAGGTCATGGCGGCCGACCCGGTCGACGAGGCCGAGCTCGCCGGGCTCGCCCGCAACGAGCCGCTGACCCGGCCCCGCCCGGGGCACGCCGACCTGCCCGGCATGCAGAAGTACGGCTTCGACGAGGCCCGTCCCGTTCTGGAGCGCGCCAGCGCCCGCGAGACGGCTTCGCGGACCGCGCTCGGCACTGTCGCGCGGAATTTTCTGCGGCAGCTGCTCGGGGCCGAGGTGCTGAGCCACGTCGTCTCGATCGGCGGCGCCGACGCGCCCGACGGCCCGCTTCCGCAGCCAGGTGACTTCGCGGCGATCGACGAGAGCCCGGTGCGGGCGTTCTCGGCCGAGGGGACCGAAGCGATGGTCGCCGAGGTCGACGCGGTGCGGAAGGCCGGCGACACCGTCGGCGGCGTCATCGAGGTGATCGTCTACGGCCTGCCGCCGGGCCTCGGTTCGCACGTGCACTGGGACCGCCGTCTGGACGCGCGGCTCGCTGGCGCGCTGATGGGCGTGCAGGCGATGAAGGGCGTCGAGGTCGGCGACGGCTTCACCACCGCCCGCCGCTGGGGCAGCCAGGCGCACGACGAGATCGACCGCGGCACCGGACCGGTCGGCGTCACGCGCCGGTCGAACCGCGCGGGCGGGCTCGAAGGCGGCATCACCAACGGCGAACCGCTGCGGGTGCGCGTCGCGATGAAGCCGATCTCGACCGTGCCCAAGGCACTGTCCACAGTGGACGTCCGGACCGGCGAGCCCGCCGTCGCGATCCACCAGCGCTCCGACGTGTGCGCGGTGCCGCGCGCGGGCGTGGTGCTGGAGTCGGTCGTGGCGCTGGTCGTCGCGGACGCGGCGCTGGAGAAGTTCGGCGGCGACTCGCTGGCCGAGACCCGGCGCAACGCGCAGGCGTACCTGAAGGCGCTCGAGGAGCGCTGGTGAGTCCGCGCGCGGTCGTCATCGGACCGCCGGGCTCCGGCAAGAGCACGGTCGGCCCGCTGCTGGCCGCCGCGCTCGGCGTGACCTTCCGCGACACCGACGACGACATCGTCGCCCGCGCCGGACGCGCCATCTCGGACATCTTCGCCGACGACGGCGAACCCGCGTTCCGCGCGCTCGAAGAGGAAGCCGTAGCCACCGCGCTCGCCGAACACGACGGCGTGCTCTCCCTCGGCGGCGGCGCCCCGCTCACCCCGGGCACCCGGGAGCGGCTTCAGGACCACACGGTGGTTTTCCTGAACGTCGGGCTCGCCGCCGGCGTCCAGCGCACCGGGATGTCCAGCGCGCGCCCGCTGCTCGCCGGCATCAACCCGCGAGCGACCTTCAAAGCCCTGCTCGACCAGCGGCTGCCGGTGTACCGCGAGGTGGCGACCGTCGAGATCGAGACCGACAAGCGAACGCCCGAAGAGGTAGTCGCGGCCGCCGTCGCCGCCCTCGAACCCGACCGGGTCCGCGAACCGTGACCCGCGACCGGCTCGGAACCAGCCAGCTGCACCCGCACGGCCCTGCCTGGCTGGCCCTGCCGGGTCGCACACGTCCGCAAACCGTGACCCGGCCCGGAACCAGCCAGCGGTGCCCGCACGGCCCCGCTCGGCCGGGTCGCACGCGGTCGGCGGAACTGCAGCGAGTCCGTCGGCCGGACCGGACCGGTCTGGCGGGAGTTGTCGAGCGAGGCTGCGACGGCTCCGCTCGGCGGCCCGCCGCCAGCCGTAGGCAGTCTGCTGAACTGCCCCAGGTTGGCTGGCCCCGCGAGACCGGCAGCCCATCGACCGCCTCCGGCCGGGAACAATTCCGCCAGCCGCAACCCGCCGTCAGACCTCCCGGCCGCAGCGGGCGAAACCAGGACCCCGTCAGCGCCAGCCGATCCATCCGCGTCGGCCGGAACCAGCTGGCACCGCTGAGCCACAACCCAGCCCAGGACCACCGGGTCCGGGAGCAGTGAGGAGAACCGTGTCCGCCACCCAGCCCGTCCGGATCCGGGTCGCCACCGCGCAGCCGTACGACGTGCTCGTGGGGCGCGGCCTGCTCGGCGAACTCACCGAGCAGCTCGCCGACGCGTCGAAGGTCGCGCTGATCCACCCGCCGACGCTCACCGCCACCGCCGAGGCCGTCCGCGACGAACTGGCCGCGGCCGGGCTCGACGCGCACCGCGTCGAGATTCCCGACGCCGAGGACGGCAAAGCGTTCTCCGTCGCCAGTTTCTGCTGGGAAGTCCTCGGCCGGATCGGGCTGGACCGGCGCGGCGTGGTCGTCGCGCTCGGCGGCGGGGCGGTCACCGACCTCGCCGGATTCGTCGCGGGCACCTGGATGCGCGGCGTCCGGCTGGTGAACGTGCCGACGACGCTGCTCGGCATGGTCGACGCGGCGGTCGGCGGGAAGACCGGGATCAACACCGAAGCGGGCAAGAACCTCGTCGGCGTCTTCCACGAGCCCTCCGCCGTCCTGGTCGACCTCGCGACCCTGGATTCCTTGCCGCGCAACGAACTCGTCGCCGGAATGGCCGAGATCGTCAAGACCGGCTTCATCGCCGACCCGCGGATCCTCGAGCTGATCGAGGCCGACCCGGCACAGGCGCTCGACCCGACGGGCGACGTGCTCGCCGAGCTGGTCCGCCGCTCGATCCAGGTGAAGGCCGACGTCGTCGCGGCCGACCTGCGCGAGTCCGACCTGCGCGAAATCCTCAACTACGGCCACACCCTCGGCCACGCCATCGAACGCCGCGAGCGCTACCGGTGGCGCCACGGCGCGGCGGTCAGCGTCGGCCTGGTGTTCGCCGCCGAACTGGCGCGCCTGGCCGGACGCCTCGACGACGCCACCGCCGACCGGCACGCCTCCGTGCTCAAGCTGATCGGCCTGCCCACCACCTACGACGCGGACGCGCTGGGGCAGCTGATGGAAACCATGAAGGGCGACAAGAAAACCCGCTCCGGCGTACTGCGGTTCGTCGTCCTCGACGGCCTCGGCAAACCCGGCAGGCTGGAAGGCCCCGACCCGTCCCTGCTCGCCGCCGCGTACTCGGCGATCGCCGCCGAGGCCCCGGAAGCCGGCGGGAGCGTGCTGCTGTGAAGACGTTCGTTTTCAACGGCCCCAACCTCGGCCGCCTGGGCAAACGCGAACCGGCTGTCTACGGTTCCACCACGTACGACGACCTCGCGCAGCTGTGCGTGGCCACCGGCCAGGAACTGGGTCTCGACGTTGAGGTGCGGCAAACCGACCACGAGGGCGAACTGGTCGGCTGGCTGCACGAGGCCGCCGACGCGGGCGCGCCGGTCGTGCTGAACGCCGGGGCGTGGACGCACTACTCGATCGCCGTCCGCGACGCTGCCGCCCAGCTCACCGCGCCGCTGATCGAGCTGCACATCAGCAATGTGCACAAGCGCGAGGAATTCCGGCACCACAGCGTGCTTTCGGACATCGCGACCGGGGTGATCGTCGGTCTCGGAGTGGACGGTTACGCGCTCGCGTTGCGTTGGATCGCCGCGCATTCGTCCTGATCTGGCGGCGAGAAGCGAAACTCGCCGCTCGGTCCGGCTGCGGCGGGGTGGTTTCGGTGGCGCGGCGTGGTTTCGGACGTCGTGACCGGGGCCGCTCGTCGGTCTCGGCGCGGACGACTGCGCTCGATTGCTGCGCATTTGTCCTGATCTGGCGGCGAGAAGCGAAACTCGCCGCTCGGTCCGGCAACGGCGGGGAGATTTCGGCGGCACGGCGCGGTTTCGGACGTCGTGACCGGGGCCGCTCGTCGGTCTCGGCGCGGACGACTGCGCTCGATTGCTGCGCATTTGTCCTGATCTGGCGGCGAGAAGC
>NZ_JBVKDQ010000029.1:0-29029 GCF_055633755.1 Amycolatopsis sp. NPDC114484 | reverse complement strand
CGAAACTCGCCGCTTGGTCCGGCAACGGCGGGGCGGTTTCGTTGGCACAGCGTGGTTTCCGGCGTCGCGACCGGGGTGCTCGCCAGTCTCGACGCGGACGACTGCGCTGAATCGCCGCGCATTCGTCCTGACCTCGCGGCGAAGAGCAAGACTCGTCGCTTGCCGGGCCGCGTCGGGTCTCGGCAGCACAGCCGTGTTTCGGGCATCGCGACCGGGTGATCGCCAGCCGCCGCGCGCACGGTTGCGCTGGATCGCCGCGCAGCCCACCACGCCGCACATCGGCAAACCCCACACCGCGGCACGCTTCCCAGCATCACCACCGCCCCCATTCCCGGCCTGAGCACCGCCGCGACCAGCGCAAAGCAAGCCCCCGGTAAACCCGCCGCCTGACCGGCCGATGCGCGACGTGGTTCACCCATCCGGTGCCGCTGTCGCTACACTCGGCGATCATGCACCCGTTTCGTCGTGGGGGTCGGCGACCCGTGCGTCAGCTGCTCTCGCTGCTGATCGCCGGTTCCCTCGTTTCCGGGTGCAGCCAGACTTCGGCCCAGCCGCAAGCCGAGGGCACCGGCCACGGCGGCATCGCGGGCGGTGCACCGCAGGCCCCGAAGGAACCGCCTCGGGCGGCGGACGTTGCGCTTACCTCGGGAGCCAGTCGCGCGAGCGGGGGCGTGGTCGCCGCCGGGGCCGTGGACGCGTCCTACAACTACGGCCCCACCGTCATGGTCGAGAACGGCCGCACCCGGATCTGGTGGTGCAGCCAGTACAGCAGCGCCCCGCCGCCTGGCGACGACATTCTCTACGCCGAGGGTCCCTCGGCCGACGGACCGTTCACTGGACCGGGTGGCGGTGCGCCGCCCGCTGTCCTTTCCGGCGCGCCCGGCAACTTCGACGGCATGCACACCTGCGACCCGTCGGTGCTGCGCGTCGGCGGCACGTACTTCCTCTACTACACCGGCGCCGCCGGCGACCACGCGCTCGGCAACGCGATCGGCATGGCCACCAGCCCGGACGGCATCCACTGGACCCGTTCGAACGGCGGCAAACCGATCCTCGGCGCGTCCCACGACGTCCACCGCGCCAACGTCTACGGCGCCGGCCAGCCCTCGGTGGTCTTCCTCGACGGCTGGTACTACCTGATGTTCACCGACACCACCGGCCGCGCGGCGGGCTGGAACGGGGCGGGCCAGTTCGTCATCCGGGCGCACGACCCGGCGTTCCGCGAGGGCGTGGAAGCGTTGGGGGAGAAGGGGTTCGAGCCCACCGCGACGACCGCCGCGCCGCGGACCCGGTCGGTGGTCGACGCGTTCAGCGTGGATCTGGAATGGGTCGGCGCGCTCGACGCCTTCGCCATCGCGCACGAGACCGCCGACGGAACCACGATCACCTTCTGGGACCGCGATTTCACGATGCAGCCCTACAAACCGGTCGTGATCCCGGGCGCGTGGAAGGAAGGCCCCGGTCTCGTCCGCCGTCCCGACGGGCACGCGCCGACGTCGGTCAGCGATCCGTGCGACCTGGTTTCGCTGGACGTCGTCCGCGCGACGGAGATCGGCCCGGCGGGCGCGCCGACCGGGCTGAAGCACTTCGGGCTCGACGTGAAGGGCGCGGGCGGCTGCTCGACGCCGTCGCGCAGCATCGCGACCTTCGACGGCGTCGCGATGCCGTCCCCGGACCGCACGATCGACCTCTACCGCCGCGGCGAGCGCATCCGGATCGACCGTCGTTCAGTCGCCTCGGTACTCGCCGGGGAGCTGGTCGACCGGCCGCTGCCGCAGGTGCCGGAGGTGCCGGTGAAGACCCGCCTGCGCTCCGGCGCGACCGTCGTGCACGCGTACGGCCGCGGCTACGGCATGGTGCTCGACGGGCAGCTTTACGGCTTGCCGGACACGACGATCGTGTCGCTCAACGGTTCCGGGGTGCAGGAGATCGACCCGCGACAGTGGGACGGCGCCGCGCGCGGTTTGCCGCTGGGCGGCTGACCGGAGAGGGCTTCGGAGCGGTTCGCGGGGTCGGGCTCGGCGGCAAATCGAGTTCGCCGGAGCGGCTGCCGGAACCGTCCTCGTCGTCCGGCTCCGAGCCGGAATCAGCGGCCGAATCGTCCTCGTCGGAAGATGCCGGACGCCGGATCCGGCCGCCGACGAACAACCCCAGTCCGGCGGGCACCAGCACGAGCAGCGCGGAGAACGCCGCCCCGCCGGTGAGCGCGGCTCCCAGCTCGGAAACCCCGGTCTGGTCGACGAAGATCGCGCGTCCGATCACGTACAGGATGCCCGAGCCCACGCCCGCGACCAGGGAGGCGATGAACCACGCGCGCCCTCTGTCGGGCAGGCCGCGCCAGCCGTCGATCGCGCTCCACAACGCCGCCAGGCCGACCAGTACGGCGATGGTGAGCGACGTGAACAGCGTCTGGCCGGTCGGGTGGAACACGGACCACTTGGCGAGCAGCGTCATCGCGGCGGCGTGCACGACCGCCATGACCAGCCCGCGCGTCAACCAGGCACCCAGCATGGACGGAGTGTAGGCGCGCCGAAGTTAACCGCCAGTAGGCCGTCCTCCCGCCGCGCCGAAACCGTGACCGGAGGCCGCTGGTTAAGCTGGCCGGGTGCCGGAAATCCACGCTCACCGCCGTGCCGCGCTTGCCACCCTGCTCCACGAGAACGGGGTCGACGCGCTGCTGGTCACCGACCTGCTCAACATCCGCTACCTGACCGGGTTCACCGGGTCGAACGCCGCGCTGCTGGTGCACGCGGGCGGCGACGCGAAGACCCTGTTCTGCACCGACGGGCGCTACACGACCCAGTCGGCGTCCGAGGTGCCCGACCTGGAACGCGTGCTCGACCGCGCCAGCGCCCGCGCGCTCGCGGCGCACGCGGCCGGACGGCTCGCCGACTACGGCCGGACCGGGTTCGAGAGCCAGCACGTGAGCGTCGAGGAGCACGAGAACCTCAAGGTGCCCTTCGACCGGGTCGACCTGGTCCGCACGCCGGGGCTGACCGAGCAGCTGCGGGTGGTCAAGGACGAGGTCGAGATCGCCGCCCTGCGCGCCGCGTGCGCGGCCGCCGACCGCGCGCTGGCCGGGCTGATCGAGGCCGGCGGAGTGCGGCCGGGCCGGACCGAGCTGGAAGTGGCGCGCGACCTGGAGAACCGGATGCTGGAGCAGGGTTCGTCCGGGATCTCGTTCGAATCCATCGTCGCCGCCGGGCCGAACTCGGCGATCCCGCACCACCGGCCGACCGGGGCCGAACTGAGCCGCGGCGACTTCGTGAAGTTCGACTTCGGCGCCACGGTCGACGGCTACCACTCGGACATGACCCGCATGGTCGTCATCGGCGAGCCCGCGGACTGGCAGCGCGAGATCTACGACCTGGTGCACCGCGCGCAGGCGGCGGGCGTCGAAGCGGTCCGGCCCGGCGCTGTGGTGTCCGAAGTGGACGCCGCGGCGCGCTCGGTGATCGCCGACGCCGGGTACGGCGAGCAGTTCGCGCACGGTCTCGGCCACGGCGTCGGGCTGGAAGTGCATGAGGCACCGAGTCTCGCCGCGGCGGGCGTCGGTACACTGTCCGCCGGTATGGCGGTCACCGTCGAGCCCGGCGTGTACCTCGCGGGGCGCGGTGGCGTGCGCATCGAGGACACGCTCGTCGTGCGGGACTCCGGACCCGAACTCCTCACCCTGAGCACCAAGGACCTCGTGGCCGTCTGACGGCCGCGGCCGAAGAGATCGAACACAGGAGACCTGAAGACTCGTGGCCACCACCAACGACCTGAAGAACGGACTCGTCCTCAACCTGGACGGCCAGCTGTGGAGCGTCACCGCGTTCCAGCATGTCAAGCCGGGCAAGGGCGGCGCGTTCGTGCGCACCACCCTCAAGCACGTGCTGACCGGCAAGGTCGTCGACAAGACCTTCAACGCGGGCACGAAGGTCGAGACGGCCACGGTGGACCGCCGGAACATGACGTACCTGTACAAGGACGGCGCGGACTTCGTCTTCATGGACGGCGACACCTACGACCAGATCACCGTGCCCGCCGAGACCGTCGGCGACAACGCGAACTACATGCTCGAGAACACCGAGGTCCAGGTCGCGGTGCACGAGAACGAGCCGCTGTACGTCGAGCTGCCGACCTCGGTCGAGATCGTCATCCAGCACACCGACCCGGGCCTGCAGGGCGACCGTTCCACCGGCGGCACCAAGCCGGCGACGCTCGAGACCGGCGCGGAGATCCAGGTCCCGCTGTTCCTCTCGACCGGCGAGAAGATCAAGGTCGACACCCGCGACGGCCGTTACCTCGGCCGCGTCTCCAGCTGATGGCGGACAAGCTTCCCCCGCACCCGAACCGCGGCGGCGCGATCAGCAGGCGGCAGGCCCGCAGGCGCGCGGTCGAGATGATGTACGAGGCCGCCCAGCGGTCCGCCGACCCGGTCACGCTGCTGGCCGACCGGGTCGGCGCGGTCGAGGTCGACCCGGTCGCGGACTACACGATCACCGTCGTGGAGGGCGTCACGGCCCACCGCGAGCGGATCGACGAACTGCTGGCGGAACACTCGCAGGGCTGGACCCTGGAGCGGATGCCGCCGGTCGATTTGGCTGTCCTGCGCGTCGGCGTGTACGAGATGCTGTGGTCGGCCGACGTCCCCGACGCGGTCGCGATCGACGAAGCGGTCGGTCTCGCGAAGGAACTCTCGACGGACGATTCGCCGCGGTTCATCAACGGCGTGCTCGGCCGCATCGGCACGATCGCCGACCGCCTGCGCGCGATTCTGTAGCCCGGCGGTTCGGTAGTCAGAGGTCACCCGGCTGGGGGAAAGCGGCCACCTGAATGGCCGCTGCCTGATCGGGTCACCGCCGGGCCCTCGGCGGCCGGTGCGAGGGGCGCTCGGGAGAAAATTGATCACCGAGCGAAATCAGAACCGGTCGGCGGGCGCCATTCGCGGCGGCCCGGCCCGGCCGGTTTCGCGGCGATCCGGGGAATTCCGGGCGGGGGTTTTCCGGAGTCGCTGCGGTGAGTGAGCGGTCGCCCGGGTTGGGCGGGGGGAACCCGCGATCGGTGGGGAAATCCGGTGCCGTGCGAGGGGATCGCGGCGTTTAGTTGCGGAAATCGCGGTGTGGCAACACTTTTCCGCTGCGCGTGAGGGAAATGGTCGCTGGGGAGGGTCGGCGTTCGGAGCCGGACTGCGAGCCAGGCCAGGGGATCCGCCCGGAACCAGAAGTCCGGAGCAGGGGGCGGCCGGAGTGAAGAAATGGTGTGGCCTGGAGCGGGGAAGTGGCCGGGGTGCCAAAGCAGTCCCCGGCGGCGCGGCCACGAGCGGGTGAGCGGCCGGGCGAGGAAGCAGCCTGGGGCAGCGCGGCCCTGAGCAGGTAAGCGGCCTGGGCGAGGAAGCAGTTTCCTGCGGTGCGGCCCGAAACGGGGAAATTGCCGGAAGAAGTTTCCGGCGTCACGGCCCTGAGCAGGGGAGTGGCCTGGATGAGGAAACAATCCCCGACGGTGCGGCCGGAGCAGCGAAGCGGCCGGGGCGAGGAAACAGTTTCCCGGCGGTGCGACCTTGAGCGGGAGATGAGGAAACATCCCCAACGGCGCGGCCCGCAGCGGGTAAGCAGCCGACGTGAGGAAACAGTCCCCGGCGGCCCGTCCCGGAGCGGGAAACGCGCCGGAACCCGGACAGTTCCGATTCCCCGGCGCGGTGAAGACAAGAAAATCCAGCCGGTTCGCCGCACGGCAAACCGGGCACGTCAGCGCGACGGTGGGCGAGATCGGCCCGGCGGCGCTGGTGCCAGGACGTCGGCCCGGCCTCACCCGAAGCGCGGCGGGCGTTCCCGGTTCCCCGGGTGCGGGAAGCCCGCCGCGTCGTGCACGGCCGCTGCCGCCATCAGTCCTCAGTCCTCTTTGGACGGCCGGGCTTCCGGCGGGAGGACGCCCCAGTCGATGAGCTGCTCGGTGAGCTCTCCGGGGGTCATGTCGTAGATGATGGCCAGCGAGCGCAGGTCCTCGGTGCGGATGGAGAGCACCTTGCCGTTGTAGTCGCCGCGCTGGCTCTGGATGGTGGCCGCGTACCGGGCGAGCGGGCCGACCTTCTCCGCGGGCAGCTGCTGGAGCCGCTCCAGGTTGATCACGATCTTCGTGGCTGGCTCGGCCCCGGACGGGACGCGGCCCTCCGGCAGCAGTTCGACCACCGGCACGCCGTAGAAGTCCGCCAGCTCGGCCAGCTTCTGGACGGTCACCGCCCGGTCGCCGCGCTCGTACGAGCCGACCACGACGGCCTTCCAGCGGCCGCCGGACTTCTGCTCGACCCCGTGCAGGGACAGGCCTTGCTGCTGGCGGATCCCGCGGAGCTTGGCCCCGAGCGCCTTGGCGTAATCGCCCATCTGGTGGTTCTCCGTTTCCTCACCCCGCGCCGGCCGGGAGGACCGGGCCGGGGACTCCTCGAGTCGAATACTCAGAGTAATGGTTACGCATAGTTGTCACCAGGTCAAGCAGTAGGTCGGTCCGCGCAGGTGGCGGGCGTGCGCGTACCACCCGGAAGACTGATTGACCCGCCCTGCTACTGTCGGTGCGGTTTCCGGCAGCAGCCGGTTGCCGACGTCCTTTAAGGACCCGTCCAGAGAGGCGGGGAAGGAGGTCCGCCTTGTCGTCACGTCCGCGTGGCGCGGCGGAGCCGGCGGGAGAGCGCGAGCTGCTGTCCGCCGGTGATGTCGCGCGCACGATCGCGAGGATGGCCCACCAGGTCATCGAGAAGACCGCTCTCGGAGCCGGTCCGCCGGAGCAGTACCCGGTGCTGCTCGGCATCCCCACGCGCGGCACGCCGCTGGCCGCGCGCCTCGCCGAGAAGATCGGCGAGTTCGCCGGGGCCGCGCCGCCGCACGGCGCCCTCGACGTCACCCTCTACCGCGACGATCTCCGCCGCCGTCCGCCGCGTGCTCTCGAGCAGACGCAGCTGCCGCCGGGCGGGATCGACAACCGGGTCGTCATCCTCGTCGACGACGTCCTGTTCTCCGGCCGCACCATCCGCGCCGCCCTCGACGCCTTGCGCGACCACGGCCGCCCGCGTGCCGTCCAGCTCGCCGTGCTCGTCGACCGCGGCCACCGCGAGCTGCCGATCCGCGCCGACTACGTCGGCAAGAACGTGCCCACCGCGCGCGCCGAAGGCGTCTCCGTACTGCTGTCCGAAACCGACGGCCGGGACGCGGTGCTGCTGCGCGCGCCGGAAGGAGAAACCCGGTGAAGCACCTGCTCGCCACCGACGGGCTCGACGCGGACACCGCGACCGCCGTGCTCGACACCGCCGACGAGCTGAAGCACACGCTGCTCGGCCGCGAGGTCAAGAAGCTGCCGACGCTGCGCGGCCGCACCGTGATCACGCTGTTCTACGAAAACTCCACGCGCACCCGGGTGTCGTTCGAGATCGCCGGGAAGTGGATGAGCGCGGACGTGATCAACGTCTCGGCGTCCAGCTCCTCGGTGAACAAGGGCGAATCGCTGCGGGACACCGCGCTCACGCTGGCCGCCGCGGGCGCCGACTGCGTGATCATCCGGCACCCCGCCTCGGGAGCCGCGCACCGGCTGTCGGGCTGGCTTGCCGGGCCGGGCACCGCCGTGGTCAACGCGGGCGACGGCACGCACGAGCACCCGACCCAGGCGCTGCTCGACGCGGCGACCTTGCGCGAACGCCTCGGTTCGTTGAAGGACCGGCGGATCGCGATCGTCGGCGACGTCCTGCACAGCCGGGTCGCGCGGTCGAACATCCACCTGCTGAGCACTCTCGGCGCGGAGGTGGTGCTCGTCGCGCCGCCGACGCTGCTGCCGGTCGGCGTGGAGAAGCTGCCGGTCACGGTCTCGCACGATCTTGACGCCGAGCTGCCCGCGGTCGACGCGGTGATGATGCTGCGCGTCCAAGCCGAGCGGATGACGGGCGGGGGCCCTGGGCAGAGCTTCTTCCCGTCTGCGCGCGAATATTCGATCTCCTACGGGCTTTCGGAGCGTCGCCAGGCGCTGCTGCCCGACCACGCCGTCGTGCTGCACCCCGGCCCGATGCTGCGCGGCATGGAGATCTCCTCCGCAGTCGCGGATTCCCCCTCCTCCGCCATTACCGAACAGGTCCGCAACGGCGTCCACGTGCGCATGGCGGTCCTCTACCACCTCCTGGCCAGTGAAGGAGCTGCTGCGTGAGCATCGTGATCAAGGGTGCCCGCCCGTACGGCGAGGGCGAGCCGGTGGACGTCCTGATCGAGGACGGCGTGATCGCCGCAATCGGCGAGGTGGACGTTCCCGAGGGCGCCGAGGTGCTCGACGCCAAGGGCCAGATCCTGCTGCCCGGGTTCGTCGATCTGCACACCCACCTGCGTGAGCCGGGCCGCGAAGACACCGAGACCGTCGAGACCGGTTCCGCCGCGGCCGCGCTGGGCGGCTACACCGCCGTGTTCGCCATGGCCAACACCGATCCGGTCGCCGACAACTCGCTCGTCACCGACCACGTGTGGCGGCGCGGGCAGGAGGTCGGCCTGGTCGACGTCCACCCGGTCGGCGCGGTCACCGTCGGGCTCAAGGGCGAGAAGCTCGCCGAACTGGGCACGATGGCCAAGGGAACCGCGGCGGTGCGCGTCTTCTCCGACGACGGCGTGTGCGTCGCGGACCCGCTGCTGATGCGCCGCGCGCTGGAGTACTCGACCGCGCTCGACGCGGTGATCGCCCAGCACGCCGAGGAACCGCGGCTCACCGTCGGCGCGCAGGCGCACGAGGGCGAGCAGGCGTCGCGGCTGGGCTACCCGGGCTGGCCGGCGTCGGCGGAGGAGTCGATCGTCGCGCGCGACTGCCTGCTGGCGCTGCACGCGAACGCGCGGCTGCACGTCTGCCACGTCTCCACCGCGGGCACGGTCGACGTCCTGCGCTGGGCGAAGGAGCGCGGCACGAAGGTCTCGGCCGAGGTCACGCCGCACCACCTGCTGCTCACCGACGACCGGCTCGAGACCTACGACCCGGTCAACAAGGTGAACCCGCCGCTGCGCACCGGCGGCGACGCGGAGAAGCTGCGCGCCGCGCTGGCCGAGGGCGTCGTGGACTGCGTCGCGACCGACCACGCGCCGCACGCCCCGCAGGACAAGGACACCGAATGGGCCGCGGCCCGGCCCGGCATGCTCGGCCTGCAGACCGCGCTGTCGGTGGTCGTGGAGACGATGGTCAAGACCGGTCTGCTCGACTGGCGCGGCGTCGCCCGGGTCATGAGCGAGCGGCCCGCGGAGGTCGGGAACCTGGCCGGGCACGGCCGTCCGATCGAAGCGGGCGAACCGGCGAACCTGACGCTGGTCGACCCGGATGCCGAATGGACCGTGCGCGGGGCCGAACTGGCCAGCATCGCCGCCAACACCCCGTACGAGGGAATGCGGTTGCCCGGCGTGGTGACGGCGACCCTGCTGCGCGGGCGGATCACCGCGCGCGAGGGGAAGATCTGCTGATGGAGCGGTTGCTGCTGACGCTGGGGATCGTCGCCTTCTTCCTGCTGTGCCTGTGGGGCATGTGGATGGGCTGGCGGCGCAAGGCGCGTTCGCAAAGCGCGCGGATCGCGCCGTTCCCGGAGATCCCGGCCGACCCCGGCGAGTTCCAGCTGGAATCGACCGGCGTGTGCGTGGGCACCACGACCGCGGGCAACTGGCAGGACCGCGTCGTGACGCGAGGCGCGGGCCCGAGGTCCGGGGCGGTCTGGCGGCTGCACCCGGACGGCGTGGCCGTGGAACGCGGCGGGCTGCCGGACTTCTGGATCCCGCGCGCCTCGATCACCGGGATCCGCCGCGATTCCCGGCTCGCCGGGAAGGTCACCGGCACCGACGTGCTGCTGGTGATCGCCTGGCGGCTCGGCGACGTCGAGCTGGACACCGGGTTCCGCGGCGACGACCTGGACGACTATCCACAATGGATCAACGAACTTTCCGATCACGACATCAAGGGAGGTGCCCAGTGAGCACCGGCACTCGCGGCCCCGCCGCCCTGGTTCTCGAAGACGGCCGGGTGTTCCGCGGCGCGGCCTACGGCGCGCGCGGGCGAACGCTCGGCGAGGCGGTGTTCTGCACCGGCATGACGGGGTACCAGGAAACGCTGACGGATCCGTCGTACCACCGGCAGATCGTGGTGCAGACCGCGCCGCAGATCGGCAACACCGGCTGGAACGACGAGGACGACGAATCGGCCCGGATCTGGGTTTCCGGTTACGTGGTGCGGGATCCGGCGCGCACGCCGTCGAGCTGGCGGGCGAAGCGCACGCTGGACGACGAACTGGTGCGCCAGGGTGTGGTCGGGATTTCCGAAGTGGACACCCGGACGCTGACGCGGCATCTGCGGGAGCAGGGCGCGATGCGCGCCGGGGTGTTCTCCGGCGACGCGCTGGGCAGCGACGAGCAGATGGTCGCGGAGGTGCTGGCGAGCCCGCCGATGAAGGGCGCGGACCTCGCGGGCGAGGTCTCCACTGAAAAGCCGTATGTCGTTGCGGCGCAAGGAGAACGGCGGTTCCGGGTCGCGGCGCTGGACTTGGGGATCAAGTCGAACACGCCGCGGCTGATGACGCAGCGGGGCATCGAGGTGCACGTGCTGCCGTCCAGCACCACCGCGGAGGAGCTGCTGGGGCTGGAGCCGGACGGGGTGTTCCTGTCCAACGGCCCCGGCGACCCGGCGACGACCGCGCACGCGACGGCGTTGACGAAAACGGTTCTGGAGCAGCGGATTCCGCTGTTCGGGATTTGTTTCGGCAACCAGATCCTGGGCCGGGCCCTGGGATTGGGCACGTACAAGATGCGCTACGGGCACCGGGGGATCAACATCCCGGTGATCGACGTGGCGACCGGACGGGTCGCGATCACCGCGCAGAACCACGGTTTCGCTCTCGAAGGCGAGCCGGGCCAGCGGTTCGATTCCCCTTACGGCGCCGCGCAGATCAGCCACTACTGCCCGAACGACGACACGGTCGAGGGCGTGCGCGCTTTCGACGTGCCCGCGTTTTCCGTGCAGTACCACCCCGAAGCGGCCGCGGGTCCGCACGACGCCGCGCCGCTGTTCGACGAATTCGTTGACTTGATGGAGAAGAAGGCCTGATGCCGAAGAGGACGGACATCCAGCACGTGCTGGTGATCGGCTCCGGGCCGATCGTGATCGGGCAGGCGGCCGAGTTCGACTACTCGGGCACGCAGGCCTGCCGGGTGCTGCGCAGCGAGGGTCTGCGCGTGAGCCTGGTGAACTCGAACCCGGCGACGATCATGACGGATCCGGAGTTCGCGGACGCGACCTACATCGAGCCGGTGACGCCGGACTTCGTGGAGAAGGTCATCGCCGCCGAGCGCCCGGACGCGATCCTGGCGACGCTGGGCGGGCAGACCGCGCTGAACTGCGCGGTGGCGCTGCACGAGCGCGGCGTGCTGGAGAAGTACGGCGTGGAGCTGATCGGCGCGGACATTGACGCGATCCAGCGCGGCGAGGACCGGCAGAAGTTCAAGGACATCGTGCGCACGGTCGGCGCCGACGTGCCGCGCTCGCGGGTGTGCCACGACATGGACGAGGTCCGTGCCACGGTCGGGGAACTGGGCCTGCCGGTGGTCATCCGGCCGTCGTTCACCATGGGCGGCTTGGGTTCCGGCATGGCGCACACGCCCGAGGACCTGGAGCGGCTGGCCTCGACCGGGCTCGCCGAGTCCCCGGTGACCGAGGTGCTGATCGAGGAGAGCGTGCTCGGCTGGAAGGAGTACGAGCTCGAGCTGATGCGCGACAAGCACGACAACGTCGTGGTCGTGTGCTCGATCGAGAACGTGGACGCGATGGGCGTGCACACCGGCGACTCGGTCACCGTCGCGCCGACGATGACGCTGACCGACCGCGAGTTCCAGGTGATGCGCGACGTCGGCATCGCGGTGCTGCGCGAGGTCGGCGTGGACACCGGCGGCTGCAACATCCAGTTCGCGTTCAACCCCGAGGACGGCCGGATGGTCGTGATCGAGATGAACCCGCGCGTGTCCCGCTCGTCCGCGCTGGCGTCGAAGGCGACCGGTTTCCCGATCGCGAAGATCGCGGCGAAGCTGGCGATCGGCTACACCCTCGACGAGATCCGCAACGACATCACCGGCGAGACCCCGGCGGCGTTCGAGCCGACGCTGGACTACGTGGTGGTGAAGGTGCCGCGGTTCGCGTTCGAGAAGTTCCCCGGCGCGGACCCGACGCTGACCACGACGATGAAGTCCGTCGGCGAGGCGATGTCGTTCGGCCGCAGTTTCCCCGAAGCCCTCGGGAAGGCGATGCGGTCGATCGAAACGAAGGCGACCGGGTTCTGGACGCTGCCCGACCCCGAGGGCGCGACTGTCAAGTCCACTTTGGACTCGCTGCGCACGCCGCACGAAGGCCGCCTCTACGAGGTGGAACTGGCGCTGCGGCTCGGCGCGACCGTCGAGCAGGTGCACGAGGCGTCCGGGATCGACCCGTGGTTCATCGACCAGATCGCGCTGATCGGCGAGGTCGGCGCCGAGGTCCGCGACGCCCCGGTGCTCGACGGAGACCTGCTGCGCCGGGCGAAGCGCACCGGCCTGTCGGACCGGCAGATCGCCGCGCTGCGCCCGGAACTGGCGGGCGAGGACGGCGTGCGGGCGCTGCGGCACCGGCTGGGGGTGCGGCCGGTGTTCAAGACGGTCGACACCTGCGCGGCGGAGTTCGCGGCGAAGACCCCGTACCACTACTCGGCCTACGAGACCGACCCCGCGGCCGTCTCCGAGGTCGCGGCGCAGGGCGACAAGCCGAAGGTGCTGATCCTGGGCTCCGGCCCGAACCGGATCGGGCAGGGCATCGAGTTCGACTACTCCTGCGTGCACGCGGCGATCGCGTTGCGCGAGGCCGGGTTCGAGGCCGTGATGGTCAACTGCAACCCGGAAACCGTGTCCACCGACTACGACACGAGCGACCGGCTGTACTTCGAGCCGCTGTCGTTCGAGGACGTGCTGGAGGTCGTGCACGCCGAGCAGCAGTCCGGCACGGTCGCCGGGGTGATCGTGCAGCTGGGCGGGCAGACCCCGCTCGGGCTCGCGCAGCGGCTGGCCGACGCCGGGGTGCCGGTCGTCGGGACGCCGCCGGAGGCGATCGACCTGGCCGAGGACCGCGGCGCGTTCGGCGAGGTGCTGACCGAGGCCGGGCTGCCCGCGCCGAAGTACGGCACGGCGACCTCGTTCGAGGGCGCGAAGCGGATCGCCGACGAGATCGGCTACCCGGTGCTGGTCCGCCCGTCCTACGTGCTGGGCGGGCGCGGCATGGAGATCGTCTACGACGAGGAATCCCTCGCCGGCTACATCCGCCGCGCCACCGAGGTCACCCCCGAGCACCCGGTGCTGGTGGACCGGTTCCTGGACGACGCCATCGAGATCGACGTCGACGCGCTGTTCGACGGCGAGGACCTCTACCTCGGCGGCGTCATGGAGCACATCGAGGAAGCCGGCATCCACTCCGGCGACTCCTCCTGCGCCCTGCCGCCGATCACGCTCGGCGCGCAGGACCTCGAGGCGGTCCGCCGCTCCACCGAGGCCATCGCCCGCGGCGTCGGCGTCCGCGGCCTGCTCAACGTGCAGTACGCGCTCAAGGACGACGTGCTCTACGTCCTGGAAGCCAACCCGCGCGCCTCGCGCACCGTCCCGTTCGTCTCCAAGGCCACCGCTGTCCCGCTGGCGAAGGCCGCGGCGCTGGTGATGACCGGCTCGACGATCAAGGACCTGCGCGCCAGCGGAGTCCTGCCCGCCGAGGGCGACGGCGGTCGCATGCCCGCCGATTCCCCGGTCGCGGTCAAGGAAGCCGTGCTGCCGTTCCACCGGTTCCGCACCCCGGAAGGACACGGCGTCGACTCCTTGCTCGGCCCGGAAATGAAATCCACCGGCGAGGTCATGGGCGTCGACACGTCCTTCGGGAAAGCATTCGCGAAATCGCAGAGCGCCGCCTACGGATCCCTTCCCACCTCGGGCCGGG
The DNA here is from genome assembly GCF_055633755.1 of Amycolatopsis sp. NPDC114484. Lineage (NCBI taxonomy): Bacteria > Bacillati > Actinomycetota > Actinomycetes > Pseudonocardiales > Pseudonocardiaceae > Amycolatopsis > Amycolatopsis sp. NPDC114484. The sequence continues at coordinate 15,058 of NZ_JBVKDQ010000029.1, read as the reverse complement.
TTTTCGTCTCCGTCGCCAACCGCGACAAGCGTTCGCTCGTCTTCCCGGTGAAGCGGCTGGCTGACCTCGGCTTCGAGATCCTCGCCACCTCCGGGACCGCGGAAGTGTTGCGGCGCAACGGGGTTGCCTGTTCCGTGGTGCGCAAGCACTCGGAGGCGGACCCGGGCGCCGGCGAGCCGAACATCGTCGACGTGATCCTCGCCGGCGAGGTCAACATGGTGATCAACACGCCGTACGGAAACAGCGGGCCGCGCGTGGACGGTTACGAAATCCGCACTGCCGCGGTGTCGCGCGACATTCCGTGCATCACCACGGTGCAGGGCGCCGCGGCGGCCGTGCACGGCATCGAAGCGCTTATCCGCGGCGACATCGGCGTGCGCAGCCTGCAGGACCTTCAGGCGGCTCTGAAGGCGAAGTCGTGACCGCGCGGTTCGGGGCCCGGCTGGCCGAAGCGGTGGCCGCGCGCGGGCCGCTGTGCGCCGGGATCGACCCGCATCCGGGCCTGATCGAGGCGTGGGACCTCCCGCTCGACGTGAGCGGGCTCGAACGCTTCGCGCTCAGCGCCGCGGAGGCGCTGGGCGAGGTGGCGGCGATCGTGAAGCCGCAATCGGCGTTCTTCGAGGCGTTCGGGTCCGCCGGAGTGGCGGTGCTCGAACGCGTCGTAGACGTCGCTCACGACGCCGGAGCGCTTGTCCTGCTGGACGTGAAGCGTGGCGACATCGGTTCCACCATGGCGGCCTATACGGCGGCGTACGTGGCCGATAAGGCGGCTTTCACCGCCGACGCGGCAACGGTGTCGCCGTACCTCGGCTTCGGCGCGCTCGACGCGGCCGTGGCGGCTGCGCGCGAAGCTGGCAACGGGCTCTTCGTGCTTGCGCGCACGTCGAACCCGGAAGCGAACGCGTTGCAGCGCGCGCGGCTCGAAGACGGCCGTACGGTCGCTCAGAGCGTCGTAGACGCTGCTGCGGACCACAACGCGGGTGCTGAGCCGTACGGCGACGTCGGCGTGGTCGTAGGGGCCACTGTGGCTCCTGGGGAAGTCGACCTGAGCCGGCTCAACGGACCGGTGCTCGCGCCCGGTTTCGGGGCGCAGGGGGCAACTGAGGCGGATTTGCGGGCAGTCTTCGGCGAGGGTCTGCCGGGCCTTCTCCCGGCGTCCTCGCGAGACCTGCTGCGCCACGGCCCGGACACGGACGCGTTACGCCGTGCGGCCCAAGAGGTGAACGGCCGGTTGGCGGGACTGCGCGGAAAAGGCCAATAGCAGGCCCCGGAATCGCGCTCCACCAGCCACCCCCGCATTGTGGCCCCTGCTCAGGGGTGGGTACCGTCGCGTCACCCACCCAGATGTGAGAACTACCGGAGGAAAACGTGGCACTTCCCCAGCTGACAGAGGAACAGCGTGCTGCGGCGCTGGAGAAGGCCGCCGCCGCCCGCCGCATCCGTGCTGAGCTGAAGGAGCGGCTGAAGCGGGGCGGTACCACTCTGGTCGACGTGCTGAAGCAGGCCGAGGAGAACGAAGTCCTCGGCAAGATGAAGGTTTCGGCCTTGCTCGAGGCGCTCCCCGGCGTCGGCAAGGTGCGCGCCCAGCAGACGATGGAACGACTGGAGATCGCCCCCAGCCGCAGGCTCCGCGGGCTCGGCGACCGGCAGCGCAAGGCGCTGCTGGCCGAGTTCAGCGGCGAGTGAGCGGCGTCGGTCAGGACTACCCGGTGACCCGGGGCGCCGACCGCGGCGGTGAGCCGGGGGCAGGAGACATCTCCCGCCCCCGGCTCACCGTCGTCTCCGGCCCTTCCGGCGTCGGGAAGTCGAGTGTGGTGGGACAGCTGCGCCTGCTCGAGCCGAACCTGTACTTCAGCGTTTCGGTGACGACGAGGGCGCCGCGGCCGGGCGAGGTCGACGGAAACCATTACCACTTCGTGGATTCCGCCGAATTCGACCGGATGGTGGCCGGGAACCGGCTGCTGGAATGGGCCGAGTTCGCGGGCAACCGGTACGGCACGCCGCGCGAGCCGGTGGAGAAGGCGCTGGCGGACGGCCGCCCGGCGGTCCTGGAGATCGAACTGCAGGGCGCCCGGCAGGTCCGGGCCGCGATGCCGGAGGCGCGGCTGGTCATGCTGATGCCGCCGTCCTGGGAGGAACTGGTCGGCAGGCTCACCGGCCGGGGCACCGAGACCGAGGCCGCGGTGGCCGCCCGGCTGGCCGAGGCGGAACGCGAACTGGCCGCGGCCGGGGAGTTCGACGAGCGGGTCGTGAACGCCGACGTCGAGGTCGCCGCGCGGCGGTTGCTAGACTTGATTACCGGCGGTGGCGATTCTGCCGCCGATCGATGTGACGATACGGAGCACCACGAGTGACTGTGCAACAGGCGACGCTGGAAGAGCTCGAAGGCATCACCAACCCGCCGATCGACGACCTGCTCGAGAAGGTCTCCTCGAAGTACGCGCTGGTGATCTACTCGGCCAAGCGGGCCCGGCAGATCAACGACTACTACGCGCAGCTGGGCGAGGGCCTGCTGGAGTACGTCGGCCCGCTGGTCGAGCCCGGTCCCCGGGAGAAGCCGCTGTCGATCGCGCTGCGCGAGATCCACGGCGGGCTGCTCGAGCACACCGAGGGTGAATGACGCCAAGCCCAGGGTCGTCCTGGGCGTGGGCGGCGGCATCGCCGCCTACAAGGCGTGCGAGGTCCTGCGGGGCCTCACCGAATCCGGGCACGACGTCCGCGTCGTGCCCACCGAGGCCGCGCTGAACTTCGTCGGCGCGGCGACCTTCGAGGCACTGTCCGGCAACCCGGTGCACACCGGGGTCTTCACCGAGGTGCCCGAAGTGCAGCACGTGCGGGTCGGCAAAGAGGCCGACCTCGTGCTGGTCGTCCCGGCGACCGCGAACCTGCTGGCCAAGGCCGCGCACGGGCTCGCCGACGACCTCCTCACGAACACCCTGCTCACCGCCCGGTGCCCGGTCGCCTTCTTCCCGGCGATGCACACCGAGATGTGGGAGCACCCGGCCACCCGCGACAACGTGGCGCTGCTGCGCTCGCGCGGCCTGGTCGTCACCGAACCCGCCGCCGGCCGGTTGACCGGCGTCGACACCGGCAAGGGACGGCTCGCCGACCCTGCCGAGATCGTCGACCTGGCCCGGCTGCTGCTCGCCGAACCGCGCGCGCTGCCGCGGGACCTAGAAGGCCTCCGCGTGGTGATCTCCGCGGGCGGCACCCGGGAGCCGCTCGACCCGGTCCGCTTCCTCGGCAACCGCTCGTCCGGCAAGCAGGGCTTCGCCCTCGCCCGGGTCGCCGCGCAACGCGGCGCCGAGGTCACGCTGGTCGCCGGGCACACCGACGAACTGCCGTCCCCGGCGGGCGCGACGCTGCAGCGCGTGTCCACCGCGGAAGAAATGCGCAAAGCGGTGCATTCCGCCGCCGCGGACGCGGATGTCGTCGTGATGGCCGCCGCGGTCGCGGATTTCCGGCCCGCGACGCTGGCCCAAGCCAAGATCAAGAAGTCCGACGACAGCCCGGACCCGGTCATCACGCTCGACCGCAACGCCGACATCCTCGCCGAACTGGTGCGGGGCAAGCGGGACGGGCAGGTCGTGGTGGGGTTCGCCGCGGAAACCGGCGACGAGAACGGCAGTGTGCTGGACCACGCCCGCGCCAAGCTCCGGCGCAAGGGCGCGGATCTGCTCGTGGTCAACGCGGTCGGCGACGGAAAAGCGTTCGGCACCGAGGACAATTCGGGCTGGCTGCTCGCCGCGGACGGCACTGAGCAGGTCATCTCGCAGGGCGCTAAAGCCCGGCTGGCGGCCACATTGTGGGATGCCGTAACAGCGTTGATTGAACGTCGACTCTAGCTACAGGCCCGCTGGGTAGGGTGGGCTGTGCCAGGAGCGCCTGAAATCCGGTGGGGCGCCATCGCTTGACCGAGGGAAGTGACGAGGTCGTGTCTGCGTCCACGAAAAGGCTGTTCACGTCGGAATCCGTGACTGAGGGCCACCCCGACAAGATCTGTGACGCCATCAGCGACTCGATCCTCGACGGCCTGCTGACCAAGGACCCGCGCAGCCGGGTCGCCGTCGAGACCCTGATCACGACGGGCCAGGTGCACGTCGCGGGCGAGGTGACGACCGAGGCGTACGCGGACATCCCGACCATCGTGCGGGACGTCATCCTGCGCATCGGCTACGACTCGTCGGCCAAGGGCTTCGACGGCAACTCCTGCGGCGTGAACGTGGCGATCGGCTCGCAGTCCCCGGACATCGCCCAGGGCGTCGACACCGCGTACGAGTCGCGCGTGGAATCGGACGAGGACGAGATCAACCGCCAGGGCGCGGGCGACCAGGGCCTGATGTTCGGCTACGCCTGCTCGGACACGCCCGAGCTGATGCCGCTGCCGATCGCGCTCGCGCACCGGCTCTCGCGGCGGCTGACCGCGGTCCGCAAGGACGGCGTGCTGCCGTACCTGCGCCCGGACGGCAAGACCCAGGTCACCATCGAGTACGCGGGCGAACAGCCGGTGCGGCTCGACACCGTCGTGGTGTCCACCCAGCACGCGGACGGGATCGACCTGGAGCAGATGCTCGGGGTCGACGTGCGCAAGCACGTGGTGGAGCCGGAGCTGGCCGAACTGGGCCTCGACACCGACGGCACCCGCCTGCTGGTGAACCCCACCGGCCGCTTCGTGATCGGCGGCCCGATGGGCGACGCCGGGCTCACCGGCCGCAAGATTATCGTCGACACCTACGGCGGCATGGCCCGCCACGGCGGCGGCGCGTTCTCCGGCAAGGATCCGTCCAAGGTGGACCGTTCCGCCGCGTACGCGATGCGCTGGGTGGCCAAGAACGTGGTCGCCGCGGGACTGGCCGGACGGGTCGAGGTGCAGGTGGCGTACGCGATCGGCAAGGCCGCCCCGGTGGGCCTGTTCGTCGAGACGTTCGGCACCGAGACGGTCGACCCGACCAAGATCCAGTCGGCCATCAGCGAGGTCTTCGACCTGCGCCCCGCCGCGATCATCCGCGACCTGGACCTGCTGCGCCCGATCTACGCCCCGACCGCCGCGTACGGCCACTTCGGCCGCCCGGACCTGAACCTCCCCTGGGAGAGCACCGCCCGCGCAGACGCCCTGCGCTCGCTGGTCGGCGCCTGACCCGTTTTTGTCCGTGAAGGGCTCCTTGAGGGAATCAGATTCCCTCAAGGAGCCCTTCACGGCTCTCGGGCCAGGCCGAGGCCGTGTTCCCCTCACGGCCCTCCCGCCCAGCCGCACCCGCCCCGCATAACCATCGAGGCACCCAGCCCCTCCCGCGCACCCCCGAACCGTCAGCACAATCCAGCTTCGGGGTGCCCCGCGCCGCACCTTCCCTCGACGACAAGAGTGTCGCCCCCGTCTGGTAGAGATCTCCAAGTGACCAGCTCCGAACCCACCCCCCTATGGGACCTCCCGGAGCCTCCGCGCTCCACCCCGGAGCCGAAGGCCACCCCGGCGAAGAAGACACCGCCCAAAAAACCCTCCCGCAAGGGCCAGCAAACCCCCGCCCCGGAACTCCCCGTCGCGAAGATCGCCGTAGACATCCCGCTGGCCCACCTGGACCGCACCTTCGACTACCAAGTCCCGGAAAAACTGCACGAATCCGCAGTCCCCGGCTGCCGGGTCCGAGTGCGCTTCGCCGGTCAACTGGTCGACGGCTACCTCATCGAGCGCACCGACACCACGGAGTACGAGCGCAAACTCGCCTATCTGGAGCGGGTCACCTCAAGCGAACCCGTACTCCCGCCCGCTCTGCACGCGGTCTGCCGCTCGGTAGCCGACCGCTACGCCGGAACCCTGTCCGATGTCCTGCGCCTGGCCCTGCCCCCTAGGCACGCGAAGACAGAAGGCGAACCGCCAGCGGAACCGGCGCCGACACCGGACGCGCCGGACGTCTCCGCCTGGTCCCGCTACCAACGCGGCGAAGCGTTCCTGGAAGCCGTAACCGAAGGCGGCCCGGCCAACGCGGTCTGGCAAGCCCTCCCCGGCGAGGACTGGCCCCGCCGCCTGGCCGAAGCAGCCGCCACCGCGGCGTCGCAGGGCCGGGGCGCGGTCTTGGTGGTCCCGGACTACCGCGACCTCACCCGAGTGCACGACGCGTGCATCGAACTGGTCGGAGAACAGGGCGTCGCCGCTCTGATCGCCGGTTTGGGACCAGCCGAGCGATACCGTCGCTGGCTTTCCGTGCTGCGCGGCGCAGTCCGCGTGGTCGTCGGCACTCGCGCGGCGATGTTCGCTCCCGTCAAGGATCCCGGTCTGTTCGTGGTCTGGGACGACGGGGACGACCTGCACCTGGATCCGCATGCCCCGTATCCGCACGTACGGGATGTGCTGATGGATCGGGCCCACGCCACGAAATCGGCATTCCTGGTCGGCGGATTCGCCCGGACCGCCGAAGCGCAGCTGCTGGTGGAATCCGGCTGGGCGCAACAGATCCAGGCCGATCGCGCCGAACTCCGCGCCGCCGCCCCGCGCGTGACCCCGGTCGGCGAGGACTTCGACGTAGCGCGCGACGAAGCCGCCCGCGTCGCCCGCCTGCCCGCGGTCGCCTTCGAAGCGGCACGCCAAGCTTTCGCCGCCGGATTGCCGGCTTTGGTCCAGGTCCCGCGCCGCGGCTACGTCCCCGGATTGTCCTGCGGCCAATGCCGGACGCCCGCCCACTGCCGCCGCTGCGCCGGTCCGCTCGCGCTGCCCGGCGGTTCGGTGGACGGCGCCCCGCGCCCGCCCGCCTGTCGCTGGTGCGGCGTTCCGGAGACCGCTTTCCGTTGCCCCGCTTGCGGTTCCGTCCGGCTGCGGGCAGTCGTCGTCGGCGCGAAACGCACCGCCGAGGAACTGGGCCGGGCTTTCCCCGGGGTACCGGTCCGAACCTCCGGCGCCACCGAGGTCCTCGCGACTGTCCCCGGCCGCCCGGCTCTGGTGGTCTGCACGCCGGGCGCGGAACCGGTCGCCGAAGGCGGTTACGGCGCGGCGCTGCTGCTGGACGGCTGGGCGTTGCTCGGACGTCAGGATTTGCGTGCCGCGGAAGAAACTCTCCGCCGCTGGATGGCCGCCGCCGCGCTGGTCCGCCCGGCCTCAGGCGGGGGCCGGGTGGTCGTCGGCGCGGAAGCCGGGCTGCCCGTGGTGCAGGCGCTGGTGCGCTGGGATCCGGGCTGGCACGCGAGCCAGGAACTGGAGCAGCGCCGGGAGCTGGGTTTCCCGCCCGCGATGCGGATGGCGAGCGTCGAGGGGAGCCCGGCCGCGGTGGCGAGCGTGCTGGACGACCTCCCGCTGCCGGACACCGGCGAGGTGCTCGGCCCGGTCCCGCTGGGCGATTTCGACGACGAGGGCAACGCGGAACGCGAGCGGGCGCTGGTGCGGGTGGCCCGCCGGGACGGCCGCGCCCTGGCGACGGTGGTGCGGGACGCGGTGGCCCGCCGGGACGCCCGGAAAGCGGTCGAGCCGGTGCGGGTGCAGCTGGATCCGCTGGACCTGATTTAGGTGGTTGCGCGCGGGCGGTTTCGGCGCGGAACGCGGTAGCGTGGGGAGGCTCGAAGAGCGGTCGACCCGATGCGGGTCCCGCGGGAGCCGTCCGGTTGTTCCTTGGTGCCCGGGAACCGGATTCGTTCAACTGCGTGGGCCCGCGGTTGTACGCGGTCGAAGACGCCGTGAGCCCGGCTGATGCAGGCAACCGTTCGCTGTCCCGGCGGGCCCGGACAACGCGGGGCGTGACGGGCCTGCGATCCGCTCAAACCAGCCCGCGCGCAACTGGATCCGCTGAACCCGATCTAGTCAGCCGCTAATTCCCGCACTCGCTCTCGCTCCGGAAGCGGTTTTCCGTGCTGCTGCGCGATTTCCGTTTGAACCGGTTCGTCCGGGGTGTATTGGGGAGGTGGAAACCGGGGGAGGGGCGCGGTCGCGCAGAGTAGCCGGTTGCTCCGTTCGCAGGACCGGCCTGCGGCATCTGCAGTCTTCGCGCCTACCCAGCGCACACTTACCCTTGAGGCCGGGCGGCCATGATCAGGACCGCGGCCCGGGCGGGCTCCGGGCCGGCCTCCCGCTCGCGTGCCCCGGTCCTGCGGACAGGAGTCGGCGTTGATGGGCGACGTCTCGATCCGGCCGGCTGAGCAGGCGGACCTCGCGGAGCTGGCGGAGATCCTCGGCGACCACGGGTTCTTCGAGGACCGGTTCACCCGGCAGGCGAAGGGGCTCGGCGTCCTGTTCACCGCGTGGCGCTCCGCGCGCCCGGTCGGCGCCGTGTACCTGTGGCTCGAAGACGCCGAAGAACCGCCGATCCGCGGCCATCTGCCGGGGGTTCCGCTGCTGACGCACCTGGAAGTCGCCCCGGACGCACGCAACCACGGCATCGGCGCGGCTCTCGTGCACGCGGCCGAGGACTACCTGGTCGGTCACGGCCACGCCCTCGGTGCGCTCGCGGTCCGCACGGACAACACCCGCGCCGCCCGGCTGTACGGCCGTCTCGGTTACCGCGACTGGGGCCACGGCACCGTCGTTTGCTACGCGGAGCGCGTTTCGCCCGACGGGCGCACGATTTCCGAGGCCGAACGGTGCCACGTCCTGGTGAAGGGACTGCCGGACGGCCGTCCCGCGCCGCTGGCCAGCCGCACCTGCGGCGAGCGATGAACCCTCAGGACTTGTGCACGATCTCCGAGATCCCCAGCGTGGCGAAGGCGGCGTCCGGGTCACCCGTCGCCCGATGCCGCGCACGCCGCGACCGCAGATGCGTCTGCCAGGTGTCCCGGTCCCGCTGCCAAGCACGCAGGTACCGGACGCACAGGTCCGGATCGATCAGCAGGCTGCGGCCGAGCGCGGCCTTCAGCGCATCGAGCATCCTGGTCTCGTACGCACCGGTCAGGTACGGCGCGTCCTGCACCTGGCGCAGCGTGGTGCGGATGAACGCCCGACGGCTTTCCAGGAACCTCGCCCAGTGCGCGGTGGTCGCGTCGGCGATGCTCATGCCGTTGTCCAGCAGGCAATAGATGCCCTCGGCGAGCGTGTCGCCCAGTTCCTCGGACCGGGCGCGCACGGTGTCGCGATAGGGGTCGTAGTCGTGCTGGTACGCGGCACCGGTGACCGCTGTGGCACGCAGTCCGGTCCCGCTGAGGAGAAAGAACCAGTCCTCGTTGTAGATGTCCGGGAAGAACGAGGAGAACGCGTTGCGCCCGACTGCCAGCGCGCCGCCGCCGACGAAGGTGTCCTGCTGTCCTCCGGACTCGTGGTAGGCGTGGCACACCACGGAGTTGTCCCGCATGCCGGTGTTGGCGAGGCCGACGGCCGCGTACTCGTCGAGCAGGCCGGCGGCGGCGCGCAGATCGCCAGGCTGCGCAAGGTGGATGTCATCGTCGAGGAACAGGATGCGCTGCCAGCCCGCCAATTCGGCGACGAGCACGCCGAGGTTGCGCTTGAAGCTCGTGTCGGTACGGCGCAGCAGGCGCTTCGCTTGCAGCAGCTTGCTCGTCGCGAAGGTCGGGACGAGGTCGAGGCCCGCGACTTCGTCGGTGTCGATCGCGCGGACTCGCACCCCGGCGCGCTTCGCGGCGAGCACCGCGTCGGTCGCCCGCGCGTTTTTGCTGCACAGCAACAGAAGCGTGGCGTCGACCTCGCGGGCCGCGCGGAAAGCGTCCTTGAGGTAGCCGGCGGGGCGGCCGTTGGGCACGACGATCGCGTCCAGCTGGGCCTGCGGCGCGTCCTCGGCGGCGACGCGATGCAGCAGCCGCTGGTGCGTCGTGTGCTGCGCGGGCGCTGCGACGGTCGCGGTCATGGGAGGCTCGATTCTGGCCACTCGTGCAGCCGGTTCTCTTGCAGGGTCCAGTCAGGGGTGAGCCCTTGGTTGTCGAAGACCGGGACCCGGCTGATGATGCTGAAGGAATCCGCGCCCGCGAAGCGCTGGTCGAGGTAGGCCTGGTTGCGGTCGCGGAAGCGGTGGTGGGTCAGTGCTCGTACGGCCCCGAGGGTGCCGCGGCCGTACATCCCGTTGCACACGGTCACAGTGCGCTTGCGGTTGAGCGGGCTGACGCCGTGGTAGAAGTGCGCGACGTCTTCGATCAGAGTGCCGTCGTGCAGTTTGGCGCTGAACATCCGGGTGGTCCCGTCCGCGCTGGTCACCTCGAACCCGCTGTCCAGCTGGTCTTCGTCGCCCCTGCGGCTGATCTGGCGGACCGGCACGTCGACCCGGTCGAGCAGCGCGCGGGTCTGCGGGTTCCAGTCGACGCCGCCGAGCAGCACCAGGTGCGCGGTGTACTCGTCCGCCGACAGCGTCGTGTTCTGGTCGGTGGTGCGGAAGGTGACCTTGCTCGCCGGGTTGCACGCGCGGATGTGGCCGTAGAGCTCGATCAGCGCGTCCGGGTCGGCGTAGGTGTAGAGGTTCACGTAGTCCGGGCTGGACGGATCGGTGTAGGCGACGCGGTACTTCTCCGGCAGCTGCGCGCAGACGATCACGACGTCCTGGTTCGGCGGGAAGTGCCACAGGCTGGAGGGGGCGAAGACCGGCTGGGCGGGCGGGTCGTCGAGGTCGCCGCGCAGCGCCTGCAGCTCCGCGAGCAGCTCCTTGCGGACGGTGTGCTCGTCGTCGGTCAGGTCTTCGATGTCCAGGAGGTGAAGCTCGCGGCCTTGCACGGAACGGCGAGTGGCGAAGAAGGTCGCGTATGCCTCGAGCCGCGGCTGCGGGGGCGCCACCGGCTTCGACACGTTCTCCCACGACGACAGCAGCCCGGTGCTCACGCCGAAGGCCTCGGCGAGCTGCTTCTGGGTGAGCACCACGTCGGACCAGCTCTCCTTGCGCAGGGTACGCAGGCGAGCGGCGAGCGCGGGGTTGGGCTGAGACACGACTTCAGACCCTTCAGTGAAGTTCAGCCGGGTGTGAATGGCGGGGATTCTACACCCGGGGAGCCGGGGTGGCCGGACGGGCCGGGGTGGTGTGTCGGCGGGTGTTCAGGGGTTGCCAATCTCGGACCAGGCCCGCGCCTGAACGGAAGATGTCGTGTGCGCGACACCATTGTTTCAGTCCCGGCCCAGCCTTATAGTAGCTGCTGTGAAAGTCTACTAGATTTCAGTAGCTTCCTGAAATAGGGGGGCGGTCATGGACACCTCAGCAGTACAGGCACCAGTACACCGAGCCATCGTGGTGGTCGACATCGAAGGGTCGACCACCCGCACGAACCCGGCTCGGGCGGGGCTCCGTTCGGTCCTGTTCGAGCTGCTCGACGAGGCTTTCCTGGCCGGGGGCATCACCGAGCAGTTCCGGGACCCGTTCATCGACCGCGGCGACGGCGCGCTGTGCCTCGTCCGGCCGGTCGACGAGGTGCCGAAGACGATTCTGCTCGCCCGCGTGGTGCCCGCGCTGACCGAACTGCTCGCCCGGCACGGCGACCAGGATCCCGAACTGGCCTTCCGGCTGCGCGTTTCGGTGCACGCCGGCGAGGTGCACTACGACACGCACGGGCCCTACGGCGAGGACATCGACATCGCCTGCCGGCTTCTCGACGCGCCTGACCTGAGACGCAGGCTGCGCAGCTCCTCCGGCCCGCTCGCGCTCGTCGTCTCCAACGCGATTCACCGCTCGGTGGTCCGGCACGGCTACGCCGGGATCGACCGCAGCGCTTTCACCCACGCCTACCACGTGCGCGTCGGCGGACAGCGGACGCGGGGCTGGGTCCGCACCACCGACGCCGTCCGGCCGGGAGCGGGACTGATCGCCTGAGCGGTCCGGCCGGCGACGAGGAGGGTGGACCGCTGTGGAGACGATCGGGTTCTGGCCGGCGCTGGGCGCCGCGGACCGCGCGAAACTCGAAGAGCTGTCCGTCCGCAAGGCCTACCGGCGCGGGGAGGTCCTCTGCCGCGAAGGCGAGCCGGCCTCGGTGGTGCTTCTCCTGCTGACCGGGCACGTCCGGATCACCAACGCGACGCCGGACGGGCGCGAGGTCGTGATCGGCGTCCGCGGCGCGGGCGACGTGATCGGCGAACTGGCCGTGATCGACGGCGGACGGAGGTCGGCGACAGTGCAGGCACTCGACGAACTGGACGTCCTGGTCGTGCCCGCCGCGCGGTTCGTCGCGCTGTGCCGGCGCGAGGCGGCGATCTCCTGGGCCCTGCTGCAGGTGCTGGCCGACCGGATGCGCGACGTCGGACGGCAGTGGCTCGATCTCGGCGGCGGGACGAGCACCCGCCGCGTGGCCGCGCAGCTGATGCAGCTGGCGGTGCAGCACGGCGTGCGGCGCGGCGCGGACATCGAGGTCGCGGTGCCCGGCACGCAAGCGGAACTCGCGATGACAGCGGCGATTTCGCGCGAATCGTGGGCACGGGTGACGCGGGAACTCCGCCGCCAGGGGGTGATCAGCACCGCGCGCGGCCAGGTGACCATCCACCGGCTCGCGGAATTGCGGAGGCTCGCCCGCTGAACGTGTCAGCTGACACAGATTTCCCGGCACCGCCGGGGTTTTCTGGAAACACACCACCGAGGGAGGCAGTCATGGAACCGTTTCTTCCCGCTCCTCAGCCGGTTCGCTGGCGTCGGGGGGTGTACGCGGCAGCTCTGGTCGTCCCGTTCACCGTCGCTCAGGTGTGGGCGCTGCTGGTGCTGCTGAGTTTCGAATCGTTCCACGGGCTTGCCGCGCAGGCGTTCCTGGTGATCCTCGCCGGTTCGGTCTTCGCGACTGTCGCGGGCTGGCGCTGGGTGTGGCAGCTGGGTTCTGAGCGCAAGCGCGTTCAGGCCCGTGCGGAGCTTCGCCGGCGGGCGTACGAGAACATGCGCGAATTCGGGCGCGAAGACCTTCGCGAACCGCGGATACAGGTGCGGATATGACCACCGTGCTGGCCGCCGCGCAAAGCAGCGGGCAAGGCGTCCCGGCCGGGGTGCTCGTGCTCGCGCTAGTGGTGCTGATCGCGGTGGTCCGGGTGCTGCGCTGGATCGCCGGTCTGGCGGTGAAGCTGGCCGCCTCGGTGGCGGCGATCGCCGGACTGGTCGTCGGGGCGGTGGGCGTCGGCGGGCTGGCGACCCTGACCGCGGTGGCGATGGCGGCCTCGAAATGAGTGTGGACACCGGTTCTGCCGCGGGGCAGACTCGCCCGCATGCCCACGACCGGAAAGCGAATCCTCGCGGTGCTCTCCGTGGCCGCTCTGGTGTCCACGGCCGGGGCGGCCAGCGCCTCGGCCGCCGTTCCCACTCCTAAATCGCCTGTCGCGACCGGCTATCTCGGCGCGGTGTCGAGCATCGACGCCGACGCCACGGCCATCGGCACGCAGGTGCTGCGCGGCGGCGGAAACGCCGTCGACGCGGCGGTCGCGGTCGCGGCCGCGCTCGGCGTCACGGACCCGTTCTCGGCCGGCATCGGCGGGGGCGGGTTCTTCGTGTACTACGACGCGAAAACCGGCAAGGTCCACACGCTCGACGGCCGGGAGACCGCGCCCAAGAGCGCGGACGAGAACTTGTTCGTGGAGAACGGCAAGCCGTTGCCGTTCGCGGACGCTGTGACCAGCGGGTTGAGCGTTGGGGTGCCGGGTACTCCGGCGACCTGGCGCGACGCCTTGCGCAAGTGGGGGACGCGCTCGCTCGCGCAGTCGATCGCTCCGGCGGAGCGGTTGGCGCGCAAGGGGTTCGTGGTTGACCAGACCTTCCATGATCAGGTCGCGCATAACGCTGAACGGTTTGGTGCGTTCCCCTCTACGCGGTCGTTGTACTTGCCTGGTGGCCAGCCGCCGGTGCCGGGGACTGTGTTCCGTAACCCTGATTTGGCCGCTACTTACGGGCAGTTGGCCCGGCGCGGGACGGATGCGCTGTATCGGGGGGATATCGGGGCGGACATCGCCCGGACTGTCCAGCGGCCGCCGGTTGATCCTGCTTCTTCGCTGAACGTTCGCCCGGGGAAGCTTTCGGCGGCGGATCTTGCCGCGTATCGGGCTGTTGAGCGGGAGCCTACGCATACGGAGTATCGCGGGCTGGACGTTTACGGGATGCCTGCGCCGTCGTCCGGTGGGCTTACTGTGGGCGAGGCTTTGAATATTCTGGAGAATTACGATCTTCGGGGGGCTGGCAAGGCTGATTACCTGCAGTATTTCCTGGAGGCTTCGCGGTATGCGTTCGCTGATCGGAATCGGTGGATCGGTGATCCGGCGGTGGTTGATGTTCCGGCTCGGGAGTTGCTGAGTCAGGAGTTCGCGGACGGCCGGGCTTGTTTGATCTCTCGGGATCGGGCTGGGGTCAGTCCGGTTGCGCCTGCTGATCCTCGGCATCCTCAGCCTTGTGGTGCCGGTTCGACTGGTGCTCCTACGCCTTATGAAGGGGAGAACACTACTCATCTTACTGTGGCGGATAAGTGGGGGAATGTCGTCGCTTATACGCTGACTATCGAGCAAGAGGGTGGCAGCGGGATTGTGGTGCCTGGGCGGGGGTTCTTGCTCAATAACGAGTTGACTGACTTCTCGTTCGTGCCGGTCACGCCTGGGGTGCCGGATCCTAATCTGCCTGGGTCCGGGAAGCGGCCTCGGTCTTCTATGGCTCCTACTGTGGTTTTGCGGGACGGGAAGCCGTTCTTTGCCACTGGGTCGCCTGGGGGTGCTTCGATTATTACTACTGTTTTGCAGGTTTTGCTGGGGCGGATTGACCGGGGGTTGTCGTTGGAGGAGGCTATTGCTGCTCCTCGGGCTTCGCAGCGGAATTCTGCTAAGGCGGATGTGGAGGCTGGGTTCTTGGCGCAGCCGGAGGTTACGGATTTGCGGGGGCGGGGGCAGGGGTTTTCGTCTTCTCCCGCGGAGATCGGGGCGGCTACCGGGGTCGAGTATTTGCGGGATGGGCGGTGGGTTGCCGCTGCTGAGCCGGTGAGGCGGGGGCAGGGGGCTGCTCAGGTGGTGTTGCCTTGGCGGTGGCCGGGGGAGTGAGTGGGCTCGTCGCCTGGCGGCGACATTGCTGTGGGGGTTGCGTGGGGGCACCCCGAAGCTGAGTGTGACTACGGCGCGGAGGTGCTTGTCAAGGCGGGAAAGATGCCTTGACAAGCACCTCCGCGCCGTGTTTTTGGCTTCGTATCGGGGTGCGGGGGGGTGTGGGTGCATGGT
>NZ_JBVKDQ010000028.1:0-97186 GCF_055633755.1 Amycolatopsis sp. NPDC114484 | reverse complement strand
GATCCAGTTCGCGATGATCCGGTTGATGGCCGCCCGCCTCGCCGACGAGCACATCGAACCCCGCGGCCCCATCGAAACCGAAGCAGCACGCCGCCCAGCCCAAGACCACGACGACTAACCACCCAGGTTCCGCAACACCCTCTCAGGGTTCCCCTCACGACCACCGCCAGGCAGCGAGGGACCCCTTCACGGACTACACCAACCCCAAACCGCAGCCCGCGCACCCAACCAACCAGGCACCCACACCACCCCCGCACCCCGATACGAAGCCAAAAATGCAGTCTGCGGGGGCTTGTCGAGGCATCTTTCCCGCCTCGACAAGCCCCCGCAGACTGTCATCACAATCAGCTTCGGGGTGCCCTCTCACAAACGAGGCGCAATGTCGCCGCCAGGCGACGACCTACCACCCAGACCCTCAAGGCCTCCACCGCTCGCTGTAATCCGGATGCTCCGCATACGGCAACGCCAGCAACCGCAACGTCAAACACCAATTAGACCCAGCCTCATCCGCGGGCACATGGCACGTCTCGCACCAATACTCACTGCCATACAGCGGAAACCCAGGCACCTTCTCCGACACCGTGGTCCGATGCGCGAGCATGATCCGCCGGGTCGCCTCGATCTCGTTGATCATCTGGTTGACCACGTCGAGTTCGAGGTCGCCGAGCGAACGGACCCGCTCCTCCAGCCCGACCTTGGCCTCTCCGCGGTTCAACGGCTCGCCGGCCTTGCCCTTCTGCACCGCCTGCATGATCAGCGCCTGCCGCTGTCCGACGCGCGCGGCGAGGAACGCGATCAGGTCGTCCACGACGTCTCCCTCCTCCGGTCCCGGCTCCCCTCCGGCCCCGGCAATAGTCGCACCTCGACCCCGGCGCGTTACCAGCTAGCGGCACACCCCATGGTAGTCGACCTCGGAAAACTCAGTGCGACCTGCGGAAACATCCGTGAAATTCCCCGCGATGTTGATCACCCAGAGTGATCACGCCCGGCAATCGGACGGTCACGCCTGGTCCGATCGGGCCTTGCTCGGTTGCACCCGCTTCGGTTCGCCGGGCATTTTCGGATAGTCCGGCGGGTAGGGCAGCTCCGCGCCGCCGAGGTCCCGGTCGTCGCGCTCGTACCACTCCAGCAGCGTCTCCAGGCCGAACGCCGTCTCGTCCATCGGCGCGTGCAGGTCGCCGCGTTCGGCGAGGAAATCCGGGACAGTCAGGACGTCGAAGTCGTCCGGGTCGACGTCGGCGAGCAAATCCCAGGTCAGCGGCGTCGAGACGGTCGCGCGCGGGGTGCCGCGCACCGACCACGACGACGCGACCGTCCGGTCCCGCGCCGCCTGGTTGTAGTCGAGGAAGACGCGGCCGCCGCGTTCCTCCTTCCACCAGGACACCGTCGCCTTGTCCGGGATCCGCCGTTCGACCTCGCGACCGAGCGCGATCACCGCGTGCCGCACCGCGATGAAGTCCCATTCCGGGCGGATCCGCACGAGGACGTGCACCCCGCGGCCGCCGGAGGTCTTCGGGTATCCGGTGAGCCCGGCGTCGGCGAGCACCTCGCGGACCACGCCGGCGACCTCGACCGCGTCGGCGAACCCGGCGCGCTCCGGCGGGTCGACGTCGATCCGCAATTCGTCCGGGTGGTCGACGTCGGACCGGCGCACCGGCCACGGGTGGAAGTCGAAGGTGCCGAGGTTGGCGGCCCAGGCGAACACCGCGGGCTCGGTCGGGCAGACCTCGTCGGCGGTGCGGCCGGACGGGAAGGCGATCCGCGCGGTTTCGAGCCAGTCCGGCGCGCCCTTGGGCACACGCTTGGCGTAGAACCATTCGCCGGTGACGCCGTCGACGTAGCGTTTCAGCGTGGTCGGCCGTTCCCCGATCGCCCGCAGCAACGGGTCGGCCACGGCGAGGTAGTACTCGACGACTTGCCGCTTCGTGATGCCGCGTTCGGGGAAGTAGACCTTGTCCGGGCTCGACACCCGGACGGTGCGCTCCCCCACCTGGTATTCGACCGGATCGCCGTTTTTGGGCATGCGGCCACCGTAGCCGCGAGTGCCGTACCGTGGCGGGGTGTCCGGGAGAACCAAGCTGATCGTCGCCCTGGTCGTGTTAGCTCTTCTCGGAGCCGCCGCGCTGTGGCTGCCGATCCCGGGACCGGCGCAGCTGCGCACCTGGGCCGCGGCGACCGGGTCGATGACTCCGCTGGTTCTCCTCGTGGCTTACTCGTTGCTCACCGTCGCGCCGATCCCGCGCACGGTGTTCAATCTGGCCGCCGGATTGCTCGTCGGGAGCGTCGCGGGAGTGCTGATCGCGTTGGCGGCCACCACGATCGCCGCCGCTCTGGCGTACGGGCTGGCGCGGCTGCTCGGCCGGGACTTGATCCTGCGGCACCTGCACCGCGCACCGGTGCGGGCCGTCAACGACCGGCTGTCCGACGGCGGCGTGCTCGCCATCACATCGCTGCGGTTGATCCCGGTCGTCCCGTTTTCGGCGATGAACTACCTCTGCGGCGTTTCGTCCGTGAGACTCCTTCCGTACCTTGCCGGAACGGCGCTCGGGAGCGTCCCGGGAACCATCGCGGTGGTAGTTTTCGCGGACGCGCTGACCGGCGACACGCCGCCCGCTTTGCTGGCTTGCTACGCGGTGTTCGCGATCCTCGGTGCGGCAGGATTGGTGCGAGTGCTGCGGAAGCGCGTCCCCGCCGCCGAGCCGGAGGCTCCCGTGCCGTCGGCACCGGCTGGCTGACGGCGGGCAGGTACTTCCGACCGCTACACTCGTTCGGGTGCGCGAGGGGCATCCGCGCTGCGCACGACCACGATCACGGGACTTTTGTCAGGAGCGGGCGTCATCGACACCGGGCAGCTGATCGCGGGGCATTACCGCCTCGTCGAGCACATTGGTAGCGGTGCCATGGGCGTGGTGTGGCGTGCCGTCGACGTGCGCCTGGAGCGGTCGGTGGCGATCAAGCAGATCCTGCCGCAGCCGGGCGTCTCCGAGGCCGAACGCGACAACATGCGCCAGCGCGCCATGCGCGAGGCGAAGAACGCCGCCCGCTTCCAGCACCCCAACGCGATCGTCGTGTTCGACGTCGCGGAGCACGGCGGCGACCCGTGCCTGGTGATGGAGTACCTCAACGGCCCGAGCCTGTCCGCGGTGCTGTCCGAACAGGGCACCCTGCCGGTCGGCCAGGTCGCGCGGATCGGCGAGCAGGTCGCCGCGGCGCTCGTGGCCGCGCACCGCGCCGGGATCGTGCACCGGGACGTCAAGCCCGGCAACATCCTGATCGACGAGACCGGCACCGCGAAGATCACCGACTTCGGCATCTCGCGCGCGGCCGGCGACATGACGCTCACCCAGACCGGCCTCATCGGCGGCACCCCGGCGTACCTCGCGCCCGAACTGGCCCGCGGCGCCGACCCGGTCCCCAGCTCGGACGTCTTCGCCCTCGGCGCGACGCTGTACCAGGCGATCGAGGGACAGACCCCGTACGGCAACACCACGAACCAGCTCGCGCTGCTGTACGCGGCGGCGAACGGGCAGGTCAACCCGCCGACGCAAGCCGGTCCGGCGACCGCGTTGCTGATGAGCCTGCTGCGCAGCGAGGCTTCCGAGCGGCCGAGCATGGCCGAGGCACGGGAGCGGCTGGCCTCGCTGGCGACCGGGGAACCGGCTGCGCCGCAGCAGTTGCTGTCGGGCAATCGCGGTCCGGGGAGCAATGGCTCTCGCCCGCCGTGGGCGCGCGCGGGTGCTCCGGCGGCTGCTGCCGCGTCCGCGCCGAAGGCTCCGTCGAACCCGCCGCGGACGCCGACTGCGGCGTTCATGCCGATGGGTGCGCCTTCGCGTCCTGCTCCCCCGCCGAACACTCCCCCGCGCCCGCAGCCCGCGGTGCGGCCGACGCCTACCGCTGCCGCGCCGAACTACTCCGGCTCCGGGACCGGAGAGCGGGTTTCGCCTGCGGCGGCGCGGAAGAAGAAGATGGCGTTCCTCGCTGGCGGGGCTGTGGCGATTGTCGCGGTGGCGTTGGTGGTCTTCCTGGTGTTGAGCAGTAGCCGGGGCAAGGGCGGGGCTTCGTCGAACGCGCAGCCGCCGGCGTCGAGCTCCTCCGCTCCGGCGACTCCGTCGAGCACGCCGAGTTCTTCTGCTCCGCCAGCCAAATCCAACGGCAACGTGCAGTGGGGGCCGGCCGGCCAGCTGGCCGTGAATTTCTATCAGAACGCCGGATCGCCCACTGCGTGGGCGATGCTGACCCCGTCGGCACAGGCGGCCTTCGGTGATCAGACCGCTTTCGCCTCGTACTGGGATCAGAACAAGCTGTCCGGCTACAAGGGCGCGAACGTTTACAAGCACCAGAACAATCCGGACGGTTCCGCCGATGTCCAGATCACTCTCACCCCGGAGGGCGGTGCGCCGATGCAGAAGGTCGTACAGGTCATCGCCGGGCCCGACGGCACGTTGATGATCAACAGCGACCCGCGCATCGGAGGCGGCACGCCCGCGCAGTGACACGCGCCGCAGAGGTGGGTACGACGAGGCGAATAGCCTACCTTTGAGGCATGGCCGAGAACGGAGCTCTGCCGCCGGGCTGGAATCCTCGGTTCCACGAGGACCTGGTCGGGCTGGATCCGTACGACCCGGAGGCCCGTGCGTTCGCCGCCCATCTCGACCGGATGGAGCGCACCGGGCCCACCTTCACCGTAGAGGCGTGCCTGGACCAGGTCGCCGACTTCGCCGACTCCAGCAGTCGCACCGGTGGGCTCCGCTACTGGGTGTCCGCGCTGGTCGTGGTGCTGATCGTGCTCGGGCTGCTGGTCACCGCCTGGGACATCGCGCTGCACACGGTCGCTTTTCTCTCCAGGTAACGTGGGAGGGGTGAAAGGTATGAAACCCGTCGTCGGCACCACTCCCCGCGTGGTGAAGTCCGACCAGGAATGGCGGGAGCAGCTGGGCCCCGAGGAGTACGCGGTGCTCCGGCAAGCCGGCACCGAACGGCCGTTCACCGGCGAGTACACCGACACCAAGACCACCGGCGTGTACGAGTGCCGGGCTTGCGGCGCGGAGCTGTTCCGCAGCGACACGAAGTTCGAAAGCCACTGCGGCTGGCCGTCGTTCTACGACCCGGCGGACTCGGACGCGGTGCTGCTGCGCGAGGACCGCACCATGGGCATGCGGCGCATCGAAGTGCTGTGCGCCTCGTGCCACAGCCACCTCGGGCACGTGTTCGAGGGCGAGGGCTACGCGACTCCCACGGACCAGCGCTACTGCATCAACTCGATTTCCCTGAAGCTCGTCGAGGAATCCGGCGACTGACGCCCGGGTCCCCCAAGACCGCCCTTCCCGTCCCGGGGAGGGCGGTTTTTCGTGCGGCGGCAACCCGGGCCGGGCAGGTAGCGTGGATTGTTCATCCGGAGGGGGTCCGTGATGGAGTGGACGATCGAACGCGCGACGCCGGCCGCGCTGATCCTGGTGCTGGCGCTGATCTGCTGGCGGCTCGGGCTGCGGACCGCCGCCCGGTTGCGCCGCGGCAGGCATCCCGAAACGCGGCTGACGTCCGCGGCGCAGGTCGCGTTGCTGACGAACGGCCCGATCCGCGTCGCCGAAACGACGGTCACCTCAATGCTGGAGCGGGAGCAGCTGCGGGCGGATTCCGTGGGACGGCTGTATCGCACGCCGACCGAACCGTCCGACGATCTGAGCCGGGAAGCCGCTGAGCTGGCCGGCACGGGGGTCGGGATCGCGACCGTGCTGCGCGGCCTCGTCTGGGGTGACGCGGTCCGCGAGCTGGTCGATGACCTGACCAAACGAGGTCTGCTCGTCGACGGCCCAGCGCTGCGACGGGCGTGGAAGTGGACCGCGATCGAAGAAGCAGTGCTGACTGCGGCCGGCGTGGCGGCGTTCGTCGGCTGGCTGAACGGCTTTGTGCTGATTTCGCTTCTGGTGCCCGTGTGGTTCGCGTTCGCCGCGCTGTCCCGTCACAGGGCTGCCCGGCGGATCCGGCCGACCGAGGCCGGACGTGCGGCGGCCGAGGCGGCGTGGCCGGACCAGAGCCTGATCAGCGGCCTGACCGGGAACGTCGCGGTGGGCGGGCTCTCGAATCATCCCGATCGCGAGCTGCGGGTCGCGCTGCTCCGCGGGCTCCCGGCGACCCGGCAGGCACGGGCCGCCATCGCGGGTACCGGCGTCGCGGGCGGGTTCGGCGGAGCGGCGGGGTACTGGGCCGCCGGGGCGGGCTGCGGATCCGGCGGCGGTGCGGGCTGCGGATCCGGGTGCGGCGGTTCGGGGTGCGGATCCGGCTGCGGCAGCGGGTGCGGAGGGGGCTGCGGCGGCGGGAACAGCTGAGCCGGGAACGAATCGGGCGCCGGCTGCGTCAGTTCTGCCGTCAGCCTCCGGCGACGGTCCGGTTAAGGTTCCGGCAACGCGGAAAAGAGGGGGAAACCGTGGACGAACCGTGGGGCATTTCCGGCCCGCAATTCCTGCTGATCTTCGGCCTGGCGCTGGCCGTCGTGCTGGTGGTGCAGCTGACCTGGCCGTCGATGGCGCGGTCCCGGCAGCGGAACGCGCCCGCTGCCGTCGCGGCCCCGCTGCGCCCGGACGTCTACCAGCTCGCCTACCTGGCCGGCGGCTCGGACCGCACGGTCGACACCGCGATCGCGACGCTGCTGGAGCAAGAACTGCTGCGGGTGAGCAGCAAGGGCAAGCTGAGCGCGATCGGCAAGCGACCGGCTCGCAAGAGGCTGGAACGAGCGGTGCACGACGCCGCGCAGAGCGGCACGGCGACCGTTGCCATGGTGCGCAGGTTGCCGGCGGTCCGGGCGGAAGTGGAGAAGATCCGCGAGGACCTCGAGCGACGCGGGCTGGTGACCGTCATCGGCGACGGACTGGACGGCTTCCGCACCGGCGTTGTGGCGGTGTACGCGGCGCTGCTGCTGATCGGCATCGTCCGTGCGGTCAACGGAGCACAGCTGGGCCGGCCGATCGGCGGGTTGATCGGGCTGCTGTTCGTGGCCGGGATCCTCACGTTGATCGCGTTCACGTCCCGCAAGGGCAAGAAAACGTCCCAGGCGACCGACGCGGGCCACGCTGTCGTGGCGCGGGCCCGCGAAGACGCGAAAGCCGCGCAGGAACGGCCTGAGGAGTTCGCCGAGACGAGCCGGAACGGCGGCGTAATGTTGTTCGCCGGGGCGGCGGGCGTGGTCGCGCTCGGCGGGATCGCGCTGTATCCGGACGACGAGATGAGCACCGCGCTGCTCAGCGGCGGCGGGACCACCTGGGCCGGGGGCGGCGGATCGAGTGGTGGATCGTCGTGCAGCAGTGGTTCCTCGTGCAGCAGCGGGTCTTCGTGCGGCGGAGGCAGCAGCTGTGGCGGCGGGGGCGGCTGCGGCGGATAGCCGCGACGAGACGCGCGGTCCGGGCGTCCGCGGGGTATCCGATCCGAGGAGGGAGACGCCGTGCACGAGCCGTCGGGGATCTTCGGCCCGCAGTTCCTGGCGATCTACGGATCCGCGCTGGCCTTGACGCTGACGGTGCACCAGCTCACCGCTGTCTCCGGAGCGCCGAGCGGGCCGGTTGAGCAGGCGGTCTCCGCGCCGGTGCGGGCCATCGGGAACGACCTCCGCCAGCACGGTCTGGTCGCTTCCTTCGGCTTCGCGACGGGCGTGGTTCTGGCCTTCGCTGCACTGCTCGTGATCGGTCTGGCGCGCTGGGTGAACGGCTTCGCACTGCACCACCCGACCGGCGGGCTGACTGTGCTGCTCGCGGTGACCAGCCGCAGGCGGCCGAGGGGCCATTTGACCAAGGACGGGCGCGCGATGGTCGCCGCGGTGCGGACGGATCCGGCGGCACCGCGGGCACAGTCCGCTTCGCAGGTCGCGTTGGGCGGGTTCGCGCTGTATCCGCGCCATGCGACAAGCTTGGCGTTGAAGAGCGGAGCGGGAAGCTCGTCCTGCGACGGAGGCGGAGGTGGGTGCGGTGGCTGACCGGCTGGGGATCGGCATCGGCTGGCGGCCGGAACTGGACCTGTCGATCGCGCGGCTGCCGGGCGTCGACTGGGTCGAGGTGGTCGCGGAGAACCTGCACGCCCCGCACCTGCCGGAAAGCCTGCTGGCGCTGAAGGACCGCGGGATGCCGGTGCTGCCGCACGCGGTGTCGCTGTCGCTGGGCGGGGCCGAACCGCTGGACACCGCGCGGGTGGAGCATCTGGCCGAACTGGCCCGGGTCCTCGACGCGCCGCTGGCCAGCGACCACGTCTGTTTCGTCCGCGCGGGCGGGCTGGATTCCGGGCACCTGATGCCGCTGCCGCGCACGCGCGAGGCGCTGGACGTGCTGGTGGACAACGTCCGGCTCGCTCAGTCCATTGTGGACGTACCGCTGGCGCTGGAGAACATCGCCGCGCTGCTGGAATGGCCGGAAAGCGAGCTGACCGAGGAACAATTCCTCACCGAGCTGACCGAACGGACCGGCTGCCTGCTGATCATCGACGTGGCGAACCTGTACGCGAACGCGCGCAATGTGGGTACCGATC
Source organism: Amycolatopsis sp. NPDC114484 (assembly GCF_055633755.1). Classification (NCBI taxonomy): domain Bacteria; kingdom Bacillati; phylum Actinomycetota; class Actinomycetes; order Pseudonocardiales; family Pseudonocardiaceae; genus Amycolatopsis; species Amycolatopsis sp. NPDC114484. The sequence continues at coordinate 88,678 of NZ_JBVKDQ010000028.1, read as the reverse complement.
CGGTGGCGTTCCTGGACGGGATTCCGTGGGAACGGCTGGCGTACGTGCACATGGCAGGCGGCGTGGAACGCGACGGGGTTTATCACGACACGCACGCGCATCCAGTGCTGCCGGAGGTGCTCGATCTGCTCGCCGAACTGCGTCGGCGCACGGATCCGCCGGGCGTTCTCCTGGAGCGCGACGACGACTACCCCACCGATTCCGAACTCGCTGCCGAGCTGGTCGCATTGCGGACTGCGGTGACGAGGTGAGCCGGGAAGAGCTGGCAGCTCGGCAGGCCGCGTTGCTGGACAGCCTGTTGACCGGGGCCGAGGCGCCGTCCGGCTTCGAGGCCTCGCGGTTGCGCATCGAAGCCGAAGTGCTGCTCGGCAAGCGGCGGCGGTTGGTGGCGTATCTGCGGCCGGACCTGCCGGAGACGCTGGGCGCGCGGTACCGGCCGTTGTTCGACACCTACGCCGCGGAGCGTCCTAAGACGACTTCGATCCGGGCCCGGGAGTATGCCGACGCGTTCGCGGAGTGGCTCATCGCCCGCGGTGACCTGCCCAAACCCCGGCGCAGATGGTTTCGCCGCTGAGCCTGTTCCGGTTTTGTCGGTGGTGCTGGTTACGCTGACGACATGTCTGGTTACGGCGGTGTTATCCGATCTCTGCCGGACCTGGAGGGAGGGAACCTGTCGTGAACGGATTCTGGGCTGCCTTGAGCCCGATCTATCTCGTCTACGCGGCCACCGCCGTGGGCGTGCTGAGCATTCTGGCCACTGGCAAGGACAAGCTGGCCACGCAGGCGTCCGCGCCGGAGTCGGCCGCCGTACCGCGCGATGCCTACGACGTCGCGTACTTGGCCGACGGGCGGCTCCGGGTGGTGGAAACCGCGATCGCGGCGCTGCTCTCACGCGGACAGTTGCAGGTTGGGCGACTGGGCGAAGTCGTCTCTACCGGCTCGCCACCAGCGTCGCCGCCGATCGAACAAGCCGTGCACCAGGCGGCAGGTCAAGGTCAGCTGGCGTCGCGGGTCGCGCGGTCGCCCGTGCTCAAGCCTGCGATACAGGCGCTCGAAACCGATCTGGTCCAGCGGCAGCTGGTCAGCCGGCGCAGGCCGTTGACGAGCCTCGGGTACGCATTGACCGCGGCCGGGGTGATCGTGCTGGCAGTGGGCGTGGCGCGGCTGGTCTACGACGTCGGCCGGTCTCACCTGAACGTCATGGTGCTGCTTGTTTTCGTCGAGATCGGGATGGCGCTCTGGCTCTGTCTGGTCGGCAGCCAGCGGATCGCCAAGAAGTTCGACAAGCGGAAGGTCGATTCGCTGCCGCCGACGACTGCCGGGGCGACGGTGCTCGCGCGGGCCGAACAGCAGGGCACTGCGGGCCGTGGCTCAGGACCGGCCGAACTCGTGGCGATGGGCGGACTGGCGGCTTATCCGGACAAGCGGGTCACTGGAGGGCTTATGCCGATTTAGCCGCTGCGTGGCGAGCGGGGTTGACCGGCGGGATCGACGAGGCTGGTGGCGCTCGCGGGACCGGCATGGGACCTACGGGACTGGCGGCGCTGACCTTCCGGTGGCATTCGCGGAGCTGGGTGCGCACGGGCTGCCTGTGCTGACGGTGCTCACAGGATCGGCGCACTCACAGGACCGGCTGCGCTCACGGAAGCGGCGGCGCTCACGGAACTGCGTGCGCTTGCGGGAGGGTGACCAGCACTGCGTGCGCTTGCGAGAGCGGCGACCAGCGCGGTGTTCACCGTCGCTCGTGGGGCTGGGCGCGCGCACAGACCGGCGGCGTTCACGGGTGCTCGCGGGACTGGGCACCCTTACCGACCGGCGCTGCACTCACCGGCCGGGCGCTCACGAGCCTGCGCTTACGAGACCGTCCGTGCCCGCGGCACCGGTGCGGCAGTCACCGGCCGGTCGCGCCCGCGGAACCGGCTGCGCTCACGAGACCGGCTGCGGCACGACCGGCGACCACACCGCGGTGTCCGCGCCGGGCCGGGGTGACGGGTGGTCCCAGTGCGGCGGCGCGCCCGGCAGTTCTCCGGCCATCCGTACCCGGGTCATCTGGCCGAAGTCGCTGTCGACCGTCTCTAGCACGTCCGCGTAGTCCACTTCGGACGGTTCCGGATCCTTGCGGCCCAAGGAATCCAGCCACCGTCCGGTGCCGGCGAGGGACAGCCGGGCGTGCCAGCTGCCGCCGTCGGTGACGGTGCGGCGGAGGGCCGTCATGATCGCGGCGGCGGTCAGCCAGCCGGTGGCGTGGTCCAAGGCCTGCGCGGGCAGCGGAGCGGGAGCGTCAGTGGCGTACTCCTCGGCGATGCCGGACGACATCTGCACGAGACTGTCGAAGCCGCGGCGGCGGGCCCACGGGCCGGTCCAGCCGTATGCCGAGATGTCCGCGACCACGAGGCCGGGCCGCAATTCGGCGAGTTGCTCCGGGCCGAAGCCGATCCGGGCGAGTGCGCCGGGGCGGAACGACTGGACCAGGACGTCCGCGCGGGCGATGAGCTTCTTCAGCTTCGCGCGGCCGCCCTCGGTGTCGAGCGCGACGAAGGCGGAGCGTTTGCCTTGGCCGGTGTCCATGGTCAGCATGGGGATCCGCGGCAGGTGTGCGGCACCGACGTGCAGCACGTTCGCGCCGTGCGCGGCCAGCACGCGGCCCGCGACAGGGCCGGCGAGCACGTGCGTCAGTTCCAGCACGCGGACGCCGCCCATCGGGCGGTCCGAGTCGAACAGGGTGCGCTTCGGCGCGTCGCCGATCCGGTCCAGTTCGACCAGGGGCAGTTCCGCGACGGCCTGGCCTTGCGGGTGCGCCAGCCAGTCCTCGCGCGAGCGCATCAACGCTGCCGCGCCGCCCGCGGTCACCACGGCGGATTCGACCTCTGCCATGGATTTCGCGGCCACGGTCTTCGTCACCGCTTCGCGGGTCGCCGGGACGCCGAGCGCCCAGCAGACCGCCGCTTCGTGGCGGGAGGTATTGCAGTGCAGCTTGATCCAGCCGTCGGCCGCGCGGTAGTCGCCCGCGATGCTGCCCCACGGGCTCGGCGCGGGTTCGCCGTCGATGCGCAGCAGTTGCTCGCTGCGGAACGCGGCGGCGGCGTGCCGGGTGTCGACCGACACCGTGCCGGGGTCGATGCCGCGCAGCCGCAGCAGTTCACCGGCGGACAGGGTGGCCGCGGCGATGCTGGCGCTCGCCATGGCGGGGACCCGGAAGTGCCCGGGCAGCACGGATTCGTCACCGGTCAGGGACACGGCGGGCAGCGGTTCCCCGGCGAGCGACTGCCAGGCCCCGGCAAGTACGTCCTGCACCGGCGGTTACGGCAGAGCCGCGACGAGTTCGGCGGGCGGCACCTTCGTGCCGGTGTAGAACGGGACCTCGACGCGCACGTGGCGACGGGCTTCGGTGTTGCGCAGGTGGCGCATCAGGTCGACGATCCGGTGCAGCTCGTCGGCCTCGAAGGCGAGGATCCACTCATAGTCGCCGAGCGCGAAGGACGCGACGGTGTTGGCGCGCACGTCCGGGTAGTCGCGCGCCTCCTTGCCGTGGTCGGCCAGCATCTTGCGGCGTTCCTCGTCGGGCAGCAGGTACCAGTCGTAGGACCGGACGAACGGGTACACGCAGACGTACTTGCGCGCCTCCTCGCCGGCCAGGAACGCGGGCACGTGGCTCTTGTTGAACTCGGCGGGCCGGTGCAGCGCGGTCTGGCTCCAGACCGGCGTGGACGCGCGGCCGAGCGGCGTGCGCCGGAACCCGGTGTAGGCGGCCTGGACCTGCTCGATCTCCTCGGCGTGCCACCAGATCATGAAGTCCGCGTCGGCGCGGAGGCCGGAAACGTCATACACGCCCCGGACGACGACACCCTTGGCCTCGAGCCCGTCGAGGTACTCGGCCGTCTCGCGGCCCGCGGCGCCGCGGTCCTCCCCCAACTTCCCCGGTTCGATCCGGAAGACCGACCACGTGGTGTAGCGGATCGTGTCGTTGAGTTCGTTGTAATTCAGCCGCGCCATGACTCCATCCTGGCACTCCTCGCACGGCGATCGCCATGGGGCTCCGTCACACGAAGAGCTGCTCCGCGATCCGCCGGGCGGCGGCATCGGCCGTGGCCACGCAGGCCGGCAGCCCGACGCCGTGCAGCGTGGCGCCCGCCACGGCCAGGCCCGGGACCTCCGCCACCGCCGTCTCGATCCGCCTCACTCGCTCCAGGTGCCCGGTGCCGTATTGCGGGAGGCCGCCGCCCCAGCGCGTCACCAGGGTGTCGATCGGCTCCGCGGTGACGCCGGCGAGCCGGGCCAGATCCGCGCGGACCGCCGCGACCAGCGAATCGTCGTCGCCGTTCAACGCGCCGGGCTCGCCGAACCGGCCGACCGAACCGCGCACCAGAACCGGACCGGACCCGCCCAGGTGCGCCCATTTGTTTGACGAGAACGTGAACGCCTTGGACGCGTACGGCACGCCTTCCGCGTCCCGCTCCCCCGCGCCGATGAGGATTCCGGATGCATCAGGCAGCTCAGTGCCCGGCGGGAACGCGAACGCGACGACCGCCATCGACGCCAGTTCAACCTCGCCGAACGCTGCCGAAGCCGCCGGGACCACACCGTCCAGCAGCTTCCGAGCGGCTGGGGCGGGCACCGCGAGCAGCACCGCGTCCGCGTCGACGGGGCTGTCCGCGGGCGCATGTGCCGGGGCGGCCGCGCCGAACTCCAGCCGCCAGCCGGATGGCGTCCGCGTCAGCGCGCGAATCGTCGATGAAGTGCGCAGTTCCGCTCCGGACAGCTCCAGCAGCCGGTCGAGCAATCCCCGCAAGCCGCCGGTGAGACTGCCGAAAACCGGTGCGGTGCCCGGTGTTTTCGGCAGCAGCGAGGAAGCGGCCTCGGTAAGCGAACCCGCTCCGCCCTCAATCGCGTTGGCCAGGCCGGGCATCGTCGCGCGGAGACCCAAGCCGTCGGCTCCGCCCGCGTAGACGCCGCCCAGCAGCGGGTCGACCAGCCGGTCCACCAGCTCCTCTCCGAACCGGGTTCGCAGCAGCGGTCCGAGCGGCGCGTCGCCATCGCCCAGTTCGACCGGGCCGAGCGAACGCTCCTTCTCGACCGCGCGCCGTCCGTCGTCGGACAGCACGCCCGCGACCGAGTCCGCGGACGCCGGGACTCCCATCACGGTGCCGGGCGGCAAGCTCTGCACCGAACCGCCCGCGTGGATCGTGGCGCGCGCCTTCGTCGGATGCACCAGGCGATCGGCCAGGCCGACCTCGTCGACCAGCGAAAGCATCTCGGGCCGCCGGGCGAGGAACGCTTCGGCGCCGACGTCGTAGCCGACTCCGCCGACCTCCGCCGTGCGCAGCTTCCCGCCGATCGCGGCCGTGCTCTCGAAAACGGTGATCGTCACCCGGTCGCCGAGCAGCCGGCGCAACCGGTACGCCGCGGCCAGCCCGGAGATCCCGCCGCCGACGACCGCGACGTGCTTCACAGCGAGTGCACCAGGTCGACGACGCGCTTCAGCACCTCCGGGTCGACGCTCGGCAGCACGCCGTGGCCGAGGTTGAACACGTGCCCGCGAGCGGCGCGGCCCTCCTCGACGATCCGGCGCACCTCGGCCTCCAGGACCGGCCACGACGCGTACAGCAGCGCCGGGTCGAGGTTGCCCTGCACCGACACCTTGCCGCCGAGCCGGTGGACCGCGACGTCGAGCGGAATCCGCCAGTCGACGCCGACGACGTCCGCGCCCGCCTCGCGCATCGCGCCGAGCAGCTCGCCGGTGCCGACGCCGAAGTGGATCCGCGGCACCTCGTGCTCGCCGGCCGCCGCCAGCACCCGGGCCGAATGCGGCAGCACGAACTCGCGGTAGTCGCGCTCGGACAGCGCACCGGCCCACGAGTCGAACAGCTGCACCGCGTCGACGCCGGCATCGAGCTGGGCGCGCAGGAAGGCGGCGGCGATGTCGGCGAGGCGCGCGGCGAGGTCGTGCCAGACCTCGGGCTGCGAGTGCATCAGGGCTTTGGTGTGCTCGTGGTTGCGGCTCGGGCCGCCCTCGATCAGGTAGCTGGCCAGCGTGAACGGCGCTCCGGCGAACCCGATCAGCGGCGTCTCGCCGAGCCGGTCCACCAGCAGCCGGACGCCCTCGGCGACCTTCGCCACCTGCTCGGGTTCGAGCTTCGGCAGCGCGCGCACCGCCTCCGCGTCGCGGATCGGCGAGGCCACGACCGGGCCGGTTCCGGGGACGATGTCGATGTCGACGCCGGCCGCCTTGAGCGGGACCACGATGTCGCTGAACAGGATCGCCGCGTCGACGCCCAGCCTGCGGACCGGCTGCATCGTGATCTCGGCGAGCATCTCCGGGTCGAAGCACGCGTCGAGCATCGGGACGCCCTCGCGCAGCGCGCGGTACTCCGGCAGCGAACGGCCGGCCTGGCGCATGAACCACACCGGGACGTGCGCGGGCCGCTCCCCGCGCGCGGCGGCGAGGAAAGCCGAGCCGGGCAGGGCGCGACGGGGCGAAACGGACGGGGCGCCGACGGGCGCGGACGAAACCTGAGGCACGACCCCCATGGTCCCACGCGGGTCCGGCAGTCCCGGGCCGCCCCGTGCCCAACGTCCGGCCGCCCCGTGCCCGACAAGCCCTCGCTCCGCTGCCGATAGCCGCGCCTGCCGAGGGATCCGCACGGCTCGGTGCCGGATTCGGCGTCGCCTGCCCGGTGCCAATGCTGTGCGGACTACGCATCCAACGCGGCATTCGGTGCGCGAGGCGCAACCACGCGGCGTCGCCCGGACATCCAGCGCACCGCCGCGGCGTCGACTGCGCCCGACGCACCCAGCACGGCGCTCAGTGCGCGAGGCGCAACCAACGCAGCATCGGGTGCGAGCGATGCAACCAATACGGCGTCAAGGACGTCCTCCACACCGACACACCACGACCTGCCAGGCCCCCGCCCCGCGCACCCAGGCGCACGCGTCGCGCGGGACCCGGCCGGCGCCGCAGCGGCAGCGGGCACGGCAGGAGAGACGGAAGGGCAGCCGGAGCCGTTCGCCGGGTCGCGGCTGGGTCTCGCTCGGCGCGCCTGCGTCCGCAACTGGGCGTCGCCGCCCTACAGTCGGTGCGTGACCGCGATGACGCCAGTGCCCGATCTCTTCCGCGAAGCCGTCGCGGCGCTGCAAGCCGTCCGGCCGCGCCCGGAGATCCGCCTGGAGACCATGCGCGCGCCGCAGCGGCTCGCGCCGTGGTCGTACGCGTTGAGCTGCGACGTTTCCGGGCCCGCCGACGTCTTGGCGTCCGGCAGGCTGGTCCTGCTGCACGATCCGGACGGCCAGGAAGGCTGGGACGGCGTGCTGCGGCTGGTCATGTACGTGCGCGCCGAGCTCGACCGCGAGCTGGCCACGGACCCGTTCCTTCCCGCGGTCGGCTGGTCGTGGCTCACCGACGCGCTGGAGGCCTCCGGCGCGTCGTGGAAGGCGCTCGGCGGCACCGTCACGGAAACGTCCTCGGCTCGCTTCGGCGACATCTCCGGCCCGGCCCGCACGGACGACCTCGAACTGCGGGCCTCCTGGACCCCGACCGACGCCGCGCTCGGCCCGCACGGGCTCGCGTTCTGCCAGGTGATGGCGAGCGTCGTGGGGCTGCCGCCGGTGGGCGTCACGCTGTTCGAGCAGCGGCAAAGCTCCTGATTTCCTAAGTTCACCCGGTCGGGCAGCCCCTTCGCGGCCCTTGCACGCGCACGAACGCGCCTTCCCGGGCGGATTCGAGCCTTCCCAGCCCTCCGCTGAGATCTTCAGCGGGGCTTCCGGACGCCCGCCGCCGACTGTCCATCGTGGACCGCGGCAGCCGCTGCTCCGGATGCCGCACGTTCGTGGCCGGGCATGATCACAGCCAGTGAACCCCCGGTAACCTGCTCCTACGCGGTTCCAGGCCGTCTTCCAGCGCCTCCGGCACGACCCGGCCGGGCGGGCGACGCGCGCGGCAAAACGTGAAAGAAAATGATCTTGCCCCGGCCGGAGCGCATTTCCGGAGCGGGACGGCCGGGGCGGCGGCCCCGCTCCGGCAGCACCCGCAGGTGCACGGGCCATCTGCACGCCCGTTTCGATGCCGGTAACTGAGGTGCATCGCGGCCCGGTCGCCAGTCGTTAACAAGACTCCGATCGTTAGTCCGATCGTGTTACAACGACCTCGCTGAGTGACGAACTGTTTCGGATAGATACCCATTCGATCCCCCCGCAACGGCGTCCGGACGGCTACAGTGCCTGGGACGACACCACTTTCGGTCTAAAGCTGGCGCGGCTGAACGGCCGAAGGTCCCGGTGCCGGTCGGGGGGCACGACCGACTCCAGGGAGGTAGTGACGTGGCTACCGTCGGCTTATCTCAGGCCGTCCGATCCACGCCAGCCGGTGCTTTGCCGGCGAGCATGGTTCCGCACCCGCGGGAAGAGCTTTTTTCCGTGTTGGTGGTCGATGACCACCCGCTGTTGAGGGAGGCAATCGCAGCACGACTCGCACAAATGGGTGCGGGCACTGTCCACGAGGCCGCCACGGTGGCCGAGGCGAGGGCGCGAGCACAGGCCACCGGCCCGTGCGATCTGGCGATCCTCGATCTCGGACTGCCGGACGGCAGCGGCATCGAGCTGGTTACGGAACTCCGTAGCCACGGCTGGCCGCGCGTGGTGGTCCTGGCATCCTCCGACGACCCGTACGCGGTGCGCTCCGCGTTCCAGGCCGGAGCTCAGGCGTACCTGCTGAAGTCGGCGTCGCCGGTGGTGGTCACCGACGGCGTGCGCCGGGTTCTCGAAGGCGGCGTCTACGCCGACCCGAGCGTGGCCCCGGTCCTGGCGACCGGCACGCGAGTGGCGGGCACCGACAACACCCCGCGCGAGCTTTCGGCTCGCGAGGTGGAGGTGCTCCAGCTCGTCGCGGACGGGCAGTCGAACAAGGAGATCGGGGAGGAGCTTTCCCTCTCCGCGCTCACCGTCAAGTCCCACCTGTCCCGCATCGGGCGCAAGCTCGGCACGGGCGACCGGGCGCAGATGGTCGCGCTGGCGATGCGAGCCGGCGTGATCCGCTGACGACGACGAACCACGTCCCTGCGGGGCGGGCGGACCAGGCGCGGTCCGCTCGTCCCGTAGGGTCGTCGGACATGGGAACTGCACAGGCGGACGGAGCCCGGACCGGAGACGAGACCACCGAGAACCCCGGTGCCTCCGGAACGCCGGTGCTGCTCCGCGAACCGGCGGAAGGCACCCCACCGGTGGTGACCGACCCCGTCGCGCTCTCCGAAGCGTGCGCGCGGCTCGCCGCGGGCACGGGCGCCGTCGCCGTCGACACCGAACGGGCGTCGGGCTACCGGTACTGGCCCAAGGCCTATCTCGTCCAGCTGCGCCGCGAAGGCTCCGGCACGGTGCTGATCGATCCGATCGCGCTCGCCGACGACCTCGCCCCGCTGCGGGACGTCCTCAACGACACCGAATGGGTGCTGCACGCCGCGTCCCAGGACCTGCCGTGCCTGGCGGAGCTGGACCTGCGCCCGCTGTCGCTGTTCGACACCGAACTGGCCGGACGGCTGGCCGGGTACGAACGCGTCGCGCTGGGCACGCTCGTGGAGCTGCTGCTCGGGTACACGCTCGAAAAGGGGCACAGCGCCGCGGACTGGTCGAAGCGTCCGCTGCCGGTCGACTGGCTCAACTACGCGGCCCTCGACGTCGAACTGCTCAACGAACTGCGCGCGAAGCTCGAAGCCGAGCTGGCGGCGCAGGGCAAGCTGGAGTGGGCGCAGCAGGAGTTCGAGGCTGTCCGCACCGCTCCCCCGCCCGCGCCGCGCGCCGAACCGTGGCGCCGGACGTCCGGGGTGCACAAGATCCGCAGCCCGCGCGGCCTCGCCGCGGTGCGGGAGATGTGGCAGGCCCGCGACGAACTGGCCCGCAAACGCGACCGCGCGCCCAGCCGGATCCTTCCCGACAGCGCGATCGTCAACGCCGTGACCTCGGACCCGAAGACGGTCGAGGAACTGCAGGCGCTGCCGGTGTTCAGCGGACGCGTGCAGCGCAAGTACACGGCCAGCTGGCTGCGGCACTTGCAGGCGGCGAAGGCGCTGCCGTCGAGCGAACTGCCGAGCCCGAGCCAGCCCAACGACGGTCCGCCGCCGGTGAACCGCTGGGCGGACAAGGACCCCGACGCCGCCGCCCGGCTCGCCGCGGCGCGAGCCGCGCTGGCCGCGATCGCGGAGGACCGCAAGCTGCCGGTGGAGAACCTGCTGCTGCCGGATCTCGTCCGGCGCACCTGCTGGCGACCGCCCGCCGACCTCGCGGAGGATTCGGTGGCGGACGCGCTGCGGGCGGGCGGGGCGCGGCCGTGGCAGGTGGAGCTGACTGTGGCGGCGTTGAGCAAGGCGTTGCACAGCACGGCTTCCTGACGCGCGCCGAGTGGTTCGGACCTCTAGTTGAGGTTTAGACCTTCGGCAGGGTTCGGGCGAGCGGCTGATTGGCTCGGATGGTCCAGGAACAGCGCTCAAACGCGACGACGGGCCGGGCGGCGGTAACCGAGCGACCTTGCCACCCCGGTAGCCGTCGTGACCACCGCGGGGACCAGGTGCGCGACCGAGGTCGTCTCCCGGCGGCCCACGACCGCGACCGCGGCGGTGACCCGTGCGGACGCGTCGCGGATCGGGGCAGCCACGGCGACCGCGTCGTCCGCGAGCTGGCGGTCGGCGACGCAGTAGCCGGTGCGGGCGATCTCGGCTAGTTCGGCGCGCAGGGTTTCCGGGTCGGTCGTGGTGTGCGGGGTTTCCGCCGCGATCGGGCTGGTGAGCGCGGATTCACGGGTGTCGGCGGTGGCGTGCGCGAGCAGCACCCGGCCGGTCGCGGTGGTGGTCGCGGGCAGGCGGCTGCCGGTCGTGGTCAGGATGCCGACCGAGCGGTGTCCGGCCAGCCGGGCGAGGAACACGACGTCAGTTCCGTCCAGTACGGACAGGTGCACGTTTTCACCGGTCGCGTCGAACAGGTCGCCCAGATACGGCAGGGCGATGTCGCGTATCGAGGCCCGGGCCAGCGAGAGCGAGCCAAGCTCCCACAGTTTCAGCCCGAGGTGGTAGCCGCCGTGGTCGTCGCGGGTCAGCGCACCCCATTCGGCCAGCTCGCCGACCAGCCGGTGCGCCGTGCTCAACGGCAGGCCCGCGGCCTGGGCGATTTCAGTCAGGGAGAGCACCGGCGTCTGGGCGCTGAAGCAGTCCAGTACCGACAGCAGCCGCGCCGCCGCAGTGGGTCTCGCTTCCATGTGGCGGAAGTCTGATTGAGGCCGGGCCGCGACGCAAGCGAGACTGCGGGCGTGGGTCGGCCAAGCAAGAAACACAGCGAGTCGGTTTTGATCACGGGCGCGGGTTCGGGTCTCGGACTGGGAGCGGGATTGGTGCTCGCGGCGCGCGGGCACCGGGTCTTCGCCACGGTCGAACGGGACGCTCAGGTCGAGCCGACACGGGCGGCGTTCGCCGAGCGCGGGCTTGTCGCGGAGGTCTCCCGGCTTGATCTGCTCGACCCGGCTGATCGTGAAGCGGCTGCGGCGCTCGACGCGTCGGTTCTGCTCAACAACGCCGGATTCGGTGCCGAAGGCCCGCTATTGCGCACTGATTCCGCAATGGTCCGGAAAACGTTCGAGGTCAACGTCTTCGGCACGCTCGAGCTGACGAGGCTGGTCGCCGATCGGCTCGTCGCCGCCGGGAGCGGCGGGCGGATCGTGTTCGTCACGTCGGTGGCGGGGCTGTTCGTCGCTCCCGGCGCGGGTGCGTACGGGGCCAGCAAGTTCGCGCTCGAAGCCATGGCACAGGCGGTCCGCCAGGAACTGCGCCCGCACGGGATCGAAGTCCGGGTCGTCGAACCCGGGCCGTTTTCCACGGGGTTCAATGAAAAACTCGTGGAGAACGCACCCGCCTCGGACCACGACTTTTCGGATTTCCTCGCCATGCAGCGCGATCCGGCGGCGGCGATCGAGACGATCGCCCGGGTCGCGGTCGGATCCGGGCCGTACCGGACGATCGTTCCGGGCGAGTTCGGCGCGGTCGTCCGAGCAGCAAGATCGGCTTTGGGAGCAGACCGACCTGGTCGGCCCGTGAGAAAGTGCGACAGCACACCAGCACGAGACAGGAGCACATGAAAGTGAAGATCGCGGTTCTCGGGGGCGGCCACGGTTCCTGGGCCACGGTGGCGGAACTCGCCGAGCACGGCCACGAAGTGCGCTGGTGGCGGCGGAACGCCGAGGCGCTGGAAGCGTTGCGCGCGACCGGGGCGGTGAGCGTCCGGGACTACCGGGGCTCCCGTTCGGTGCCGGTGGGCGACGGCGCCGGGGAGATCAACCCGGTGGCGGACCTCGCCGAAGCGGTGCGCGGCGCGGCTCTGATCGTGATCCCATTGCCCTCGACCACGCACGACGACCTGGCTCCCCGGCTCGCCCCGCTGCTGACCGAGGGCCAGGTGGTCTTCCTGCCGCCGGGCACGTTCGGTTCGATGGTGTTCGCCAAGGCCGTCGCCGCGGCGGGCGGGAGTTCGGAGATCGCGTTCGCCGAAGCGGGGACGCTGCCGTACCTCGCGCGCCGGCACGGTGCCGCGGAAGTGGTGATCAGCGGGTACGCGACCCGTCTGCCGACCGGGGTTTTCCCGCTGCGGCTGGCGGAAAGCGCGTTCAAGACGCTGCGCGAGGCGTACCCGAGCGTCGAGGACGCGGGCGACGGGCTCAGCGGGGCATTGATGAACGCGGGCCCGATCATCCATCCGCCGCTGATCACGATGAACGCCGGTCCGCTGGAGCACTTCGCCGCCTGGGACATCCACAACGAGGGCACGCAACCGTCGATCCGCAGCGTGACCGACGCGCTGGACGCCGAGCGGGTCGCGCTGCGCGAAGCGTTCGGCTACGGCGCGCCGCACTTCCCGCTGGCCGATCACTACGCCACCGACGGCGAGGAATGGATGTACGGCCGCGCGGCGCACGAGCGGCTGACCGACAGCGGCGACTGGCGCGAGAAGATCGACCTCCACACGCACCGCTACATGGTCGAAGACACCCGGCTCGGGCTGTCGCTCCTGGTGTCCGCGGGCCGTTGGGCCGGGGTGCCGGCGCCGGTCGCGGAAGGCCTGCTGGCCTTGGGCTCCGCGATCACCGGCCGCGACTTCTACGCCGAGGGACGGACCTTCGAGAACCTCGGCCTGGCGGAGCTCGACCGCGCCGGGCTGACCAAGCTGCTGCAGGACGGAGTCCAGTCGTGATCGCCATCGTCGGCGCCGGGCGGATGGGCGAGGGCATCGCGCTGGCCTTCCTCGCGGCGGGACATCCGGTGCTGCTCGCGGACGTCAAGGACCGCACCGAGGAAGAACGCCAGCTCCGGCGCGACGAGGTGCGGGCGCGGCTCGCGGACCGGCTGCGCGCGATGTCCGGCCACGCGGATGCGCTGGAAAGCCTGACGCTGGGCGACCGTTCGGCGAAGGAACTCGCCGACGCGACCGTGGTGTTCGAGGCCGTGCCAGAGGTCATGGACGTCAAGCGCGAGGTGTTCGGCTGGCTCGGCTCGCAGGTGCCGGAGTCGGCGGTGCTGGCCTCGACGACGTCGACCTTCCTGGTCACGCAGATCGCGGAACTCGCCGACCGCCCGGAGCGGGTCGTCAACGCGCACTGGCTCAACCCGGCCGAACTGATGCCGCTGGTCGAGGTCAGCCGCAGCGACGACACCGATCCGGCCGCGGTCGACCGGCTCGTGGAGCTCCTGCGCGAAATCGGCAAGGTGCCGGTGGTGTGCGGGCCCGCCGCCGGCTACATCGTGCCGCGGCTGCAGGCGCTGCTGATGAACGAGGCCGCGCGGATGGTCGAGGAAGGGGTGGCCGGAGCCGCCGAGATCGACCTCGCGGTCCGCGCCGGGCTCGGGCCGCGGTTCTCGGTGCTGGGCCCGCTGGAATTCATCGACTGGGGCGGCGGGGATATCCTGTACTACGCCTCGCGCTACCTGACCGGCGAACTCGGCGAGCGGTTCCAGGCGCCCGCGATCGTCGAGGAGAACATGACCGGCCAGCGGCGAGGTCTCCAGGACGGTGCCGGGTTCTACCGCTTCGACGCGTCCGGGGTACCGGACTACCGGGCGGCGCGGATGCGGGAGTTCGAGGAGATTTTCCGGCTGCGGGAACCGCATTTGCGGGACGGGACACCGGTTCCGGAGCGTCCACAGGAGTGACTTTTCGGTTGGCGGCCGCGGGTTCAAGCCCGCGGCCGTCAGCACTCCGCAAGCCAGCCGGTGGCCTGGGCGACGCGCGGATGGGCTGCGCCGAGGACTGCGTTGAGCCCGGCTACCACGGATTCCAGCTCCGCCGCCGCACCCGCTCGGTCGCCTCGTTGGGCGGCGGCTCGGGCCAGCGTCGCGCGGAGGCCGAGCACCATCGGATGTCCCGCTGGCCAGGCACCAGCGGCCAGCACCGCCCGCGCCGCTTGCTCGGCTTCGTCCAGATTTCCGCTCTCCACGCAGGCTCGCGCGAGCGCGCTGCGGAGGGTCAGCGCGCCTCGGCCCCGCGCTTCGCCCAGTGCCTGGCGGAGCAGGTCGGCTGCCTCGGGCGCTTGCCCTGCCAACAGGAGAACGGTTGCCAGGGACTCCCCCCGCTCTGGACGCTTCTCGAACAGTTCTCGCATCGGAGCGATCGCCGCCTCCGGATCTCCGATTTCGGCTCGCACCACCAAGAGGAGCGCGTCTCGATGCCCGTCGGTCTCGCAGAGCGCGTCCTCGGCTGACAGCAGTTGTTCGGCCGTCTCGTAGCGGGCCAGCGCGCACAGCATGGTGGCCTTCCGGCGCCGTCCGGCTCTCGTCCGGGCGTGCGCCGGGCCGAGTTCGGCGGCGCAGTAGTCGACGTGCGCGTCCAGCACCGCGAGCGCGTCTTCGTACTGTGCTGCCACGCCATAGGCTTCCGCGAGGAGCAACTGGGTCTTGAACGTCCCTGGCTGGCGCGCGCCCCAGGTTTCCTCGAACGCCTCCGCGGTGCGTTCCAGCAGCGGGATCGCCTCCGCCGGACGGCCTTGCGACGTCTGGCGATACGCCAGATTCGCCCACGCGGCAAGGGTGTTCGGCTCGCGGGGACCGAATTCGTCCGTCAACGCGGGCACGAGATCCGTGTAGTGCCGCTCCCCTGCCGCCCAGTCCTCGTTCTTGAGCAGCAACTGGCCCAGCAAGAGCCGCCGACGCAGGCTCGGCACGCTCGTCGGGTTGCGCGCCTTCGCGAGGGCGGCCTGCAGCGCGGCGACCTCGTCGGCCGGCTCTGGCTTCGCGCGGAAGAGTCCCACCTGGACAGTCTGCCCGCCCCGGCGGTTCAGTCCTTCTTCAGCCACCCAGCGACTTCGACGACATCCGGATGCTTCGGACCGAACGCCTCCGTCAACCCCGCCGCGACCGCCGCCAGCTCACGGTCCGCCTCCTCGATCCGGCCGCGTTCCCGGGCCACCCGCGCCAACGTCGCCCGGGCACCAAGCTTCAGCGGATGCTCGTCCGGCAGACCGTCAGCCGCCACGAGTTCTCCCGCCAGCGTTTCGGCCGCGTCGAGCTGGCCGCTTTCCAGATAGGCCCGCGCCAGCTCGCCCGCCGCGCCCCACTGCTGCGCCGCCGGTTGTGCGGCCAGCACGGCGCGGTACAGCTCCGCCGCTTCCGCAGGCTCCCCAGCCCGCAACAACACTGCCGCGAGCACCTCCACGAACTCCGGCGTGCGGTACTGCTCGGCGAGTTCCCTTGCCTTGTGCTGGACGACCTTCGCCTCGCCGCCCTCTGCCCGGATCAGCAAACCGACCGCATCATTCGCGTCGCGTTCGTGGTCGTCTCGCGGCTTGCGGGACAGGCCGGAGTGCAGAGAACCGGCCTCGTCGTACCGGCCCAGCGTCCGCAACACGCTGACCTTCCGGCGCGCGGCCGCGATGGTCAGCTCGTGGTACTCCCCGAACTTGTCCACGCACGCGTTCAGGTGCCGACTGAGCACAGCCAGCGCCTCGTCGTACTCGCCGGACACCGAGTACATCTCCGACAGCAGCAGCCGCGCCTGCATGGTCGCCGGATCGTCCAGCCCGGCGACCGCCTCGTAGATGTCCACTGTGGACTCCATCAGGTGCACCGCGTCCTCGGTCCGCCCCAGCGCGGCTTTCGCCATCGCCAGGTTCAGCCAAGCGCCCAGCGTGCCCGGGTGCTGTTCGCCTTCGACGCGCACCTGGGCGTCGGCGAGTTCGGTGTAGTGCTTCTCCGCTTCGGGCCACTCGCCGGTTTCCACCAGCAGCACGCCGATCCGGTGCCGCATGGCGAGGTTCTCCGGGAGATCCGGGTCCGCGGCTTTCGCCAGTTTTTTGCGCAGCCGCGCGATTTCGGTCGCCGGGTTCGCCCGGAAAAGCGCCATTGCCGTCCCCCATCCGGTTGGTGCGTTCCCGTCAGTGTGCCGCATGCCACAAGCCCCCGGGAGTGTGCCGTCCCCCACTCGACCGGGCCACTCCCCTGGTTACCCACGGGTAACAAGGGCTAGGGTGCGGAACAGGAACACTCTCGACTTCAGGAGCATTCGTGGCCGCACCAGCAACGCCGCCGCTCGCGCCCACCGCGCGAGGGGTGCGCAATGTCGTCTTCGTCGAAGGGGTACGCACGCCCTTCGGCAAGGCGGGCGACAAGGGCATGTACGCCGGGACCCGGGCGGACGACCTCGTCGTCAACGCCATCCGCGAGCTGCTGCGGCGGCATCCGGAGCTGCCGCCCGAGCGCGTGGACGAGGTGGCGATCGCCGCGACGACGCAGATCGGCGACCAGGGCCTGACCATCGGCCGCACCGCCGCGCTGCTCGCCGGGCTGCCGAAGTCCGTGCCGGGCTTCGCGATCGACCGGATGTGCGCGGGCGCGATGACCGCCGTCACCACCACCGCGAGCGGCATCGGCTTCGGCGCGTATGACATCGCCATCGCCGGCGGCGTCGAACACATGGGCCGCCACCCGATGGGCGAGGGCGTCGACCCGAACCCGCGGATCGTCGCGGACAAGCTGGTCGACCCGACCGCTCTCGTGATGGGCCAGACGGCGGAGAACCTGCACGACCGTTTCCCGGAGATCACCAAGGAGCGCACGGACGCGTTCGCCGCGCGCAGCCAGGAGCGCTACGCCGAGGCCGTGAAGACCGGCAAGATCGGGCCGGAGCTGGTTCCGGTGGCGACGAAGTCGAAGGAACTCGGCTGGGGCCTCGCGACCGAGGACGAGCCGCCGCGCCCGGGCACGACCGTCGAGCAGCTGGCGAAGCTGAAGACGCCGTTCCGCCCGCACGGCCGGATCACCGCGGGCAACGCCGCCGGCCTCAACGACGGCGCGACCGCGGCGATCCTCGCCGACGAGGACACCGCGCGCGAGCTGGGCCTGCCGATCGGGATGCGGCTGGTCGGCTACTCGTTCGCGGGCGTCGAGCCGGAGGTGATGGGCATCGGCCCGGTGCCGGCCACCGAGAAGCTGTTCCAGCGCACCGGTCTGTCCATTGAGGACATCGGCCTGTTCGAGATCAACGAGGCGTTCGCGGTGCAGGTGCTCGCGTTCCTCGACCACTTCGGCATCGCCGACGACGATCCGCGGGTCAACCAGTGGGGCGGCGCGATCGCCTGCGGGCACCCGCTGGCCTCGTCCGGCGTGCGGCTGATGACGCAGCTGGCGCGCCAGTTCGCCGAACGCCCCGACGTGCGCTACGGCCTCACCACGATGTGCATCGGCATCGGCATGGGCGGCACCGTGATCTGGGAAAACCCGGCCTACAACGGCTCTGAGGGGGCGAAGTAATGACTTTCACCGCTGAAGAGGCGAAGGCCGCGTTCCCGGACGAGGTCGTGACCAACGCGGTCACGAACCTGGTGAAGGTGCCCGGGCTGGACAAGCCGGTCGCGCTGATCACCTTGGACAACGGCCACGACCACACCCGGCCGAACACCTTCGGCCCGCAGGGTCTCGTCGCGCTGAACACCGCGCTGGACAAGGCGTTCGCCGCCGAGCCGGCCGCGATCGCGGTCACCGGCAAGCCGTTCATCTTCGCTGTCGGCGCGGACCTTTCCGGCGTCGAGGCGGTGTCGGACCCGAAGCTGGCGCGGGAGATCGCGCAGACCGGGCACGACGTCTTCCGCAGGCTTACCGAGTCGAAGATCCCGACGTTCGGGTTCGTCAACGGCGCGGTGATGGGCGGCGGGCTCGAACTCGCGCTGTCGTGCCACTACCGGACGCTGTCGGAGAACACCGCGGCTATCGCGTTCCCCGAGGTGTTCCTCGGCCTGTTCCCGGGCTGGGGCGGCACGCAGCTGCTGCCGAACCTGATCGGCCCGGACGCCGCCGTCACCGTGATCATCGAGAACGCGCTGGCGCAGAACAAGATGCTGAACGTGCGCAAGGCCGCCGAACTCGGCATCGTCGACGAGGTCTTCGGTTCCGCGGACTACCTGGAACAGTCGCTGCTGTGGCTGGCCAAGGTCGTCAACGGCGAAATCACCCCGGCCCGCCGGGAAATCGACCGCGGTGCGGAGTGGGACGCCGCCGTCGCGCGCGCCAAGTCCATCGTGGACGGTCGCACGCACGGTGCGTCGCCGGGCGCGACCAAGGCCGTCGAACTGCTGGAGCTGGCGCGGGAAAACGATCTCGACCGCGGCTACGCGGCGGAGACCGACGGGCTCGCCGAACTGCTGATGTCGGACGTGCTGCGTGCCGGGCTGTACTCGTTCAACCTGGTCAACAAGCGGGCGAAGCGACCGGCCGGCGCGCCGGACAAGTCGTTGGCGCGCAAGGTGAACAAGGTCGGCATCGTCGGCGCGGGCCTGATGGCCAGCCAGCTGGCGCTGCTGTTCGTGCGCCGTCTGAAGGTGCCGGTGGTGCTCACCGACGTCGACCAGGCGCGCGTCGACAAGGGCGTGGGCTATGTCCACGAGGAGATCGACAAGCTGCTCGCCAAGAAGCGCGTGTCGCCGGACGGCGCGAACCGGCTGAAGGCGCTCGTCACCGGCTCGCTCGACAAGGCCGCGTTCTCCGACGCGGACTTCGTGATCGAGGCCGTTTTCGAAGAGCTGGGCGTGAAGCAGCAGGTGTTCGCCGAGCTGGAGCAGCACGTCTCCCCCGAGACGATCCTGGCCACGAACACCTCGTCGCTGTCGATCACCGCGATGGCCTCGAAGCTGCAGCACCCGGAGCGCGTGGTCGGCTTCCACTTCTTCAACCCGGTCGCCGTGCTGCCGCTGCTGGAGATCGTGCGCGGCGAGAAGACCGACGACGCGGCGCTGGCGACCGCGTTCTCGGTCGGCAAGCAGCTCAAGAAGTCGAGCGTGCTGGTGAAGGACGCGACGGCGTTCGTCGTGAACCGGCTGCTGCTGCGGTTCCTCGGCGAGGTGCTGGTGGCCGTGGACGAGGGCACGCCGTTCGAGGTCGCCGACTCCGCGCTGGAGCCGCTCGGCCTGCCGATGTCGCCGCTGAACCTGATGCAGCTCGTCGGCCCGGCGATCGCGCTGCACGTCGGCGAGACGCTTCACGGCTCGTTCCCGGACCGCTTCACCGTGAGCGAGAACCTGGCCAAGTTCGTGAAGGCGGGCAAGAAGGGCGTGTGGGCCTGGGACGCGACCGGCACGCCGTCGGTCGACCCGGAGGTCGCCGCGCTGTGGACGCAGGGCGACCAGCCGTCCACGGCCGAGCAGGTCCGCGACCGCGCGCTCAACGCGATCGCCGAGGAGGTCCGGATCATGCTCGACGAGGGCGTGGTCGCGGAGGCCCAGGACATCGACCTGTGCCTGATCCTCGGCGCGGGCTGGCCGTTCTGGCTGGGCGGCATCACGCCGTACCTCGACCGGGCGGGCGTCTCGGAGCGG
This sequence comes from Amycolatopsis sp. NPDC114484, assembly GCF_055633755.1. Taxonomy (NCBI): domain Bacteria; kingdom Bacillati; phylum Actinomycetota; class Actinomycetes; order Pseudonocardiales; family Pseudonocardiaceae; genus Amycolatopsis; species Amycolatopsis sp. NPDC114484. Next base: position 68,859 of record NZ_JBVKDQ010000028.1, on the reverse strand, counting down.
GTCAACGGCAAGCCGTTCCTCTCCCAGGGCGTCGCTTCGGTTCCGGCGTAACGCCTTGGCGGAGCCGCCCTGTTTCCGCGGGGCGGCTCCGCCGTGAACCCGGACACATCGAGCACTTCGTGACCTTCCAGGCACCAGCCGTTCACTACTGCCCCATAGCGTCCTGCCGAATCTTCGGAGCAGGTCAGGAGCAGGATGAACACCACGGACCCGGGCGGCGTCGGCCGCCGCGGATTCTTCAAGCGGGCGGGGCTGGTCGGCGCTGTCGCGGCCGGGGCCCCGGTGCTGGCCTCGGGCCAGGCCGACGCCATGGACCTCGATCTGGGGCTTGACCTCGGGATCGATCTCGACTGGCTGTTCGGCCGCCGCTACCAGTGGGTCGTCGGCGATCACCACACGCACAGCCAGTACTCGTACGACGCGATGTACACCATCGACCGGATCGCCGCCGGTGCGCGCGAGCACGGCGCGAAATGGATCGTCTTCACTGATCACGGCCACGCGACGCACGAGAAGTCGTCGGTGGAGCCGACCAGCCGCGACGTGCTCGCGGCGCAGCGGAGGCATCCGGATCTGCTGCTGTGGCAAGGCATGGAGTGGAACGTGCCCGGCGCGGAGCACGCCACGCTGTTCTTCCAGGCCGGGCGCGACCAGGCGAGCGTGCTGCGCGAATTCGAGCGGAGTTTCGACTGGCGGCTGACCGGTTCCGAATCCTCCAGCCCGGAGCACGAAGCGTTGGCGCTCAAGGGTTTGCGGTGGCTCGCCGATCAGGAACGCACACGCCGGATCCACGCGCCGGTCGTGCTGATCAACCACCCGCTGCGCAACGGCCGCGTGTCGCCGCACGAACTGCGCAACTACCGCGACACCGCGCCGGGCATCGTGATCGGCATGGAGGGCGCGCCCGGCGCGCAGGCGGACGGATTCCCCAAACCGCAAGGCAACGGCGGCGCGCGCGGCGGCTACGGCAACAGCCCCGGCGCGAACTCGTGGCCCGGCTTCCCGGCCGAGGCGTACCGGACGTTCGGCGGCTGGGACTGGACCACCGCGAAGGTCGGCGGGCTCTGGGATTCCCTCCTGGCTGAAGGAAAACCGTGGTGGATCACCACGAACTCCGACTCGCACTACAACCGCGGCGACCAGCTGGTGCGGCCGTCGGTGCCGGACGGCTGGTACGAGCAGACCGGCAAATACCCGGACCCGGTCGACAGCGGGGTGCCGCAATTGTCCGCGCCGTACGCGGATTTCTATCCCGGCGAGTTCAGCCGCACCGTGGTCGGTGTGCGTCGACCGGGCTTCGAGGGCGTGCTGGAGGGTCTGCGCGCCGGCCGGATTTGGCTGTCTCACGGCGGTTTGGTGCAGCAGCTGGAAGTCGGCGTGTTCGGCGGCGGCGATTGCGCGACTTTCGGCGGACGGCTGCGCGTGCGCCGAGGATCGACCGTGACGGTCGTCGTTTCGGCGGTGACTGCGTACCGGCCGAACGGGTCTGGTTCGGTGCCGCGTCTCGGCCGGCTGGACCTGATCTCGGGCCCGGTCACCGGCCCGGCGGCGGATCGCGACACGATGACTGCGCCGGGTACGCGGGTGGTGGAGTCGTTCACGCCTTCGCGCGGCTATGCGGGACGACGCGTGATGTTCAAGCACACCTTCCGCAACGTGCGGGAGCCGTTCTACGTCCGGGTGCGCGGGACGGACGGGAAGCGGCACGTCGCCGGCGGGATCGAGCCGGCGGTGGACGTGATCGGGCAGGCTGATCCGTACGAAGACCTTTGGCTGTACGGGAATCCGACGTTCGTGGACGTCTACTGAGGACATCTCGGCCCGGCGGGCGCGGCGCCGGCCACGCCCGCCGGGCCGAAATCAGATGTCGACGACAGTGAGCAGCCAGTCGAGCCCGACGAAATCCTTCGGGTTTCTGGTGAGCAGCGGGATCCGCTGCACTGCCGCCGTCGCGGCGATCTGCAGGTCCATCCGGCGCGGCCTGGGGTCCCGTCCGAACCGGCGGACCAACGCGGCGGCCGTGCCGTACATCTTGGCCTCGTTGACCGCGAACGGCAGCACCACGAACTGTTCGAGAGCGGCGTGGTAGCGCTCGACCCGTTCCGCGAGCCGGATTGACCACCGAGATGTACGCCAATCGGCGCTGTCCATCGGCGGGAGTCCGCGGAAAGCTTCCTGGATCTCGCCGGTCCCTACCCGCCGCATGATCTCCGCGTTGTCGTTGCGCAGCTCTCGCTGACCGATGGGACCCGCCAGGGCAACTACTGCCGCAACTTTGAATGAAACAGCTACACGGTAGGCACCCGCACTGTCACCGCCAGTCCGCCACCAACCACCGGCTCCGCTGACACCGTCCCGCCGTGCGCCTGCACCGCCGCGCGCACGATCGACAGCCCCAGCCCCGCTCCCGAACGCGCCGTCCGGGCCACCCCCGCGCGGCGGAACGGCTGGAACAGCTCCGGTACCGCCGCCGGGTCCAGCAGGCCGCCTGACGAGCACACGCGCAGCGTCGACCACTGCGCGCCCGGTTCCGTCGTCACCTCGATCCAGCCGCCGTCGACGTTGTGCCGCACCGCGTTCTCGACCAGGTTTCCCGCGATCCGTTCCAGCAAAGCCGAATCCCCGATCGCCGGGGACGGCTGCATCGCGAAATCCGCGCGCAGGCCCCGTTGTTCGGCTTCGCCGCGGACCGCCGACCAGGCCCGTTCCACGAGCACCGTCAGGTCCACCAGTTCCCGGGTCACGAGACCGGCTCCGTCGGTGCGCGCCAGCAGCAGCAGCGAATTCACCAGCTGTCCCGCCCGGTTCGTCGCGTCCAGGACCACCCCGGCCATCCGGCGGAACTCGGCCTCGTCGGCGTGTTCGTCGGACAGCGTCACGTCCAGTTCGGTGCGGATCACCGACAGCGGGGTGCGCAGTTCGTGGCTCGCGTTGGCCACGAAATGGCGCTGCGAATCGAACGCGTCCTGCAAACGGTCGAGCATGGCGTCGAAAGTCCGGGCCAGCTCGGCGAGCTCGTCGCGCGAGCGGATCTCGCCGATGCGCTCCCCCATCGACTCGATCGACAGCCGTTGCGCGGTCCCGGTGATCTCGCGCAGCGGACGGAGCACGCGGGAGGTGAACGTCCAGGCCAGGATCGCCGCCGCGGCCACCACGAAGCAGAACGCCAGCGAGCCGAAGATCAGCACCCGGGTGACGGCGTGGGTGCGCAGATGCTGCGCGAGCGTGGACGCGTCCACGTCGATGCCGTCGACCCGGACGATGGTGCCCGGCGGCATGTGCGGCACGGCGTCGACCGCGTCGCCGACGAGCGTCCAAGCCAGCCACAGCAGCAACAGCCCCGCCGCGGCGACCAGGACGGTCGCCAGGACGGTGACGCGCACCCGCAGGCTGCGGGCGCCGGGAAGCTTCACTCGGAACCGGCGACCGACACCCGGTAGCCCGAGCCGACCACGGTCTCGATGATGCCCGGCTCGCCGAGCTTCTTGCGCAAGGTCATCACGGTGACCCGGACGGTCGTGGTGAACGGGTCGGCGTTCTCGTCCCACACCCGTTCCAGCAGTTCCTCGCTGCTGACCACGGATCCCGCCGCGGACAGCAGCACCTCGAGCACGCCGAACTCCTTGCGGGTCAGCTCGACCGGCCCGCTCGCGCGCCGGACCGTGCGCTTGGCCGGGTCCAGCTCGACGTCGCCCGCGGTGAGCAGCGGCGGCGCGGCGGGCGTCGCGCGGCGGCCCAGCGCCCGTACGCGCGCGACCAGCTCCGGGAAGGCGAACGGCTTGGCGAGATAGTCGTCCGCGCCCAGCGACAGCCCGTCCACCCGGTCGGACACCGAACTGCTCGCGGTCAGCATCAGCACCCGCGTCAGCTCGCCGGACGTCACGATCTCGCGGCACAGGTCGTCGCCGGACATCCCGGGCAGGTCGCGGTCGAGCAGCACCACGTCGTACCGCGTGACGGACGACTTCTCGTGCCCGTCGTCGCCGGTGAGCGCGATGTCGACGGCCATGCCCTCCCGCCGCAGTCCGCGGGCGATCGCGTCGGCCAACGGCTCTTCGTCTTCGACTACCAGAACTCGCACCAGACCACAATCCCATAGTTTCCTGAGAGCACCTGAGAGACCTGAATGGACACTCGCGTTCATCCCCACCGCAACGCGAACCACAGCCGCATTCGCGTTTCCGGATCGGCCAGCTCGACGTCCAGCGCCCGCTCGACCTGCCCGATCCGGTGCCGCACGCTGTTGCGGTGCACGCCGAGTTCGGCGGCGGTGCGGTCCCAGCTGCCGTGGTGCGCCAGCCAGGTCCGCAGGGTCGGCACGAGCTCGCGGCCGTGCGCCCGGTCCAGCTCCCGCAGCGGGGCCAGCAGGCGTTCGGCGAACGCGCCGGCCGCGGCGGGCGGGATCAGCTCGTCGAAGCCGAGCGGGTCGGCGCTGGCGGCCAGCGGACGGGCCAGCGCGCGGGCGCGGGCCAGCAGCAGTTCGGTTTCCGCGACGGCGGCGGGCAGGTCCGCGGCCGGGTGCGGCGAACTGGCCACCGCGAGCCAGCCGTGCTCCAGGAGGCCGTCCAGGTCGCCGAGCTCGCCGGTGATGGCATGGAACCGAGGGCCGGGCAGGACCTGGACCAGCGGCGTGTCGAGCCGGGCGCGCAGCCAGTCCGGACGCCGGGCCAGCGCGTCCGGGCCCTTTCGATGGGCGACTCCGGCGACGAGCCGGGCCTGATCGCTGCCGACGACTCCGGCGAGCGCGTCCGAGCCGGGGCCGCCGAGCAGCAACGCCGTGGCCGCGGCGCCGAGTTCCGCGCTGTCCGACCCGGCTCGGCCGACGAGGCCCAGCAGTGCAGCTCCGACCGCCAGGATCGCCCGGTCCCCGCTGTCGAACCGCCGCGCCCGGCCGACCACGACCAGGTGCGCGGCGGTCGCCTGCGGGTAGACCGGCTGCGCGACAACGTGCGTGCCATCAGGCAATTCGGTGGACGCGATGCGGATTCCGGAGCGAGAACGCAGGGTCGCGAGCAGTTCCTTCACCGGCGACGGCAATGGCTGCGGCGCGTCGTAGCCCGCCGCCAGCACGTCTCCGGCACCGACCATCGCGACCCACCCGCGCAACCGTCCGGCAAGCGCGGCGACCAACTCCCCCAGACCGCCGCCCGCGGCTCGCGTCAAAGCCTCTCGGCCTTCCGCCAACCGCCGTTCTTCGTGCCGTCCAGCCTCGGCGAGGGCGACGGCGACCGCGCGGTTGATCGCCAGGAACGGCGTCGCGGGCGGAACCACCAGCAGCGGCAGGCCGTGCTCCGCGCAGGCGTCCCGCAGCGAGGGCGGCAGGGTTTCGGAGACCGTCGGGGTCAGGCCGAAGCCGAGCGCGGTGACGCCCGCGTCGCGCAGCCCCTGGACGTAGCGGTCGGTGTCCTTCGGCAGGTTCACGCCCGCGGTCAGCACGAGTTCGGCACCCACCAGGTACGGCGCGGGGTCGGCCAGTTCGCTCACGTGCGCCCACCGCACCGGCCGGTCCAGCGCGCCCGGGCGCAGCGTTTCGGGCACGACGTCGAGCGCCAGCTCCGGGTTGCCCGCGACGGTGCGTAGTGGAACTGTCACCTCCGCGGGCAACAGCACGTCGTGGTGGGTCATTTCGGCCAATCTTCCGCGAAGTCCTGGATACATCGTCCCATGCCGCCGCGGGGTCGCCCGACCCTACGGTGTCCCGCAAGAACCCCACCCCGTTTCAAGGAGGACCCGTGGGCGGCGACTATGCGGTGATCGCGCTGTACATCGCGGGCATGATCGGGGTCGGCTGGATCGGCCTCCGGCTGGCCAAGACCAAATCCGATTACCTGGTCGCCGGACGGCGGCTCGGCTGGTTCATGTACTCCGGCACGATGTCGGCCGTCGTGCTCGGCGGCGCGTCGACCGTCGGCGGCGTGAAGCTCGGCTACACCTACGGCATCTCCGGCGCGTGGCTGGTGATCACGATCGGCGTCGGCATCCTGGTGCTGCACGCGGTGTTCGCGCGGCGGCTGGTGAAACTGCGCGTCTACACCGTCGGCGAGATGCTCGACCTGCGCTACGGCGGCCGCGCGAGCGCGGTGTCCGGCGTGGTGATGTGGGGCTACACGCTGATGCTCACGGTCACCTCGACGCTGGCGTTCGCGTCGATCTTCAAGGTGCTGTTCTCCATCCCGAGCTGGGCCGGGATCGCGATCGGCGGGTCGATCGTGGTGCTGTACTCGGTGCTCGGCGGCATGTGGTCGATCACGCTGACCGACATCGCGCAGTTCGTGATCAAGACGATCGGCATCCTGTTCGTGCTGCTGCCGGTCGCGCTCGTCTCGGCGGGCGGCTTCAGCGGGATGGCCGAGAAGCTGGACGCGTCGTACTTCGAGTTCACCTCGATCGGCGGCGAGACGATCCTGACCTACTTCCTGATCTACACCTTCGGGTTGCTGATCGGACAGGACATCTGGCAGCGCGTGTTCACCGCGCGCACCCCGCGCGTCGCGACCGGCGGCGGCGTCATCTCCGGCGTCTACTGCCTCGTGTACGGCATCGCGGGCGCGCTGATCGGAACTGCGGCGAAGGTGCTCTACCCAGACCTCGGCAGCGCGCAGGACGCCTTCGCCACCATCGCCGAACGGCTGCTGCCCACCGGCGTACGCGGTCTCGTGCTCGCTGCCGCGCTGTCCGCGCTGATGTCGACCTCGAGCGGCGCGCTGATCGCGTGCGCCACCACGACGACTTCGGATCTGTTCCGCAAGATCGGCCTTAAGAGTGGCGAGGTCTTGCGTAACCGAGTGACGACACTTGTGCTGGGCATCGTGGCCATCGGTATCGCAATGCTCGTCGACGACGTCGTCAACGCGCTCACCATCGCGTACGACATCCTCGTCGGCGGCCTGCTCGTCACGATCATCGGCGCGTTGTTCTGGAAGCGCGGTACTCGTCAAGGCGCGTACGCGTCGATGGTGGCCGGGACGGTATCCGTCATCGCCTTCATGATCATCGACGGGGTTGCGGCCAACAGTCCGATCTACTGGGGTCTCGGCGTCAGCCTGGTCGTGTACATCGGCGTCAGCCTCGCGACACCGCGTACGCCGGACAGCATCCTTTCCGTGTGGACAGAACGTCTGCACGGGTCCGAAGCCGCTGAAGATCTCAGCGCATCCGAAACCCGACAGGAGTTGACCCAGTGAGTGAACAGCGTCCGGTCGGCCCGCTCGACTCGTCGCAGATCCCGCGCTTCGCCGGCTTCGCGACCTTCGCGCGGCTGCCGCGGATCGACGAAGTGCCGAGCGCCGACGTAGCCGTGGTCGGCGTGCCGTTCGACTCCGGTGTGTCCTACCGCCCTGGCGCGCGGTTCGGTCCTTCGGCACTGCGCGAGGCCAGCCGGCTGCTGCGGCCGTACCACCCGGGTCTGGACGTTTCGCCGTTCGCGGAGAAGCAGGTCGTGGACGCTGGCGACATCGCGGTCAACCCGTTCCACATCGGCGAAGCGATCGAGAAGCTGCAGCAGGAAGCCGAAGCGCTTACTGCGGGCGAGACGAAGCTGGTGACCGTCGGCGGCGACCACACCATCGCGCTCCCGCTGCTGCGCGCGGCGGCGAAGAAGCATGGTCCCGTTGCGCTGCTTCACTTCGACGCGCACCTCGACACCTGGGACACCTACTTCGGCGAGCCGTACACGCACGGCACCCCGTTCCGTCGCGCCGTCGAAGAAGGCATCCTCGACACCAGCGCCGTGTCGCACGTGGGCACGCGCGGCCCGCTGTACGGCAAGCGTGACCTCGAAGAGGACCGTCGCCTCGGCTTCGGCATCGTCACCTCCGGCGACGTACTGCGCCGTGGCATCGACGAGACGGTGGACGCGCTTCGGCAGCGCATCGGCGACCGTCCGCTGTACGTGTCCGTGGACATCGACGTGCTCGACCCCGCGCACGCACCCGGCACCGGCACCCCCGAAGCGGGCGGCATGACCAGCCGCGAACTGCTGGAGATCCTGCGCGGCCTGCGCGGACTCAACCTGGTCGGCGCGGACGTCGTGGAATTGGCCCCGGCCTACGACCACGCCGAGATCACCGCGGTCGCCGCTTCGCACGTCGCCTACGACCTGGTCAGCCTGCTGGCGCTGGGACGCGACGCATGACCCGGATCGGCGGCGACGTTGTCGTAGAGACGCTGCGGGCGCTCGGCGCGGACACCGTGTTCGGCCTGCCCGGACAGCACGCGCTCGGCCTGTTCGAGGCGCTGCGCCGGGCCGACGACCTGCGCGTGGTCAGCTCGCGAGTGGAGAACAACCTCGCCTTCGCCGCGGACGGTCACGCGCGCGCCCGGCTCGCCGCCGATCCGCACGGCCCGGTGCCGGTCACGCCGATGATCGTGTCGACCGGCCCCGGCGCGCTGCTCACGCTGGCGTCGCTGCAGGAATCGCGCGCGGCTTCGGTGCCGGTGCTCGGGATCTCCAGCCAGGTCCCGGTCGCCGGGCTCGGCGGCGGACGGCACGGCTACCTGCACGAATTGCCGGACCAGCAGGCCAGCTTCCGCGATGTCGTGAAGTCGGTGCACGTGGTCCGCTCGATCAGCCAGATCCCGACCGCGCTGCGCGAGGCGTGGGAATCCGCCGCGACCGCGCCGTACGGGCCGGTGTGGGTGGAAATCCCGCAGGACGTGCTGCTCGCCGAAACGATCCTGCCGGAACTGACCACCGTGACCGCGGCTGTCGCACCGCTCGAACCGTTGCCGGAACTGGTCGCCGAAGCCGCGAAACTCCTTGACGCAGCGAAGAATCCGGTAATCCTCGCCGGGGGCGGCGCGCTGCGTTCGGGGGCGCACGACGAACTGCGCCAGCTCGCCGAAACCCTCCGCGCGCCGGTGGTGTCGACGTTCGGCGGCAAGGGCGTTTTCGCCTGGGACCACGAGCTTTCCGCGCAATCGTGGATGGAGGACTGGCACACCACGGAATTCCTCTCCGCCGCCGATGTCCTGCTGGTGCTCGGGTCCGGGCTGGGCGAGCTGTCCAGCAACTACCGCGAGTTCGCGCCGCGCGGCCAGGTCGTACAGGTGGAGGCGGATCTCGGGAAACTGGAGTCGAACTACCCCGCGCTCGCACTGCACGCCGACGTCCGGCACACCCTCCGCGCTCTGCTGGACCAGCTCACGCCGCGCACTCCGGACGGTCGCGCCGAGGCGGCGGCGAAGGAGCTGCTCGCGCGCGTCCAGTCCAGGTTGGACAGTCAGCCGCTCGCTGCGGAGCGGAAGCTGATGGAGGACGTACGCGCCGCACTTCCCGAAGGCACGCAAACCTTCTGGGACATGACAATCGCGGCCTACTGGGCGTGGTCGGTGTGGAATCCGGACGGCGCGCCGATCCACACCGCGCAGGGTGCGGGCGGTCTCGGCTACGGCTTGCCCGGCGCGCTCGGCGCTGCCGCCGCGGGCGTGCGGTCATTGGCGGTGTCCGGCGATGGCGGCGCGATGTACAGCTTGGCCGAGCTGGCCACCGCGGTGCAGCACCAGCTCGACGTGACGTGGCTGGTCGTCGACGACGGCGGCTACGGCATCCTGCGCGAATACCTCACCGGCGCGTTCGGCCAGACCACCGCGACCGAACTGCCCCGGCCGGATTTCGTCGCACTGGCCGAATCGTTCGGCATCCCCGCCCAAAAGACCACTTTGGACACTGTCCGCACCGACCTCGCCGACGCGCTGCGCACCCCCGGCCCGTCCGTCGTCGTGCTTCCCGCGCTGCTGAAGATGTTCGCCCCAACCCATTTGGAGCACTCGTGACCCACCTCCGCAACTTCGTCGGCGGCGCCCTGGTCGACACCCCCGACACCGAGGCGACCCTCGAGCTGACCGACCCGGCCACCGGCAAGGTCTTCGGCACGAGTGTCCTTTCCGCACGGAACGAAATCGACCTCGCGATGGAATCGGCGGCGCGCGCGTTCCAGTCGTGGCGGCGCAGCACGCCCGCGCAGCGCCAGGAAGCCCTGCTCAAGATCGCCGACGCGCTGGAAGCCCGCGCGGAAGAGTTCGCCGACGCCGAGGTTCGCGAGACCGGCAAGGTCCGTTCGGTCATGCTGGACGAGGAAATCCCGGAGTGCGTGAGCACGTTGCGGTTCTTCGCCGGCGCGGCCCGGCAGCTCGAAGGCACCGGCGCGGGCGAATACCTGGCCGGGCACACGTCGGTGATCCGCCGCGAGCCGATCGGTGTGTGCGCGCAGATCGCGCCGTGGAACTACCCGCTGATGATGGCCGTCTGGAAGATCGGCCCGGCGCTCGCCGCGGGCAACACCGTGGTGCTCAAGCCCGCGGAAACCACGCCGTCCACCGCGGTGCTGCTGGCCGAAACCGCGGCGGAATTCCTGCCGCCGGGCGTGTTCAACGTCCTGTGCGGCGACCGCGAAACCGGCCGCGCGCTGGTCCGGCACCCGAATACCGACCTGGTGTCCATCACCGGCTCGACGCGCGCCGGCATCGACGTGGCCACCGTCGCCGCGGCCGATCTCAAGCGCACCCATCTGGAGCTGGGCGGCAACGCTCCCCTGCTGGTCTTCCCGGACACCGATCTCGCCGACACCGCCGAGCGGATCGCCGACGCCGCGTTCTACAACGCCGGTCAGGACTGCACGGCGGGCAGCCGCGTGCTGGTGCACCAGAGCATCCACGACGAATTCGTCGCGGCGCTGACGAAAGCCGCCGCCACGCGCCGTCCGGACGTCGATTACGGTCCGCTCAACAGCCGCGCCCAGCTCGACCGCGTGCTCGGCCTGCTGGAACGGCTGCCGTCGCACGCCCGCGTCGAAACCGGCGGAACCGCGACCGGACCGGGCTTCCAGCTGGCGCCGACTGTCGTGTCCGGACTCCGCCAGGACGACGAACTGGTCCAGGAGGAAGTCTTCGCGCCGGTGATCACCGTCCAGTCGTTCGCCGACGAGACGGAAGCGCTGGAGCTGGCCAACGGTGTCCCGTACGGCTTGGCTTCTTCGGTCTGGACGAACGACGTCGCCCGTGTCGCGCGGGTGTCGCGCGACCTCGATTTCGGCTGCGTGTGGGTGAATACGCACGGACCGCTGACCGCCGAGATGCCGCACGGCGGGTTCGGCCACTCCGGGCACGGCAAGGACCTCTCGGCGTATTCGTTCGCCGAGTACACCCGCGTCAAGCACGTGATGACGAGGTTCGAGTAATGAGCGGCAAAGTCACCGAGGTCGAACAGCACGGCATCGCGCCGATCCCGCCCGCCGAGCAGACGTCCCGGCCGCGCGACCTGTTCCGGCTCGCGTTCGGCGGGGCCAACACGTTCGCCACGATCATCCTCGGGACGCTGCCGATCGCGTACGGGCTGAGCTTCTGGGCCGCACTCGCGGCGACCGTCGTGGGCGTAGTGCTCGGCGCGCTCGTGCTGTCCCCGATGGCTCTGTTCGGCCCGGTCACCCGGACCAACAACGCGGTTTCGTCCGGCGCGCACTTCGGCGTGGTCGGCCGGTGCGTCGGCTCGTTCCTGTCGCTGCTCACCGCGATCACCTTCTTCGCGATCTCGGTGTGGGTGAGCGGCGACGCGGTAGCCGGTGCGGCACAACGGCTTTTCGGCATCGACGGCGGCCCGGTCCTGCGCGCGGTCGCTTACGGCGTGATCGCGATCGCCGTCCTCGTCGTGTGCATTTACGGCTACCGCTTCATGCTGCTGGTCAACCGCGTCGCGGTGACCCTGGGCACGCTCATCATGCTGGTCGGGAACTTCGCCTACGGCGGCTCGTTCGACCCGTCGTTCGCCGGCAACGGCGCCTTCGCCCTCGGCACCTTCTGGCCGACGTGGATCCTCGCCGTGCTGACCGTGATGGCGAACCCGATCTCGTTCGGCGCGTTCCTCGGCGACTGGTCGCGCTACATCCCCGCCACCCACTCGCGCCGCTCGCTGCTGGCCGCGCCGTTCCTCGCGCAACTGGCGACGCTGCTGCCGTTCGGCTTCGGCATCGCGACCGCGACCCTGGTCGCCGACCCGGCCGACTACGTCACCGGCCTGACCGCGATTTCGCCGCTCTGGTACGCGATCCCGCTGATCGTGGTCGCCCTGATCGGCGGATTGTCGACCGGCACCACCGCGTTGTACGGCACCGGCCTGGACTTCAGCTCGATCTTCCCGCGCCTGTCCCGGGTCCGGGCGACACTGCTGATCGGGACCCTCAGCGTGCTGTTCATCTTCGTCGGCAATTTCGTGCTCGACATGGTGTCCAGCATCAACGCGTTCGCGACGCTGATCGTGCTGTGCACGTCGCCGTGGATGGTGATCATGATGATCGGCTACGTACAGCGCCGCGGCTACTACGACCCGGCCGACCTGCAGGTGTTCAACGAAGGCCGCACCGGCGGACGGTACTGGTTCCACCGGGGCGTCAACTGGCGCGCGATGGCGGCTTGGCTCCCGGCCACCGCACTCGGTTTGCTGTGCGCGAACACGCCGATGATCACCGGTCCGCTGGCCGGGATCGCGGGCGGGGTGGACCTCAGCCTGGTGGTGACGCTGTGCACGGCGGCGGTGGCGTATCCGGTGCTGGTGAAGGTGTTTCCGGAGCCGCGGGAGGTCTTCGGGCCGTCTTCGGCTACCGCTGCGGAAGCGGTGACTGCCGAAGTGTGAGCGGCGGCCGGCTCCATTGGGCCGACAGGATCGTGTCCGCCAGCGCCGCCGCCGAACCCCGTGCCGTTCCGCGGTGGCTCAGCACGAACGTCACCGATCCCGGATCGGGCAGACCGCTGACCGGGACCAGCCCGTCCGGGACCACGGACGCCGCGAACAGCCCGACGCCGAGCCCCGCTTCGAGCGCGACCCGCAGGCCGTTGAGCCGTTCGCTGACGCAGCCGATCCGCCACTGGACACCGTTGCGGCGCAACGCGTTCAGCGCGCGGGCCCGGGTGACGCTCGGCTCCGGGTAGAGGACCAGCGGCAGCGGCTCGCCCGGGACCAGGTCCAGCCCGGGCGAGCCCACCCACACGAGCGGGTCCCGGCGCACGCCCTGCCCGGAGTCGCGCTTGGCCAGCACCAGGTCGAGGTCCCCGTCGGCGAGCCGGGAGTGCAGCACCTCGCTCAATTCGACCGACAGTTCGAGGTCGATCCCCGGATGCGCGCCGCGGAACCGGCCGAGGACGTCCGCGGCGTGGCCGAGCAGGAAGTCCTCGCACACCCCGAACCGGACCCGCCCGCGCGTGCCCGGCCGGGAGAAATAGCGCAGTGCGCGGTCCTGCTGGTCGAGGATGCCGCGGGCGAAGCCGGTCATCGTCTCGCCGTCGCCGGTGAGCCGCACGCTGTGCGTGTCGCGCTCGAACAGCACGCTGCCGAGCGCCGTCTCGAGACGGCGGACGTGCTGGCTCACCGTCGACTGCCCGAGATCCAGCCGGCGGGCGGCTTCGGAGAACCCGCCCGCCTCGGCCACAGCGAGAAAAGTGCGCAGCAGCACCGGATCTATCACTACTCCGGAGTACCACTCTCGGTACCCGATCGTGTACCAGGTGTGGGCACTGCCACTACCGGCGGCGGGTGATCACCACCGGCTTCAGGTCCTTCGGGATCGCGGCGAACGCCGACACCGGAACCCCGAACGAGGCGGCGAGAATCTCCCTCGGCAGCGAGTTCAGCGTCCCGACGATGCCGATGTCGTCGTTCGGCTCCCCGGTGCTGGTGTTGAACATGACGAGCACGTCCAGGCCTTCGGTGGTGCTGGAATTCGCGAAATAGTGAAAGAATCCCTGCGGGGCGAAGACGAGTTCCCCGGCACTCGCGCTGAAGACTTCATTGTGGTAACTGCCGTCCTCGTGCGTGCCGAGAATGCTCCAGTCGGCCTTTCCAGAAATGATGTAGTTCAGCTCCCACGCGGACGGGTGCCAGTGCGGTTCGCGCACCCCGCCGGGGTCGAGGTGCACCAGGTACACCGAGCCCTGCTGACCGGCCAGCACCTTGAAGTTCTTCTCGTGTGCTCCGCGCAACGTCCCGCCGTCGTGAACGGCAGGCGCGGATTTGGCGAGCGGGAAAACATACACCGGCGTGGTCGTCGCGGCCGGTGCCGCGGTGCTCGCCCCCGCCGTTCCGCTCGCCCCGAGCGCGGTCGCCGCGGCGATTCCCGCACCCGCTCCGAGCGCACCCCGCCTGCTGATTTCCGACATTCTTTCCGCCCTTTCCCAGAAACTGAGGAAGATTTGCTGCCTTTGATTCTTCCGGAAACGCGAAGAACGGAAAGAGCCCAGCGCGGATCACTGCTATCGCGCACCACGATGAGCAAACCTGGTACCGGCTCCGGGCGGCTGTGGGACGATCCCTGAAACCCCTGTCCTGGAGGCGATTCGTGACGTTCGCAGTCGGCATCTTCGACCTGTTCAGCTTCGCGGTACCCGGAGCGGTTCAGCTGTCGCTGATCGTCTACGTGCTCGACCGGCTGGGCGTGCTGCACGTCGCCGCACTGACTTCCGCACCGGGCGCACTGCTGGTAGCCGGTGCCGTAGTGGCGAGTTACCTGCTCGGGCACCTCTTCCACCCGCTGGCCGCGCAACTCGAGCGGCTCCGCCCCCGACGGGACGCGGAGGAGGCCCGGCAAGAATTCGTCGCCGAGGTTCCGCAGGCGAGCGACCGTGCTTACGTCCAGGCCAACCCGGCGCTGCTCGTGGCCGCGGCTGAACTGCACGACAAGGACGCCGCGGGAGAAATCGTCCGGATGCGCGCGCAATCGGTGATGCTGCGCAATATCGCGTTCGCGTTCACGCTGGCCGCGGTCGTCGCCCTCGTCCAGACCGCGACCGGCCCGCATCGGGTGGTCGCTGCCGGAGCTGCCGTTCTCTCGTTGCTCGGCGCGACCGGGGCGCTGGGCAGCAGCCGGAAAGTCTGGCACATGTCCCGGAGGAAGACGCTGGAGGTCTGTTACTGGATCCCGGACATCGACCAGACCTTCGCCACCGAAACCCCGACGGCGGGCTAGCGGTTCCGGCGACATTCAAGCGGGCAGCCCGCATCTGGGGAAATGGCGGGGCTCCGCTGCGGAGACCTGCCATCCGGGGGCTCAGGTGCGGGGCTTCTTCCGCCCAGCCCAGCCCAGTCCGCTTCGGTGCGAAACTTCCTCCACTCGGCCCACTCCTCTCAGGCGCGGGGATCCTCCGCCCGGCCCGCTCAGGCGCGCGGCTTCTCCCCAGCGGCTTCCTTCGCTTCGGAGCCCGGCAGCGCCGAAGCCCACACCGCTCAAGCACGGAACAGCCTCGCCCGGCCCACACTGCTCGGACGCGAAACTTCCTCCACTCGGCCCACTCCGCTCAAGCACGAAGCAGCCTCGCCCAGCCCACATCGCTCAAGAGCGAAACAGCCTTCGCCCCACTCGCCTCAACTCAAGCGCGCAGCTTCTCCCCCACAGCCCCTTCGACCTCGGAGCCCAGCCGCCAGAAGCCCACACCGCTCAAGCGCGAAGCAACCTCACCCCACTCACCTCAACTCAAGCGCGCGGCTTCTCCCCCGCAGTCTCCTCCACATCGGAGCCCAGCCGCCCCGAAGCCCACTCCGTGATCCGCCGCGCCACGTCCTGGGCGGTCAGGCCGATCCGGTCGAGCACCTCGGCCCGGGTTCCGTGGTCGTGGAACGCCTGCGGCACCGCGAGGTCGCGCAGCGGGACGTCGCATTCGGCATCCCGCAGCACCGCCGCCAGCGCTGAGCCGAAGCCGCCGTGCCGGCCGCTGTCCTCGACCGTCACCACGAGTTTGTGCTGTTCCGCCAGCGCGACCAGCTCCGCCGGAACCGGCACCACCCAGCGCGGGTCCGCGACCGTCACGCCGATGCCCTGGTCCGCCAGGCGGTCCGCGGCCTCCAGCGCCAACTGCGCGAACGGACCCACCGCGACGAGCAGCACGTCCGTCGAACCGGAGGGGCGGCGCAGCAGGTCGACCGTGCCGATCCGTTCCACCGCGGGCACGTCCGGGCCAACGCTGCCCTTCGAGAACCGCAGCGCGGTCGGGCCGTCCTGTACCGCGACCGCCTCGCGCAGTTCCTCGCGCAGGGTTCCCGGGTCGCGCGGCGCGGCCACGCGCATGCCCGGCACCATGCCCAGCAGCGACAGGTCCCACATGCCGTGGTGGCTCGGGCCGTCCGGACCGGTGATGCCCGCCCGGTCCAGCACGAACGTCACCGGCTGGCGGTGCAGCGCGACGTCCATCAGCACCTGGTCGAACGCCCGGTTCAGGAACGTCGAGTACAGCGCGACGACCGGGTGGCAGCCGCCCATCGCGAGCCCGGCCGCGGACGTCACCGCGTGCTGTTCGGCGATGCCGACGTCGAACCAGCGGTCCGGGAAGCGCTCGGAGAACTTCTCCAGCCCGGTCGAGCGCAGCATCGCGGCGGTGATCGCCACGACGTCCTCGCGCTCCTCGCCGATCTTAGCCAGCTCGTCGCCGAACACGCCGGTCCAGCTGGGGCCCTTCACCGGCGGGAGGCCGGTCTCCGGGTCGATCGGGTCGGTCTGGTGCATCTGGTCGGCCTGATGGTTCACCGCGGGCGCGTAGCCGTGGCCCTTCTCGGTGACCACGTGCACGATCACCGAACCGCCGAACGCCCGCGCGCTCTGGAACGCCTTCTCCAGCGCGACCAGGTCGTGCCCGTCGACCGGGCCGAGGTACTTCAGGCCGAGGTCGGAGAACATCACCTGCGGGCTCAGCGCGTCCTTGATGCCCGCCTTGGCCGCGTGCAGCGCCGCGTAGATCGGCTTGCCCACCACCGGGGTGCTGCGCAGCAGCTCGCGCCCGCCGTCCAGCAGCCGCTCGTAGCCCGGCTGCAGCCGCAGCGACGCCAGGTGGTCGGCCATCCCGCCGATGGTCGGCGAGTACGACCGGCCGTTGTCGTTGACCACGATCACGACCGGGCGGTCCTTGCGCCCGGCGATGTTGTTGAGCGCCTCCCAGCACATGCCGCCGGTGAGCGCGCCGTCGCCGACCACCGCGATCGCGTGCCTGCGCGGGCCGCCGGACAGCTCGAACGCCTTCGCCATGCCGTCCACATAGGACAGTGCGGCCGACGCGTGGCTGTTCTCCACCAGGTCGTGCTCGCTCTCGCCGCGGCACGGGTACCCGGTGGGCCCGCCCTGCTGGCGCAGCTTGTCGAAGTCGCCGTGGCGCCCGGTGACGATCTTGTGCACGTACGCCTGGTGCCCGACGTCCCACACGATCGCGTCGCGCGGCGAGTCGAACACCCGGTGCAGCGCCAGCGTCAGCTCGACGACACCCAGGTTGGGGCCAAGGTGCCCGCCGCTGCGGCGGACCTTGTCCACGAGGAAGTCCCTGATCTCGGCCGCCAGCTCGCCGAGGTCCTCGACGCTCATGCGCTTCAGATCCGCCGGTCCGTGCACCGAGTCCAGCATGGTCACCGCTCCACCTCGCCCGTTTCTTCCTCCGCCGGTTCCGGCCAGTCTACGGACGGCCGCCACTCCGGTCCGGTCGCCCGCGTCCCGGATCACAGCTCCGGCCGGAACGCAACTCCACGAGCGGGGAAGATCACCAGCCCGGTCAGTCAAGTCGCGGTCACCGCGCGTGGCCGTGATAATCCCGGACGGACCCCCGAGCTCGAGAGGACCCCATGGCGGACTTGTACATCGGCGGCGAATGGGTGGACGCGCGCGCGGGCGGGCGACGCGAGATCCGGTGCCCCGCGGACGGCAGCCTGGTCGCCGAGGTCGCCGAAGCGACCGCGGAGGACACCGAGGCCGCCATCGCCGCGGCGCGCCGGGCATTCGACACCGGCCCGTGGCCCGGCACGCCCGCCGGCGAGCGCGGCAACCTGCTGCTGCGCGCGGCCGACCTGCTCGACCGCGACGCGGAGGAATTCGCCCGCGCCGAATCGCTCGACACCGGCAAACGCCTGGCCGAAAGCCGTTACGACATGAGCGACATCGCGGCCTGCCTGCGCTACTTCGGCAAGCTCGCGGGCAATGACGCGGGCCGGGTCGTGGACACCGGCAGCGCCGACTCGTTCAGCCGGATCGTGCACGAACCGGTCGGCGTGTGCGGCCTCATCACCCCGTGGAACTACCCGCTGCTGCAGACAGTGTGGAAGATCGCCCCGGCACTCGCCGCGGGCAACACGTTCGTGCTCAAGCCGAGCGAGCTGACCCCGCACACCTCGATCCTGTTCATGCGGCTGCTCGCCGAGGCCGGACTGCCCGGCGGTGTCGCGAACCTGGTGCTGGGCGCGGGCCCGGCGGCCGGGGCCCCGCTGTCGGAGCATCCGGACGTCGACCTCGTGTCGTTCACCGGCGGACTGGCCACCGGACGGGTGATCGCGGCGAACGCGGCGGCGACGGTGAAGAAGGTCGCGCTCGAACTCGGCGGCAAGAACCCGAACGTGGTGTTCGCCGACGCGGACTTCGAGACCGCCGTCGACTACGCGCTCACCGCGGTGTTCCTGCACTCCGGGCAGGTTTGCTCGGCCGGCGCGCGGCTGATCATCCAGCGCGAATGGCACGACGAGTTCGTCGACGAACTCGTGCGCCGCGCGGAGCGGATCCGCCTCGGCGGGCCGTTCGACGAGAACGCCGAGACCGGCCCGCTCATCTCCGCCGCGCACCGCGAGAAGGTGGAGCGCTACGTGGCGACCGCCATCGAGGAGGGCGCGGTCCTGCGCACCGGCGGCAAGCGTCCGGACGACCCGGCCCTGCAAGACGGCTTCTACTACCTGCCGACGATCCTCGACAACGTCCAGCAAGGCAGTACTGCGGTCGTCGAGGAATCCTTCGGCCCGGTGCTGACCGTGGAGACGTTCACCGACGAGGACGACGCCGTCCGCATCGCCAACGACACCCACTACGGCCTGGCCGGCGGCGTGTTCACCCAGGACGCCGCCCGCGCCCAGCGCGTCGCGAACCGGCTCCGGCACGGCACGGTGTGGATCAACGACTACCACCCGTACCTGCCGCAGGCCGAATGGGGCGGTTACAAGCAGTCCGGTTTCGGCCGCGAACTCGGCCCGACCGGACTGGCGGAATACACCGAGGTCAAGCACATCCACCAGAACCTGAAGCCCGGTCCCCAGCACTGGTTCTCCGGCTGATCCCCCCTCCCCCACCGAAAGGAACCGTGCCCTTGAGCGACACCGGCGATCGCGAACTCGGCGAATTCGGCTACACCAACCAGCTCAAGAGAACGCTCGGCAGTTTCCACACCTTCGCTGCCGGCATCAGCTACATCTCGGTGCTGACCGGGGTGTTCCAGCTCTCCTACCTCGGTCTGTCCGAGGGCGGACCGGCCTACTGGTGGTCCTGGCCCGCGGTGTTCATCGGGCAGCTGATGGTGGCGCTGTGCTTCGCCGAACTGGCCGCGCAGTACCCGGTCGCCGGGTCGGTCTACAACTGGGCGAAGAAGCTCAGCAACCCGCACATCGCGTGGATGGCCGGCTGGATGATGCTGCTGGCCTCGATCGTCTCGATCTCCGCGACCGCGCTCGCCTACCAGCGGACGCTGCCGCAGATCACGTCGTTCTTCCAGTTCATCGGCGACGGCACGGGCACCAGCGACGCGGCCAACGGCGTGCTGCTGGCCACCGTGCTGATCGTGTTCACGACGCTGGTCAACGCGTTCGGCGTGAAGCTGATGGCCCGGATCAACAGCGCGGGCGTGTTCGTGGAACTGCTGTTCGCGGTGCTGCTGGTGGTGTTCCTGGCCTTCCACTTCGTCCGCGGCCCGTCGGTGGTGACCGAGACGAACGGCACCGAGGCCGGGCATTCGTCCGGCTACCTCGGCGCGTTCCTGATCGCCGGCATCGCCTCCTCCTACGTGATGTACGGCTTCGACACCGCCGCCTCGCTCGGCGAGGAATCGCTGAACCCGCACCGCAACGCGCCGAAGGCGATCCTGCGCGCGCTGGTGGCCTCCTTCGTGCTGGGCGGGCTGATCATCCTGTTCGCGCTCATGGCCGTGGGCAACATCCACGCGCCGGAACTCGGCACGGTCGGCCTGCAGTACGTGCTCACCGACGCGCTCGGCCCGGCGATCGGACGCGTGTTCCTGTTCGTCGTGTTCATCGCGATCACCGTGTGCGTGCTGGCGGTGCACACCGCGGCGATCCGGATCGCGTTCGCGATGGCGCGGGACAACGCGCTGCCCGGCGGCCGGAAACTGGCGCGGGTCAACAAAACGACCGGCACCCCGGTGCTGCCCGCGATCGTGATCGGCGTGCTCGCGGTCGCGCTGCTGTTGCTGAACATCAACTCCACGCAGATCTTCTCGGCCGTCACCAGCCTCGCGATCATCCTGATCTACCTGTCCTACCTCCTCGTGACCGTGCCGATGCTGATCCGCCGGCTGCGCGGACGCTGGCCGCGCGAGGGCACCCCGGCGGGCCGGTTCTCCCTCGGCCGCTGGGGCCTTCCGGTGAACGTGCTCGCGGTGCTGTGGGGCGGCGCGATGACGGTCAACCTGGCCTGGCCCCGCAACGAGATCTACAACGCGACCCCGCCCTTCCACTGGTATCTGCAGTGGATCTCGGTGCTGTTCGTCGGCGTCTTCGCGGCCGGCGGCTTCGCCTATTACTGGTTCGTGCAACGGCACAAGGTCGGGGTGCTGGCGGACCACGCCGCCGCCTCCGCGCCCGATGAGGAGGTTTCCCGGTGAGCGCAAGCGAGTTCGACTACGTGGTGGTCGGCGGCGGCACGGCCGGGTCGGTGGTGGCCGCCCGGCTGTCGGAGGATCCGGACGTGACCGTCTGCCTCCTTGAGGCCGGACCGTCCGACACGGACGTGCCGGAGGTGCTGGAGCTGACCCAGTGGATGGGCCTGCTGGAATCCGGCTACGACTGGGACTACCTGGTGGAGCCGCAGGAGGCGGGCAACTCCTACCTGCGCCAGGCCCGCGCCAAGGTGCTCGGCGGCTGTTCGTCGCACAACTCGTGCATCGCGTTCTGGGCTCCGGCCGAGGACCTCGACGAATGGGCCTCGATCGGCCTGCCCGGCTGGTCGGCCGCCGACGTTTTCCCGCTGTACAAGCGGCTGGAGACCAACGACGGCCCCGGCGAGCACCACGGCCGCTCCGGTCCGGTCACCATCCGGTCGGTGCCGCCGCGCGACCCGGCGGGCGCGGCGCTGCTGGCCGCGTGCGACCAGGCGGGCATCCCGACGACGGAGTTCAACTCCGGCACGACGGTCACCCACGGCGCGAACTGGTTCCAGATCAACGCCCGCGAGGACGGCACCCGGTCCTCGGCATCGGTGTCCTATCTGCACCCGATCATGGGCAAGCGGCCGAACCTGGAGATCCGCACCGGCGCGCGGGCGAAGCGGCTGCTGTTCGACGGCCGCCGCTGCACCGGCGTCGAGGTGCTGGACCCGGACCTGATCCACCACAGCACGATCACCGCGCGCCGCGAGGTCGTGGTCAGCTCCGGCGCGATCGACACGCCGAAACTGCTGATGCTGTCCGGCATCGGGCCCGCCGAGCACCTGCGCGAGGTCGGCGTCGAGGTGCTCGTGGACTCGCCGGGCGTCGGCTCGAACCTCGAGGACCACCCCGAGGGCCTGGTGATGTGGGACGCCCTGCAGCCGATGGTCACCGAATCCACGCAGTGGTGGGAAATCGGCGTCTTCACCATGACCGAGGACGGCCTGGACCGCCCGGACCTGATGTTCCACTACGGTTCGGTCCCGTTCGACCTGAACACTGTCCGGCACGGCTACCCGACGACGGAGAACGGCTTCTGCCTCACGCCGAACGTGACGCGCAGCCGTTCCCGCGGCACGGTGCGGCTGCGCACCCGGGACTTCCGCGACAAGCCCCGGGTGGACCCGCGCTACTTCACCGACGAGTACGACATGCGCGTGATGACCTACGGCGTGAAGCTCGCCCGCGAGATCGCCGCCCAGCCCGCCCTCGACGAATGGGCCGGCGTCGAACTCGCGCCGGGCCGCGACTGCAAGACCGACGACGAGATCGCCGACTACCTCCGCAAAACGCACAACACCGTCTACCACCCGGCGTGCACGGCCCGGATGGGCGCGGACGGCGACCCGGAGGCGGTCCTGGACGCCCGCCTGCGCGTCCGCGGCGTCGACGGCCTGCGGGTGGCCGACGCTTCGGTGATGCCGTTCCTCGTCACGGTGAACCCGTGCATCACGACGATGGCGATCGGCGAGAAGTGCGCGGACATGCTCAAGGAAGACCGGGGCTGATCTTCGAGCGGGTGGTGGTGTCCCGGCAGGCACCGTCACCCGCTCGCCTCGGCCGACGGGGCCGGTCAGCCCGCCGGATCCGGTTCGTCGACGGCCCGCCGCCAGAACCCGGGCCGCTGCCAGCAATTTGCGCAACATCATGTCCGCCCCTCGCTTCGTCCTCCGGCCGTTGCCGGAGAGCGCACCTCCTCGATGCACATAAGGTCAGTCGCCAGCGAGAGCGTGAAGGTTCTCGCGTAATCGAACCGTTACCAAAAGTTACCATCCGGCCCCAGGCAAGAACCGCGGCAAAGCGGTGTCCTGGACGCAGATTTCGTTGCGACACAAGCAATCCGACGTCGAGGCACGGTCGGCGAGACCCTGCGGAGCAGGCCCGCGCAGTTGACTGATCGCCAGAATCCCCGGCCAGACGACGCGCCGGACGCAGACTTCCTTGTGTGCAGGAAATCTGGCGCTCGCGTGTGCCGGGGCGACCGCCGCTGGGCACGACGGAACCCGACCTGGCTCTCAGACTCCGCCTAGCCTGCGCCGGGGCATTGCTCCCGGACGCGAACCGGCTCGCCCCGCCCGCCGACGTACGGCCAGCGCCGGGCGCGTGGATGTTGCTGGCGTCCGGCTTGGGCTCACCCCGCGACGAGGGCTCGCCGCGGCGGCGGAAAGTCCAACGGGCACAACAAAGTCACTGCAGCAGCGCGACACACTCCACGTGGTGCGTCATCGGGAACGCGTCGAAAGCACGCAGATCCGTCAGCGAATACCCGTGCTCGGAGAAGAACTGCACGTCCCGCGCCAGCGCCGCCGGGTCGCACGCCACGTAGACGATCCGGTCCGGCTCACCGGCCGCGATCGCGTTGACGACCTCTCGACCGGCTCCCTTGCGCGGCGGGTCGAGCACCACGACGTCGACCGGCGTCGGAGCGTCCCCGATGAGGTGTTCCACGCGCCCGGAGCGCCAGCCGACCTGCGGCAGGTCGGCAAGATTGCGCTCACCGTCGGTCACCGCGCGCCGGCCGGACTCGATCGCCAGCACCTGCCCTTCCGGGCCGACCTGCTCGGCCAGCACCGACGCGAACAGCCCGACCCCGGCGTACAGGTCCCAGGCGACACCGCCGCGCGGCGCGTCCGCCCACTGGCGCACGAGTTCCGCCAGCGTGTCCGCCGCGAGCGGGTGGACCTGCCAGAATCCGTGCGCGTCGAGCCGCCAGTCCCGCCCGGCCGCGTGCTGGATCGCCATGCCGCCGGACAGCTGCTTGCCCTGGGTGCGCCCGCGCACGGTGGCGAGTTCGCGCAGGTGGAGGTGGCCGTCGCCGTCGCTGGTCGTTTCCAGTTCGACACCCGGCCGCCACCGCTTGCTCAGCGCGGCGTCGAGCGAGCCCGGCACCGCGATCGGGCAGTCGTCGATCGGGATGACGCGGTGGCTGTGGTGCGCGCGCAGCCCGGCCCGGCCGTCGCGTCCGGTGACCAGCCGCACCCGGCTGCGCCAGCCGAGCGGGCTGTCGCCGAGCGGTTCCACGACCACCTCGCGGGTGATCCCGGCGAGCCGCTGCAGCTGTTCAGCCACCACCGCGGCCTTCAGTTCACGCTGGTAGGCCGGTTCGGCGTGCTGCCAGTCGCACCCTCCGCAGCCGCCCGGCGCGGCGAGCGGGCACGGCGGCGTCACGCGATGCTCGGACCCGCTGAGCACCTCGATCGCGTCGGCCCGGCAGAACGAACCGCCCTTGTCCTCGGTCACTTCGGCCCGCACGCGTTCGCCCGGCAGCGCGTGCCGCACGAACAGCACTCGTCCGTCCACACGCGACACACAGTGCCCGCCGTGCGCGACCGGACCTACTTCCAGTTCCAGTACGCGGCCTAGCCAGCTGTCGCTCATTCAGATGATTCCTTTGTTGCAGGGGCCGGCTTCTTGGCATCCGCCGGTCGAGCAGTGCCGGGGGTGAACCCGCGCCGGACGTCACCGGCCGACGGGCGGGCTTTGCGCATCCTCGCGGCCGCCTTCTGCGAAGACTCCAGCTGCCACGGCACGCTCGCCACGACCACTCCCGGCTGGAACAGCAGCCGTCCCTTGAGCCGCAACGCACTCTGGTTGTGCAGGACCTGCTCCCACCAGTGCCCCACGACGTACTCGGGAATGAACACCGTGACGACGTCGCGCGGGTTGGCGCCGCGAACGCGCTTCACATAATCCAGTACCGGCTTCGTGATTTCCCGGTAAGGCGATTCGACGACCTTCAGCGGCACCTTGAACTTGTGCGCTTCCCATTCGTGGGTCAGCGCGCGGGTGTCGGCGTCGTCCACATTGACCGTGACCGCTTCGAGCACGTCGGGGCGCATCGCCTTGGCGTAGGCCAGCGCGCGCAGCGTCGGCCGGTGCAGTTTGGACACCAGCACGATCGCGTGGTTGCGCGAGGGCAGCACGGTCGGCGCGTCGCCCATGTCCTTGAGTTCCTCGGACACCCGGTCGTAGTGCTTCCGGATCGCCGTCATGAGCGCGAAAATCGCCACCATCGCGGCGATCGCGATCCACGCGCCGAGCAGGAACTTGGTGATCAGCACGATCACCAGCACGACGCCGGTCATGGTCAGGCCGACCGCGTTCACCGTCTGCGAACGGCGCATCCGCCGCCGCGCCGCCGGGTCGGTCTCCTTGGCCAGCAACCGGTTCCAGTGCCGGATCATGCCCGCCTGGCTCACCGTGAACGACACGAACACGCCCACGATGTACAGCTGGATCAGCCGGGTGACCTCCGCGTCGAACGCGATGATCAGCACCAGCGCGAAGATCGCGAGGAACAGGATGCCGTTGGAGAACGCCAGCCGGTCGCCCCGGGTGTGCAGCTGCCGCGGCAGGTAGCGGTCCTGGGCGAGGATCGAGCCGAGCACCGGGAAGCCGTTGAACGCGGTGTTCGCGGCCAGCAGCAGGATGATGCCGGTGGAGAACGAGATGTAGTAGAACGCCGGCGGGAAGCTCTCGAACACCGCGTGCGCGATCTGCGCGACGATCGTCTTCTGCTCGTAGCCCGCGGGCGCTCCGGCCAGCTGCCGCGCCGGGTCCTCGGCGAAGTTCACCTTCGTGACGACCGCGAGCGTGATGATCCCGACGAGCATCGTCACCGCGAGCACGCCCATCAGCAGCAGCGTGGTGGCCGCGTTCTTCGACTTCGGCTTGCGGAACGCGGGCACGCCGTTGCTGATCGCCTCGACCCCGGTCAGCGCCGCCGCGCCGGACGAGAACGACCGCAGGATCAGGAACACGAACGCGACGCCCGCCCAGCTGCCTTCCTCGTGCAGCGTGAAGCCCGCGCTCTCGGCGCGCATCTCGGTGCCGGTGAAGGTCTGGAACAGCCCCCAGACGACCATGATCAGGATGCCGGCGATGAAGCCGTAAGTGGGAATGGCGAACGCTTTGCCCGATTCGCGCACGCCGCGGAGGTTGAGCGCGGTCAGCACGGCGACGATCACCACCGCGGTGATCACCTTGTGGTCGGCCACCCACGGGATCGCCGAGCCGATGTTGGCGACACCGGACGAAGTGGACACCGCGACGGTCAGCACGTAGTCGACCAGCAGCGCGCTCGCCACTGTCAGGCCGAACTTCCCGCCGAGGTTGGTGGTCGCGACCTCGTAGTCGCCGCCGCCGCTCGGATACGCGTGCACGTTCTGCCGGTAGGACGCCACGACGACGAGCATGACCAGCGCGACCGCGACCCCGATCCACGGCGCGAAGGCGTACGCGGACAGGCCGGCGACGCTCAGCGTCAGGAAGATCTCCTCCGGCGCGTAGGCCACGCTGGACAGCGCGTCGGAGGCGAAAATGGGCAGCGCGATGCGCTTGGGCAACAGAGTGTGGGAGAGACGGTCGCTGCGGAACGGACGCCCTAGGACCAGCCGCTTCAGCACTGTCGGGAACTTCGACACCACGAGAGCGTAACTGGGTCCGCGCAAGGTAGGTTCGGCGCTGGTGTCCGAGGGTACCCACGACCGGGTCATCCCCACCCTGCGAGGAGGCTAAGCGTGCACGTGGTGATCATGGGATGCGGCCGCGTCGGCGCGTCTCTGGCCGCGGCGCTGGAGCGGCTCGGCCACGACGTGGCTGTCATCGACAAGAACCAGCAGGCGTTCCGCAGGCTGGGCAGCGACTTCCACGGCCAGCAGGTCGTCGGGGCGGGTTTCGACCGCCGGGTGCTCGTCGAGGCCGGGATCGAGCGAGCGGGCGCCTTCGCGGCCGTGTCGAGCGGCGACAATTCCAACATCATCTCCGCGCGGGTCGCGCGCGAGAACTTCGGCATCGAGCACGTGGTCGCGCGGATCTACGACCACAAGCGCGCCGCGGTGTACGAGCGGCTGGGCATCCCGACCGTCGCGACCGTGCCGTGGACGACCGACCGGTTCCTGCGCACCCTGCTGCCTGACGGCGTCGCCTCCGCGTGGCGCGATCCGTCCGGCAACGTCGCGCTGCTGCAGCTGCCGCTGCACGAGGGCTGGGTCGGCCGCAGCGTGCGCGAACTGCAGGAGACCACCGGCGCGCGGGTGGCGTTCATGATGCGCTTCGGCACCCCGGTGCTGCCGGACGCGAAGACCGTCGTGCAGGCCGACGACGACGTGTGGGTGGCGGCGCGATCGGGCACCGTCGGAGACGTGACGAGCCTGGCCGCTCGCGCCCCCGAGGAGGAGAACTGATGCGGGTCGCGATCGCGGGCGCGGGAGCCGTCGGGCAGTCCATCGCCACCGAGCTCATCGACGGGCGCCACCAGGTGATGCTGATCGAGCGCGACGCCGACCAGTTCGAGCCGGAATCCGTTCCGCAGGCCGACTGGGTGCTGGGCGACGCGTGCGAGGTGTCGATCCTCGAGGAGTCCGGCATCGAACGCTGCGACGTCGTGATCGCGGCGAGCGGCGACGACAAGGCGAACCTCGTGGTGTCGCTGCTGGCGAAGACGGAGTTCGCGGTGCGCCGCGTGGTGGCGCGGGTGAACAACCCGGCCAACGAGTGGCTGTTCACCGACGCGTGGGGCGTCGACGTCGCCGTGTCGACCCCGCGGATGCTCGCCGCGATGGTCGAGGAGGCGGTGAGCGTCGGCGATCTGGTGCGGCTCATGACGTTCCGGCAGGGGCAGGCGAACCTGGTGGAACTCACCCTGCCGGAGGAGACGCCGCTGGCGGGCAAGCCGGTGAGCGAGCTGGCGCTGCCGCGCGACGCGGCGCTGGTGACCATCCTGCGCGGCGACCGGGTGATCGTGCCGCAGCCGGAGGATCCGCTGGAGGCGGGCGACGAGCTGCTGTTCGTCGCGACCTCGGACGTCGAACCGGAGATCCGCACGGCGCTCGGCTACTGAGACGCGAAAAAGGGGCGGGCCCGCGCTGGGCCCGCCCCTTTTTCGTGCGTCAGATACTTCCGGATCAGGTCTCGGGGGTCGGCGACTGCGCGTACTTCTCCCGCAGCCGCGCCTCCGCCTGCGCGTCGGTTTCCGGCTCCGGTTCGTCCTCGGCGAGCGCCTTCAGCCGCTTGTCGGAGCGGCGCACCGCCCAGACGACCACCAGCAGCCCGATCGCGTACAGCGGGTAGCCCATCGCGATCTTGGCGAACGCGAGCCAGCCGGTCTGGTTCCCGTCGTACAGCCACCGCTGCACCACGAACCGGGCGGCGAAGATGACGGCCATCGCGAGCGTCGCGACGTCGTAGCCGTAGCGGGACGGCTTGTCCTTGCGCCAGGCGGTGCCGTTGCCGTTGAGCGCGTTCCAGACGACGCCCGCCAGCGGCCAGCGCACCACCACCGAGATCACGAACACGGCGCAGTACGCGAGGCTCGCCCAGATGCCGAAGAGGAAGAACCCCTTCGCGGACCCGGTGCGGAACGCGATGAACGCCGCGATCGCGACGCCGAAGAAACCCGAGATGGCCGGCTGCAGCGGCTCCTTGCGCACGACGCGCAGGACGGTGATCGCCACCGCGCTGCCGATCGAGCCCCAGATCGCCACGGTGAGCCCGAAGAACGCGTTCAGGAGCACGAACACGATGACCGGCACCGAGGAGTAGAACAGGCCGGAAACCCCGCCCATCTGCTCCATCAGCGTCGGCTGCCGCTCTTCGTCGTCCCCGTTTCCGGGAACGTCCTTCTTGTCGCGGGGAGCAGCGGGTTCAGTCACGAGCGTTGATCACCCTACCGGGCTCTGGAGTTCGTAATACGGGTTGTAGAGCACCTTCTGCCCGTCCCGTTCGGCCATCCGGCCGCGGACCTTGACGGTGCGGCCGGGCTCGATGCCGGGAATCCGGCGCCTGCCCAGCCAGATTAGCGTCACGCCCTGCGTGCCGTCGAACAGCTCCGCCTGCAGCGAGGCCGGCCCGTCGGTCGGCGACAGCTCGACGCTGCGCAGCCTCCCGAGCACGGTCACCTCTTCGCCGGACCGGCAGTCACAGGCGCGCTGCGCGCCTTCGGCACCCGACCTCTCGGACATCTCGTCGGCGTCGAGGTCCTCGACGTCGCTGGTCAGCTTGCGAACCAACCGGCTGAAGTAGCCGCCGTCCTTGGCGGACATGGTGTGCTCCTGTGCTCCGGGGCCCCCGACTTCGTTCGGCCCGTGCGTGTTCCAGCGTAGCTGTGGTCCCAGCCAGGGAAACGGGTTTGCGGCAAGATCGCAACGTGACGTCCGCAATCCGTCTCCCGGTCGCCGTCCTGTTGCCCGGTACCGGCTCTGACGAGGTCTTCGTGCGCTCGGTGTTCGGGGGGCCGCTCGCGGCTCTGGGCGTGCCGCTGATCACTCCCGCGCCGGCTCCCGGGGCCGGTCTCGCGGAGGGGTTTCTGGCCGAACTGGACCGTCTCGCTGACCGGCACGGGACGGTGCTGGCGGGCGGGATTTCGTTCGGGGCGCATCTCGCGGCGGAGTGGGCGGTGGCGAATCCCGGGCGTTGCGGGGGGCTGCTCGCGGCGCTCCCGGCTTGGAACGGGGAATCCGGGCGAGCACCCGCGGCGCTGGCTGCGACGGTCACAGCGGATCTGGTGGCCGCGGAGGGGGTCGGCGGGGCGGTCGCGCAAGCCGAGGCAGGGAGTCCGGGGTGGCTGGCGGAGGAGCTGCGCCGGGCTTGGCGGCGGCACGGCGACGGGTTGGAGGCCGGGCTGCGGGCGGCGGCGGGGAGGGCCGCGCCGACGGTGGAGGCCTTGCGAGGGCTGGACGTTCCGGCGGGCGTCGGTGCTTGCGTGGATGATCCGGTTCATCCCGCTTCGGTCGCCCGGGAGTGGGCGGAGGCGTTGCCCCGGGGGCGGTACGGAGAGACGTCGCTCGGTGCGCTCGGCCGGGAGCGGGAAGCGCTGGGAAGGGCGACCGTCCTGGCGTTCTTGCGGGCGCGGTGACCGGCTCCCTCCTGCGGGAACCGGGAACATGGAAGCGGCCCCCACGGAACTGACGTCCGTGAGGGCCACCTGGAAAAGCGAGCGTGCCTCAGCCCTGTTGTTCGGCGATGTGCTGGGCTACCGCGTCGGGGAGGGTGATGGGGAGCGGGGTGCGCACCGGCATCGGGGAGTTTCCTCGGTCCACGATGGTGCGGCGCACGATCGCTCGCAGCACCTCGGGGGCCTGCGAAGCAGTCGATTGCGGGCCGGCGATCACACCGCGCAGCATCCAGCGCGGGCCGTCCACTCCGACGAAGCGGAGGGCCACGTCGCCGACGATCGCGGACAGCTCCATGCCCCATTCGCCGCGGCCGATGTTGACCTTCGCGCCGTCCGCGCGCAGCTGGTCGGCGAGTTCGTTGCTCACCTCGCGCCACAGGCCGCCGGATTTCGGGGCCGCGTAGGCGCTGACGGTGATCTGCCCGACCTCCGTCACGACGTGCACCGCGCGCACGCCGCCTTCCTCCGGGTCCATTTCGACCTGCACCTGCGAGCCGTCGGGCACCGGTACGCGCACCGAACCCAGGTCGATGCGCGGGATGCCGTCTTCCTCCGCTTCGGTGGCGTCGAACGGACCGTCGGTCGTTTCCGACAGCTGGTCCTCGGGTTCGAGCGCGTCGTCGGCTTCGGAGCTTTCGCCGCGCTGGGAAGCGACGCCCCCGGTCTCGTCGTCGCCGGACCGGCGCTTGCGTCCGAAAATCCCCACTATCGTTCCGTTCCTTCCCCGGTGCCCGCGCCGGTGTCTCCGGCGCCGGGTGCCAGTGTGGCGTGCCCGCCGGTCGAGCCGTAACCTCCCGCGCCGCGTTCGGTCTCCTCGAGTTCGGCGACCTCGACGAATTCCGCGTGCTCCACGCGCTGGATCACCAGCTGCGCGATCCGGTCGCCGCGCGCCAGCACGATTTTCTCGCGCGGGTCGTGATTGACGAGGCAGACCTTGATCTCGCCGCGGTAGCCCGAGTCGATCGTGCCGGGAGTGTTGACCACCGACAATCCGACGCGCGCCGCGAGCCCCGAGCGAGGGTGCACGAACCCGGCGTACCCGGAGGGCAGCGCGATCGCGACCCCGGTGCCCACGACCCCGCGCTCGCCGGGTCCGAGCACGATATCCGAGGTGGTGACGAGATCGGCCCCGGCGTCGCCGGGCCGGGCATAGGCGGGCGGCGGGACTTCGGGGTCGAGCCGCTGGAGGAGGACCTGAACGCTGGACACGGGCGGCGAGACTACCCTTGATGTGTGGCTGACCGCGTGAACACCGCCGCGACGGGCGTCGTCGCACACTCCGAACGGCTCTACCTGCCGTGGTGGGGCTGGCCCCTCCCGATGGCCGGAGCGATCCTGCTCGGCATCGAGGTCCACCTCGGCTACCCGTCGATCCCCATGTGGATCCCCCTCGCGATCGCCGTGCCCGTCATGGCCGCACTGCTGCTCTCGCTGGGCCGGGCAAAGGTCAAGATCACCGCGGGCGACGACCCCGAACTCTGGGTCGGCGACGCCCACCTGCCCCTGCGCTACGTCGGCGAAATCACCGTCGTGGAAAAAGACGCCAAACGCCACGCCCTGGGCCGCGACGGCGACCCCGCCGCCTTCGTCCTGCACCGAGGCTGGGTGGGCCCCGCCGTCCGATTCACCCTGACCGACCCAGCCGACCCCACCCCGTACTGGCTCTTCAGCACCCGCAAACCAAAGCGAGTAGCCGAACTTCTCCGCAACAACGCCTGACCCACGCCCACGCCCCCCCACACACACAGTCCGTGAGGGCCACCTTCACAGCCCCTGATTCCCCTAGGGTTCCCCTCACAGCCTTTCGGCCACCCGCGAAACCGCCGCAGGTTTCGGCCACCCGCGAACCGCAGCAGACGCACCCGGCTCACCAAGCAGCCAGCCCCCGCCCTGCACCCCGATACGAAGCCTTCCCTGCGGTTCGGGGGTGCTTGTCAAGGCATCTTTCCCGCCTTGACAAGCACCCCCGAACCGTCAGCACAATGGGCTTCGGGGTGCCCACGCAACCCCCGGGCGCAATGTCGCCGCCAGGCGACGAGCCAGCCCCCGCCCGCCCCCAGAACACGAGTAAGGGGGCCGACCCAAAACGGCCGACCCCCTTGCTTACCCGGTCATCCCAAGACCGCGAAAACGCTGTCCCCGTGAATCTCCCCTGGATCTCCCCTAGAAAATCCCCAGGTCAGGCGCAATCGCGGCAGATCAGCCGACCGCCGTTGTCCTCGGCGAGCCTGCTGCGGTGGTGCACCAGGAAGCAGACCGAGCAGGTGAACTCGTCCGCTTGCTTCGGCACGACCTTCACGGTCATGTCTTCCCCGGAGAGCCCGGAGAGGTCCGCGCCGGGAAGCTCGAAGTTCTCCGCGGTCGCGTCCTCGTCGACGTCGACGACGCCGGACTGGTTCTCGTTGCGCCGAGCCTTCAGCTCCTCCAACGAGTCTTCGGCCAGCTCGTCGGCTTCGCTGCGGCGCGGAGCGTCGTAGTCGGTAGCCATGGTGTCCCTCACCCCTGCGATTCAGCGTGTCGTCCTGCACCGGTTCCGGAGGCGCCCGATACCGGTCGTGCCGCTGGTCAACGTTCCAGCGCCCCTGTTTGTGCCCGGCCTGCGAGTGACCCAGGTCTCAACCTGGTTGACCTCGTCCGGCGGCCGGAGCCCGGGAAGGGTAGCTCACCGCCGGGCGCGCCTCGCACCGAGTCGGACATTGCCGCTCCAGCGTCACCCGGGAGGGGGAACGCGCAGGTGAGACGCCTGTCCTCCGTTCGGGTTGCCCCGGCGTCGCGAACGTCACCTCGCCGCCGTGTCCGCTTGCTCCCGCGGAGCCGTCCGTGGTGCGATCGCCCCGGAGGGGCATTACGCGGAACGGGTGAAGGTGACCCGCGACACCGCGCGCCGCGGTCAGCGCCTAGGCTCACCGGCTACCACGCCGGTGCGTACGCTGGCGGTTACCGCGAGGCGCGGCGGGGTTACCGCGGCCGGTTCTGCGAGGGGAAGGGACGGGGCAGGTGGCGTCGGGGAACGGGTCGGGGAACCGTGGTGCGCGGCCTTATCGCAAGCACCGTCCGCTGCCCGCGTTGATCGTGATCGGCGTGCTCGCGCTCGGGGCGGTGTTCGTCTGGGTCAACGCCGTCGTGGGCCGCGGCGACGTCGACGAGGCGGTGCGCTGCAATCCCGAGCCCAAAGCCCCTCCTGGAATCACTTACACCTCGGTGCCGCACAACGGCCTGGACGACCGCTCGCCGATGCCGCCGGACAAGGTCGCGCTGAAGGTGCTCAACGCGAGCAGCACGCGCGGGCAGGGCAGCATCGCCACCAACGCGCTGCGCGATCTCGGCTTCACCGCGATCGGCGACCCGGGCAACGACCCGGCGTACCCGAAGGGCGACGCGCGCTGCCGCGGCCAGATCCGCTACGGAGACAACGGCGCCGCCGCGGCCCGCACCGTCAGCCTCGTGATCCCCTGTGCCGAGCTGGTCCACGACACCCGCAAAGACTCCACCGTCGACCTCGCCACCGGCAAACTGTTCACCGACATCCAGCCCCGCCCCGAAGCGGTCAAGATCCTGAAGCAGCTCACCGCCTGGTCGCAGGCGCACCAAGGCGGCGGCGGCAGTGAACAATCCGCCAATCCCGGCGCTCCGGTGATCGACCAGACACTTCTGGCCTCGGCCCGCGCCGTCACCTGCTGATCCCGCGTCCGCGACGAGATCAGCAGGCACGACCCGCCGTCACACTTCTGCCGCACCGCCGGCGGCCAGCGCCGCGCGCAACTCCGGCGCGATCCCCGGCGACGCCGCGAACGTCGAGTCCTCCCCCAGATCCGCCGCCTCGCCGGGCAGCAGCACCGTCGCGCCCGCCTCCCGCGCCACCAGCGCCCCGGCCGCCCAGTCCCAGCGGTGCAGGCCGTGCTCGAAGAATCCGTCCAGCCAACCGGCCGCGACGGCGCACAGGTCCAGCGAAGCCGCTCCCCCGCGCCGAATGTCGCGCACGCGCCCGACCAGATCCGCCGTCAGCTTGCCCTGCCGGACCCGGCGGTCCTGCGCGTAGGAGAACCCCATCCCGACGAGCGCCAGGTCCAGCCGGTCCGCCTCGGACACCGACAGCCGGTTGCCGTCGAGCCACGAACCGCCGCCCCGGACGGCCGTCCAGCGCCGGCCGCTCACCGGCTCCACGACCGCCCCCGCGACCGAGACCCCGTCCACCTGCGCCGCGATCGACACCGCGAAGGCAGGCAAGCCGTACAGGAAGTTGACCGTCCCGTCGATCGGATCGACCACCCAGGTCACCCCGGTTCCGACGGTGCCTCCGCCCTCCTCCCCGAGCACCGGTTCCCCGGGCCGGATCCGCGCCAGCCGCGCGCGGACCAGTTCCTCCGACTCCCGGTCCACCGCGGTCACCACGTCGGTCTCCGCCGACTTCGTGTCCACCGCGACCTCGCCGCCGGACTGCATCCGCACCCAGGCCGTCCGGACCAGGTGCGCGGCCTCGACCGCGACCTGCTCGGCGGCGTCCTTCAGGTCGTTCAGCATCGCCTCGTCAACTCCCACGCCCGCCATGTCATCACATCCGGTTAAAGTCTCCGCAGCAGACTTCTGAATCGTGCGAGAAGGGACCACGTCAGTGACGGCGACCCGAGGCTTCGGAATCGACATCGGCGGCAGCGGGATCAAAGGCGCGCTGGTCGATTTGGAACAGGGACAGCTCATCGGGGACCGGCACCGGATCGAAACGCCGCAGCCGTCGACGCCGGACGCGGTGGCGGACGTCGTCGCCGAGATCGTCCGCGCGGCGGAGTGGGACGGCCCGGTCGGCGTCACGCTCCCCGCGGTCGTGAAGAAGGGCACCGCGCACACCGCGGCCAACATCGACCACAAATGGATCGGCACGGACGCCGAAGCGCTCTTCGCGAAGCGGCTCGGCAAGGGCGTCGAGGAAGTCACGATGCTCAACGACGCCGACGCCGCGGGCCTCGCCGAGATCCGCTTCGGCGAGGCGGCCGCGCGCACCGGCGTGACCGCGCTGCTCACCTTCGGCACCGGCATCGGCAGCGCGCTGTTCCAGGACGGCAAGCTCGTGCCCAACACCGAATTCGGCCATCTGGAGGTCGACGGCCACGACGCGGAAAAACGCGCCGCCGCTTCGGTGAAGGACAACGAGGGCCTGTCGTACCCGCAGTGGGCCAAGCGGGTGCACCGGTACCTCTCGGTGCTGGAGAACCTGATCTGGCCGGACCTGTTCATCGTCGGCGGCGGCGTCAGCAAGAAGGCCGAGAAGTGGGTGCCGCTGCTGGACATCCGCACGCCGGTGGTCGTCGCGTCGCTGCAGAACAACGCGGGCATCGTCGGGGCCGCCGCGGCCGCCGCGGAGGGCGCCGGGCACTGAGCGCGAAGGTTCGCGCCGGGTCTCGGACCGGTCACCGGGAGGCGCCGGGTCGGGGGCCGGAGGGTGATCGCTTCGCGACGCAGTGGGCCGACGTCGTTACAATGGAACACGGCGCAGGAGCTGCGGAGGTAAAACCGCAGGCCGAGGCGTGTTCCCCGAATGTGAGGCAGCCGAGGTGGCGACATCTCGGCTCGTCATGATCGACCGCTGCGAAAGGGCGTAAGTGGCAGCCGCAAGAACCGCAACCCGAGGCGGGACGAAGACAGCGACCGAAGCCGGCGAGCCTGCCGACGAGGCGGCCACCGGAGCGGAGAAGTCCCCGGCGCGCAAGACCGCCGCGAAGCCGGCAGGCGCGAAGAAGACTCCGGCCAAGAAGGCTCCGGCGAAGAAGGCCGCCGCGAAGGGCGCCAAGACCGAAGACGGCGATCCCGACGGCCCGGTCGACCTCGACGAGGCCGAACTCGACAGCCCGGACCTGTCCGATCTCGAAGAGGTCGAGGTCGACGTCGTCGACGAAACGGTCAACGACGAGACCGACGACGATGACGACGACGCGGACGAGGCCGAGACGGCCGAAGCCCCCGCGGCCACCTCCACCGCCGCGCGCCGTCGCGCCGCGGCGGCGGAAAAGGGCGGCAAGTCCTCGGACAACCCGGACTTCGTCTGGGACGAGGAGGAGTCCGAGGCGCTGCGCCAGGCGCGCAAGGACGCCGAGCTCACCGCGTCGGCCGACTCGGTCCGCGCCTACCTCAAGCAGATCGGCAAGGTCGCGCTGCTGAACGCCGAGGAGGAGGTGGAGCTCGCCAAGCGGATCGAAGCGGGGCTCTACGCCGCCGAGCGCGTGCGCACCGCCGAGGAGGAGGGCGAGAAGCTCGTCACCCAGATGCGCCGCGACCTCAAGTGGATCGTGCGCGACGGCGAGCGGGCCAAGAACCACCTGCTGGAGGCGAACCTCCGGCTCGTGGTGTCGCTGGCCAAGCGCTACACCGGCCGCGGCATGGCGTTCCTGGACCTGATCCAGGAGGGCAACCTCGGCCTGATCCGCGCGGTGGAGAAGTTCGACTACACCAAGGGCTACAAGTTCTCCACGTACGCCACGTGGTGGATCCGCCAGGCGATCACCCGCGCGATGGCCGACCAGGCCCGCACCATCCGCATCCCGGTGCACATGGTCGAGGTCATCAACAAGCTCGGCCGCATACAGCGCGAACTCCTGCAGGACCTCGGCCGCGAGCCGACGCCCGAGGAGCTCGCCAAGGAGATGGACATCTCGCCGGAGAAGGTCCTGGAGATCCAGCAGTACGCGCGCGAGCCGATCTCGCTGGACCAGACCATCGGCGACGAGGGCGATTCGCAGCTCGGCGACTTCATCGAAGACTCCGAAGCGGTCGTCGCGGTGGACGCGGTGTCGTTCACGCTGCTGCAGGACCAGCTCCAGTCGGTGCTGCAGACGCTGTCCGAGCGCGAGGCGGGCGTGGTCCGGCTGCGCTTCGGCCTCACCGACGGCCAGCCGCGCACCCTCGACGAGATCGGCCAGGTCTACGGAGTCACGCGCGAGCGGATCCGGCAGATCGAGTCGAAGACGATGTCGAAGCTGCGCCACCCGTCGCGCTCGCAGGTGCTGCGCGACTACCTGGACTGAGCTTCTCCGTTCCCGCGAGAAACCCCGCCCCGCACTACGCGGCGGCGGGGTTTTTCGCGTTTACCGACAACACCACGGCCGGCGCCGGGCATTTCCGCGAAATCCTTCCTTCGCCTGAACACAGTGGACGCCAACCGGTCCGGAAAACCCGGCGACGCGGGATCCCGAGGCGAATTACGCTGCGGCACAACCGCAATCCGCCGGCCCGGTTCCGCCGCGGGAACACGCATCCGCACGTGCGGCTCGGCGCGCTTCCGAGCGGCGGACGTTCCGCGCGTGTCCGTTTCCCGTTCACAACCGTTCACCCGGAACCCCCGGAACCGTTCCGGAATACTCATCGCCGGTGCACGGGCGCGCACCCACCGCGACACTGGGACCCGGACAAGAGGCTAAAGTCGGTTGTTCCCCGCCCGGAAGCGGAAATCGTGATTGTTTGGTTGCCTGAAAACGAAGATCGCAACGGCTGATCGCCATTAGGCTGCGCCCACAACGAGCGTCAGTATTGGAAGGCAGCACCGCCCAGTGTTTTCGAAGAAAACTCAATCGCGAGCGAGCCAGGGAAGTCCGGCGGCTTGGAGCGGATCCTCCGGCCCCGGTGAAGCGAGGCAACTGTGATCGGGTTCCTCCTCCGCAGACTCGTCAACTACATCGCCTTGTGCCTCGTCGCGACCTTCGCGGCGTTCTCCTTGGCGTCGCTGTCCTTCAGCCCGCTGGACGCGCTCAAACTGCGCAACCCGCCCGCACCGCAGGCGACCATCGACGCGAAGGCCGCCGAACTGCACCTCGACCAGGCGATCCCGCACCGGTTCTTCACCTGGCTGGGCGGCGTCGTCCAGGGCGACTTCGGCCGCACCGTCGCGGACCAGGCGATCACCGACGAGCTGTTCCGCCGCGCGGGCGTGAGCCTGCGGCTGTTCCTGCTCGGCATCACGATCGGCATCATCATCGGCGTGCTCGTCGGCGTGGTCAGCGCGATCCGGCAGTACAAGATCAGCGACTACATCGCCACCACGTTCTCCTTCGTGGTGCTGTCGACGCCGGTGTTCGTGATCGCCACGATCCTCAAGGCGGGCGCGCAGTCGGTCAACGACAACCTGCTCAACGGGTACCAGTTCTTCATCGTGCAGGGCGAGGGCGGTGCGATCGACGGCGGTTTCGGCGACGTCCTGCTCGACCGGCTGCAGCACATCATCGTGCCGACCCTCGCGATCGTGCTGACCCAGGTCGCCTACTACAGCCGCTACCAGCGTTCGGCGATGCTCGACGTGCTCGGCTCGGACTTCCTGCGCACCGCGCAGGCCAAGGGCCTCACCCGCAGGCGCGCGCTGTTCAAGCACGGCCTGCGCACCGCGCTGATCCCGATGGCGACGCTGTTCGCGTTCGGCTTCGGCCTCCTCATCACCGGTGGCGTCTTCACCGAGAAGATCTTCGGCTGGTACGGCATGGGCGACTGGCTGGTGACCGGCATTCAGAAGCAGGACACCAACATCGTCACCACCGTGACCCTGTTCATCGCGATCTGCGTGCTGCTCGCCGGCTGGCTCGCGGACGTGCTCTACGCCGCGCTCGACCCGAGGGTGAGGATCTGATGGCCGCCCCATTGAACGAGGCCGACCTCGCCGATTCGGCCGTCGCCGCCACCGAAACGGAGACCGGGCAGCAGAGCGGGAAGTCCTCCAGCCGCGGCAAGCTCGTCGCCCGCCGGTTCTTCCGCAACAAACTGGCCCTCGTCGGGCTCGTCGTGATCCTGCTGTTCTACGTGCTGGCGTTCACCTACAGCTGGTATTCGCCGTGGGGCTACGACGACCTGGACCCGACGTCGACGCTGATGCCGCCGGACGGCACGCACTGGTTCGGCACCAACCAGATCGGCGGCGACATGTTCGCGCAGACCATGCGCGGACTGCAGAAGTCGCTCACCATCGGCTTGCTGGCCGCGCTGTTCTCCACCGGCGTGGCCTCGATCGTCGGCTCCGCGGCCGGGTACTTCGGCGGCTGGACCGACCGGGTTTCGATGTGGGTCGTCGACCTGCTGCTGATCCTGCCGCCGTTCCTGATCATCTCGATCCTGTCGCCCGCTTTCCGCGGCAAGACCTGGCTGATCCTGGTCGGCCTGATCGCGCTGTTCCAGTGGATGATCACCGCCCGCATCGTCCGCGGCATGACGCTGACGCTGCGCGAACGCGAGTTCGTGAAGGCCGCCAAGTTCATGGGCCAGTCCCCGTGGCGGATCATCTTCAAGCACATCGTGCCGAACATGGCGTCGCTGCTGATCATCGACGCGACGATCAACGTCGGCGTCGCGATCATCATGGAGACGTCGCTGTCGTTCTTCGGCTTCGGCGTGCAGGCGCCGGACGTTTCGCTGGGCACGCTGATCTCGGCGGGTTCCGACGCGGTCCGCACGTTCCCGTGGCTGTTCTACATCCCGGCCGGCTTCCTGGTGTTCACCGTGCTCGCGGTGAACTTCGTCGGCGACGGCCTGCGCGACGCGCTCGACCCGTCGTCCAGCCGTTCGCGGCGCAAGGAACGCAAGCGGATCGAAGAGAAAACCAAGTCGACCGCCTCGACGCAGACCGTGGGAGCAGAAGCATGAGCACCGCCGACGTACTTTTTTCCGCGGAGGCGGCATGAGCAGGGCACTCGAACTGACCGTGGACACTGAGAAGCCCACCGGCACCGTGCTTGAGGTTTCCGACCTCGAAGTGTCCTTCCCGTCCGAGTCCGGCCGCGTGCACGCGGTGCGCGGGCTGAACTACCAGGTCGCCGCGGGCGAAGTGCTCGGCATCGTCGGCGAGTCCGGTTCGGGCAAGTCGGTGTCCTCGCTCGCGGTGATGGGGCTGCTGCCGCCGCAGGCGCGGGTGTCGGGCTCGATCCGGTTCCAGGACAGCGAATTGATCGGCAAGTCCGACACCGAACTGTCGAAGATCCGCGGCAAGAAGATCTCGATGGTCTTCCAGGACCCGCTGTCCGCGCTGACCCCGGTGTACACCGTCGGCGCGCAGATCGCCGAAGCGCTTCTGGTGCACGGCAAGGGCACAGTCACCAAGCAGCAGGCGAACAACCGCGCGGTCGAACTGCTCGACCTGGTCGGCATCCCGAACGCGGCGGCGCGGGCGAAGGCTTTCCCGCACGAGTTCTCCGGCGGCATGCGCCAGCGCGCGGTGATCGCCATCGCGATCGCCAACAACCCGGACCTGATCATCGCCGACGAGCCGACCACCGCGCTCGACGTGACGGTGCAGGCGCAGGTGCTGGAGGTGCTGAAGACCGCTCAGGAGGTCACCGGCGCCGGCATCGTGATCATCACGCACGACCTCGGCGTGGTCGCCGGGTTCGCCGACCGGCTGATGGTGATGTACGCCGGGCGCGCGGTCGAGCAGGGTCCGGTCGACACGATCTACGCCCAGCCGCGGATGCCGTACACCTTGGGCCTGCTCGGGTCGATCCCCCGCGTGGACGCGCGGGAGAAGCAGCCGCTGGTGCCGATCGAGGGCCAGCCGCCGTCGCTGGTGGACCTGCCGCAGGGCTGCCCGTTCGCGCCGCGCTGCCCGCTGGCGATCGACGCCTGCCGGACGGCCGAACCGGAACTGTTCACGATCACGCCGGGCAACCCGAACGCGCCGGTCGACACGACGCACCGGGCCGCCTGCATCCGCACCGAGGAGCTCGCCCGTCCGGAAGCGGACGCCGCCGAGGTCTACGGCGCCGAGGTGATCGAGGAGGCCCCGGTCGCGTCCGTGCCGCGGGCCCAGCGCTCGACCGTGCTCGACGTGCAGGACCTGCAGAAGCACTACGCGGTCAGCAAGGGCACCGTTTTCAAGCGCAAGGTCGGCACGGTGCGCGCGGTCGACGGGATCACCTTCGACATCGTCGAGGGCGAAACCCTGGGCCTGGTCGGGGAATCCGGCTGCGGCAAGTCGACCACGCTGATGGAGATCCTCGAACTGGCCGCCCCGGCGCACGGTTCGGTCGCGGTGCTCGGCAAGGACGTCGCGAAGCTCGCGGGCAGGGACCGCAAGTCGATCCGCCGCGACCTGCAGGTGGTCTTCCAGGACCCGATGGCCGCGCTCGACCCGCGGCTGCCGATCGGCGACATCATCGCCGAACCGATGGTCACGCACGGGTTCTCGAAGGAGCGCATCGCGCAGCGGGTGCCGGAACTGCTCGGGCTGGTCGGCCTGCGCAGGGAACACGCCGACCGGTATCCGGCGGAGTTCTCCGGCGGGCAGCGCCAGCGCATCGGCATCGCGCGGGCGCTCGCGCTGGAGCCGAAGCTGATCGTGCTCGACGAGCCGGTGTCCGCGCTCGACGTGTCGATCCAGGCGGGCGTGATCAACCTGCTGGACGAGCTGAAGGCCAAGCTGGGCCTGTCGTACCTGTTCGTGGCGCACGACCTGTCCGTGGTCCGGCACATCGCCGACCGGGTGGCGGTGATGTACCTCGGCAAGATCGTCGAGATCGGCGACGTCCGCACGGTTTTCGAGGCGCCGCAGCATCCCTACACGCAGGCGCTGCTGTCCGCGATCCCGATCCCGGACCCGGCCAAGGAGCGCGAGCGCGGCCGGATCATCCTCACCGGGGACCTGCCCAGCCCGGCGAATCCGCCGTCGGGCTGCCGGTTCCGCACCCGGTGCTTCGTCTTCTCCCAACTGTCCGAAGAGGACAGGAAGAAGTGCGTCGACGTCGA
Organism: Amycolatopsis sp. NPDC114484; assembly: GCF_055633755.1. Classification (NCBI taxonomy): domain Bacteria; kingdom Bacillati; phylum Actinomycetota; class Actinomycetes; order Pseudonocardiales; family Pseudonocardiaceae; genus Amycolatopsis; species Amycolatopsis sp. NPDC114484. Next base: position 27,608 of record NZ_JBVKDQ010000028.1, on the reverse strand, counting down.
GCCGCCGCGCGAATCCCGCGCGCAGGACCACGACGTGGCGTGCCACTACGCCAAAACCCGCGAAGTTGTGTAGCCACAATCCGTTGGCACACCAGAAGAAGGAAGGTACACACATGCGACGGAGAATGGCCGCACTCGTGGCCCCCGTTGCCGCTCTGGGGCTTCTGCTCGCCGCTTGCGGCGGCGGCGGCAACGGCGGCGGCAACGGTCTGCAGGACGCCGGCACGTCGGGCGTGAAGACCGCCGACATCAACGAGCAGCCGCTGGACAAGCTGAAGGACGGCGGCGACTTCAAGTGGCCGATCGACTCGATGCCGGACAACTGGAACTACAACCAGGTCGACGGCACGGTCCTGGACGGCGCCAACATGGACGGCGCGATCATGCCGTACATCTTCACGCAGAACGCCGACGCGTCGGTGGCCGTGAACAAGAACTACGTCACCTCGGCCGAGCTGGTCAGCCAGGACCCGCAGGTCATCGAGTACAAGATCAACCCGAAGGCCAAGTGGAGCAACGGCCGTCAGTTCTCGTGGGAGGACTTCGCCGCCCAGGCCAAGGTGCTCAACGGCAAGGACCCGGCCTACCAGGTCTCCGGCACCACCGGCTACGAGGACATCGCCAAGGTCGAGAAGGGCACTGACGACCTCGACGTCAAGGTCACCTTCTCGAAGAAGTTCGCCGAGTGGAAGGCGCTGTTCTCGCCGTTCTACCCGAAGGAACTGAACAGCGACGCGAACACCTTCAACAAGGCGTGGGCGCAGAAGGCGCTGATCACCGCGGGCCCGTTCAAGATCAAGGACGTGGACAACACCGCCAAGACCGCGGTGTTCGAGCGCGACCCGAACTGGTGGGGCGACAAGCCGAAGCTGGACACCGTGACCTTCAAGGTCGTGGACCGTCCCGCCCTGGCCGACGCGTTCGCCAACGGGCAGATCGACTTCTACAACCTGAACAACGACATCAACGCGTTCAAGCGGGCCCAGTCCGACCCGAACGCGGTCGTGCGCCAGTCGACCTACCCCGACTACACGCACATGACGCTCAACGGCGCCCCGTCCTCGATCCTCGCGGACAAGGACCTGCGGGTGGCCGTGCTGCGCGGCGTCGACACCGTCAGCATCTCGAAGTCGATCCTCGGCCAGATGCAGAAGGACACCACGCCGCTGGGCAACCACTGGTACCTCAAGGGTTCGAAGACCTACGAGGACAACAGCGGCCCGTACAAGTTCGACCAGAACGCGGCCAAGGCGGATCTGGACAAGCTGGGCTGGAAGCAGTCCGGCGACCTGCGCGCCAAGGACGGCAAGCAGCTGAAGCTGCGCCTGGTCATCCCGACCGGCACCCCGATCAGCCAGCAGACCGGCCAGATCCTGCAGTCGCAGCTGAAGGCGATCGGCGTGGGCATCGACATCGTCGCGGTCCCGACGGCCGAGTTCTTCAAGAACTACGTGAACGTCGGCAACTTCGACCTCACGCTGTTCCGCTGGATCTCGAACTCGTTCCCGATCGGCGGCAGCAAGGGCATTTACTACCTGGACCCGAAGAACATCAACCAGAACTACGGGCACATCGGCAGCGACAAGGTGAACCAGCTGATCGACGCCGCGGCTCAGGAACTGGACGACACCAAGCGGGCCGCGGACCTGAACGCCGCGGACAAGGAGATCTGGGCGCTGGGCCACCAGCTTCCGATCTTCCAGTCGACCGGTGCCTTCGCCGTCCGCAAGACCCTGGGCAACTTCGGTTCGCCGGGTTACGCGAACACCCCGTACGACTTCACCAAGATCGGCTTCGTGAAGTAAGTCTCCCCTAGCGGGAATCGAAGGAGCGGCGCGGACTCCCCGCGCCGCTCCTTCCTTTTTGGACAGTTAAGGTGAGTTCTGTGCGGAAGTTCCTGCGGTTGCGGCCGGTGCGGCACATCCTGGTGACGAGTGCGGTCGTGTTCGTCGCGTGCGCGGTGGTGTTCGTGGTGCAGCTGCTGGAGTTCAACAGCACCCGGCCACGGCTGGAGGGGCTGTCCGCGAACGCGACCGGAATCGTTTCGCGGGTCGACGACGCCACCGTCACGGTGCGGTTCCCGGTGCCGAATCAGCCGGAAGCGAGCGCGGCGGTCGAGGTGGACACCACGCCTCCGAAGCTGGGCGCGAAGGTTCCGGTGCGCTACGACCCGTCGGCTCCGTCCCGTGCGGTCACGACCGGTGCTTCGGCCCTGGTGACCGCCGACCGCGCCTCGACGTACGCGACGGTCACGGTGGTGGCGGTGCTCGCGATGCTGGCGGTGAACGGGTTCTTGCTCTTCACGCGCTTCGTGCAGCCGTCGCGACGCAAGGCGGGTGCTTCGGTGCCGATGCGCCGGGTGAAGGTGCAGCGCGGCTTGCTGACGCGGTCGTGGCTGGAGACCGATACCGCTACCCCGCGGTGGATCCCGGTGTACTTCTCGCCGACGCTGATCGGCCTGCCGTCGCCCTCGCGAGTCGAGGTGCTGGGCGACTTGCGCACGGACCGCCATCTCGCCGTCCGCATCGACGGAGAGGTGCTGTATCCGGCGGGTTCGGTGCGCTCTGGCGAGCCTCGCGGCCGCCGTCTGGACAACCCTTCCGCGCCGGACGAAGAACGCGCACTCGCCGCTGCCACGCCGGTACGGCTCGCGCGCCAGTTCCGCGCCGATCTGCCGGTGCTGGCCGTCGCTCCCGTCGTGGGCGCGTTCTGGGCACTGGTCGACGGCAGCGGATTCGCGGGCTGGCTGACCGTCAGCGTCCTGATCGCCGCGTTCGGCTTCTGGTGGGCCGCACTGCGCGGCTCCGACCCCTCACTCTGACTCCAGCGCTTTCAGGATCTCCGCCAGCTCCGGATACGACTCCTCGACCTTCCCCTCCTTGCCGAGCCGATACCGCTCCAACCGCACCGCGCCGAGGTGCCGCGCCTCGTAGTACAACGCCCTCCGCCGCGCCGACGGGGACTCGTCCGGCCGTCCGTAGGTGTCCCAGAACGCGTCCCGTTTCGAGCCCGTTTTCACCGAGGCCATGCGGATCGTCCAGTCCGCCGCCGGGTCGCCCCACCAGCTGCGGTCGTGGTCGAACACTCCGACGATCTCCAGCTCCGGCGTCAGCATCACGTTCACGTGCCACAGATCCCCGTGCAGCAGGCGCGGCTCGGCGATCTCGTCGAGCACCGCGGCGTCGCGCTCCGCCCAAGCGGCCACCGCGCGCAGGTCGGCGCCGTCCAGGCCGAGGTCTTCGACGTCAGCGGCGTTGTCCGTGAAATACGCGATCAGCGCTTCGCTCCAGGTCGCGAAATGCGGTCCGGCCACGACGCCGAAACCGGGCCCGCGCACCTCGTGGACGGCGCGGGTGATCTCGCCGAGCCGGTGGAAGTACGGCGTCCGCTCCTCCGGCGAGACGGGCGACAGGATTTCCGGACCGGGCTGTCCGGGCAGAACGGCCTGCAGGACGTAATCGCGGCCGATGACCTGGTGCGTGAAGTCGGCCGCGAGCGTAACCGGCATCAGCGGCGCGATCGGCGCGAAGTACGGCGCGGCAAGGTATTCGTTGCGCATGAACTGGTGCTCGATCCGGGTCTGCCGCGCCGGTTCCGGGGCGACGCGCAGGATCGCCGGGCCATCAGCCAGCTCCACCCGGTAGGTGTTGTTGTACCCGCCCCACCCGATCTCGACGGCGGACCGCACGCTGGAGCCGGCCGCGCGGCGGCAGAGCAGCTCGATCTCCTCGGCGGTGAGGGATCGCTGGAACGCGTCCGGGGGCCGGTCTTTCGGCTGGAAGTCCACCGGGGCATCCTGCCACTCCGCTCAGGACAGCACGAATCCTTTACGGCTCAGCGAATCCTCGATCCGCAGCCGTTCGAGATCCCGGTCGGCGCCCTCGCGCAAGCCGTCGAGCCGGTGTTCGACCCCGATCTCGCGGCAGGCGGTGACGAGCAGTTCGTCGTACGCCTGCCGGGTGCCGATCCGTCGCGCGGCGGGCGTTCCGGCGGGAAGCCGCGCGAGGGTCCGGCGTACCCGGCGCAGATCGGCGGCCACCTGCTCTACCGGCGGTCCGGACGGCACTGGAACGGAGCGTCGCCGGCGAAGCCAGCGACAGACAGCGGGAAGGCGGAGGGCAGCCCAGAACAACGCCGAGGGCGCCACGCTGACCACGGCGAACAGCACAACCGGACCGGCCGCCACCCCGCCGAGTCTAGCCGCGGCGGCGTTTGCGCGCCCGGTTCGCGAACAGCACCGCCGCGCCCGCCCCGAGCAGGACGACGCTGGCGATGACGTGCAGTCGCGGCGGCAAGAGATGCAACTGGAGGAACCAGCTCGGGTGCCCCGCCCCGGCGAGCCGGTTGATCAGCCCGCCCGCGCCCTGGACCACCAGCAGAATTCCCAGCAGCTCGATCATCGCGACGCCTCCTTTTCCGGCGCGGAGGAGCCGAAAATCTGCTGCCACAGGGGCCCGAAGACGAACCACACGCCGGTGAGCGTGCCCAGCCGCGGCAGCCAGCCCCACAGCGGTTCGACGTGGCCCGGGTCGCCGACCACCACGATCGCGAGCAACAGCAGCCCGGCGCTGATCGCGGACGCCAGCACGCATTTGCCCCATTCGCGCCATTCCTTGCGGATCTTCGCGCGGCCGTACAGCTTCTCCGGCCGCGGCCCGCCAGAGAACCGGTGCGCGAACCGGACGTCGGCCCACTCCACCACCGACGGCCCGAAGACCACCGAGAAGCCCAGGTACACCGCGGCCAGCCCGTGTGTCACGTTCGGCACCGCGCCGTTCATCAGGTCGATCACCGTGATCACCAGCAGCACCAGGTCGACCACGGGCACCAGTGCCAGCAGCACAGTGCTGGCCTTCTGCTTCCGCAGCACGTAGCGGGTCAGCAGCCCCGCTGCGAGGAAGACCCAGAACCCGATCTCGCACGACACGATGGCGGCGGTCATCGGGCTGTTCAGAATCTCGTCCATGCGTCCACTTTCGCGGCCACGGGCGTCCGCGCGCGTCAGCGGACGGCACGATCGGGGGGTCATCATTTCGTAGGACGACCGGGCCGCCGCGGTGTGCTGTCATAGGCGGGTGCGCTTGCGAGACCTGCGCTCGGCCCTCCCCCGGCCGAGCGAACTGCCTTCATGGCAGCAGAACGGGCTCGTCGCGCTCGCGGTGTTCGCCGGCGGCTCGTTGCTGTACCTCGCCGACGTCCACCGGCTGCAGCCGAGCGGCGACCCGTACCCGCTCTGGGTCCGGTTCGCCGAACTCACCGCGATCTGCCTCGCCTCGTTCCTGCGCCGGAAGGTGCCGTGGGGGCTGCTGATCGCCACGGGGATCGTCGGCGCCGATGTCGCGCTGGGCCTGTCGCTGCCGATCGCCATCGCGTACACGGATTTCCTGTACTCCGCCATGATGCACGGCTCCCGCCGGACGACCCGGGTGCTGGTCGGAGCCACCGCCACCGCGGTGCTCGCGGTGGTGTTCGTCTTCCTGGCCGTGGCGGGCTGGCGGGCGGCGGCGGTCGGTGCGTTCAGCCTGCTGTCGTTCCTGCTCGTTCCGGTGTGGTGGGGCGCGAATGTACGCCAGCAGAGCGACATCGCGGCGACCGAACGCGCCAACGCCGAGCAGCTCGCGACAATCGCCGCGCTGGACCAAAAGGCGGCCGTCGCGGCCGAGCGCGCGCGGATGGCCCGCGACCTGCACGACGTCGTCGCCGGGCATCTGTCGGCCATCGCCATCCAGTCGGAGGCGGCGCTGTCCATGGCCGACGATCCGAAGACCGCGCAGACCGTGCTCGTCGCGGTGCGGGAGAACAGCGTGCGCGCGCTGGAAGAAATGCGCGCGATGATCGGCCTGTTGCGCTCGGAACCCTCGGAGTCCTCCGAGTTCTCGGAGGACGAGGTGACCGCCCCGGCCCGGCTGGCAGAACTGACCAGACTGGTGGAATCGGCCCGGGCGGCGGGCATGACCGTTACTGTGGATTCCACTGTGGACGAAGAACTCGCGCTCCCGACGGCAGTCGACCTCACCGCGTACCGGATCGCGCAGGAAGCGCTCACCAACGCGGTCAAACACGCTCCGGGCAGCCGGACGACGGTGCGGTTGCGGGCGGCCGACGGCACGCTGACCGTCGAGATCGGCAATGAGCTGCTCAGCGCACCGGCCCAGGCCGACAGCGGAGGGCACGGCTTGCTCAGCATGCGCGAGCGCGCGCACGCCGTCGGCGGCACCCTGCGAGCAGGTCCGTCCGGGCCGCGCTGGCTCGTCCACGCCGAACTTCCCCTCGCCGGAGAGGCACCATGACCATCCGAGTCCTCGTCGCCGACGACCACGGCGCGATCCGCGCCGGGCTCGCGCTCATCCTCGGCAACGCCGAGGGCATCGAGGTGGTCGGCGAAGCTTCCGACGGCGAGGTCGCGCTGCGCCAGGCCCGCGCGCTGCGCCCGGACGTCGTCCTGATGGACGTCCGGATGCCCGGCACCGACGGGATCACCGCCACCCGGCAGCTGATCGCCGAAGGGCTCGCCGAGGTCCTCGTCCTCACCACCTTCGACCTCGACGAGTACGTGCACGCCGCGCTGCGCGCCGGGGCCGCCGGGTTCCTGCTGAAGTCGGTGGAGGCGCCGCGGCTGATCGAGGCCGTCCGGCTGGTCGCGGCCGGCGAGGGAGTCCTCGCGCCGCAGGTCACGAAACGGCTGATCGCCGCCTTCGCCCGCACCCCGGCCGAGCCGTCGCCCGCCCCGACCGGCCTGACGGACCTCACCGAACGCGAGCGCGAGGTGCTGGGCTGCCTCGGCGCCGGGCTGTCGAACGCCGAAATCGGCGCCCGGCTGTACATCGGCGAGGCGACGGTGAAGACGCACGTTTCCCGGGTGCTGGCCAAGCTCGGCCTGCGTTCCCGGGTGCAGGCCGCGATCCTGGCCCAGGACCACGGCCTCACACCACCCGGATAGCCGATCTGCGCATCCGGCCGTCACCTTCTAACGTTCCCCCATGGGTGTGCGGAGAACTCTCGACGTCGACGAAGTCCTCAAGCGACAGGAATCCGGCGAGCTGAAGCGGCGGCTCAGGGGGCGCGACCTGATCGGTTTCGGCGTCGGCATCATCATCGGCACCGGGATCTTCACCCTCGCCGGGGTCGAGGCCAAGACGCACGCCGGACCGTCGGTGACACTGTCGTTCGTGATCGGCGCGGTGGTCGCCGGCCTCGCCGCGCTCTGCTACGCCGAACTGGCCTCCAGCGTGCCGACCGCGGGCAGCGCCTACACCTACGCCTTCGCCACGCTCGGCGAGATCTTCGCCTGGATCATCGGCTGGGACCTGCTGCTGGAGTTCGCGCTCGGCGCGGCCGTGGTGTCGCGCAGCTGGTCCGGCTACCTCGCCAACCTGCTCGGACTGTCGCCGGACTGGTTCGGCGAGGACGCGAAGGTCAACGTCGGCGCGGTGCTGATCATCGCGGTGCTGACGGTCGTGGCCGTGGTCGGCATCAAGGAGTCCTCGTGGCTCACGAACGTGCTGGTGCTCGTCAAGGTCGCGGTCTGCGTGCTGATCCTCGCCGTCGGCGTGTTCTTCGTGAAGGGCTCGAACCTCACCCCGTTCGTGCCGCCCGCGCAGCCGCCGTCGAGCAGTGCGAACGCGTTGCACCAGCCAGTGATCCAGGCCGCGCTCGGGCTCGAGCAGTCGGTGTACGGCATCGCCGGCATGGTCACCGCCGCGGCCGTCGTGTTCTTCGCCTACACCGGTTTCGAAGCGCTCGCCAACCTCGGCGAGGAGACCATCAACCCGCGCAAGGACCTCCGCGTCGGCATCCTCGGCGCGCTGGCCGTGTGCGCGGTGCTCTACATCGGGGTGTCGATCGTGCTCACCGGCATGGTCCACTACACCGACATCGACTCCGGCGCGCCGCTCGCGGACGCGTTCGACCGGGTCGGCCAGCACTGGGTCGGCGCGCTGATCTCGCTCGGCGCGGTCACCGGGCTGACGTCGGTGATGATGGTCGAACTGGTCACGATCGGCCGGATCGGCTTCGCGATGGGCCGCGACGGCCTGCTGCCCAAGGCCATCGGCACGGCGCACCCGCGCTGGGGCACGCCGCACCGGATGACCATCGGCGGGGCCGCGCTGATCGCCGTGCTGGCGGCGTTCGTGCCGATCTCGGCGCTGGCCGACATGGTCAGCATCGGCGCGCTGTCGGCGATGATCATCGTCGCGGTCGCGGTGCCGGTGCTGCGCAAACGCCGCCCGGACCTGAAGCGCCCGTTCACCGTGCCGCTCTCGCCGGTGCTGCCGATCATCGCCGCGGTGGCGTGCTTCTACCTGATGCTGAACCTCGACGTGATGACCTGGCTGCGGTTCGCCGCGTGGCTCGTGATCGGCCTGCTGATCTACTTCTTCTACGGCCGCAAGCATTCCCGCTTCGCGAAGTAAGGTCAGGCCACCGCGAGGTGCACGCGATGGTGGCGCGGGTTCTCGATTTCGTCCAGCAATGCCACGGCGAAATCGGCGTACGAGATCTTGACCGAGAGGTCGCCGTGCTCGCCGATTTCGTAGCGGCCGGTGCGCTCACCGTCGTGGTCGAAGTCGCCGACCGGGCTGACGTACACCCAGTCCAGCCCGGCGCCCTCGGCACGCAACACCTCGAGCCCCGCCGCGTGCGCCAGGCAGAACGGCCGGAATTCGGCCGGAATCGAGTCCAGCACCGAGGTTCCGTCGGCGGCGGGCAGCAGCGCGGACAGCCCGACCGCGACCAGCCGGGCCTGCGATAACCCGGTGACGAGGGCGCGTGCGGCGCCGGTGAAGAACGCCTCCGGGTCGGTGCCCTCGCCGTAGACCGCGGCCGCGTTGACGACCGCGTCGTGCCCGGCGGCGAGGGCGGCGACGTCTGCCGCGTTGGTGACATCGCCAGCGACGACATCCGCCAAGTCGCGGTAGCGCGCGGGATCTCGGACTACGGCGGTGACATCGTGCCCGCGCCGCCGCGCCTCGGCGGCTGCCTGCCGTCCGGCCCGGCCGCCCGCGCCGAAAATGACGATCTTGCTCATTGTGGGAATACCTCCTGGAGTGTCGATGCTCTGGAAGGTAGCCAGGGGGCCGGTTCCCTCCGGGATACTGAGAGGAGACCGCGATGACCGTTCGGCAGCCATTGCCTCCCGACCTGTTCGAGGAGCTGTGCCCGTCCTCGATGGTGCCGTTCCGCTTCGGGGACAAGTGGTCCCCGCTGGTGATCCGCTGCCTGGAGGACGGGCCGCGCCGGTTCTCCGAGCTGCGGGTGCCGTTGCGCCGGGTCACGCCGAAGGTGCTGACCCAGACCCTGCGCGGCCTCGAACGTTCCGGGCTGGTGTCCCGTACGGCGCACGCCGATCCCGCGTTGGGGGTGGAGTACGCGCTGACGCCGCTCGGCCGCAGCTTGCTGGAGCCGATGCGGGTGGTGTACGGCTGGGTTGCCGAGCATTGGGAGGAATTGCTGGACGCGCAGGAGCGCTACGACGCGCCGCCGCTGCGCAACCCGGCGTAGGAAACCGCCTGCGCCAACGCTCCCGCGTGCCGGGCGTCCGCCACCAGCAGCACCGATTCCAGCCCCGCCGCGATCCATTCCACCGGCTGGTCGTGCACGCCGTCGTCGCCCACCTCGCGGTAAGTGTCCACAACGGACAGCAGAGTTCCCTCCGCGCCGAGCCGTACCCCGGCGATCAGCACGTGATGCGGCGCGGGCGGCCGCCACCGGTTCGTCCACAGTGGAGGGATGCCGGTGTCGAGATAGTCCAGCAGCGCGCGTTCCGGCGTGTCCGGCGCGCCCAGTTCCGCCGGATCGACCCGCGCCAGCACCGCCACCCGCGGCAATTCCCACAGGCCCAGCAACAGATCCGAGACCGTCGAAGCGCGCCACTCCCCCACCGCCGGAACCACTGCCAGCTTCTTCGCGGACAACGTCCGAATAGCCGCAGCCAAGCCGTCCAGCGAAGTGCCCGCAGCCGTCTCGTCGAACGGCACCGGAAGACGGAAGTCGTTGCGGGACAACGCACCTTCCGGAAGGTTGGCCGGTGCGCGCACAGTACCGGCGGCGATCGCGACCTCGTCCTGATCCGGCACCGCGATGTCCGCCGCGCGCAGTGCCACGAGTGCGGTGAAGGCCGCCGCCAAACCGTCCTTCTGCGGGAGTTCCGCCCGGGCTTCCGCCACCAGGCGCGCACCGCCGGGAAGCCAGTGGACGTCGGAAAGCCCCGTGTTCAGTACCGCCACAGATGCGCCGCCACGATCTCCTCAGGCGCCCGCTCGGCGGCCCACGCCGCGTCCGAGGCGCGCACCGCGCGGAACGCGCCGAGCAGCTCGTCCCCCAAAGCCCCGGACACGCGCGGATTCGCCAGCAGCGCGGTGTCCTGTTCGGACGGACTCGCCGGCAGCGGCAGCACGCCCGCGGTGTTCCGTTCCCCTTCGCTCCAGCCGCCCGGGTCCTCCGCGATCGGCTCGGGCAGGACCGCCGAATCCTCGATCCCGGCCATCCCGGCGGCGAGCACGACAGCCAGCGCGAGATACGGATTGGCCGACGCGTCCGACGTCTTCAGTTCGACATTCGCGTGCTCCGGCCCGAGCAACGCCGTGCCCGGCACATACCGCAGCGGCGCTTCGCGGTTCTCCACGCCCCAGAACGCATAGGCACCAGCGAAAAACCCGGGCCGCAACCGCATCGTCGAGGGCACGCTCGGCGCCGTGATCGCCGTCAGCGCGGGCAAATCCCGCAGCAGCCCGCCGAGGTAGGCCGCGCCCGCGCCTTCCGGCACGCCGTCGCCAGCCAGGAGATTGCGCCCTTTCCGGCGAACGGACGTATGCAGATGCCAGCCGTTCCCGGCCGCGCCGAGGCCGATCATCGGCGCGAAACTCGCCACGAGTCCGTGCGCGTGCGCGGCCGCGTGAACGGTCTGCCGGGCCAAGAGCTGATCGTCCGCCGCGGACACCGGATCCGTGGCCGCGAGCGACAATTCCAGCTGTGCCACACCGTATTCCGCGTGCAGCTGGCCGATCTGCAGGCCGTTCGCGGCGAAATCGTGCAGGAGCGCGGCGACGAACTCGTCCAAGCCGATCAATGCGTGCGGGCTGTACGCGGGCCCCCGATGCCCCGGCGCGGACACGACGTCCTCGCTGCCCGCCGGGGCGACAGAAAACTCCAGCTCGTACCCAGCACGGAATTCCAGACCACGCTGCGCCGCCTCGGCGACCTGTCGTTCCAGCACGGAACGCTGGCAATACGGCCAGGGCGAACCGTCCGCGGCGAGTTGCCGCACCGGCGCCCAGGCGAGCGCAGGCTGGCCGGCAAGCCGACGGAGGCGTTCCAGGACCGGCACGAGCCGGATGTCGCCAGACGGCGTACTGAGGCCGGAATGCGCGTAGGTGATGGCGTCGTGGCTGTCGAAGACCGCGAACAGCGAGGTCGCGCCGACGCCGCGGACCGCCGCGTCGGCCAGTCCGCCGACCGGGACCACGCGCGAGCGCGGGATGCCGTTGTTGTCCGCCCAGGCCAGGTGGACGCCACCGACCCCCGCCGCGGCCAGGTCCTTCGCCGCCGCCGACGCCGCCTTGGTCATGGCAACCTCCTCGGCCTCAGTATCGCGGGCCCGCGCGATCCGGGCCATCCGCGAATGTTCACCCGGGCGGCTCAGTGACCGGCCCGGAGCCGTCACGGCTGCGCAACGCCACCCCGGCGACGACGGCGAGCGTCCCGACCGCTTCGACGACGCTCGGCACCTGCGCGAGCACCAGGAATCCGACGACCCCCGCCGTCACCGGCAGCAACGCCAGCAGCACCGCGAACCGAGCCTGCCCGAGCCGGCGCAGGACCACTTGGTCGAGCGCGTACGGCACAACGGTCGACAGCACGCCGACGCCGATCCCGAGCACCAGCATGCGTGGCGAACCCCACACTTCCCCGGTGCCCCACGCGAGCGGCGACAGCACGACGGTCGCCACCACGAACCCGACCGCCAGCGAATCCAGCCCGTCCCCGCCGACCGCGACCCGCTTGCCGAGCACGATGTACCCCGCCCACGCGGCCGCCGCGGCCAGCGCGAACACGACGCCGAGCGGACTGCCCGCGACGCGCACGTCCGCGATGGCCACCACCCCCGAAGCCACCAGGACCAGCGCGATCAAGTCCCGCCGCGTCCGCGACCCGACCGCCGCCACTACGACCGGTCCAGCGAACTCCAGCGCCACCACCGTGCCCAGCGGAAGCCGTGCGATGGCCTCGTAAAAGACCACGTTCATCCCGGCCGTCACCACGCCGAAAGCGCCCGCGAGCAGCAGCCGTTCGCCCCGCCAAGCCGCTTTCGGCGGCCGCCGCCACAACACCAGGACGACGGCCGCCCCGAGACAGCGCAGCCACGCGACCCCGGAGGGCGTGCCATGCCCGAAGAGGTCGACCGCGATGGCCGCACCGGCATACATGGAAATTCCGCTGAGAACGAACAAGACCGGTGCCGGAATCGCGTTCACGCGTTTCAAGGAGAGTGCGATGCCCACTCCGACATGGTGCCTGACCACGGAAAACGCACTACGCCGGGTGGTCTGGTCCTAGGGGATGGGACACCGCTGCGGCATCCGGGCTAATTCGGCGTGACGCACCTCCCACCGGCGCGGGAACACTTGCGGGCTGCCAAACGTCTGCAAGAGTGGAAGCACGAACACCGCGGAGCCGGAAGCGATCCCCGCCGAAGGCATCGAGACCGAAGTGGGCGTAGCTGGATCGAGGCACCGGGCGACCGGTGCCGGGACGGAGGGAGACCCCCATGACAACACCGACGCTCACCCGCCCCGAATTGACCGCAGCCGACCGATGCGACCGGTGCGGAGCAGCAGCTCAGGTACGCGCTGTCCTCAGCTCCGGAGGCGAGCTGCTCTTCTGCGGGCACCACGCCCGCGAGCACGAGGCCAAGCTCAAGGAACTGGCCGCGGAGATCCAGAAGTAAATTCGCTCACCGAGAGATTCGTCCGGAGGCGGCAGGCGCGAGCGCGCTTGCCGCCTCCGGTGTTTTCGGCGCCGAGTCGACCGGGAGCCGGTGCTCCAGGTTTGCGGTCCTCGGTGCCGTCCCCGGTCTGGTGCCCCAGGCGCGTGCGGGCCTCGGCCTCCGCCCGCCGTCGCTCGCTGTTGTCCCGTGAGGAACTCAGACTCCCTCGGGGTTCCCCTCACTGACCTTGACTTCCATCCCGGGCACCCGGCGGTGTTCCGCACGGCCCCGAGCCCTTCGGCGAACGCGTATGCCTCCTCATCTGTCGAGGGATCCGCGATCACGGCCGACAGCCGAAGCCGATGCGCATCAGCCGGCTGTCAGCCCAGTCTTCGAGCCGAGTCGGCCGGATGGTGCCGGGGTCGTGCGGCTGATTGAGATCCGCGACGATCTCCGCCAGCACGGCCTGACGTTCGGCTGGGTCGGTGACCGGCGTGGCCCGTGCGGGCAGGTCCGCCCGAATCCCGTTCTTGAGGTGGAAGGTGAAGCCGGGATGAGCGAGAAGGTTCGCGTGCCAGTCGGTCGCGGCACCGCCAGCGCCGCTGCACAGATACGTCGCGCCCGCGGCTCGGTAGAAGAAGATCTCGATGCGGCGTGCCCGGCCGGTGCGGCGGCCCAGCGTCGTGATGTCGACGATCCGTTCCCTGGTGCCCGCGGCGGGGGTGATCTCAAGGGCTTGTCGGATGCGGTCGGACAGGCAGGACGAGGACGCGTCCCGTGCGGAGTCGTTTGACCCGGTCGTGTCCGGGGCGCTCATGCGGCCTCGGCCTGAAGGGCGGGGCCGAGGAGGAGTCCGCCGTCGACGACGTACTCCGACCCCGTGATGAACGACGCTTCCGAGGACGCGAGGAACAGGAGAAGACGGCTGACGTCGGTCGGCTTCCCGAGCCGGGGGATAGCGAACGGCTCGGGTGAGTAGAACTCGGCGATCGCCGCGGCGGCACCGGCTGCCGGTTCGTGGATGAACGGGGTCGAGATCACGCCGGGGTGGATGGTGTTCACGCGGATGTGGTCGCGGCCGAGCTCTAGTGCGGCCGTTTGGGTGAGGCCTCGCACGGCCCACTTGCTGGCGACGTACGGCGCGTAGTGAGCAGTGCCGCCCAGGCCCATGGCCGAGGCGATGTTGACGATGGCTCCCCCCGCTGCGCGCCGCAGAGCGGGGGCCGCGGCCTTGATGCCGAGGAAGGTCCCGGTGAGGTTGATGTCGAGGATGCGCGACCACGTGGCCTGCTCCGTGTTTTCGATTGTCGCAGGCGGATTCTGCACGCCCGCGTTGTTGACGAGCACGTTCAGGGCACCGAAGGCGCTCTCGGCGGCCAGCACAGCGGCGGACCACGAACTCTCGTCGGCAACGTCAAGGCGGACGAAGCGGGCGCGGGTCCCGAGCTCGTCGGCGAGAGCGGCACCGCGTTCCGCGTCGATGCCGCCGATCACCACGTTCGCCCCCTCCGCGTGAAAGGCGCGCACGTGGCTCGAGCCCTGACCGCCGGCCCCGCCGGTCACGAGCACGGTCTGGTTGTCGAAGCGGGGCATCAGACGTTCCTTCGGTACGAGGGGAATGGCCGAGACCGCAAGTGGTGAGCGGCGGCCGATGGTGAGCCGCTCGGCTCACCATTGCCGACACTAGGTCGGCGGCAGTGGCGAGTCAAGACACTCACCTCGTATGCTCGGCCCATGAGCAAGGTCGTGACGACGTATCACCAGCGCGTCGCCCAGGAGAAGCGCGCGCTGATCGTGACCGCCGCGACCGCGCTGTTTCTCGAGCTGGGCTACGACCGGACGTCGCTGGCGCGGATCGCGGAGTGCTCGGGCGTTTCGCGGGCCACCTTGTTCAAGCAGTTTCCGACCAAAGCCGCCCTGTTCGACGCCATCGTGACCGAGTCCTGGTCGACCGCCGACGAGGAGGAATCCCCGCCGGCGGGCGACGTCGTCGCCGGGCTCGGCATCATCGGCCGCCGTTACGCCGAACTGCTGGGCCGTGCCCAGATGACCGACCTGTTCAGGATCGTCATCGCCGAGCTGCCGCGGTTCCCCGAGCTGGCCCATGCGCAGTTCTCGCACGGGAAAATGCCCTATTTCGAGTCCGTGCGCAGCTATCTCCTGGCTGAGCACGAGGCGGGAACGGTACGGATCGAGGACGCGGACCTCGCGGCCACCCAGTTCCTGGGCATGATCTCCAACTACGTCTTCTGGCCGACGCTTCTGGTGCCAGGCTGGGAAGTCAGCGCCGAACGCGTCGCTCAGGTAGTCGACGAGGCCGTCCGCACCACCGCCACCCGGTACGCCGCGACTGGACCAGCGGCTTCCGCCAACGACTGAGTCCCGCCGCCAGAGGCCGCCCCAACGCGACAGACCCGCGGCTCAAACCGTGTCCAGAACCACCTCGAACGCCACCTCGGCCGCCCCCAGCAGCTTCACGTCCGCCCCCAGCGCCGAACTGACAATCCGAGTCCCCCCGACAGCCCGGGAGACCAAACTCCGCCGCCGGACTTCCTCGGCGATAGCCCGAATCACCGACTCCGGCAGCACTGTCAGCAAATCCCCCAGCACCACCAGCTCAGGCCCCAGCAGATTGACCACGTTGACCAACCCCAGCGTGAGCCACTCCGCGTACTCCTCCAGCCGGGAGACAGCCGCGGCAGCGTCCGCCCCCAACTCGCGCAGCTCAACCAGAATCGCCCCGCGCGGCGTGTCCTCGGGCAACCCCAACGCGCGGCACAACGCCGCCTCGCCGATCTCGGTCTCCCAGCACCCGCGGCTCCCGCAATAACAAGCCCGCCCACCGGGCCGGATCGCCATGTGCCCGATCTCGCCGACATACCCCGCGCCCCCGCGCAGCGACGACCCCTGCGAGATCACCCCGCCGCCGACCCCGACGTCCGCGGACACGTACACCGAATCCGAGGACCCCCGAGCCGCGCCGCGCAAATGCTCGGCAACCGCGCCCAGTTCGGCGTCATTGGCCACCAGCACCGGAATCCGCAGCACCGCGGACAACCGGTCCCCGAGCGCCACATCGGTCCACCGCAGGTTGGGCGCCTCGTGCACCAGCCCGTCCGCCCGCCGCACCACGCCGGGCACCGACACCCCGACCGCGACCGGCTCCACGCCGAGATCCCCGGCCAGCACCCGGGTCGACTCGATCACGTGCGTGATGACCTCGTCCGCGGTCCGCGTCCGGGCATGCAGGTTCCAGCTGTTGCGCCCGAGGATCTGGCCGCCGAGCCCGACCAGCGCGATCGCCACGTGCTCGACCTGCAGGTCGACCGCGAGCACGACCGCGGCGTGCGGCTGCGGCAGGACCAGGAGCGAGGGGCGGCCCGCCCCTCGCCCCGGCCTCGGCACTTTCTCCTCGACCACTCCCGCCTCGGCGAGGCCGTCGACGAGAGTCTTGATCGTGCTCCGGTTGAGCCCCAGTTCGGTGGCCAGGGCAGCC
The DNA here is from genome assembly GCF_055633755.1 of Amycolatopsis sp. NPDC114484. Lineage (NCBI taxonomy): Bacteria > Bacillati > Actinomycetota > Actinomycetes > Pseudonocardiales > Pseudonocardiaceae > Amycolatopsis > Amycolatopsis sp. NPDC114484. The sequence continues at coordinate 11,187 of NZ_JBVKDQ010000028.1, read as the reverse complement.
CGCGTACTGGGCCCGCCGACGTGCAGCAGGCGCAACAGAGTCGTGCGGTTGTGCCGGCGCACCTCGTCCGGGCGGGCGACGGGCGGGCTGCTCACCGGGTCATCTTCCCATCAGCCCTCAGCGGACCGACGCCTCAGCCCGCCGTCGCGACAGCGCGTCGACGGTCGCGGCCAGCAAAAGCACCAGACCGGTGATGATGTCGACCACCGCGGCCTTCTGCTGGAGCAGGCCGAGCCCGTTGTTCACGATCGCCAGCACCGCGCCGCCGATGACCGCGTCGATCACCCGGCCCTTGCCGCCGAACAGCGACGTGCCGCCGATGACCGCCGCGCCGACCGCGAACAGCAGGGTATTCAGCCCGCCGGACTGGCCGCTGACCGAGCCGACCTTCGACGAGTAGACGATCGCGCCGATCGCCGCGAACGCCGAGCTGATCACGAACACGCTGGTGCGCAGCTTCGGCACGTTGATGCCGGCCCGGCGCGCGGCTTCCTTGTTGCCGCCGACCGCGTACAGGTGCCGGCCGTACTTGGTGCGGTTGAGCACGTAGGTGCCCGCCACCAGCAGGACCAGGACGATCGGCACCACGTACGGCACGCCTTCGATCACCACGAGCGTGTTCGACGACCGGTTGACCGAGAGCAGCGCGGTCGCGACCACCGCCACCGCCGCGATCGCGGCGACCTTGGCCAGCACGATCGGCGTCGGCTGCACCACGAGCCCGCGCTTCAGCCGCGAGAAGTGCTGGCCGAGCGCGATCACCGCGTACCCGCCCGCCGCGACCACGCAGAGCACCCAGCTGCCGAGCACGGACAGGTTGCCGTTGGCGACCGCGCTGAGGACGTCGCTGGTGCCGATCGGCAGCGTGCCTCCCTCTCCGACGAACTGCAGGATGACGCCCTGCCACACGATGAACAGCGCCAGCGTGACGACGAAGGACGGCATGCCGATCTTCGACACCAGGAACCCGGTGATGCAGCCGATCGCGGTGCCCGCGCAGACCGCGATGAGCATCTCGACCCAGGCGTTGACCGGCACGCCGATCATGATCACCACGATGCCGAGGAGGGAAATCACCGCCCCGGCCCAGATCTTCTGCAGCACCGCCAGCACCACGGCCAGCCCGAGCACCGCGATGAACGTGATGAACACGCCGGTGCCCATGGATCCCAGCAGGTTTCCATTGTGGACATAGTGCAGTGCCATCAGCGACGCGCACACCCCGGACGCGGTGCCCGCGGACAGGTCGATCTCGCCGAGCAGCAGCACGAACACGATGCCCATCGCGATGATGGTCTGGCCCGCGCCCTGCTGCAGCAGGTTCGCGATGTTCGACAGGGTGAAGAAGTCGCCGGACAGCGCGCTGAACAGGATCGCCAGCACGATCACGCCGAGCACGGCCGGGATCGAGCCGAGCTGGCCGTCCTTCATCCGGGCGAAGTAGTCCTTGATCGCCTCGCCGGTGGACATCGAGGTGGTGTCGATGCCGAAGTCGGTGATCGCCCCCGCGGGGGCCTCCTGCTTCTCCGGCTTCGCGGAAGTTTCGGTCATGGCGGGTTCTTTCTCGCTGCTCACTGCACGACGGCTTCGGGGCGGGCCAGGCCGAGATCGCCGGAACGGCCCGCGGTGATGAGTTCGACGACCTGGCTGTGCGTCACGTCCTTGGTCTGGACGTCCGCGACGAGCCTGCCGAGGTAGAGGACGTCGATCCGGTCGGCGACCTCGAAGACGTCGGCCATGTTGTGGCTGATCAGCACGACGCCGAGGCCCTGTTCGGCGAGCCTGCGGACGAGGTCGAGCACCTGCCGGGTCTGCGCGACGCCGAGCGCCGCGGTCGGCTCGTCGAGGATGACGACTTTGCTGTTCCACAGCACGGATTTCGCGATCGCGACGGTCTGCCGCTGCCCGCCCGAAAGCGCGGAAACGAGCGTGCGGACCGATTTCACCGTGCGCACGCCCAGCGACGCCAGCGTCTCGCGCGCGGCCTTCTCCATGCTGGCCTCGTCGAGCAGCCAGCTGCTGCCGCGCTCGCGGCCGAGGAACATGTTCTGCACGATGTCGAGGTTGTCGGCCAGCGCGAGGTCCTGGTACACGACCTCGATGCCGAGTTCGGCCGCGTCCTTGGGGCCGCGGATGTGCGCGTCCGCTCCGTTGAACCGGACGGATCCGGTGTCGTACGGGTGAATGCCCGCGATGCATTTGACCAAAGTGGACTTGCCGGCCCCGTTGTCGCCGACGAGCGCGGTCACTTCGCCCGCCCGCACGGCGAAGTCCACGTCGTGCAGGACGTGGACCGGGCCGAAGCTCTTGTTCAGGCCGGTGATGTCGAGAATGGGCTCGCTCATGGGATTCGCTTGTCTCTCGCGTGGATACCGGGCCGGGACGCGCGTCGGGGGAACGCGTCCCGGCCCGGCTGCTCTGGCGGGCAGTCGCCGATCCGGCCGGAAGCGGGCCGGCCCCGAAGCGGCAGGCGGCCGTTGCGGCGAAGGCCTTGGGCCGTGGCCGGATCAGCGGCTTTTCGGCACAGCCGGCGTCAGGAGATGCCGTTTGCGGTGCACTTGGCGGCGAGGTCGCCGGTGCAGATGTCGGACGCCTTGACGTAGCCCTGCTGGACGACGGTCTTGATGTCCTTGATCGTGATCAGCTGCGGCTGCAGCAGCACCGACTTCAGGTCGCGGTTGTTCTTCGGGTCGTGCAGCGTGCCGGTGGCGATCGCGTCCGCGGCGGCCTTGTCGCCCTTGGCCAGCGCGGCGGCCAGCTTCGCGGTGTTCTCGGCCTCTTCCTTGATCGGCTTGAAGATCGTCAGCGTCTGGTCGCCGCGCAGGATCGCCTGCAGGCCGGCCGGGGTCGCGTCCTGGCCGGTGACCGGGACCTTGCCGTTGAGGCCGTTCTTCTTCAGCACGGTGATCACCGCGCCCGCCAGCTCGTCGTTCGCCGCCACGACGCCGTCGACCTTGCCGTTGACCCGGGTGAAGATCTGCTCGAAGGTGGTGCCGCCGACCTGGGCGTCCCAGTTGTCGATGGCCTGCTTCTGCACGAGGTTCAGCGCCTTGGAGTCGTACAGCGGCTTGAGGACCTTGTCGTGCCCGTTGCCGAACAGGGTCGCGTTGTTGTCCGTCGGCGCGCCCTCGATCTGGACGACGTTGGCTCCCGGCTTGCTCTTCAGCGCGTCCGCGAGGCCCTGCGCCTGGATTTCGCCGACCTTCTCGTTGTCGAACGAGACGTAGTAGTCGGCCGAACCGCCGAGGCTCGGGCGGTCGTAGTCGATGACCGGGATGCCCGCCTTCTTGGCCTTGGCCTCGATCGCCGCGCCGACCGCCGGGTCGGACGGGGCGATGACCAGCACCTTGACGCCCGAGCTGATGAAGCCGTCGGCGAGGGTGGAGAACTTCTGGTTGTCGCCCTGGGCGTTCTGGATGTCGGCGCTGAAGCCCTGCGCGGAGAGCGCGGCCTGCAGCATCGGCTTGTCGAAGGCTTCCCAGCGGGCCGAAGTGGCGGTCTCCGGCAGGATCACGCCGACCTTGCCGCTGGCGCCACCGCCCGCCGGGGCGGAGGCGGAGCTTTTGCTGTCCCCGGAGCTGCCGGAGCCCGCGCTGTTGGCGCCGCACGCCGAAAGCGCCAGGCCGGCGCTCACCGTCGCGGCGAGGAGGGTAAGGGTTCTGCTGCGCATCCTCGTTCCTTCTCCGATCATGCTCGCGGGGTGATCGGAGAGGGTCCCCGGTGCACCGTCGCAGATATGTTGTGGCCGACAACATATGCTGCGGAGCGGCTCTGCGGAAGATGCCGGGATCGAGTAACCGACACCAAATGGACACGGTTCGGCAACGCAGCCCTCATCAACGCCTTGCTATGACGGAGTGATCCCTGACACGCACCGAGCGTAACGAGAAGTTGTCCGGTCTTGTCCGGTCGAGAGGGCAGGAGTGCCCGATTGGGCGCCCCGGCCGAACCGGACACGCGGTTCTACCAGGACAAGGAGCGTGCTCCCGGACGCGCGAACACGACGCGCGGCCCGCTGAATTACCAGGAGCGCAGCGTGACAATCCGTTCTTCGAGCTGTTCCACCGTCGCCATCGCGGTGGGCGGCCCGCCGCACTGACGGCGCAGTTCGTTGTGGATCGCGCCGTGCGGTTTCTTCGTGCGGTGGTGGTACACGCCGACCAGCGCGTTGAGTTCCTTGCGCAGCGCGCCGAGCCGTTCGCTCACCGACTGCGACCGGACCGGCGGCGCGGCCGGTTCCTCGGTCTTCGGCTTGCGCCGCTTCTCGTCGGTGATCTGCTCTTCCTGCCGCTTGCGCAGCAGCGCGCGGACCTGGTCCGGCTCCAGCAGCCCGGGAAGGCCGAGGTACTCCTGCTCCTCGTCCGAGCCGGAGAAGACCGCGGTGCCGAACGAGTTGCCGTCGTAGATGACCTGGTCGAGCTCGGCCGAGGCGTGCAGCGAGGTGAACGCCTTCTCCTCCTCGCCCGGTTCGTCCTCGGTGCGGTTGGCCTGGGCGAGCAGTTCGTCGTCCCAGCCTTCCTTCTCCCGGTGCGGTTTGCCGAGCACGTGGTCGCGCTGCGCTTCCAGCTCGCTGGCCAGCTCCAGCAGCACCGGGACGCTCGGCAGGAAGATGCTCGCCGTCTCGCCCTTTTTCCGGGCCCGCACGTAACGGCCGATGGCCTGGGCGAAGAACAGCGGGGTGGACGCACTGGTCGCGTACACGCCGACCGCCAGCCGCGGCACGTCGACGCCCTCGGACACCATCCGGACCGCGACGATCCAGCGTTCCTTGGTCTCGGAGAACTCCTTGATCCGCCCGGACGCCTTCGGGTCGTCGGAGAGCACCAGCGTCGGCGTCTCGCCGCAGATCCGCTCCAGGATCTTGGCGTAGGCGCGCGCGGTTTCCTGGTCGGTGGCGATCACCAGGCCGCCCGCGTCCGGGATGCCTTGGCGCACCTGGCTGAGCCGGGTGTCGGCGGCCTGCAGCACTGCCGGGATCCACTCGCCCGCCGGGTCGAGTGCCGTACGCCAGGCGCGCGCGTTCTGCTCCGCGGTGAGCGGCTCGCCCAGCCGCGCGGTGAACTCCTCGCCCGCGCTCGTGCGCCACGACGCTTCGCCGGAGTAAGCGAGGAAGACGACCGGCCGGACCACGCCGTCGGCGAGGGCGTCGGAGTAGCCGTAGGAATGGTCGGCCTTGCTGCGCTGGAAGCCGCCGCCGTCCGGTTCGTAGGTGACGAACGGGATCGGCGAGTCGTCGCTGCGGAACGGGGTCCCCGTCAGCGCGAGGCGGCGCACCGCGGGCGTGAACGCCTCGCTGGTCGCGTCGCCCCAGGACTTCGCGTCGCCCGCGTGGTGGATCTCGTCGAGGATCACCAGGGTCTTGCGGTTCTCCGTGCGCACCCGGTGCAGCGTGGGGTGCGCGGCGACCTGCGCGTAGGTGACCGCGACGCCGCGGTAGTCCGAAGACGTGACGCCGGTGGTGTTGCGGAAGTTCGAATCGATCGGGATGCCCGCCGCCGCGGCCGCGGACGCCCACTGGTGCTTCAGGTGCTCGGTCGGGGTGACGATCGTGACGGCCTCGACGGTGCGGTCCGAAAGCAGTTCGGCGGCGATCCGGAGGCCGAAGACAGTCTTGCCCGCGCCCGGCGTCGCGACCGCGAGGAAGTCCTTCGGCCGGCTCGACAGGTACTTCGTGAGCGCTCGGCGCTGCCAGGCGCGCAGCGGGCGCGCGGTGGAGTCCTTCTCTGCGGGCGGCGCCCCGAGGACCGGCTGGGTCGTCTCGGACAAAACTCGGTTCACCCCCTCCTCGGGCCGCTCGGCGCGGCCGTGACGTGCGAAAACCCCCACTGTGGCACCGGCTTCGCCGCCGGGCGCCGCGATGAGGGCACGTCGGCCAGCTTACCTTCCGCGCCCGCGGGCGCCGGGCACCGCCACGGGTGGTGTCCTCCGACACGCCCCCTCTCGGCGGGGGTGACGAGCCAAAACCGCGCGCATGGACCATGCTGGGACACACCATGGGCGAGGTGACACCGGACGCCGGAGAGGCAGAGCCGAAGAAGAGCGTGCCGGAGAAGACCGTGCGCAGGGGGCCGTGGCGGCTGTTCACCCGCACGCTCGCGAAAGCCTGGGACGGCAACATCTTCTCCGAGGCCGCCGAAGCTGCGTTCTGGCAGACGCTGTCGCTTCCGCCGCTGCTGCTCGGCCTGCTCGGCAGCGTCGGGTTCATCGGCGAGGGGTTCGGCCAGAACGTGGTCACCGCGGTGCACGACCGGATCATCACCTTCAGCCACACCATCTTCAGCGCGAACGCGGTGCAGGAGATCATCGAACCGACGGTGAACAGCATCCTCACCGTCGGCAAGGGCGAGATCGTGTCCGTGGGCTTCGTCATCTCGCTGTGGGCGGGTTCTTCGGCGATGTCGTCGTTCGTGGACGCGATCACCGTCGCGCACGACCAGTACGGCGTCCGCAACGAGGTGTGGCAGCGGATCTTCGCGCTGCTGCTGTACCTGTGCGCGCTGATCGGGCTCGTGGTCGGGCTGCCGCTGCTGGCGATCGGGCCGGACCTGCTGCCGGAGTTCTTCCCGGTCGACTGGCGTCCGACGGTCTCGTCCTGGGTCGGCACGCTCTACTACCCGGTGCTGGGCGTGATGATCGCGCTCGCGCTGACGACGCTGTACAAGCTCGCGCTGCCGCGCCGGCTCCCCTGGCACCGCGGGCTGCCGGGCGCGATGCTGGCCGGCGTGGTGTTCCTGGTGTCGAGCATCGGGCTGCGGATCTACCTGAACTGGATCACCAAGACCGGCTACACCTACGGCGCGCTGGCCGCGCCGATCGCGTTCCTGCTGCTGATGTTCTTCATCGGCCTCGCGGTGGTCGGGGGCGCGTACTTCAACAGCGCCATCCAGGAGCTGTGGCCCGCGAAGGCGACCCGGCGGCAGCGGCGCAAGTGGCGGCGGCTGGAGATGGAACGCGCCACCGAGCGGATGCGGGCCGAGGAGGGCCGCAAGCTGTGGGACCGCACGACGATGCCGTTGCGCCGACCCAAACGGCACCCCGAAGACAACACCGCCGACGCAGAGTCCGAGGTCGGCCACGACGAATCGAACGGTGCCGGGGTGAACCACTCCGAATCGGAGACCGTGCAGCTCGCGAGGCCCGACCGTGCTTCGGGCAAGCGCGGTTCCGAGCCGTCGCCCGGCCCGGAACCGCGCTCCCAGCAGAGCTGATTCAGCCCTGGCGGAACCGCCACGTCTTGCTGTCGAAGGCGATGCAGACGCTCGGCGACATCACGACCACGCGCAGGGTGCCGTCGCGCTCGTCGTAGTCGATGCCCTCGACCTCGAAGTTGCCGCCGCAGCCGCTTTGCAGCGGAAGCTGCCCGAGCGAGGTGACGTGCCCGGTGACGTCAGAGCCGGAGACCGAGCCGGAGAGATCGACCTGCAGCAAGGGTTTGGTGGTGCCGAACAGGCTGCCGTCCGGGTCGTCGGAGGAGCACATCATCCGGGTGGCGGACACGAAATCGCAGCCCTGGACGTCGCGCACCGGGTGGTCGAGCCGGATCGCCGAGGCGTACGGCAGGTTCTGGCCGGGATCGGCGGCCGCGACGCCGGGCATCGGGTAGACGAGCAGGCGGTCCATCGTGCCCCACTCGCCGGACACCAGCCAGCGCGCGTCGGGCGTCACCGCGGCGAACGAATTGTTGTTGGCCTCCCACGATTCCAGCGCGTGCTGGTAGTCGGCGCGGGAGCCGTCCGGGGCTTCGACGCGGAAGAGCTTCGCGCCGCGGTCGTCGCGCTGGTAGGGCTCGACGTACCAGCCCTTCGCGGACCCCGGGTCGCCGATGTGGTTCCAGCCCTTGGCGGCGAGACCCGGGTCGACCGTGCCGATGCCGGTGTAGCGGATGCTGGTGCCGGACGAGCGCTCGACAGTGGCGAGGCCCTGGCTCTCGTCGAGCGGACGGGCCCGGTCCGAGCCGACGGTGGTCCATCCGGTCACCGCGTTCGCGGCGCCCGCCGCGACGGCGCTGAAGGCGGACAGCAGGACGACGAGGGAAAACACGATCCCGGTTGCGCGCATACGGGGACACTCCTGTGGGGAGGCGACTGGCCGGACTGCAGGTCTACCAGTCCCTCCCCGGGTGCACAGCCACCGAGTGAAGGATTTTCACCTTTGTTCCCGCGCACCGGGACGCGCGGGAAGGATCAGTCGTCGCCGCCGGGACGGAGGCCCTCGTAGATCTTCTGGCACTTGGGGCAGACCGGGGACCCCGGCTTGGGCGACTTCGTGACCGGGAAGACCTCGCCGCAGAGCGCCACGACGTGCGTGCCCATGACCGCGCTCTCGGCGATCTTGTTCTTGCGCACGTAGTGGAACATCTTCGGGGTGTCGTCGTCGGTCGACTCGGTGCTGTCGGTCTCCGGCTTGGTCAGCGTTTCGGTGCTCACCCCACCATCATGCCTCAGCGCCCCGCCCGCGGTAATGCCCGGCTACGCTCGCCTGACCTGCCAAGGGACCCCTCAGGAGCCCAGATGCCGCACGAGTCCGCACCCCGGTGGCACAGCGCGCTGGCCCGTCTCGGCGGCGACCACCACGTCGGCCGCGACGCCTGGGCCGATCTCGAAACGCGCTACACCGAACCGCACCGCCGCTACCACGACCTCGCCCACGCCACCGCCGTCGCGCACGAGGCCGAGCAGCTAGCGGCCGACCTGCCCTTCCAGGAACGCGCCGTCGTCGTGCTCGCCGCGTGGGCACACGACGTGGTCTACGACGCCATACCCGGCCAAGACGAACAGCGCAGCGCCGAGTGGCTCCGCCGCTGGCTCACTCGCGCAGGCGTTGCCGACGCGCACATCGACCAGGCCGAAGCTCTCGTACTCGCCACCGCGGCCCACGAAGCACCCGAAGGCGACTTCGCCGCAGCCGCTCTCCTCGACGCCGACCTAGCCATCCTCGGCGCAGCGCCTGCTGTGTACGCGGCGTACGTGGACAACGTGCGTCAGGAGTACGCGCGCTACCCCGACGACGCCTGGGCGACCGGCCGCGCCGCAGTACTGGAAAGCCTCCTCGCCCGCCCCGCGCTGTACCTCACCGAGACCGCCCGCTCACGCTGGGAAGCCGCCGCGCGGCGGAATCTGCAGGCAGAGCTGACCCGATGCCGCAGCGCACGCGACGATCACAGATGATGTCCGTTCGTGACCACCCAGACCACTCCCCTGTTCGTCCACGAGGAAGTCGCCTCGGCGTTGCGTGACGGTCACCCCGTCGTCGCCCTCGAGAGCACGATCCTTTCGCACGGCCTTCCTTACGGACGGAACCTCGACGTCGGCCGCCGGATCGAGCAAACCGTGCGAGACGGCGGCGCCGTGCCGGCCACCATCGCCTTGCTGGACGGACGGCCAGTCATCGGCCTCTCCCCCGCCGAACTGGAGCGCGTCTGCGCCCCGGACGCCGGCCTGGACAAGCTCTCCCTGCGCGACCTCGGCCCCGCAGTCGGCCTCGGCCGCTCCGGCGCCACCACCGTCGCCGGCACCTCCGCACTCGCCTCAGCAGCCGGAATCGGCGTCTTCGCGACCGGCGGTCTCGGCGGTGTGCACCTGGGCGCAGCACAGAGCTGGGACGTCTCGGCAGACCTGGGCGTCCTCGCCAAGGTGCCGACCGTGGTCGTGTGCTCCGGCGTGAAGTCGGTGCTGGACATCCCCGCCACCCTTGAGGTCCTGGAAACCAACTCGGTCCCAGTCCTCGGCTACCGCACCGACGATTTCCCCGCCTTCTACCTCCGCTCCTCCGGCCACCCCGTCGGTTGGCGAGTCGAGGACGCGAAACAAGCCGCCGCGGTCATCTCCGCCCACCGCCGCTACGCGAATTCCGGCGTACTGCTGACAAATCCGATCCCCGCAGAGTCCGAAATGGACCGTGCTTTGCACGACCGCCTGTTACGGGAAGGCCTGGCGAAATTGGCCGACGCCGACGTACACGGCGCAGACGTGACTCCCGTGCTGCTGGAGCATTTCCACACCGCCAGCGAAGGCGTCAGCATCGACGCGAACGAGGCTTTGGTGCTCTCCAATGCAAAACTCGCGACCGAAGTAGCGGTGGCCCTGTCGTGACCGGAATCGTAGTAGTAGGCGACGCGGGCCTGGACGTCGTCGCCCGACACGACCAACCCCTCCCCCACGGCGGCGACGCCCGCGCAGCAATCCGCTTCACCGGCGGCGGCGCGGGTGCGAACACCGCACTGTGGCTGCGTTCCCTCGGCGCGGAAACCACTCTGGTAGCCCGAATCGGCGACGACTCCGGCGGCCGCCTGATCCGGGCTGAACTGGAAGCCGCAGGAGTCCGCTGCGCCTTCGCGACCGACCCGGAAGCCCCCACCTGCTGCGTAGTAGTCCTAGTGGACGGCGAAGGCCAACGCAGCATGCTCGCCGACCGCGGCGCGAACAAACGCTTCGCCCCCGAAGACGTCACCCCAGCCGCCCTGACCGGCTCCACCCACCTGCACCTGTCCGGCTACGTCCTGCTCGACCCGTCCTCGCGCCCCGCGGGCCTAGCCGCGCTGGCCGCCGCCAAAGAAGCCGGGCTAACCACCTCCGTGGACCCCCAAGCAGCCGCCCACATCCACGACCCCGCAGCCTTCCTGGACGACGTACGCGGCACCGACCTGCTCATGCCGAACACCGAAGAACTAGTCGCCCTGACCGGTTCGGCAGACCCCGCCTCCGCCACCGAACTCCTGGACACAGTAGGCGCAGTCGTAGTCACCGCAGGCCTAGGCGGCGCAAGCTGGATCGACGCGACCGGCGTCGTCTCAGTCCCCGCGGTAGAAACCACCTGCGTGGACTCCACCGGCGCGGGCGACGCCTTCGACGCAGGCGTCCTCACCACCTGGCTGGCCGAAAAGTCCACAGTGGACGTCCTACGCGCAGGCACCCAACTGGGCGCACTGGCAGTAAGCCGCATCGGCCCCCAACCCTGACCCGCAGTCCGTGAGGGGAACCCTGAGGGAATCTGATTCCCTCAGGGTTCCCCTCACGGCTTTTCAGCCACCCACCCAACCGCAGCCCGCGCACCCAACCCACCAGCGCAGCCACACCCGGCCCTGCACCCCGATACGAAGCCAACAACGCGGCGGGGGGGGGGGTGTTTGGGGGGCGTCTTCTCCTCCTCGAAGAACACCCCCTCGTCCTTATAAACCCCCCCTTGTGG
>NZ_JBVKDQ010000027.1:0-98064 GCF_055633755.1 Amycolatopsis sp. NPDC114484 | reverse complement strand
CTACGAACGCAAACCCAGCCACTACCTCGCCTTCCTCGCCCTCGGCGCCGCCATCACCTGCTACAAGAAACTCACCAAATGAGACATGCTCTTAGGCTCGTATCGCTCCGCAGCGTCCGGATCGGCCCGGTAGTAGTCGCGTTCGTCAGCACCGAGTTCAGCGCACATCTCGCTGACCGTGTCCCGGTACACCGCCTCGGCCCGGTCTTCGACAGCATTCATCGCGGACTGCAGCCCTCCGGAATGCACACCGGTCGGGGGAACAGAGGTCTCCCAGACATCCATGCTCGCGACCTGCGCGGCTCGGCGAATCCGTTGTACTGTTTCATCGTCCATTTCAGAACCTCTTCCGCTTCGTTCGGCTTACGCGGACCACGCCTAGGTTCCGAGTCCTGAGTGGAATCCGTGGTCATCGGAGGGCGGATCGTCGAACCACGATGCGTCCAGCCCAGCATCGGCGTCGTTGTCCAGCCGTTCGGAGTCCGTCTGTGTCTGGCCGGCAGCGAAGATTTCGGTCAGCAGCGACTCGACCCGCTCTTCACTTGCTGGAGTGAGAGTCTGCGAATCCGGGCTGCCTTCGGCGAGCGTGCTGGACAACTCCTCGCGCGAACCCACGCCGTAGCGCTGGCCGTCGACATTGATCGGGCTCAGCAAGCGCTCGGTGTCGTAGTCTTGGTCGGGCCAGGTCCAGGAAAGGGTCAGCTGCTGGTCGTCGCGGTGGTAGGTCTCGGCGTGCCCGCCATTGGTGGCGCGGATGTCTGCGGAAGTCCAGCCATGTTCGCTGAGCACAGGCGCGACGTCATCGTGGGTGAGTTCGGTGACGAAGCCTTCGGGACGGTAGAGCCTGCTTAACTCGGACTCGAGGTAGCGGTCTCGTTGATAGCTCCGCGAATCAGGCCGCAGGTCGGTGTAAGTCGGTGTCGTCGACACGCGGCTGATGTTCAGCAGCTCACCCAAGTCCTCCGGGACCTCGGCGTACGGGCGGATCGCTTCGATCGCACCACCCGGGTAGGTGATGTCGCCGAATCCTCCGCCGACATCGACGGTGAGACGGTCGTCTCCGTGTTCGTCCGTTCCGTCGAGAACCTGGGCGAAGTAGGTCTGCAACGGGTCGTCCCAGCCGATGTAGACCTCGCGGTCACGGTGCAGGACGGCAGACAAAGGTTCCAGTCGGATACGGCTGTTAGCCATGGCGTCCTCCGCTGTTGGCAGCTGGCCGCAGTTGCGCGTTGGTGTCGAAGAGGCGTTTTTCGAAGCTGGACAGCACGGTCTGGACCAGATGAGCAGGGTGGTTCTCCGTCTTCCACAGCGCTCGACCGCGTCGTTCGTTCACCGGCCCCGTCAGCCGTTGATGTTCCGGTCCGGTCAGCGCCAGAGCTTCGGCGAGTTCGTCGGCGGCGCGCGTTGAGTGTCCGAACAGGACTCTCGTCGAGCAGAGCGCGATCAGGTCCTTGGCGATGGCGGCAGCTTGCGAGCCGGTCGCTCCGACCGACAGCAGGTCGGAAAGCTTGTGCAGCACCAGGATCTGGATGATCTGCTCCAGCCGCGACAGCCGGAGTTCCGCGTCGATCGCGGCGACCGCGCGGGGGCCGAGGCGCAGCTGTCGCCAGAGTTCGTCGCGCACGACGATGCGGATTTCGCCGTCGTTGCGGAGGTCGGTGGCCAGGGATGACCAGGCTCCGAGGCAGGTCAGCGCGATGGCGACGGCGGTGTCACCGCGAGAACGCAGTCGCGAGAGATCCATGCTCTGCACCGGCGCGTTCCAGTCGATGGCGACCGTAGTCGGCGCGTCGAACAGCCCGGCGAGCGCGCCCGAGATGAGATTGGCCAGGGCGTCGGTCATCGGACGGAGGCGGTCGAGGAAGTCGTGTCGGTCTGCGTAACGCAGGTCGCGCCACAGCTCGGTATCCGCGTGTGCAAGTTCGCGGTGGACGTCGGGGATCGTGATCGGCCGAAGGCGGCTGTTGCCGTCGCTGGCACCCACCAGCCGATGCAGGGCCGCGGCGATCGCGGCTTCGTCGCTGACGGTCGGCGCGTGTCCCTGTGACTCTGCCAGCGCAGCCAGAAGCTGCACCCAGCGGCCGAGCACGCTGGAAAGCTCGTCCCGCTGTCGCCGCGCGGTCCAGGAGTCCCAGCGAGCAGCGAGCGGTCCGAGGTCGAGGGCGTTGACCCTGGCGTGGTTGCCGGAGCCGAGTTCGATCGGCGTGGCACCCAGAGCGCGCACGACCGGGGTGTATTCGCCTTTGACATCGCCGCTGATCAAAGTGCGGACGCCGAAGTTGAGCATCCTCAGCACGAAGGCGACAACCGTCGAGGACTTGCCCCGTCCGGGTTCGCCGAACAGCGCGATGTTCGGGTTGGTCGCGAGCCCGTTGCGGAGCACCCATTCGACGGGGTGGCAGTAGAACGCTCCGCCGGACTGGACGTCGTAGCCGATTCGCGCTCCGACCGCGGGCATCGGGCTGGCTACCAGCAGCGGGAACAGTCCGCCGATTTCGCGCGTGCTGGCGTGGTACACCGGCAACGGAGCCAGGACTGGCGACCACCCGTGCCCCGCCCGGGCATGTCCGCGCACCGGTGCCACCGGACGGTTGAGCCGGTCACGTTCCCTTCGAGACGACGGAGATCGCCTTGGAACCAACTGCGGGACACCGCCGAACGTCGACAGCAGGTCGGCTGCAGTTCTTTCCGGTGGACGCGAGGGCATCAGACGACACCTCCGCGCAGCCGGGGCAGGCCGATCCCGACTGGGAGAACCGCGGTGACGAACCCCGCGTCTTGCGCGAGATCGAGGCGCAGCAGCTCGAAGCGGCCCGCGATGTCGTTTTCCATGCGCGCGGCGTGGTCTTCGACGCTCCACTCCCCCGGCACCGTGATCGCGGTCGCGACCGCGAAACGCACCAACCCGTGCCCGGCGGCGACAGCCTGCTCCTGCGCACGCGCGCCAGCCACGGCACGGGACTCGGAAGCGGCGGCGCTGAATCCCTTGGAGCGCTTCCAGTCCCGTATCGCTCCGGCGCGAAATCGGCCTGCCCGGGCCGTGGTGCGAGCGCGGCGTGGAGACAGCGTCTCGTAGTGGATGGCCAGCGCGCGCCGCTCCCCGGTCGTGCGGACCGCGAGCAGGCCGCTCAACGAGCCGAATGTCGTTCCTGCCTCAGGCATCAGCACTGCATAGGACACAGTGGCGAATCCGTCGTGCCGGTAGACCCGTGCGCTCGGCACCGGTGCCTGGCCAGGGCCGGCCGCTGCCCACACGACACCCGGCTGCCGCGCCTGCAGAGAACCAGCAGATCCCGGGTTGAAGCCGGTCCGGATCGCTTCGGCCAGACCCGCGCCCGACAGCCAAGCGACCCGTCGGGCACCGAGTGCCCGGAGCCCTTCAGCGAGGCCGTCCAGTGCCCGGTACAGCACGACCGCGCGTCCGTCGATGCCACCGCCCGCAGCCGCGGCCGGGCGGCGAAGAGCATGCTCCGAGCCGCTGAAGGTCACAAACACCTCGTGCCGGACCGAGACCGCCCCGACAGTACGGTCGAGCTCACGAGCGGCACGGCGCGCCGCCGCCGGTGCGTCGGCACGTTCGTGCGCGGACCGCCAGGCTTCGTACTCCGCACCGGTGTCGGGCACGGTGCGCACCAGCAGCGTCATGCGGTCGACGACCTCGCGATGCGCGAGGGTCGCCAGCAGGTTGCCCAGACGGTTGGCGAGGCGCTGGCATTGGGCGTCGGACAGCATCCCGACTCCGCCGTGCGTCAGCTTCGCAGTGGCACCCCAGCGGGCCCCGCCCGTGTCGTGGATCAGGCAGATCCGGCCGAGGTCCCGCATCGGCGGCCCGTCCGGGAACCGCAGCCGCGCGAGCGTTCCGGGCAAGTCCGGCGTTGCCGGGTCGACCGCGGCGCCGGTGGCCGCGCGCGACTGCCATCGCGACCAGCCGAACGCGATCCCGACTTGGAGCAGCAACAAGTCCCGGAGCCACCGCACCGCGGGACGTCCGCGGACCGGAACCGCCACCAACGCGATCGCAGGGAAGGCGACCAAGGCAGCGGCGAGCGAACCCGCGAGGTCTCCCCCGGCAAGAGGGAGCACGACGGGCAGGGTGAGCAACACGCAGGTGACTGCTTGTACCGGGCGCAAGCCCAGCAGCCAGCCGTCGTGCTCACGGCGACTCAATCCGGTGTAGAGCCTGGGTCCGGCGGTCATTCGACTGCCGCCTTTTCGACCGGGCCGTCGTCATCGTCGCCGTCGTCATCGGGTGGATCGTCGTCCGGCGTCACTGCGTCGATCGCGTCGTCCCTCGCGTCCGCTACCAGAGGAGGGGTGTCGTCGTCATCAAGCGGTTGCGCGCCCTCG
Organism: Amycolatopsis sp. NPDC114484; assembly: GCF_055633755.1. Lineage (NCBI taxonomy): Bacteria > Bacillati > Actinomycetota > Actinomycetes > Pseudonocardiales > Pseudonocardiaceae > Amycolatopsis > Amycolatopsis sp. NPDC114484. The sequence goes on along the minus strand of NZ_JBVKDQ010000027.1, from coordinate 93,717 downwards.
CTGCTGTCGTCGTCCGGATCTTCTTCCTGTTCGCCTTCCTCGCCCGGCTCGTCTTCCTTGTCACGGGGTTCGTCGTCGTCATCGCCGGGCTCGATGTCCGGTTCCACGTCCGCGAGATCGAACCGCTCGGCGTTCGCCGCTTCCTGCGGGTCGTTGTCGCCGCAGCCCTCGTCGTCATCGGGTGATTTCCAGTCCTGCCAGGCCTTTTTCAGCTTGTCGAGCGCAGTGTCGTAGGTGCGGGCGGGGAGGCTGTCCGGCCCGTAGGTGTCGGCCCCGAGGTCGGACATCTGGTCGCGCAGCCCGCTGCCTGCGTTCGGGTCGATGAACGAGAACAGTTTGAACAGCACGAGCGGCATGAACAGCGCGATCAGCAGCGTCACAACGCCGGACAGCAGCCCGAACAGCCCCTGGCGGCCGGCCATCGTCGCCACGCCGATGACAATGACCAGAGCGATGGCCGGTTTGAGGAACACCAGCGCCAGCAGCCCCCGGGCGCCCTTCCAGAACCAGCGTGCGGTGGTGTTGGCCAGCAGACCGGCGGCCAGGATCGGGATCGTCGCGACGATGACGTAAATCCCGGCCTGTCGCAGGATCATCTCGAACGCCATGCCGAAGCCGGCCGGAAAAGTGCCCAGCACCGCGGACACGCCGAGCACGACCGCGGTCAGCGCTTTGGACACCCCGTCAGGGAAGTTGAACGCGTGCAACGCGTCAGCGAACCGCTCACTGCCCAGGCCGTAGCTCAGCAGGACCGTCGTCAGCCCGTCCGCCGCGGCCAGCACCGCGGCCACGATCCCGACCGAGGCCGCCAGGGCCACGCAGTACTGCATCGGTCCGAGCAACAGGCGGCTGAATCCCCGGCCTCCGCGCAACACCGCGGTCAGGATCTGCCAGAAGAACAAGCCCAGCGCGAGAACACCGCTGATCCACAGCATCAACGGCCACACCACGCCGATCGGACCGTCCGTTTTGGACACCGTGAATCGCGAGTAGTAGTCGACGCCCTCCAAGACAAGCCTGAGCACGAGCAGCCCGGAACCCCACAAGCCGGCCATGATCGAGTCGAACACATTGCCGGCGACGACCGACAAGCCCTTGCTCGCTGCGTCGCCCGCCATCTTACCGAGGTTCCCCAGGGTGGAGAGCCAGTCGATCGGGTTCATCGCGCACCGCCCAGCGGCCGGTATCCGGCGTCCACGGCTTCGCTGGTGCCCGGCCACGCCGTCGGCGCGTAGGCGGCCCGAGCACCGGGACTGATCCGCCAGCTGCTTCCGGTCCAGCGCAGCGCTTGGCAGTCGCCGACACCGACGCTCGTTCCCTGGCCCTGGTAATCCGCGGAGAACTGGCCGAGTGCGCACGCCACGACGTACCGTCCGTCGCCGGTGCTGCCCTTGATCAGACCGTGGGTGATCTCGTAACGCACGGTCAGACCGTCCGTCATGTCGCCGGGAGCCAGCTGCGCGGCTTTGCGGAATTCGCGCAGCAGCACGTGCAGGCCCGCGTCGGCGACCGGCGGCGCACCCGGCAGCGCGAGCTGCGCGTAGGCGCGGTCATAGGTCTCAGGATCGCCGCCAGACATCGCGGCCTGGTTGAACGCGACCAGTTGCGCGAGAGCGCCCTCCGGGCTCGCTGGAAAACCGTCAGGAATCCAGCGCCCTGCACGCAGCGCTGGAGCTGGCAGAGGGATCGGCGGCCCGGCGGTTCTGGTGGTCTGGGAATGCGGCTGCGCCGCAGCGGCGGGCAGCCAGGCCATCGGCCGAACAGCCAGCGCAGTCTCGGGATCCCCTGGCACCCCTACAGGTTGCGGACGGGCCGACGCCTCCGGCGGGCCCGAAGACCCAACGGACGACGTCCGGGAATGCGCGACGACGACCAATGCAGCGACGAGAAGGAGAATCAGAAAAGCCGACACCAACAGCCGCCTGCGGGCGCGGGCCATGGATCGGTCGGCCGCCCCGGTCATTTGGGGGTCCCCGCGAAGCCGTTGATGACGGTCCAGCCGATGCCGTACAGCAGCGCGCCGCCGACCGCGCACAGCATCATGACCAGCCCGACCTTGCCCGCACGATGGTGGTCGACCCATCGGCCGCCCGCCCACACCACCAGGCCCATGAAAAAGCCCACCAGCAACGCGATCCCCGCTGCCCACTTGACATTGCCGACCAGACCCAGCATTTGCTCGGCGCCCGGCGGCTTGGACGGTTCCGGGTTCGGAAGATCGGCGAGGTAGGCCATCCATCCCCAGACCACGTGGGCGAACATCGCGGCTCCTGCTCAGCACCCAGCCAGGGCCAGGTGCGGAAGCGGGAGGGCTTCACACGGGGAAGGCGAGAAGTGTTGGCGCTACGAAGGTTTTCCGGGATCCGCCAATGCCGGGGGCGGCAGCCAGCCCTCGGCACGCCACCGATACATCAGCGGGGCAAGGGCGGAGCGGATCTTGGCGGGCGTGACGTCTGCAGTGATCCCGGCTGCCGCGACGTCCTTCTCGTACGGCACGAAGACCGCGCTGTCCAACATGGAATGAACTCGGTTCCCCGCTGTCGCCGCGACCCGCGGCGGCCATCGCCGCGCGCCCGACACCACAAGATTCGCCATCGGCGGGATCGTCCGCCGCAGCACCCACGGCTCAAGCCGGGCCAGAACCTGTTCGGCCTGCATCAGCCCAGGAACAGTGGGACGCAGCACCAGCAGCGGGCACGCAGCGAGCGTCAGCCAACGCCCAATGCCCAGCCGCACGTCCGCGGCCAATTCCCACGCGTCACCAGCCATGTCGACCACCGTGACCTGCACACGGCAGTCGCCCGGCAGCCACCACAACGACGGCGCGACGGACCGGTCCGGCCCAGCACGCTCCACACGCCCCACCAGAGCTTGCGCTCGCCAGGAGAACCGCACGCGCGCCGCCGGTTCCGGAACCCGGACCACAGGGCCGTCCACGCGCGCTGCTCTGCCGAGTCCTGACCGCACCGGACCCGCCGTATCGGCAAGCAGCACGGTGTATCCGGCCAGCTGCAGAGCATCCGACAACGCGGCGGCAACCACGCTGACCCCGGCACCCCCGGACGCGCCCAAGATCGGCATTATCAGCCCAAGCCGAGCACCGCATGCACCGACGCCGTCTTGCGGCGCATGCGCGACAAGAGAACTGCCCAGTGTTGGGGGTTGTACGGACGAGCCAGCCATCTCGATGCTCCTGGACGTCGTCTGACTGCCTCACGCCTCATTCGAGGACATGACGCCTTCAGCTGTTGCCAGGGAGGGCTGCTAATGGGATATTTGTCGCGCGTTGTTGTCACGACAAGGGTCAGCGTAGCGACGCGGCGCAGCTTGTCAAGCACGTCCGGAGGGGGACGATGAACGACCAGCCTGCGGACCAGGACGGCAGCGCACGCGGATCCGCGGATTCGCCGATTCCCCTGCGCACCCCCGACCAGCAGGCCGAGCTCTACCGAGTGCTTCTGTCGCTCGACAGCTTCGCCGAACGCTTCACGCACATGCTGACCGAAGAATCGGTTGTCTACTACGACCGCGACCGCACCCCGGTGACCGAGCCCGGATCCATCGAGGAAAACCGCTCCGCGCTGCGGGCGCGTCGAGCCTCGGCGCAGACGATCGCGGACTGGCTTCTGGCACAGCGCGGCATCTCGATCAGCCGCCAGCACATCAGCAACATGGGAACCGGGATTCGGCCGATGCCGCGCGCCTCGGCGATGAACGCCTTCGCCGACTTCTGGCGCATCGACGCGCGCGTGCTCGACCCCGCCACGCCCGCGGAGCGCATCGCCGGCCTCGCGGACACCGAGACGAAGCTCGCTGCCACGGACTGGCGGATCCTCGAACTGATGAATCAGATCGGCCTGCAAAGCGTCCAGGCGCGCGAAATCGGTCCCGCCCTCGACGGTTCCTCGCGGGCCCACAAGCAGGCGCTGATCGAGATCCTCTCGGCAATCTCCGAGGACCAGAAGTCGTCCGGCGAGCGAGACTGACCGCCCTCGACGCCTCGACGACGGCCACTTTGACTTCACCTGTTGACAAATGATCGCCGACAGGTAGGTTTACACCGAGTTGGCCGCCGCGGCCGTCGCATCAGGGAGGGTGCGACGCACCAGGCCCGGCGACCGCTGACCCGGGAGTTGTCGTGCCGACCTACGTCGCGCCGGCGATGCACCCGCACGCATCGGGCTACCGCTTGTTCTCGACCGTTCCCCGGCGCTCCGGCAGCATCGTCATTCCGCCGAAAAACCACCTGAATTCAAACAACCGGCGACTAATAGTGCATGGTGCGCGAGGGCCGCCGAGCACCTTGCCATCCACCGCTATCTGTTTGACTCCAACAGGAATTTCTTCTTTTCCGTCCCATCTGGACAGAGATCAGTAAATCTCGCCGAGATACGGCGACACATTTCATCGTTCGCTTCTCTTTCGCTCTGCGCCGTCGACCGGCGCGTATTTGTCATGCTCTGAATCGACCGTAAGGACACTCATGCGTTTTTCTCCGCCTACTGCGGTGTTCGCCGCGGCCCTGACGCTCGCGTCAGCTGTCGCGGCGCCGGTAATCGCCGACGGCACACCGGACGGAAACGGCGATCGCAGCCCGATCGCCGGGAGCACTCCGGCGTGGGCAACACCGTCCGCGAAGGTCGCGGCGGCCGATGCGTCGGCCGTCCGCCGCGTTCAGGTCGCACTGTCGCTGCGAGACGCCCGCGGTGCCGAACGCCTGGCTGCCGCGGTATCCACGCCGGGCTCAGCCGAACGGGGCCGCTTCCTGACCGCTGCGCAGTTCACCGACCGGTTCGGCCCCACCGACGTCACTGTCCGCAAGGTGCAGGACTGGCTGAAAAGCGTCGGGCTGAAGGTCACGGGCACGAGTCCGAACAGGATGTTCGTCGACGCCGAAGGCAGCACCGGCGACCTGGAACAAGCCTTCGGCACCCGTCTGGCCTCGTTCCGCAGCAAGGTCGGCGGTGCAGCCCGGACGCTGACCGCACCGGAAAGTCCTGTCACGATTCCCCGCGCACTGCACGGAGCAGTGACGGCAGTGATCGGACTGGACGACAGCGGCAAGACGATCCGGCCTCACCACACCGCTCCGCACGCGGCCGGCTCCGACCAGCACTGCGCTCGCTGGTGGGGCGAGCAGAACAACACCGACGTCCCGCAGAAGTACCCCGCCGGTGCGCAGTCGAACTCGCTGTGCGGCTACAACGGCACCTCGTTGCGTGCGATGTACGGACTCGACGCCGGGGACCAGGGATCTGCCACCACCATCGGAATCGTTGGCGCCTACAACGGGCCCTCCGTCGCCGAGGACGCCAACCGTGCCGCGAGCCAGGTCGGCGTGCCGCCTCTGAAACCCGGCCAGTACACCGCAGTTCTGCCGGACGGCGGGTTCACCGATCAGCAGCAGTGCAATCCGGATTCGTGGGCAGGCGAGCAAGCTCTCGACGTCCAAACGTCCCATTCGATCGCGCCGAACGCGAAAATCCGGTACTACGCGGCGAAAACCTGCCTCGGCGGCCTGTACGACGCTGTCACGAAAGCAGTGACCGAGAACTCCGCGGACGTCCTGTCGTTCTCCTGGGGCAACGCGGACGGCGAGCGGAACATGGCGCCTGCCGTGCGGGACCAGTTCAACTCCATCGCCTTGCAGGCCGCGATCCAAGGACAGTCGATCATGGTTTCCACCGGCGACGCCGGCACGAACGCCGGGGTCACCGGATCCGCGACCGCGAGCTTCCCCGCGTCCAGCCCATGGGTGACCGCGGTCGGCGGCACCAGCGTCGGACTCGACCAGCAGAACAAACCTGTCATCGTGACCGGGTGGGAAAACAGCGGTAACACCCTGTCCGGCGGAAAGTGGGTTCCGCAGCGCAACACCGACGGATCGTTCGCCGGCGGTGCTGGCGGCGGAACGTCCGCGCTCTACGGCACCCCGGATTGGCAGAACGGCGTCGTGCCCGCCTCCTCGAGCCGCGGGCACCGCGCGGTGCCGGACATCGCAGCGCTGGCCGACTCCTACACCGGTTTCCTGGTCGGACAGACGACGCGAGGACAGTTCGGTCTCTACTCCTTCGGCGGCACCTCGCTGGCGGCACCCATCCTCGCCGGACTGTCTGCCGACGCGCAGCGGGCACGCGGCTCGCGGGGCGGGCTGCTGACACCCGCGCTGTACGCCCTCCGCAAGGGAATCAGGGACGTCGCTCCCGTCAAGGCCGGCGTTTTCACACCGTCGATGCACGGGCTCCCCGGGACCGGAGTGCCAGGCCAGCAAGGCCAGTACCTGGTCGACTTCGACGCCCGTCCGCAGACCCTGCAGAGCGGCCCGGGCTGGGACAACGTCACCGGCGTCGGCACGCCCGACCGCGGTTTCGTCGCGGCGCTGGCCGCGAAGTGAACCGGCGGCGCGGGCCCGGCCAGGGGGCTGGCCCGCACCGCTTTCCTTCCCGATCTCACCACGGAGGCCGATACCCGTGCGTATGTCCCGACGCACCCTCTTTGCGGCAGCGGGCGCGATCCTGTGTGGCCAACTGCTGGCGACGTACCTGAGCAACGCTCTTGTCGACGTTCCTCCGGCGACCGACGACGGCTCGCCGGAATCGGGCACACGGACAGCTCCGATGATCGTGCCGAGAGCTGTCGCGCACCTCGATTCGTTCCCTCAGGCCACCACCTACGCCACGCTCGCAGGCGCACCGACAGACGTGAACGAAGCCGACGCACCCGACGGGACTGTCGTGCATCCACAATGGCCCGTCCCGCTCTACCGAGCCCCCGGCGCGGCGCCATTCGCGGTACTGCCGGCACGGGAAATCAGCTCCGACACCTGGGTTCCCGTCGTGGCAAGAGAAAACGGCTGGGTACAGGTCCTGTTGCCCTCGCGCCCGAACGGATCGGTCGGCTGGATGTCCACACAGGACACCGCATTGACCGTCAGCCGCACTCCCTTCCGGATCGACGTCGACCGGGCAGCATTCCGCCTCACGCTGACGCGCGACACCACGCCGGTCGGCACCTGGACAGTCGGCGTGGGCAAGAAGTCCGCACCGACCCCGCCCGGCCGCACGTTCGTGATGGCGTCCCTCACCGACCCGAAACAGGCCTACAGCCGGGTGATCCTCCCGCTCGGGATCCACTCGACCAGCCACGAAACCTTCGGCGGCGGACCCGGAACGACCGGCATCCACACCTGGCCGGACCACAGCGTGTTCGGAACCGGCTCAAGCGACGGCTGCATCCGCGTCCCCGCCGACGCGCTGCAGCGCCTGGCCGCCGACGTGCCGCTGGGCACTCCCGTCCTCATCCACTGACGACCTCGCACGAAGGAACAACCATGTCCGCACTGTCACAGCGCTTCATCCTCACCGCCGGCGTCGCATTGGCCGGCGCAGGAGCCACCGCCATCGCGATCGGAACCACCTCACTGGCACAGAAATCTGCCGCGCTCGCCGCGACGGCAAGCTCCAGCGCGTCCGGAATCACTGTCAGCGGCGGAGAAAAGGTCGGGCCAGCGCCCTCCGTGTCCAGCAGCGGCAGCGTCAAAACCGGCGGAGGATCCGTCTCCTCCCCCAGCAGTGCCGTAGTCGCCAGCGGAATCAGCCTGCGCGCCGGTGCGGGCATCGCCGAGGCGACCGTCAGCAGCGTCCGAGTCGGCACCACCAGCGTCGGCCCGTTCTCGGCCACCTGTCGCAACGGCGCCACCACGGTCAAAGCCCCGACACGCTCCACCGGCAACCTCACCGTCACCCCCGGCGCATCCGGCGGCCCGCACGCCACCGCCGCCACCATCACCGTGAAAACCCCCGGAGCACCGGCAATCACCGTCTCGGTCGCGACCGTCTCCTGTGGCACCGGCACCCCGCCCACCGAACCGCCGCCCACCACGCACCCCGAGCCCACCGGAACGCCCGAGCCGACCAGCAAACCCACCCGGCCAGGCCACGGCCCGGTGCCATCCGAACAACCCGGCCCCGGCGGCCAGCCCATCGACCGCGGACCGGACGGACACCCCGGCTACCGGCCCGCGCCCTCCCCCACGCCGCGCCCCGGCCACCTGCCGGTCACCGGCTGACCCACCCGCTGTGGTCCGCCCCGCCCCAACCGGGCGGACCACAGCACCCCTTCGTCGTGACGCCCTCCCCGTCACCCGCAGATCAAAACGCCCTCGGGAGGACACGCATGACCGCCACACAACCCGAAGCACAGACCACCACTGCCGACAGCACGCCCCGCGCCATCCACTTCGTCGGCTCCCTGCCGCCGCAACTGGCGCCAACTCCGCAAGCCGGCATGCAGTGGATGCTCGACCAGACCCGTGGCCACACCCTCGCCACGCTCCCCTGCGACGCCGACCCACGATGGATCGTCGACTGGCTCTACGCCCTCGAGAACGTCGACGCCCTCGAACCCGTCCGCACCGGCGACGCCACCGGCTACGACGACTACCCCCGCTACCGCATCGCGCCCGGTCACCACCTCGCTCCCGAAGACATGTCCCTCCGCCGCGCCAGCCACACCTCCACCGTCATGGCCGCCCGCCGCTCCCTCGACAGCCCCTCCGAACTGCCTCCCGCGCAAGTCTCGATCCCCGGCCCGCTCGACCTGGCCTACATCTGCTTCGGCGCCCCGTTCCGCACCCTCGCCAACCTCGGCGTCCTCCGCCAGGCACTGCTCGACGACATCGACGACATCCACCGCCGATGGGGCAACGAGATCGTCTTCCAGCTCGAAACCCCGGCCACCCTCACCCTCCTCGACCGCGTGCCCCGCTCCATGCAATCCGCCGCCGCCGGGCTGCTCGCCGAACAGATCACCCGCATAATCCGCGACAGCCCTCGCGACGCGACCTGGATCGTCCACCTCTGCCACGGCGACCTCAACCACGAACCGCTCGTCACCCCGCCGACCCTCGCCCTCGCCGTCCGCGTCATCCGAGCCCTCCACCGCCAACTGACCCAGCTCCAGCTGCCCATCCCGCGCATGCACATCCCCATGTGCACCGGGACAAGCGCCCCCTCCACCAACGCCGCCTACTACCGCGCCCTCCGCCGACTCCCCGACGACGTCGAGATCATCGCCGGACTCGTCGACGAACACCACAAACCCGAATCAGCCCGAGCCCTCGAACTCGCCGAGAACGCCCTCGGACGCCCGATCACCGCCGTCGCCGCAGCCTGCGGCCACGGCCGCCGCACCCCCAAAGACTCCGAAGCCAACACCGCGCTTGCCCGCAACCTCGCTGACACGCCTCACCGCCGATTCGCGCGCCATCACAAGGCCGGGAGGACTGCATGACCGAGCCACAATTCGCTGTGCATTGCCGCCCCCGTGGTGCCGAGACCAGACCGTTGCCCGATGGAGGGCTGGCCACCCATCTTCTCTACGCACCAACAGTTCCGGTCGAGAGAATGTCCGCGACGCGGGTCCTTCTTCCGGGCGGCCGCATCCTGCCGCCGCAACGGCATCGCACAGCCGAGAGCGCCTTGGTCATGCTCAGCGGGTACGCCGCCGTCCTGTCCGGCCCGACCATGGCCGCGGCTCTGCCCGCAATAGGCGACCTCATCTACATTCCCGTCGGAGTGCCTTACGCCGTGGTCAACCTCAGTCGTAATGCCGCTGTCCTGCTGCTGGCGATCACCACGGACCCGGACTTCGACGTCGGAACAGTCGCGGCCGATGAGCATTCGAACAGTGTCGCGGATCGCGCCGTCGCCCTGCGTGCAGAACACCTCGAGCGGATCACCCAGCGCCGGGCGAGCAACCCACGCCGACGCCGCTGACAACAACAGCCGCTCCCACGACCGGCACACTCTGCCCCGCCCTCCCCTCCCTCCAGCGCTGACAAACGTGCCGCCAGCGCAAGAGCCCGCCAGGGAGGAAGCCGTGCGGACCCTGATCCTGCGTGCCGCCCGCGAACTTCTCACCGCTCAATCCCAGCCCGGCCTGCCGACTGTCAGCCTTGACGAAGTCGCGGCCCAGGCAGGCATCACCCGCAGTCAACTTCGCGCCTACTACACCTCGATGGCCGCAATCGAAGCCGACTTGCGTGCAGAGGAACGCTCATGAGGTGGCCGTCGCTCCACGTCCGAGGCATCGGCGCAGCCCTCGGCGAACTTGCACCTGTAGATCAAGGCCATCCGACTGGACAGCAATCCATCTCAGTCGCGCAGCGCACAACAGGCATGGATCTTGCTGTCCAAGCGGGCACTGCCGCGCTCTCCGCATTGGCGCAGGTCACCAACGGGCCGCTCCCTGTGCCCGAACTGCATCTGCACAGCGCCATCTGGCGCGGCAGCCGCGGCATCGACTTCTGGTCGCGCGCCAGCTACATCCGCGCCAAGCTCGGTCTCCCCGCCGGTCCTGGCATCACCGCGGAGCTCAACGCGATGTCGAATTCGCTCGTCGGCGGCATCGACCTCGGTGCACGCATCCTCACCGGCAGCCACGACATCCACCACCTCATGCTCACCGGCGGAGAAGTGTTCGGTCCGCCAGCTTTCGACCACCTCACCGCCGACCACGGCATCGCATACGGGGACGGCGGTTCAGCACTCATCCTCGGCGACCGCCCCGGACTTGCGCGGGTCCTGGCCACCGCGTCCTACGCCGATCCCAGTCTGGAACAGCTCCACCGCGGGCACCACCGATTCCTTCCCGCCGGAACCATCGAATCCGGTCCGGAACGCGTCCGCGAACGCAAACTCCAGTACGTCACTGCGGTCGGCGCGGACTCGATCAGGACCCGCAATGCCCGAGGCATCCGCGCGGTCATGGACCGTGCGCTGACCGACGCATGCGTGCCGCTTGATCAGCTGGTTTGGACCCTCCTGCCGCACTATGGACGCCACCTGCTCGACACCCACTGTCTCCGCCCGCTCGGCATCCCCGCTGAACGCACGCTGCACGACGTCGGCAGTCAATGGGGACACCTAGGCCCCAATGATCAGATCGTCGGTCTCACGCACGTGCTCGCACGAGACGCGGTCCAGCCTGGCGACCACGTCGCCCTCGTCGGTGTAGGCGTCGGCATGACCTGGACCGCGGCGATCATCCGAATCGAACGCGTGCCCAGTTCAATCCGAGCACAAGCGCCCCCGCTCAGAACGCCCTGGCGGAGGGAAATTCCTCAATCCGCCTAACCCAGCTGCGTGCGGCAACAGCACAGTCCCGCACGCAGTCCAAACGCGACCGCGAGCAGGCAAGCCATGAGCATCGAAGCAATCAACTGGGCGCTTAGACACGCCCCCATCCCCGTGGACCGGCGTGATTCGTCAAGCCTCGCCGTCGTCTTGATCGGCCTGGCCAATCACGCCGACCCGGACGGTCGCAACGCGTTCCCGTCTCTGACCACCCTCGCCGGATACACCCGTCTCTCGGAACGCTCGGTCCGCTACGCCCTCCGAGGTCTGGAGAAGCTCGGCCTCATCGCCCCCGCCGACCCCCGAATCGTCGCAGCCCACGTACAGCGCGCCGACCGTCGGCCCAACGGCTACGACCTGCGCATGACGACGCCAGAGCGGATCGACAGCTCCGACCGGACCGCAGGCGACGAACACCCAGCCTCCAGCCAGGGGCAGGCACTGCCGCCCGCAGAACAGCACGGGGGGCAAAACGCGACCGAACGGGCGGCAAACAATGGCCCGGCGAGGGGCAAACCCTGCCGCCAAACCATCCATGAACCGTCAATAAACCATCCGGTCTCGCGCGAGGCGATCCGCATTCCACCGCCCTGCGGCCACTGCGACGCACGCCCCGGCGACCCGGTAGCCACCCGCTCCACCACCGACCACAACGGCGACGTCCGACGCTGTCCGAACTGCCACCCGGCCGAAATACTGCGCAGCACAAGCGAAATCTATTCGACCGGCAAGGCGGTCTCCCTTCCCGCACGGCATCTGCTTCGCCCACGAAGCAGGCCTTCGAACCGCGCCGACGTCAACGTCGCTTGCCCTTCCCCAGCTTCTTCCGCACCAACTGGAGGGCCAGATGGGCAGCTATGAAACAGAGAACCAAGGGCTGACCCCTGCTCAACGGTCCATGCGAGCGCGCGCCGCCGCGCATGTGTCCTGGTCGCGTACCACCGACCGAGCAGCACGGACCGCGCCGGCGCGGAAAGCCGCGCTCGATCGATTCGAGCGGATGGTGGATCCAGAAGGCGTCATGGACGACGCGACGCGGCAGAAGCAAGCATTGGCAGCCAAACGCGCATACTTCCAAAAGCTGGCCTACCGCAGCTCTCGGGCACGCGGACGTCACCGCTGAGCCCACTGACGGTTAGAGCAGCGACTCGACGAGGTTCAGCTTCCGGTGCGCCTCCTGCGCCCGCTCGTCCGCCGCCGAAGCCCCGTACCGGTCAAGCATCTGGCGGGTGCGCCAGCCCGCGATCCGCATGATCGCTTCGTCGCTCATGCCCGCCAGCTTGCACCGGTGCGCCCAGGTGTGGCGGAAGAGGTGCGGGAACACCGGTCTGATGCCAGCTTGCTCCGCGCGACGGTCGAGCATCGACCTGATTCCCCACTCGGTCATCGGGCGGGAGCGACCTAGCCACGCCGCGGTCGTGCGCCTGCCGTAAGGATGGCGTGCACGGGCACGGAAGTAGCGTCTGAGCGCCTCCGCCGTCGCCGGGTTGAAAGGCACGTCGCGCGCGCGGCGGCCCTTCCCCAGAACGCGTATCACGTCGACATCGAAATCGAAACTCCCGCGGTCCTGCTCCGCCGGGTTCGCCACGCACAACGGGGCGAGTTCGCCGATCCGGACTCCGCAGTCGATCAGCACCAACATAATCGCCCGGTCCCGGAGTTCGGCGAAACCCTTCCCTTTTGTAGTGTCGAGCAGCGACTTCAGTTCAGAACCACGCAGAACCGCCGGAGGATCGTCCGAGACGTGGGGCACCTCCATTTTGTAAAACGGAGACATGTCGACGATCTCTTCCACATCGTCGAGCCAGCGCCAGAACTGTTGCAGGTGCCGATACTGCTTCGCGATATAGCTGTGCGACAGCGACTCGCCGGTGCGGAAATTCGGACGCTGGCGGAGGTATTCGAAATACCGCTCCAGCTCCCGTCGCCCGATTTCCGGGGCGAGCATTGAGAGGTCTTCGTCGTCGAGGTAGTTGACCAGCATGGCCACGCTGTCGAGGTACGCGTCGATCGTCGAGTCGGCGCGGTTCTTGGCCCTCAGATGCGTTCTCCAGTCCGGGACGAGCTCCCGGATGTCATCGGGCTCGAGCACCTCCACGGGTGCCTCAACAGCGGTCATGGAATCAGTCGTACTCGAAAGATCCCTTGGGTTACCAGCGCTGTGCTCGTCTCCAGCGCCTCCGCGAGACCTCGTCTCAAGATCGTTTTCGAGGCTGTTTCCCCAGGTCAGACCCTACGCAAAGGGTGGCAGAGTGGGCCGGGTCGGGCTCGAACCGACGGCCAAGGGATTATGAGTCCCCTGCTCTAACCAACTGAGCTACCGGCCCCTGGGTTCGCTTCCGCAGGTCGATCCCCCCAGTTCAGGTCAACTTAGCACAGGGCCCGCGCGGGCCGGGGGCGTAGGCCGATCGGGTCGGGAACCCTCGCGGGGGCCTCCGGTCGCCTACATTGCTGGAGTCGGGTCCCGAGAGGAGACCGCCATGCACATCCCCGGACGGGTTCCGCTCGCGCTCCTCGACGCTCTCGCCGCCGGGCTCGGGCTGGGTTATCTCGCCCGCGACTACCGGGACGCCCTGGTCTCGCACGGGCCGGTCCTGTCGATCGCGCTGGTTGTCGGGATTGCGGTAATCGTGGTGGCACACCGGGGATACCGTGCGCTTCGCAGTGCGAACACCCGTCTGGACGCGATAATCGCGGACGAGCTGGCGCGGCGCAAACCCTCGCCGCGACCTCGTCGATGACGCGGAATCCGTTGCGGTTACGTGGGAAAATGAGCAACGCCTCCTAGCTCGGCAATGGCGACGTACAGGCCTGGCGCGAGCGTCTCGGCAAGACCGCCCGGCGGTATTGCCTCGCGCAAGAGGTGCAGCCAGGCGAAAACTGAACCGAGAAGCATCGCGTGCACTACGGGCACCTCGGGGCGTCGAACCAGCTCGCCGCGGTTGACTGCGCGGTCGAGCACCTCTGCCAGATAAGCCCGTTCCCGCACCAGGAACAGCTCGCCGATCCGGGCTGTGGGCGCGTCGTCGGCGCGCAGGTCGGCGAGCAGGCCCGGCAACGCGTTTCGCACCTGCGGTCCGTCCAAAGCGGACTGAATGGCGGCGAGAACGCCCGCCACGTCACCGCGCAAGGTGCCGGTGTCGGGCGGCGGTGCCAGTGCGTCGTCGTGCACGACGGCCGCGAAGACGAGTTCCGCCTTCGACTTCCAGCGCCGGTAGAGCGCCGCCTTGCCGACCCCGGCGCGCGCGGCGATCGCGTCGACCGTGCACCGCTGGTAGCCGACCTCCTCCAGCAGTTCGTTGACCGCGGCCCGCACCGCCTCGTCGATCCCCTGTTCCCGCGGCCGTCCGCGCCGGGTGTGCGTCATGGAGCACAGTTTACGAGACTGACAGTTCCGTATATCTTCGGGGGCATGACTTGGGACAGAACCTCCGCCCGGAGCCTCGCCGTCGACCCGGCCGCGCTCTGGGACGTCCTCGCCGACGTCGAGAACTGGCCGCGCTGGGACCCGGACGTCGCGCGCGTCGAACTGCACGGGCCGATCGCGGCCGGGTCGACCGGATTCCTTTACCCCACCGGCGGAATCCGCGGCCGCGTGCACGCGAGAATCGCGCAGGACTTCACCTTCACCGGCTGGCGGCCCGGGCACGAGATCCGGCTCCGCCAGCCGGTTCCGCTGGGGCGGATGGACCTCGGCCTGAGCGTCGCGGCCGTCCCCGGCGGCGCCGAACTGACCCAGCACCTCGTCCTCGACACCCCGCTGCGGGCGGTGATGGTGCGGATCATCTGCGGCGACATCGTGGCGAACTTCGACCGGAAATGCGCCGCGCTGACCCGGCTCGCCACCGCGAAAACGAGCTGACCGGCTCCCGCGGTCCCGGCGCGGACCGCAGGAGCCGGTCAAGCTAGTTCCGGTACCGGAACAGGATCCGGCCCCGGTCGAGGTCGTACGGGCTCAGCTCCACCAGAACCCGGTCGTACGGCACGATCTTGATGAAGTTCTTCCTGATCTTGCCGCTGATGTGGGCCAGCACGTGGTGCCCGTTCGCCAGTTCGACGGTGAACCGGGCGTCGCGCAGGCACTCGACCACGGTTCCTTCCACTTCGATCCCGCCTTTACCGGCCATCGCGCATCAGCTCCACCGTGCTGTTCGCCCGCCGCGCGCCGATGCCCTCGAACAGGGCCGTCGCCGCCGCGTTGGACTCGTTGACCTCGGCCGACGCCGTCTTGATCCCCGCACGGCGCAGGACGCCGAGCGTATGGAGCAGCAACCCGCGCGCGATGCCGCGGCGTTGCCGGTCCGCACGGACGGCGATGAGCCCGATCCGGGGCAGCCGCGTCACCTGAACCACGCGGACCAGGCCCACGTATTCGCCGTCCTCGACAGCCACGGCGTACTTCGACGGATCCACAACAGTGTCGCCAGCCGGGCGCGGCAGCACCTCGGCTGGCATTTCCGACCAGCCGACGGTCGCCTCGACCTCGGCGCGGACGACACGGTCCAGCTCGCGCAACGGACCCTCTTCAGCGGAACCGGCAGGCACGAGCGTGACGCCAAGCGGGACAACCGGCTCGGTGCCGCGCGGATCGGTAGGCACGACGTACTCCCATTCGCGCCGGCGGATCGTCAAACCGACCTGTTGCCAGCCGTCCAGCACTTCGTGGTCGGTCTCGTCGACCACGGTGTGGAGGGGCTCCGGCAGCGCTGCCAGCATTTCGCGGGCGAGCTGGTCGAAGACGGAGCGATGCCAGGCGTCGACGCTCAGGAAAACCCGCCCGTCGGGCCGCGTGGTGGCCTCGCCGCGACCGGCCAGCCTGCCGTCGTCCAGCGCCTGCCACAGTCCGGGTTCGACCCGGGTGATGCTCACCGCGGGCTCGCCCTCGGTGAAACGCACAGTGTCCATGATGGTCACCTTTCGGAGTGCCTTCAGCTCAAGGCGCTCCTGGCAACCCCTACGTCAGTCGCCCGACCGTGACGACACGGGGAGCACCCACATCGAAACAGCGTTCATGGGGCTCACCTCCCGGTGTCGAGTCACGGTCGGGGCGAACCATAACGGCGCCTTATGCCCCCGTCCACCGATTTAATTCAGCCGATCCGCAGCACCACCTTGCCGCGACCGTGCCCGGCGGCTACCTCGCGATGGGCGCTCGCGGCGGCGTCGAGCGGATACTCCGCCCGTACGGTGACCCGCAGTTCGCCTCCTGCGCACAGGTCGAGAAGTTCGCGGAGCCGCCGGGTGGATCGGTCGCTGGTGATCCACTGCGCGCCGAGTTCCGCGGTCAACACCGGCTCCACAATGGACCCGATCCGGCCACGATCAGCCACGATTTCCGCCGCGGTGGGAAGGTTTCCGTGCCCGGCCGTGTCGAAAGCGAGGCCTATACCGTCCGGAGCGGCTTCCCGCACGCGAGCTAGCTCGCCTTCGCCGTATATCACTGGTATGGCACCAAGTGCGCGGAGATATTCCTGGTTCTGCGCACTGCCGGTCCCGATCACCCGCAGACCGCGATGGCGCGCCAGCTGGACTGCCATCGAGCCGACGCCACCAGCCGCGCCGTGAATCAGGATCGTCTCACCGGACCGTGCGCCGAGCCGTTCCAACGCGGTATGCGCCGTCTGCCCGGAAGCAGACAACGCTCCGCCGTCAGCCAATCGACCTTCTCCGGTTTGAGCGTCGCTTGGCTGGCTGGCACGGCGACGTACTCGGCGTAGCAGCCCAGCGATCGAAACCCGGCAATCTGTTGACCTGTCTCGAATTCGGTCACCCCGTGCCGACTTGAACGATCGTCCCAGCGAACTCGTTGCCCAGAATCTGCGGGAATTCGATAGTCGCCCCCGGTGGCGTCCAGCCGTCCCGGATCGCGACGTCGGTCGGCTGAACGCCAGCAGCTTCGACGCGCACCAGCAGCTGTCCCGGCCCCGCGACCGGCGTCGGCAACTGGTGAACGGTCAGCCGTTCAGCAGGTCCGAACTCGTCAATCGCGGCAGCACGCATCACAGCCGGAATCCCGGACATCACGCCACCGCCTTCGCTGCCGACCGAACGAATTCCGTCAATTCCGCGACGCTTTGTGCCCCGGCGACAACGCGGCTGCCATGCACGACTGTCGGCACGGAATTGATCCCGCGCACTTGTTCTTCTTCGTGATCCGCTTGTACTTCCGCGGCGTAGTCCTCATTATCCCTGAGCGCGAACACCTCGTCGCGCTGCAATTCGAGCGCCGCGGTATCCATGCGAATCGTCAGCTCGTCCGCGCGCCCCGCCTGCTCGATCCGGTCCCGGCGCCGCCCCCATTCCACAACCGCGGCCTCAGCGATCCGCCGCCGCTTGCCGGGCGGTGCTCACAGTGGACTTCATCAAGCGGACTTGATGTCAAGCACGGAAAGAGCTGCCATGCCCCAGATCACGCGCGAGGTCGTCTGGCTGAAGCCGGGACAGATCGCCGAACGCGCCGGCGTGAGCGTCCCGACGCTGCACTATTACGAGAGCCGCGGGCTCATCGCGAGCAGGCGAACAAGCGGCAACCGGCGCGAGTACCGCCGCGACCCGCTGCGCAGACCGCGCAGCGGGTCGGGGTGTCGCAGGAGGAGATCAAGGACGCGCTCGCCGAACTGCCGGACCGCCGCATCCCCACCAAACGCGACTGGGCCCGCTTCTCCCGCCGCCGGCACGACCGCCTCACCGCCCGGATCGAGGAACTGGCCGCGCTGCGAGACCGCTTCACCGACTGCATCGGCTGCGGCTGCCTGTCGCTGAAGTCCTGCCCTTACTCGAATCCGGACGACGTTCTCGGGCAGGGCGGCGCGGGGGCGCGCCGGTTCCCGCATTAGCCGCGCTCCCCCACGTCACGCCCCATGGGTCGCTTGGGCTGTGAGGGGAACCCTGAGGGAATCAGTGTCCCTGAAGGTGGCCCTCACGGAACCAACGGGCGGCGGCAGCGTGAGCACCAGACCCTCGTCCCGGCGGGCCGCCGCTATCCGCCGAGCGCCGCCCGGAAATACCGTCCCGTCGCCCCGTCGTGCTCAGCGAGCCCCTTCGGCGTGCCGGTGTAGAGCACCTGGCCGCCGTTCTCACCCGCGCCGGGGCCGAGGTCGAGCACCCAGTCCGCCGCGGCGACCACGTGCAGCGAATGCTCGACCACGACGAGCGTGCGGCCTTCGTCGACGAGCCGGTCCAGCAGCGCCACCATCCGCGTCGTATCGCTGGGATGCAGGCCCGCGGTGGGTTCGTCGACGAGCAGGTCGTCGCTGGTCGAGTCGAGCTGGCGGGCGAGTTTCAGCCGCTGCCGCTCGCCGCCGGAAAGCGTGTCGAGCGTACGGCCGCTCGCCAGGTGCCCGAGCCCCAGTTCGCCGAGCAGCGCGGCCAGCCGGACCACGTCCGGATGCGGCACGTACCGTGCCAGCGCCGACACCGGCGTGCCCAGCACCTCCAGCACAGTCCGCCCTTCGAGCCGCGTTTCCAGTGCCTCGGCCCGGAATCCGGTCGCGTCGCACTCCTCGCAGGGGGTGTCGACGTCCTCCAGGAAGGCCAGATCGGTCCGCCGGACGCCGGTGCCGCGACAGGCCGGGCACCCGCCCTGCGAGCGCGGGTTGAACAGCCTCGGCGACTCGCCGCTCACCTCCGCGAACGCGCGCTGGACCGGATCCGCCAGCCCGAGCCAGGTGCCGACCGTCGAGCGCGCCGTCGCGACGATCTGGCTCTGGTCGACGACGGTGAACCGCGGGTGCCGCTCGGCGAGTTCGCCGGCCAGCGTCGACTTCCCGGAGCCGGCCACCCCGGTGATCACCGTGAGCACGCCCGTCGGCACATCGACGTCGATGTCGCGCAGAGTGTGCCGGTCCAGCCCGCGCAACGGCAGCCAGCCGGTCGGTTCCCGCAGCGTGTCCTTGAGCCGAACCCCCGTGCGCAACGCCCGCGCGGTCGTCGTGTCCGCCTTCCGCAACTCCGCCGGCGAACCGTGAAACACCACGCGTCCACCGGCTTCCCCCGCTCCCGGGCCCAAGTCGATCACGTGGTCCGCGGCCACCATCACAGCTTCGTGGTGATCCACCACCAGCACCGTGTTGCCGTGATCACGCAGCCGCCGTAATACGTCAACGAGGGACGCGACATCGGCCGGATGCAGCCCGTCCGTCGGTTCGTCGAGCACGTAGGTGAGGTCGGTGAGGCTCGACCCCAAGTGCCGCACCAGCTTCAGCCGCTGCGATTCGCCGCCGGACAACGTCGGCGTCGCGCGGTAACAGTGCAGATGGCCGAGACCGAGCGTGATCATCGATTCCAGCCGCAACCGCAGCGCCGCCACCAGCGGACGCGCCCACTCGTGCGCGACTCCGGCGCAGAATTCCAGCAGTCCCGCCGCGTCGCGATACCCGAGGTCCACAATGGACACCCCGTTGATCCGGCTCTCCCGGGCGGCCGGAGCGAGCCTGCTGCCGCCGCAGTCCGGGCACGGCCGCTGCCGGGTCACGTCGGCCAGCGCCGCCCGCACCGCAGGTCCCATCTTGGCCTCGCGTTCGACCAGCAGCCGCCGGATCCGCGGCACCATCGACTGGTACTTGGCGCTGGCCGGGAAGCGGGGCAACGGATTCGGCGGCTTCTGCGTCGGCCCGTGCAGCAGGAACTGCACCAGTTCCTCAGGCCACTCCCGCAACGGCAGATCGTTGTCGAAGAATCCTGAGTAGACATAGCGCTTCCAGATCCAGCTGTCGACCGCGAAGCTGGGGAAGACCATCGCCCCGTCGTTGAGCGAACGGCTGCGGTCGATCATCCGCTCGCCGTCGATGTCGGTGACCGTGCCGAGCCCCGCGCAAGCCGGGCACATGCCGGACGGATCGTTGAAGGAGTAGGCGGGCGAGTAGCCCGCGGACGGTTCTCCCAGGCGGGAGAACAACATCCGCAGCATCGTCCACACCTCGGTGGCGGTGCCGACCGTCGACCGCGAGTTAGTCCCGAGCGGCCGCTGATCCACCACGACGACGGTGGTCAGCCCGCTGAGCGAACTGGCCTCGGGAGCCGGATCGTGCGGCAGTTTGGTCCGGACGAACGCGGGCATCGTCGAGTAGAGCTGCCGCCGCGACTCGGCCGCCAGCGTCGCGAACGCCAGCGACGACTTGCCGGACCCGGAAACGCCGGTGACCGCGACCAGCTGGTGCTTCGGGATGTCGACGTCCACGTCGGCGAGGTTGTGCGTGCGCACGCCGCGGAGGCTGATCATGTTCGACGGCATGTTCCGCAGCTTACGTCCTGGTGGGGGTTCGGGCGGGGCGGGTTGCGGCGGGCGAGGTGAGCTGGGCCGCGGCTGGCGCGGCTCGGCTGGGTGGGTCGCGGCTGGACGGGGCGCAGTTCGGCGGGTTGCGGCTCGGCCGGTCGCGACTCGGCGGGGCACGGCAGGGTTGCTGCTGGGCCGATCGCGGTCGGGTTGCGGCTGGGCCGGTTACTACTCGGCGAGTAGCGGCTGCGTCGGCGGGCTCGGCGGGCAGGGGTTAGACGTGTAGCGGCTCGGCGGCTCACAGGCGGACGGAACAGGCGGTGTTCCTTCAGCGAAGTCATTGGTAGGCAAGGAAGCGAGAGCACTGCGGGGTGGATTATTCGGCGCGGAACATTCGGCTTGTCGCTCGCTTCAGCCGACACTTCTTTCGCTGGCGCTGCTACTCCGGTCCGCTTCGCGATCCGCTCGAGGTCGCCCGGCGTCGAGCGGCCCTTCACGGGTGCCAGTTTCTCCAGAACCCCGGCCTGCCGTGGCTGGTTCCCTGACAACCCCTACCCGCCTGCCCGACACCCTCAGATTTTGGACTTGCTGGTCCATTTTTCCGCGGGCACGCTGGCCGAGCCAGGCGGGCGCGGCCCGCGCGTGTTAGTGGAACGGAGCGAGGACCCCGATGTCTCTTGACCAGTATTACCTGCTCGGCCGGTCCGGATTGCGGGTCAGCAGGCTCGCGCTCGGCACGATGAATTTCGGCACCGACGGGTTCCACGCGGCCTACGGGAAGTCCGAGGAGCAGGCGCGGCCGATCTTTCGCAAGTACGTCGAGGAAGGCGGCAACTTCATCGACACCGCTGATTTCTACACCGCGGGCGAGAGCGAGCGGCTGCTCGGCAAGTTCATCGCCGAGACGGGAGACCGGGATCGGCTCGTGGTGACGTCGAAGTTCACCAACAGCGTCGACCCGGGCGATCCGAACGCGGGCGGCAACGGGCGCAAGCACATGATCCGGTCGGTGGAGGCGTCGCTGCGCCGGCTGGGCACCGATTATCTCGACCTGTTCCTGCTGCACACGTGGGACCGGATCACGCCGGTCGAGGAAGTGCTGCGAACATTCGACGATCTGGTGCGGGCGGGGAAGATCCGGTACGCCGGGCTGTCCGACGTGCCCGCGTGGTACGCCAGCCGCGCGCAGACACTCGCCGACGCGCATTCGCTGCCGCCGATGATCAGTCTTCAGCTGCCGTACTCGTTGATCGAGCGGACGATCGAGACCGAGCACGTCCCGGCGGGCCAGGAGCTGGGGCTGGGAATCACCGCGTGGAGCCCGCTCGGCAGCGGATTCCTGAGCGGCAAATATCGCAGCTCGTCAGAGGGGCTGAGCGGCGAAGGGCGGTTGACCGGCACCGGCGCGTCCGGGACCTGGACGGCGCGCCAGTGGGAGCTGCTGAAGACGCTCGAGACAGTCGCCGACGAGCTGAACGCGACGATGGCGCAGGTCGCGATCAACTGGGTGGCGACGCAGCCGGGCATCGCGTCGGCGATCGTCGGTGCGAGCAGCGCGGACCAGCTGGACGCGACGATGCACGCGCTCGACTTCACCCTGCCCGCCGACCTGCGCGACGCCCTGGACCGCGCGAGCGAGGTGCCGCCGGCCGGGCCGTACCGGATGTTCACGCCGGACTACCAGTCGTGGCTGGTCAACCCGGGCGCGAAGGTGGGCGACAAGCCGGAGGGCTATCGGCCGGCAGTGCGCAACTGGGTGCCGGCGGGGCAGCCGTGAACCGCGCGGGATTCCGCGCATTGTGAAGAATGATTTCCTCCGCCCTTTCTAAGATATAGCGCACCCCGGGGCTTGCCGCAAGCCCCGGGGGATGCCGCAGAATCGCTGCTCGTCCACGGAATTCGAGCTGTCGGGAGCGAGCGTGCGGTTGGCGCGGGCAAGATCAGGACTCGGGGCATGCGAGAAGACGGGCAGGGCGCTCCGCCGACGAGACGTCCACATGGCAGGAGCCAGCCCGCCCGCCACATCGGGACGGCTTGGCATACCCCGGCTCGGGGCTCGGTCCTCGCCGTCACGAGCCCCGCCTGCCCGGGGCCTCCGGCTCGCCTCGCCTGGGGACACGGCTCCGCTCGCCTGAGGACTCTGCTGCTCTGCCGCAGGACTCGGCTCAGCCCGCGTGCGGACTCGGCCGCCCTGCTGAGGGCCTGGCTCGGCTCGCCCTCTTGCACGCGGAGCGTGCGGGGGACTCGGCCGGCCCCCCGGGAAGTTGGCTCGGCTCGCCCGGAGACTCGGCTCAGCCCATCAGGGACTCGACCGCCTTGCCTGGGGACTCGGCTCAGCTGCCTTGCCCGGATCGGCTCAACCCGACTGGGGGCTCGGCTCGTCTTGGGACTCGGCTCACCTGGGAACTCCCCCGCCCGGCCCGGGAACTCAGCTCAACCCGACTGAGGACTCGGCCCAAGCTTGCCGCGCCCGGATCCTCAGTCCGCCTGGGGAACTCGGCTCGTCTCGTCCGAGGACTCCGCCACCCTGCCCGAGGACGCGGCTCAACCCGACTGAGGACTCCGCTCCCTTGGGGATTCCGCAGCCCCGCCCAGGGACTCGGCCCAGCCCACCCGGCGACTCGGCCCAGGCCCGCCTGAGGACTCGGCTCAGCCTGCCTGCCTGAGGACTCGGCTCACCTGGGAACTCCGCCGCCTAGCCCGGGAACTCAGCTCAGCCCGCCCGAGGACTCGACCCAAGCCCGCCGCTCCCGAACTCGCCAGCACCTAGACGTCCGCGACGAACCTGGCTCGCCGACAGCCGACAGCCGACACCCATCGACCCAGCCTCCCGCCGAGGCAAAAGCCGGAAAAGCAGCAGCCCAACCACGCCACTTGACACAAGGTGGACAATAAAAAATCGACGCGTCTTCACCAAGAAAGCAGAAGTTCGCGCCGAATCTGTGTTCAGAATAGCAGCAGCGAGGGGCACGTGTCAACTCAGGGGTACGAAGAAGAACTGCGGTCCGAACAGGACTACGTCGCCGGTCTGTACCGGCGGCTCGACGACGAGCGCCGGCGGGCCGGCGAGCGCTATGCCGCTGCCCTCAAGCGAAACGACGAGACTCCGGGCGAGCGCGACGTCGAGGTGCGTGCGCTCACTCGCGAAACGCGGCGGCTGTCGGTCGCCGACTCCGGGTTGTGTTTCGGGCGGCTCGACACGCTCGAAGGCGACCATTCCTACATCGGCCGGATCGGGCTTTTCGACCAGGACGACGAGTACAAACCTGTCCTTCTCGACTGGCGCGCCCCGGC
Organism: Amycolatopsis sp. NPDC114484; assembly: GCF_055633755.1. NCBI lineage: Bacteria > Bacillati > Actinomycetota > Actinomycetes > Pseudonocardiales > Pseudonocardiaceae > Amycolatopsis > Amycolatopsis sp. NPDC114484. The sequence continues at coordinate 70,074 of NZ_JBVKDQ010000027.1, read as the reverse complement.
GTCGAGCGCGTTTTACACCGCTACCGCCGCCACCCCGGAGGACATGCGGCGAAGGCGGCAGTTCCACACGCACGGGCGGCACGTCACGTCCTTCACCGACGAGGTTTTCGGCCGTCCGGGCAGCGACGAGGAGAACGACGCCGACGCCGCGCTGCTCGCCGCGGTCAACGCGCCCCGCGGCGAGGGGATGCGGGACATCGTCGCGACGATCCAGGCCGAGCAGGACCGCATCATCCGGCTCGACCATCCCGGCGTCCTGGTCATCGAGGGAGGACCGGGAACCGGGAAAACCGTCGTGGCGCTCCACCGCGTCGCGTATCTGCTCTACACGCAGCGCGAGCGGATGGAGCGCCACGGCGTCCTCGTCCTCGGGCCGAATCCGTCGTTCCTGAACCACATCGGCCGGGTGCTGCCGTCGCTCGGCGAGTCCGACGTGGTGTTCACCACCCCGGGCGGGCTGCTCCCGGGGCTGCGCGCGCACGCCGAGGACGAGCCGGAAATCGCGCGGTTCAAGGGATCTCTGCGGATGCTCGACGTCCTCGGCGCGGCGGTCGCGGACCGGCAGGAGCTGCCCGGCGAACCCATCCTGATCGAGCTCCGCGACACCACGGTCCGGATCGACGCGGCGACCGCCGAGTGGGCCCGCGACGAGGCGCGGCAGAGCGGACGGCCGCACAACGAGGCGCGGGCGGTGTTCGTCGAGATCGTCACGTACGTGCTCACGGAACGCGCCATGGCCCGCATCGGGCGCGGTTGGCTCACTCGCGACGACAAGGAGGAATGGGAGGACCTCCGTTCCACGCTCGTCAAGGAACTCCTCGCCGACAAGGCGTTCGTCAAGGCCATCGACCGCCTCTGGCCGATCCTGACCCCGGAAAGCCTGCTGGCCACGCTGTATTCCTCCCCCGCCCGGCTCGCCGCGGCCGGTGCCAGCCCGGCGCTGCTGCGCGAGCAGGGCGACGCCTGGACGGTGTCGGACGTCCCGCTCCTGGACGAGCTGATCGACCTCCTGGGCAAGGCGCCGGACCGCGCGAAACAGAAGGAGGACAAGGCCGAACGCGAGGCGGAGGCCGAGTACGCGGCCGGCGTGCTGGACATCATGCGGCTCGACCGCGAGGAGATGGACGAGGACATCGGCCTGTCGGCGGAGCACCTGCTCTACGACACCGATCTGGCCGAGCGGTTCGTCGAGTACGACACCCGCGACCTCGCCGAACGCGCCGCCGCGGACCGGGACTGGACCTACCGGCACGTCGTGGTCGACGAGGCGCAGGAACTGTCCGAAATGGACTGGCGGGTGCTGATGCGGCGCTGTCCGAGCCGGTCGTTCACTGTGGTCGGCGACCTGGCGCAGCGTCGCTCGGCGGCCGGGGCGACGGACTGGGGCACGATGCTGGATCCGTACGTCCCGGGCCGCTGGGTCTACCGATCCCTGACCGTCAACTACCGCACCCCGGCGGAAATCATGGCCATCGCGGGCACGGTGCTGGCCGAGTTCGCGCCGGGGGTCGAGCCGCCGGAATCGGTTCGCGCGTGCGGAGTCCGGCCGTGGTCTCGGAAAGTCACTGACGACGAGCTGCCTGCCGCGGTCGAGGAATTCGTCCGCGACGAGGCGGGCCGGGAAGGGACCAGTGTCGTGATCGGGCCGCCTGATGTGCCGGGTGCGGTGCAGGCGTCGGACACGAAGGGGCTGGAGTACGACGCCGTGCTTCTCGTGGACCCGGACCGGATTCTCGCGGACGGTCCGCGCGGCGCGGCCGAGCTGTACGTGGCGCTCACGCGTGCGACGCAACGGCTCGGCGTGCTGCACCGGGGCGCGTTGCCGTCGGTGCTGAACGGGTTGGAGGAGCGAGGGTAACCGTCAGGGGCGCAGCTCGGGGGTCAGGACGCTGCTGCGCTTCAACGCCTTCAGCACCACCCCGGTATGCACCGAATCCGCCTGCCGGGACCATCCGGAGCTGCCGACGAACTCGTGCAACGCGGCGATGTCGGGCAAGGTCACGTCAGCCAGCAGCTGATACTCGCCCGTCATCGCCGCCGCGTACCGCACGTACGGCGAGCCCAGCAACGCCCGGCCGAGGTCGTCGACGTCGTGCGGGCGGCACCGGATCCACAGCAGTGCCTCGACGGGCAGCCCGAGCACGGCAGGCTCCACCACCGCCCGGATGAACACCTTTTCCTCCCGCCGCAACGCTTCCAGCCGGCGGCGGACGGTCGATTCCGAGATCCCGGCGGCGCGGGCGAGTTCCTCGTGGGTCCGCCTGCCGTCCTCGCGCAGCGCTCGCACGAGGGAGCGTTCGTCGCCGCTGAAGGAGACGCCGTCGGGCTGCCGGGGCTGCGGGGTCGGCTGCGGCAGCGAGGAGATCGCCGCTGACTCGGCCGGGCTCAGCAGGCCGGGCTGCCATTCGTGGATGGTGCGGTAGTAGCGGGTGACGGTATCGGCCGTCAGATCGTGCAGGCCGGGGATTGCCGCCATCTCGTCGAACATGAAGGTCGGCAGCCGGTTGCGGTCGCAGAAGACCTCGGCGACCAGTTCTCCCGGCCCGGTGATCAGGTAGCAGAAGCTCGTCTCCGGCCGTCCTGCGAGCGCGGTGCCCGCGGGACGGCCGAGCCCGGGCCGGCAGCGGCCGCGGACCAGCAGCGGCACGCCGTGCGGCGAAACGGCGACAACCGTCACGACGCCGGTGCGCAGCAGGTGCGTCCCGCGCCGGGCCACCGTGCGCTCCGGCGCGTCCAGCACCTCGGCGATCCGTCGCCAGGACGCGCGGCCGTCGACCTGCAGCGCGCCGGCGATCCGGCGGTCGAGGGGGTCCAACCGTGCGGTCATCAGCCAATACTGTGGCTGATTTCGTCATTTGTCGAGCAGCTCTTGTCCGGCCCCGGCACGACGCGCGAAGCTGACGTCGCGAACGGACACCGTGGTCAGGAAGGAAGCCAGTGAGCGCCGAGGAGATCTGTTACCTGTCCGCCCGCGAACTGGCCCGGCGGCTGCGCACCCGCGAGCTGTCCGCGCGTGAGGTGCTGCGCGCCCATCTCGACCGGATCGAGCAGGTCAACCCCCAGATCAACGCCATCGTCACGCTCACCGCCGAGCGCGCGCTGAGCGAAGCCGCGGCCGCCGACGAACGCCTCGCGCACGGCGAGGAGGTCGGTCCGCTGCACGGGATTCCGGTGGCGCACAAGGACACCCACGACGTCGCCGGGGTCCGCACCACCTACGGCTCCCCCATTTTCGCCGACCATGTGCCGGACAGCGACACGCTCGTCGTCGAACGGATCCGAAACGCGGGCGCGATCACGCTCGGCAAGACGAACGCGCCGGAGTTCGGTGCCGGTTCGCACACGATGAACCCGGTCTTCGGGGCTACGCGCAACCCGTACCGGCGGGATCTGTCCGCTGGCGGCAGCAGTGGCGGCGCGGCGGCGGCGCTGGCCGCGGGCCTGCAGCCGCTCGCCGAGGGCAGTGACATGGGCGGTTCACTGCGCAATCCGGCGTCGTTCTGCAATGTCGTCGGCCTGCGTCCGTCGCCCGGACGCGTGCCGACCTGGCCGGCGACGCTGCCATGGGAAGCGCTGGGCGTGCAGGGGCCGATGGGCCGGACGGTCGCGGACGTCGCGCTGCTCCTCTCCGTGATCGCCGGGCACGACGAGCGCAACCCGATCGCGCTCGACCAGCCTGCCGCGCCCTTCGCCGGGCCGCTCGACGCCGACCTCTCCGGTCTGCGCGTGGCGTGGTCGCCGGATCTGGGCGGTCTGCCGGTCGACCCGGCGGTCAGCGCGGTGCTCGAACCGGCGGTGCAGGTGTTCGCCGATCTCGGCTGCCGCGTCGAACCGGCCTGCCCGGACCTCGCCGCCGCCGACGAGGTGTTCCGCACCTTGCGCGGATGGCTTTTCCACGCCGGGTTCAGCGGTCTGCTCGAAGAACATCCCGGCAAGATGAAGCAGACACTCGCGGACAACATCGCGTTCGGCGCGACGCTTTCCGGCGCCGACATCGCGCACGCGCAGACGCGGCAGCTGCGGCTCATCACCGGGATGCGGGAGTTCTTCACCCAATACGACCTGCTGCTCGCGCCGGTGAGCCAGGTGCCGCCGTTCCCGGTGGAGTGGGAGTATCCGGAAACCGTTGCCGGGCAACCGATGCACGACTACCTGGAGTGGATGCGCTCGGCGTACTCGATCTCGGCGACCGGCTGCCCGGCGCTGTCGGTGCCCGCGGGGTTCACCGGCGACGGACGTCCGGTGGGGCTGCAGATCATCGCACCGCTGCGGGGCGAGCTAGGACTGTTGCGCGCCGCGCACGCTTTCGAGCAGGCCACCGGGTACGGGAATCAGCGGCCCGTCTTCTGAGGCACCCGTCTCGCCGCCCGCGCGGAACTCAGCCGCGAACTCCTCCGCACCGAGAATGTCACTCGCGCGGGCGGTGATCCGGTCCACGTCCTCCCGCTCCGCTGCTGGCAGCGGAGCGCCGACACCAGCCCTCGAAGCCGCAGCCGCGCCCAGCAACCGCGCGGCGTCGCGAGCCGCACCGGCCAGCGCGTGCGCGCCCGCCAAACCTTCCAACGCCAACGCGATCGCCCGCGGATCCCTCGTCCGGCGCGCGATCTCATAACCTTCTCGTTGCCGCAGCAACGCAGTCTCCGGATCGTCGCGCAATTCGGCGACGAAACCGAGTTCCGCGAGGATCAGCGTGTTTCCCGGCTCGAAATCGACCTGCCGGTTCCACGCGAGCAGCGTCCGCAAATGCTCCTCGGCGAGATCGAGGTCGCCCTCGCGCCGGGCGCCGAGAGCGAGCCCGGTCAACGCATACATCTCCCCCGGCGTGAAGCCGTGCTCCGCGGCGAGGTCTCGCGCTCGGTGATGCAGCTCCCTGGCCGCGGGGTATTCCTTGCGCAGCAACGCAACCCGTCCCAGCCACGAGAGCTGGTACGACGCTTCCGGCCACAAGCCCAGTTCCTCGGCGATCCGCAATCCTTCGGTGTACCCGGCCTCGGATCGAGCGTAATCCCCGGAAAGCGTGCCGAGCGTGCCCTGCGCGAAAATTGCCTGCAGCTGGCCCCATTTGTCGCCGATTTCGGCGAACAGTTCCGCGCAGCGATCGGCGTAACGCCGCGCTCCGGCGATATCGCCTCTCGACAACACTTGGCTAGCGCGATCGCCACTGGCGGCGGCGATCCCCCACCGGTCGCCTTCGGCTTCGAAGACGGCAAGAGCGTCCAGGGTCAGCGGTTCGGCACCGGGCAGGTCGGCCACTGTGGACAGTGCGTAGCCGATGAACCACTTGGCCCGGCCGCTCATCGGCTGTTCGGCCACCGGACGCCAGTCGGGCCGGTCGCCGGCCAGGACGCCGAGCGCGGTGAGCGTCGCCTGTGCTTCCGCACGCAGTCCGAGATCGCCGCCGGGCAAGCCGAGCGCGGCGTGCAGGGAGCGCATCGCCTCGGCCATCCGGCCGCGCAGGAACCGGTACCAGGACAGCCGGTTCGCCAGCCGCAACGCATCGTCGGCGCTTCCCCAACCGGCCAGATTCTCCGCTGCGGCACGGAGATTCGGCAAGTCCGCGTCGAGCCGTTGCAGCCAGCGACGTTGATCGCGGCCACGGAGACCGGCGTCCGCGGCACCGGCGAGCCGGACGTAATACTCCGCATGCCGACGCCGCGTCTTTTCGACTTCACCGGCTTCGCGCAACCGCTCCAGCCCGTAAACCGCCACCGATTCGAGCAGCCGGTACCGCGGCACGCCGGTGTTCGCGGGCACGACCAGCGAGCGGTCGACGAGCTTCGCCAGCAGACCCAGCACCTCGCCTTCTTCGACGCCGTCACCCGCACAAACCGCTTCGGCCGCGTCGAGCGCGCAATCCTCCGTGTGCACTGACAAGCGTTGCAGCACAAGGCGTTCCGACGTGCTCAGGAGTTCCCAGCTCCAGTCGATCATCGCACGCAGAGTCTGCTGCCGGGCGGGCACGCCGCGGCGATTGGTGTCCAGCAGCCGGAAGCGATCGTCCAGACGGCGCAGCAACTCCGGCACGCCCAGCGCGCGCACGCGAGTCGCGGCGAGTTCGAGCGCCAGCGGCAATCCGTCCAGTTTCCGGCAGATCTCCGCGACCGCGGCCGCATCAGCACTGTCCACAGTGGATCCGGTGTCGGCGGCCCGTGCGGTGAACAATCGCGCGGCGCTGTCGTGGTCCAGCGGCGGCACCGGGAATTGCGTTTCCCCGGCGAGCCCGAGCGGTTCCCGGCTGGTGGCGAGAATCCGCAGCCCGGGCGCGGCCGCCAGCAGGTGCGCGGCGGTCGCGGCGACCGGTTCGATCAGCTGCTCGCAGTTGTCCAGGACGACCAGGGTTTCCTTGCCGCGCAACGATTCGGCCAGCCGCCGCGCCGGATCCGCCGGTGCGGGCGCCGCCGCGTCCCGGATTCCCATTGTCGCGGCGATCGCCTCCACGACCCACTCGATCGGCGGGCACTGGCTCAACGCGCATTCGTGCCGGTCCATGCCGGTCAGCTCCACGAGCCACGCGCCCGCGGCGAAGTCCCCGCCGAGCCGGTGCGCGGTCTCCAGCGCGAGCCGGGTTTTGCCGACGCCGCCGGGCCCGGTGAGCGTCACCAGCCGGGATTCGCCGACGAGCGTGCTGACCGCGCGCACCGCGGCGGTCCGCCCGACCAGTTCGGTGAGCGGCACCGGAAGCTGCGGGACGACGGCGGTCAGCGCCGGGTCCTGGGCCAGGATCGACCGGTGGAGCGCGGTGAGTTCGGGGCCGGGGTCGAGGCCTAGCTCGTCGGCGAGGCGGCGGCGCAGGTCGTCGTACGAGGCCAGCGCTTCGCTCTGCCGCCCCGCCGCATAGAGTGCGCGCACTTGGAGCGCACGCAGTCGTTCCCGCAACGGATGCTGCCGGACGAGATCGGCGAGTTCCGCGGTGAGCGCGGCAGGTTCGCCCAGCGCGAGCCGGGCGTCGGCGAGGTTTTCTGTCGCGACAAGACGATTCTCTTCCAGCCGCTGGATCACCGGCCGCGCGAAGGGTTCGTCGGCGAACTCGGCGAGCGCCGGGCCCCGCCACAACGCCAGCGCTTCGGTGAGCAGCGTGGCCTTCGACCGCGGGTCCGCCGACGTGTCCGCCTCCGCGGCCAATGCCCGGAACCGTCCGACGTCGAGCGCCTCCGGCTCGATCCGCAGGATGTAACCGGGTGCCTGAAACACGAGCGCGCCGCCCTGCCCCGGTTCGGCGCCTTCGAGGGCACGGCGCAGCTGCGAGACCTTCGTCTGCAGAGTGTTGACCGGGTTGCCGGGCAGCTGGTCGCCCCACAGGTCGTCCGCCAGCCGGTCCGCCGGCACCGGGCGGCCCTCGTGCACGAGAAGGACCGCGAGCAGGGTCCGGACCTTGGCCTCGGGCACCCGGACCGGCCGGCCGTCGTCGCTGCTCACGGCCAAGGGCCCCAGGATGCCGAATCGCACAGATCCACCGTAACCGCACCCGTGCGCGGACCCCCAGCGAACCGTGCGCGCGCCTCGGCACCGTGGTCGGCAGATCAACGAACTGGAGGGACGACATGTCCGGGAATGCGACCTCGGCGACCGTGCTGGGGCTCGGTGCGATGGGCAGCGCGCTGGCCGGCGCGCTGCTGGGAACGGGACGGCCGGTGACGGTCTGGAACCGCTCGGCGGACAAGACGAAACCGCTGGTGGCACGGGGTGCGGTGGCGGCGGAGTCGGCCGCTGAAGCGGTCGCGGCGAGCGAGCTGGTGATCGTCTGCCTGCTGGACGACGCGTCGGTGCGCGAGGTGCTCGGCACGGCTTCGCTGACGGGCCGGGCGGTGGTGAACCTGGCCAACGGCACCCCTCGACAGGCGCGTGAGCTGGCCGAATGGGTGTCAGAGCGGGGCGGGACGTTCCTCGACGGCGGCATCATGGCGGTTCCGCCGATGATCGGGCAGCCGGGCGCGTTCGTGTTCTACAGCGGGCCCAAGGATCTGTTCGACACGCACCGCGCGGCGTTCGACGCGTTCGGCGGCAGCAACTACGTCGGCGAGGACCCGGGGCTCGCCGCGTTGCACGACCTCGCGCTGCTGTCGGGGATGTATGGCCAGTTCGTCGGCATCTTGCAGGCCTACGCGCTGATCCGCAGCGAAGGGCTCTCGGCGGTCGAGTTCGCGCCGCTGCTGAGCGGATGGCTGACCGCGATGGGCACCTTCGCCGAACGCGCCGCCGAGGAGATCGACAGCGGCGACTACACCCAGGGCGTCGTGTCGAACCTCGGGATGCAGGCCGCCGCGTTCGACAACCTGCCCGCCGCGGCCGCCGACCAGGGCGTCAGCTCCGAACTGCTCGCGCCGCTGCACCAGCTGCTCCTGCGCCGGGCCGCCGACGGCCACGGCGCGGAAAACCTCACGAGCGTCATCGAACTGCTGAAGAAATAAGGAGAAACCCGTGAATGTGACGTTGCTCGGCCTCGGCCCGATGGGCCAGGCCATGGTGCGGGCCTACCTGGCGGCGGGCCGCGAAGTGACGGTGTGGAACCGCACCGCGAGCCGGGCCGACGGGGTGGTGGCCGAAGGCGCGAAGCGCGCGGCGACCGTCACCGAAGCGCTGGCCGCGAATGAACTGGTGCTCCTCAGCCTCACCGATTATCAGGCGATGTACGACATTCTCGCGCCGACCGAGGACGCGCTGCGGGGCAAGATCGTGGTGAACCTCAGCTCGGACACGCCGGAGCGGACCCGGGTGGCCGCGGAATGGCTGGCCGCGCGCGGCGCGGAGATGATCGCCGGCGGGATCATGGTGCCCGCGACGGTCGTCGGCACCGAGGGCTCGTTCGTGTTCTACAGCGGCGCGCAGCCGACGTTCGACCGGATCGAGCCCGCCCTGCGCGTCATCGGACGGCCGGACTACCGGGGCGCGGACCCGGGCCTGGCGCAGCTGTACTACCAGTCGCTGCTGGACCTGTTCCTCACCACGCTCTCGGCGTTCATGCACTCCGTCGCGCTCGTCGGGACGGCCGGGGTGCCCGCGGCGACGCTGGTGCCGTACGCGACCGAACTGCTGACGCTCGTGCAGACGTTCCTGGACGAGGCCGCGAAGAACGTCGACAGCGGCACCCACCCCGGCGACCAGGCGAACGCCCAGATGATGGGCGCGACGGCCGACCACATCCTCGCCGCGAGCCGGGACGCGGGCATCGACGTGTCACTGCCCGCGGCGGTCAAGGAGCACTACGACCGCGCCGTCGCCGCCGGGCGCGGACGGGACAGCTGGACCAGCCTGATCGACGTGATCCGCAGCAAGGCTTGATCCGCCCGCGGTCTGGGAAGCCGTCGCCGTTAAGCCCGGCCGAAGTCGCGGCCCCGCCCGCCGACGGATCCGCGCCGGTCGTCGGAGGCCCCTTCCCAGACCGCGGTCCCGGGCCGCATCCTGGACGCAGAGCCGCGCTGGGGAGGCGCGGACCAGGGGTGGTTTCTATGCTGCGGATGATTTTCACCGCCGAAGACCTGTGCCGGGTGCGAGTCGCCGGCGGCGTGCACCCGACGTGGGAGCTGATCCTGAGCATCAACAGTCTCCAGGACCCTCACCTGCCCCTGGAGTACCGCGGCTGGCGAGCGGCGGTCCTGACCGGCGCCCGGCGCTCCCCCGCCCGCTGGCGCTGCCTGAAAGCCGCCGCGGAGCTGGTCCCGGCCGGGAACTTCCCGGACTTCCTGACGCCCGCGCTGGACGAAACGGACGTCGGAGCCCACTTCGAAACCATCCTGTCCCAGCCGAAAGCCGCCCTGCGCGAGGACATCGTCCGCACGTTCGCCCGGCACCGCCGCGTACCGCGCTGGGCCCGCACGGTCTACGCCGACGGCAGCACCCGCGATGTCGTGCATGCCCTGCGCGAGTACAGCGACCTGGTCCTCGATCCCGCGCGATCGGTCCTGGACCGCCGGGTCGGGACTGACCGCGGCCGGTATGCGGAGCATGTGCTGAGCGGCGGGGTCGAGGCGCTGCTGGGGAATCTGCACCCGTCGATCCGGTGGCGCAATCCGGTTTTGGAGGCGGACTACCCGCGCGATCGCACGGTGGCCCTGGAGGGCCGGGGTCTGGTTTTGGTGCCTGCCCATTTTTGCTGGGGCGGGCCGGTGACGTTCATCGATGCCGCGCAACAGCCGATGCTGGTCTGCCCGGCGGTGGGGCTGGTGCCGCCTGAACCGGTGGGCACTCGGGAGGATCAGCTGGCCGGGCTCGTGGGCCGCACGCGGGCGCGGTTGCTGTGCGAATTGGCGGCGGAGGCGTCTACGACTGCGCTGGCCGCGCGGTTGGGGGTTTCGCCGGCGGCGGTTAGCCAGCATACGAGGACTTTGCGAACGGCTGGGTTGATTACGACGACTCGGGAGGGGGCGGGGGTGCATCATTCGCTTACGCCGTTGGGGAGGGCGTTTCTCGGGGCGCGCTAGACACCGCGGAGATACGCCTTTCTCACAACAACGTCCCCAACGGACCCAGGTCGAGGTTCAGATCCGCCGCCGAAAGACCGTACTGGTCGCGAAGTTCGGTCAGCCGTCGTTCGAGCAGCATCAGGGTCAGGCCGAGCCGCTCCTCCTGGTCCTCGGTCAGCCCGCCTTCCTCGACGCGTCGCAGGGCCTGGCGTTCCATCAGCTGCCGGAGCAGTTCGATGATGGTCAGGACCAGTTTCATCAGGTCGCGTTCCACCGAATCGGCATCGGTCTCGAGGCGAGCGGGCGCGTCGCGGAGCGCTGCTCCGAGGAGTTCCTCAGCCTCGTCCATCGTCGCTCCTTTCACCACGGCGCCGGGCGGTCTTCGCGGACCGAGGTGATCAGTGCGCGCAAGGAAATATGCACCAGGTCGACCTCGGCGACCGACAGCACCAAGTCGCCGCTGAGCACTACACCGCCGGCCAGCAACCGGTCCAGCAGATCGACCAGCGCGAGCCGATCGGTTCCGCTCCACCGCGGCGCTCACGAGAGCCCCGCGAAGGAGTACGGGGCCCACGGGCCGGTGGCCTCGATTCCGGCCGCCTCCGATTGCCGCAGTTCCTCGATGCGGGCCAGGAATCGTTCACGGCCGGTGTCGGGCACCAGACACGCCAGGTTGAGGATGTTGCTGTCCTCGCGGCCGGTCAGGGCGGGATCCCGGTTGCGGTGCCGATGGATTTCCGCGGACAGCCGCGCGAGTTCTCGCTCGATCCGCTCGGCGGCATCGACCGCCTCGTCAGTACGGGCATCCCGCGCCTTGCGCTGGCGAAGTCGTTGCCGCAAATAGGAACGACCGTCGGCGGGTGCCTCGTCCTCGACAGAATCGCGGAGCGAGACGAAGACTTTGACGCCCCATTCGGCATGATCCCGGACCCGACGCAACGCTGCGGTAAATTGCACGGAATGCTCCGCGAGCATTTCGCGCACCCGATCCGCGTCCCGATAGATCGTCGCCATCCGCAGCGGCAGCACTCCGGTGCGACGGCTCGCCTCGTCCACCACGGGCGTTGTGCGCGCGGGCGATTTCTTCCAGCCGCGGAAGGTGTTCCAGATTGGCCTGCAGGGCGGCCTCGTCGAACTCCTCGTCCGGGACCGGGCTGACCAGCGCGGTCAGCCCAGCCCCGGAAATCGCGGAAACCGGGCGGTCGCGGAGCCCGGTCAGGCCCTCGACCGGATTTCCCGGCGAGAATTCGGCGACCGCGTAGCAATACCAGCTCACTGTTCCGCTCGCTCTCCCCGCGCGAGTTCGAGTTGCGCGCGCAGTCGTTCGTTCTCCTCCAGCAGATCGTTCCGCCGCGAGCCCGACGTCAGCGACGGATCGTGCTCCCACCAGTCGATGCCCATTTCCCCGGCCCGGTCGACCGACGCGACCAGCAACCGGATCTTGATGGTCAGCAGCTCGATGTCGAGCAGGTTGACCTGGAGGTCCCCGGCGATCACGATTCCCTTGTCCAGCACCCGTTCCAGGATGTCGGCGAGGTTCGCGCCGCCGCCGGAACCCGGCTGGCGGGACACGCCGAGCGGTCTCCCGGTCGGCAGGCTGGGCTCGCTCATCTGCTGCCTCCTCGTCACCGCGCCGAAACTGCCCGGCGGCCGCGGGGCCGTTCGTCCTCGGCTTCGGCGTCGTCTTCCTCGGCGTCGTCCGGATCTTCGTCTTCCTCGACGTCGTCGGGTTCCTCGCCGGCGAACTCCTCGTCCTCGGGCTCCTCGCCGGTGTCCTCCTCCTCGCGCGGTTCGTCCTCGGGCGAGCCGTGCTCGTCCTCGTGCACCTGCTCGGGCGTGCGCACGACCTCGCCGTCGCGGATCTCGCCGCGCCAGCCGTCACCTGAAGCCTGCCCGGCCATCGTGATGAACCGGCGGAAGTGCTTGAGGTCCAGCCGCGCCCGGCGGCCCTGCGCGCGCCAGATGTTGCCGGTCTTCTCGAACAGGCCGGACGGGTAGTACTCGATGACCAGCAGGACCTTTGTCAGGTTCGGGGCGAGTTCGTGGAAAGTCACCGCGCCTTTGATCGTGCCCTTGGCCCCTTCGGTGCTCCACACGATGCGTTCGTCGGGAACCTGCTCGGTGACCGTGGCCTTCATCGACCGGTTCGACCAGAAGATCTTGAACCGCCACTGCGAAGTGATGTCGCCGGTCTGCTCGGCGCTGACGACGCCCTTGGTGAAGCTGCTGAACTTCTGGAACTCCGTCCACTGGTCATACGCCTCGCGGACCGGCACGCCGACGTCGATGTCCTCGATGATGTTGATGACCTTCTTGCCGCCGGAGCCTCCCCCGCGTTTGCCGAAGAGACCCGACACGGAGTTCTTCAATGCTTTGCCGCCGGCCTCGACTATCGATTTGACCGGGGTTTTCCCTTGGGCGATTTTCTCGCTCGCACTGAACAAGCCCTTAAGCGAGCCGCTTCCGCCCGCGTCGGCCAGCTTCCGGGACGCCTCGCCCAGTTTGGTGCCCGCGGAGGACATCACCTGTTCCACCTTCGCCTGCGCGTATTCCTCGCCGGCGTGGAGCAGTTGCTCGGTCGCGGGATTGCGCGAGGCCAGTTCCCGGAGCTTCGCCAAGGGTCCGATTTCGTCGCTGCCAGAACGGGATTCAGCCACGGTTCACCCCCGAAGCGCCCGAACGCTTCTGCGTCCGGCTGCTGGAAGAAGCCCGTTTGCGCGACGACGAACTAGCCGAGCTGCCGGACGTCTTGCGCGCGGGCTTGCGTTCCCCTTGAGCCGTACTGCGCGGTTTCGCCGGACGTTTGCGCGGCCGGGCATTGCTTTCTTCCGCACCGCCGTCCTCGCTGTCGTCGCCGTCCTCCGGCTCTCGATCATGCGAGTCTTCCGCGTCTTCGTCCTGGCTGCTGCCGCCGAGGGGAAGACCGGCGGCTTTGTCGCGCAGGTTCTCGGTGTGCCCCTGCAGCGAACCGGCGAGCCGCCCCGCCTGATGCGCCAGGATGTCCGCGGCCAGCGTCTTGCCCGCTCCCACTACCTCGTCCCGCACCTGATCCCGCACCCCGGCCAGTTCGGGCGACGAGGCCAGCTCGTGCGCGATGTCCGACAGCAGCTTCTTCGGGTCGAGATTCAGTTTCCTCCCGACGAGCCACGCGCCCATGGTGATGGCCAGCTTGGCTTTTTTCCTTCTCCCGAGCACGTATCCGCCGACCAGGGCGGCCGCGACCTTCATTCCCGGTGTCATCTCTTCGCTCCGTTCATCCGGCAACCCCCCGGTCGAATTCTTCGAGCAGTTCGAGTATTTCGTCTTCCCTGCGGTCGAACTCCTCCTCGCTGAGGCCGCCGGCCATCGGCTCCTTTTCCAGGGAGACCAGCTCTCTCCGCAATTGCGCGATTTGTTCCCGCTCGGCGGCGTCGACGACCCGTTCCGCCACCCAGGCGACGCCCCGCACCGGCGCCAGCGGAAGCAGGAGAAGCTCGCCGAGCAGACCCACTAGTTATCCTCGGTGAAACTGTAGGGCGGCAACGGTCCCTGCACCCGTACCTCCGCGACTTCTTCGACGAGAGTCGTCAGCTTCCGCACCGCGTCCTGGAATTCGGCCGTTTTCTCCTGGGGCACCAGGAACGAGCAGTTGAAAAAGCATCCGGCGACCTGCGGCCCCGGAGCGTGCTCGGACGCCAGCGGAAGCAGATATCCGAGAACCGCGTCGGCGTCCTCGGCCTCGCGTTCCTCCAGCCGCCCGGCGGCCAGTTCGCCGAACCGGACCTGGTCCGCTTCCCCGCGTCCGGCGTCCGGCGTCCTCCCGCAGGCTCGCGGCCAGATTCCGGATCTCCTCGTCGCCGGCGAGAATCTGGCCGAGGACGACCTCTTCCCGGTGCGTGACCTTGACGTTCATCTCCACGTGCCCGCGAACGCGGTGCAGCACGGCCGTATACACCTCGGATTTGGCCGCGATCTCCTGCGCCACAGCGGTGTCGTCGTCGGCGACGACCCCGAAACGCATCGGCAACGTCGGCCCGCCGTCGCACAACGCCTGCAGGATCTCTTGGTGGGCAAGAAGATCCCGGCGTTTCGCCCGCAGTTCGCCTTCGACATCGCCGACTACCGCGCTGAGCTCGCCTCCGGCAGGCAGCACCCGCGCGGGCGCCGGCACCGGTCCGACGCCGCGCAGACTGCCCACCTCGGCCGGATGATCAGCGAACGTGATTCCGTACAGGTAAGTGCTCATTCGCTCAACCTCGCACTGCTGCGCCGACTGCGGCCGCGAGGCCGCTCCTCGGCCTCTTCACCGTCCTTGTCGCTGGACTTCTGGAACTGCTCGGCAAAGGTCTCGACCGCACCGGTCAGCGCGCCTTTGGACTTTCCTTTGGCGCCTTTCTCGGTCACCTCGCCCAGCAGGTCGGGCAGCGTCGTCGCGCTCGAAGCGCGGGTGAGGTCAAGCCGGTTGCAGGCCTCGGCGAACCGCAGGTAAGTGTCCACACTGGCCACCACGACCCGCGCGTCCACCGTGAGCAATTCGATGCCTACCAGCGAAACCCTGACGAACGCGTCGATCACCAGACCCTTGTCCAGGATCAGCTCGAGAATGTCGTAGAGGTTCCCGGTTCCCGGCCCGCGCTGCAGCTGACTGCCCGAGCCCGACCGTCCGGTCGCCATGGTCATGAAATCCCCTTTCCTTCCTCACGCGTCGGTCTGGCCGCGCGCGTACCGCCGCACCTGCTCGTAGCCGAGGAAGCCGCCCCGCG
Organism: Amycolatopsis sp. NPDC114484; assembly: GCF_055633755.1. Taxonomy (NCBI): domain Bacteria; kingdom Bacillati; phylum Actinomycetota; class Actinomycetes; order Pseudonocardiales; family Pseudonocardiaceae; genus Amycolatopsis; species Amycolatopsis sp. NPDC114484. The sequence goes on along the minus strand of NZ_JBVKDQ010000027.1, from coordinate 54,932 downwards.
CGTCGACCCGGACGCAGTACGTGGCCATCAGGCTGGTGGTGTCCGGAACCCGTTCCAGCTCAAGCACTTCCACCAGCAGCTTCCATCCGTCGCCGTCCTTGGTGAACGCCGACACGGACTCGATGTCCTTTTCGGTCAGTTCCTCGAACACCGAACGCGCGTCACGCAGCAGACCGGCGGGCGACCGGCGTTCCTCAGCCATGCCGCCCCCGGCCGTCGCCGAGTCCACTTTCGCCAGTCCGATCAAACATGTGGAGTCGGCTGCCCGGGCCGACCCGGCCAGAACTGGCTACTCGTCAGGAAAATCGAAATCGGGCCGAACAGCGCAGCGCCGCCCCGCCAGTCAGCGGAGAACCCGGCACCGGTGTCCTCAGTGGATCGCGGCGGGATCGCGGACGGTCACCGGATCACCACCGCCACCGCATCCCGTGGATTCCGGGCCCCTGCCCGGTCCGGATCACGTGGACGGGCACACCGGACCGCACCCGCGCCTCCGCGGTCTCCAGCTCCGGCCCCGCAGGGGAATCCTGGCGGTACGACACGCATTCCGCGGGCAGCGCCGCCGGATCGAAACGCACCTCCAGGAGGTGTTCCGCGATCGGCAGCCGGAACCGCCGGTCGTAGCGCGAGTCCGGCTCCTCGTCCCGGAACGCGAACCGGTACTCCACGATCGCCGTCTCGCCCGGGGCCAGCGGATGGTCCAGCACCAGCTCCGTCACCGAGAACGCCTGCTCCGGCGTCGCCTGCACGATCCCCGGACGGCAATACCGCGCCGACACCAGCTGCGGCGACTGTCCGAGAGTGAATCCCCGCAGCGCCACGATTCGCACGAACGCCGGTTCGTCCAGCGCGCGCAGCACTTCCCGCACGTGGAGACTGCGCAGCCGGCCTTTGGCGTCGACACGCAGCGTCTCGTGCACGCTGACCGATTCCGGCGACGAGTCCTCAAACGAGTTCAGCACCATCGGAAGCAGGCTGCGGTTTTCCCACAGCCGGTCCCACCGCGCCGCGCGCGGGGCCGGGGTGCCGGTGCGCGGACGGTCCAGCAGCGCGCGCAGCGAACCCGGCGGCACGTCCAGCACGGGTTCCAGCAAGGCCAGCGCCCGCAACGATTCCGGCCGTTCCGGACGGCTGCGGCCGGTGCGCCACGAGCTGAGCGTGGTCGTGCTGACGGGCACGCCGGACGCCGCGAGCCGTTCGCGCAGCCGTGCCAGGCCGAGGCCGCTGCGCTCGATCGCCAGCGAGAGGGCGCGCTCGAACGGGCCCTCGGCCAGCGCCTTGGCCAGCCGCTCCCGCGCCGGAGCAGGGGCGAACAACCGCATTTCGCCCCTCCTGGAAAAACGGACTGAGACGGATTGTCGGCACTGTTTCACCGGTTGGCAACCCGTCGAAAGTCGCGTCGCCGCCGCTTGCCCGCCACGGGCGTTTCGGCGGATTCCGCTGTCCGGCCGCGCTGCTTACGTTCGGGAGCGTCCCTATCGGAAACGCCTTCCCCAAGGAGCGACATGCGCGCACTCACCCGTGCCCTCGCCGTGCTGACCGGTTCCTGCGCGGTGCTCGGCGCGGTCGCGGTGACCCCCGCGTCCGCGAGCCCCGCCACGCCCGACGCCCAGCCGTCGATCATCGGCGGCAGCACCGCGCAGAACCCCGGCTACCTCACGCGGTTCAACGGCCACGCCAACGGGTACACATTCTTCTGCACCAGCACGCTCATCGGCAGCCGCTGGGTGCTGACCGCGAAACACTGCATGTACGACAACAACGGCCAGCGCCTCAAGGACATCGACCTGTACATCGGTTCCAACAGCGCCAGCGGCGGCGTGCACGCCAAAGCCTCCTCCACCTACGTCTACTCCGGCGGCGACTTGGCGCTGATCAAACTGGACACCGACGGCGGCAGCACGTTCGCCCGTCTCGCCAGCAGCTCCAGCGACGCGCAGGAGGGCGACAGCGCCACCGTGTACGGCTGGGGCGCGACGCAGAGCACCGACGAGGGCCACCACCAGTCGAGCGTGCTGAAGCAGGCCGTGGTCACGATCTCCAACACGCAGGACAGCGACAACTCCGGCGGACCCGCGATCACCGCGAGCACGCCGAACGGCGCGGTGGCCGGCGGGGACTCGGGCGGCCCGATGGTGGACGACGGAGTGCAGGTCGGCGTGTGCTCGACGAGCGACCGCTCCAGCGTGACGACCTACGGCAGCGTGGCCGCGGGGCGGGACTGGATCCAGCAGACCTCCGGGGTCTGATCGTCGCGCCCGTGCCGGAGGGGTTGGTGCGCCTCCCCTCCGGCACGGGCGGTCGCGTTTCTTCCAGGGGGATGAACTACCCGGATTCGCGGGAAAGTTCGGCAAGCTTGCCCAGAATCCCGGCGCCGTCGCCGAGCGCGTCGCGATCCAACGGGGAGATGCGCCACCACACGACCCCTGAGACAACCCTGCTCGGCGGAAGGACGACGAGGTCTCCCGTCGAAAGGATCTCGACCCCGGGCGCCAGATCGCGGTCCACGCGGGTGCCGGGCTCCACGAAGAAGAACGCCCCGTGCGGCGACAGCGCCATCGGACCGAGCGGACGGCCGCCGTCGAAGGCCGCGAGCGTGCGCCAGCCGAGGTGGGTCGGAGTGCGCAGGACGTCGAAGCGCGGCCCGACCGGCGCGAGAATCGCCTGCCGATGCACCGACCACCATTCCGAAATAACGCGGCGGTCGACAGTGGCGCCGGACGGGGACACCGCCGGCTCCCGGCCGCCGAGCAACTCGAGAGTGACCGGATCCCAGCTCGTCAGCCCGTCGCACACCGGCCCCGGCAGCACCGGCCAGCCCCGCGCGGCGTAGTTCTCGGCCGCCGCGCGCAGCGTACGCAGCGCGGCCCCGTGGTCCCCGGCCAAGCAGCGCGAACGGCTGCCACGCGCAACAAGGGTCATCGCGAGAATCCCTTCCGAGAGAGCAAGCCCCGGCCGCGCGGTTCACGGCGGACTGCGGCGGACTCCGCGGGGCGAGCGGGAATCGGTTGCCGGAATGCCACCGACCACCATGCGACCGCGGCGCGTCCCAGACCAGCCCGCAAACCGGCAGCAAACCGGGAGCTGCCGGGCGGGGATGCGGTCGTGTTCTCCCGCCGACAGGCACGCGGGCCATCAGCCGAACTGCGCCCGGCTGGCCGCTTGGACGGCGTCGGCCCGGCCAAGAGGAGGTGTGAGCCAGGTCATGGTTGAGGTTGACCTCGGGTCAGGGTGGAGGCTCGTCGCAGCGGCACGAAGCCGACCCGCCAGTACCGATCCGCAGGAGCGAAACACCATGACGAGCACCCTTTCCGACCAGAACCGTCCGGAGCTGCGGCAGGCGCTCGAGGAGATCGTCGATTCCGGCTTCGTCGGGGTGTCGCTGCGGGTACAGGACGAGCGCGGCGTGTGGACCGGCAGCGCCGGAGCGGCCGAGCTGGGCGGAAGCGCGAAGCCGCCGGCCGGCGGGCACGTCCGGATCGGCAGCAACACCAAGACGTTCACCGCGACCCTGGTGCTGCAGCTGGTGGCCGAGGGCCGCATCGGGCTGGACACCCCGGTGCTCAGCTACCTGCCCGAGTTCGGCCTGGACGAGCGGATCACGGTGCGGATGCTGTTGCGGCACACCAGCGGGCTGTTCAACTTCACCGGCGAGGTCAACGAGGACGGGACCCTCGCGCTGGGGATTCCCGTGCCCTACGGCCCCCGGGGCGAGGAGTGGCTGGACCGCCGGTTCACGACGTACCGGCCGCGGGAACTGGTCGAGCTGGCGCTGGCCGGCCCGGCGCGGTTCGAGCCGGGGACGGGCTGGAGCTACTCCAACACCAACTACGTGCTGGCCCGGCTGCTGGTCGAGAAGGTCACCGGGCGATCGGCCGCCGAGGAGACGCGGCTGCGGATCGTGGAGCCGCTCGGGCTGTCGGGCACACTGGTGCCCAGCGACCCGGAGATCCCCGAACCGCACGCGCACGCCTACTACCGGCACGAGGACAGCGGCGCGCAGAAGACCGTCGACATCACTCGGCAGGACCCCTCCTGGGTGTCCGCCGGCGGCGACATGATCTCGACCGTCCAGGACCTGGCCGCGTTCCTCCCCGCACTGCTGGGCGGCAAACTCCTGCCGGCTGAGCTGCTGGCCGAGATGTGCGCCCCGCATCCGACGGGCATCCCGGACATGGACTACGGCCTGGGAGTCTTCGTGCTGACCACGGAGGACGGCGGCACCGTCATCTCCCACAACGGAGCCCAAGGCGGCCACGCGGCGCTGATGTACAGCACTCCCGACGGAAGCAAGACCCTGACTGCCGCCCTGAACTGTGTGGACGACGCCAGCATGTCCATCGCGGCGGCCTTCCAGAGCGCGCAGCGAAGCCTTCTCCGTCAAGTGTTCTGACGGGAACCGGACCATGCCGCGGGAGGACAGGGCAGGCTGAGCGGATGAAGAACGGGGTCACCATCGGGCAGGCGGCGGCATTCGTCGGCGTCACGGTGAAGACGGTGCGGCACTACCACAAACTCGGCCTGGTCGCGGAGCCCGAACGCGACAGCTCCGGGTACCGGCGGTACGGATCGGCCGAGCTGTTGCGGCTGGTCCAGGCCCGGACCCTGGCCTCCGCCGGGGTGCCGCTGGCCGAGATCGGAACCCTGCTCGACGCCGACGCCGCCACGCTGGCCACCGCGCTCGCCGACGTCGAACGGCAGCTCACCGAACAGATCGAGGAACTGACCGAGCGACGCGACCTGCTGGGCCGCCTCGCCGACGGCGACCGGGCCCTGCTGCCGGACCGCGCCGCGGCGCTGCTGGAGCGGATGCCCGGCCTCGGCTTCCCCGCATCCGAGGTGGCGGCTGCCAGGGAGGGCTGGGTGCTGGCCAAAGCCCTCGCCCCCGAAGCCTTCGACGAGTACCTCGCCGACCTCGAACACGCCCTCGACGACCCCCGCTACGTCACCTTGATCAAGCGCGGCGCCGAAGCCGCGGCCTGGGAACCGGACGACCCCCGCATCGACGAACTCGCCACCGAGATGGCCGAGCACTATCTCGCCAACCCCGCCCACCTGAGGATCGTGACCGGCCTGCAAGCCCGCACCGAAGCCGCGACCCGCTACGAGCTGATCGCCCACCACGGCGAAGAACAGGGATCGGCCGCGGCGAAGGCCCTCGCGCTTGTCGAGAGCAAGCTCCGCTCCGCCGGTGTCCGCATCCCGAGGTCGGGGTCCCGTTGAGAGCTCCGGACGCGGGGGGTGCCGTGGGCAGGTGCGAAATTGCTTGATGCGGCGAGGGAACGGACAGAGTCAATATCCCGTGCAAGAGCGATCCCTCGCCCACTACAAGCCGTTTCACATCGCCGCCATGGGAGCTGGCTGAAACCCTGTGCGACAGACGCTGCTGCCCGGAGGGCTGCGCAGGACTTGGTCGACGGATGCCTCGGACCGTCGTGCGCCGTCCAGTCCGTTTTGCTCGCGAGCGACGGTGAACACGGGATCCGCCCAAGGTATTGCGGCAACGGGGTTTCAGCTGCCGAAGCGGCGGCGGAAATCGGCGACCAGGGTGTCACCGGCCGCGGTGACCAGCCGGACCACCACCGGGTGCAGCACCGTCCGCCCGATCGCGCTGGCGAGCGCGGGAATGTGCTGGGAGAACCAGTTACGCACTCGCTCCATTGTGGACAGATCCGGCGGGTCCGCGGTGATCGCCTCTTCGAGGTCGTCGATCTGGGCGCCGCCTGCCCCGGCGAGGTCGGCGGGCAGCGCCGCGCGGATCTCTTCGAGCAACGCGGCGACAGCGGCCAGATCGGACTGGCCGGGCGAGCCCGCGGCGTGGTGGTCGCCGCCGGTGGTGATGTTGTCGTTGCCGAGGACCATCTGGCCGGAGAGGTCTCCTCCGACGTGGATGGTGATCCGGTCCTGTCCCGGTTCGGTCATCGGGTCTGGCCTTCCTGCGGTCGTGGGAATCAGCCGGTGCGGTGGATCGAGTGGGCGGTGATGGCGCCGCCGCTGACGGTGTAGGTGCCGGCGTAGGTCTGGCGGGTGTGATCGGTCTGCACGGCGGTCAGGCTGATGGTGACGACGTCGCCCTGGGTGGCCACGATCGTCAGTTCGTCGTGGTCGGTGCGGGCGAAGCCGGCGACGAACTGGCTGTAGGTCTCGTGCAGTTTGTCGCCGCCCAGCGCCCACGCTTGCTGGTAGTGGCGGGCGTTGATCGCGTCGATGTAGTTCCGCACCACGGCGGCAGGCCCGGTCGGCACCGGGTCCGTGGCGCTCGGTGCCGTGCCGGTGGGCGAGGTGGTCGCCGGGCCGGTTCGCGCGGCCGGGTTCGCCGCGGTGACATTGCTGATCATCCGGGAGAGTCCTTGCGGGACAAGGTAATCGAGGCCGTGGAGGGTGCCGACGAGACTGTTGCGGCCGATTCCCTGGGCCATCGCGTACACGTAGTCGTCGTCGAGCACGTAATGCGGATCGGTCGTGCCGTACAGGTCGTAGCTGTTGGCCGTGCGCAGCAACGGGGTCAGGCCGACGGTGAACCCCGAATGCCCTTCGAAGGCGGCATCGCTCAGCGGCGGCCCGCTTTGGCTGTCCGGTTTTCCGCAGCTGGACAGCACCCGGCGCACCCCGGTGAAGAACGCCGACGCGGCGGTGGCCGAGGGGAATTGATAGATGGCCTGGTCCACATAAATGGACTGCTGGCGGTCCGGATCGGTGGCATGGGTGTTCGCGGCGAACGCCGATTCGCCGAAACCGGGCACGAATGTGGTTTTCAGCAGCAGCGTCGACCAGTCGGTGCAGCTCATCGTGGCCAGGTTGTGCTGCGGCTGAGCCGTGCTCAGGGTCGCGCCGCTGGTGACCTCGCTGCCCTCCGCGACCCCCATGTCGTCCGGGAACGAGGACTGCGGCGCCAACGCGTCCTTCAATTGGATACCGGTCAACTGTGGCGCGGTCACCGCCGCCGGCTGTTCCTGCGCCGCCGGGGGCGGGGCGGCGGGCAGGAGGGCTTGCACTCCCAGGTAGCTCGCCCCGCCGACGACCACTGTCGCCACCCCGGCGACAGCGAGTTTCGCGCTCAGCCCGACACCGGCCTTGACCCCGAGCGCGGTCCCTTTGGCCCCGCCCGCGGCGGCTTTCGCGCTGACCGCAACGGTCTTCGCCGCTGGAGCGACTGCATGCGCGGCAGCCTGACCGCCCACACCTGCGTGCGCGACCGAGCCGATGATCGCCGGGATCTGGTGTGCCAGCGCGACGTGCGAGGCCTGCCCCAGTTCGTGCCAAACCGCCACCGCCGCCCCGATCGCGGCCGCCGCGGCCACGCGTTTGCCCGTGACCAGGCTGCGAATCCCGTCCTCGTGGGTGAGATACGCCAGGATCGAACGGTCCCCGGCGCGCTCGGCGGCGATCTTCCCGCGATCGAGGATGCGTTGCCACGCGCCCATCCGCAGCGAACACGCGGCGAACGGCGCGGCCGCCTTGGCCAGCCGCGCGCCCGCACCGGCCGCTCCGGCGGCCACAGTGGCGTCGACGACCGCGCTGATCAATTCGGCGTGCTCAGCCACCAGTTGCGGCGATGGTTGCGGCGAAGCGATCCAGGACAGCAGGCCGGCGGCCATACGTTCCGCAGTGCCAGGCGAGACAGCTGAGCCGAGCGCATCGGCGACGCCGGAGGCCAGCTGGTAACCGAAGCCGTCCTCCAGCACCAGGCCGTGCGCGGCCAATTCTGCCAATGCCGCGGGCAGTGCGGCCGCATCACCGACCATCCAGGGCAGCACCGCGGGAGAGAGCACCGGCTTCCCGGGCAGGTTCAGCAGCGTGAGCGCTTCCCGCGCGGATCCGCTCAGGCCGCTCAGCACCCGGGGCAGCAATTCGCCGATGTCCGCCGCCCGAGGCAACGTCCCCTCGCCATCGGCTCCCGCCGCCCCCGCCGCACGCAGCAGCAACAAGGGAAGACCGTCACTCACCCGCCACAATTCCGCCGCGATGGCCTGTTCCTCGTCCCGCAACGGCCTCCCCAACGCGGTGGCCAGCAGCGTGCGAGCGGATTCCTCGGTCAGGCCGGACACGGGCAGCGCCGCGCCCTCGTTCCACACGCTGCGCTCGACGGCCGTGCACACCACGGTGGCCTCGGGCGCTCCGTCCAGGAGCACGGCCCGCTCGTCGGCGGACCAGTCGAGATCGTCGACCAGGATCAGCAACGGCACATCGGCCATCAGCCGGCGAAGTTCCGCTCGGGACGGGCGATAACCGGGTGCCTCGAAGCAAGCCTCGAACACCTCCTGCACCAGATCCGCGACGTCCCGGCCGCGGGCAGGCAGGAACACCACGTCCGCACGGTCCTCGGCCAGCACGCCGGCGGCGTAGCGCAGCAACGTGCTCTTGCCCCCGCCGGGAACCCCGTGCAGCTGCACCAAGCTGTGCTCGGTCACCGCGGCGCGGACCGCGGCCAAATCCCGCTCCCGGCCGACCGGCGGGTTCGTCCGCCGCGGCAGCAGCCGTGCGCTGGTCCGCCGCAGCGGCCGCGGATGCTGGCCCGGAGGCACGATAGTGACCACCGACTGCTCGGCGTAGACGGTGATGTTGTGGTCCCCGACCACCAACTGCCCGCGGAAATCACCGGCGACGTCGACGCGAGTGCCCGGTTCGACCACCCGTCCTCCCCACTGTCGCACCGGCAGGGGCCGGCTCGCACACGAATGGGTCGCGAGCAGGCGGACGGCGTTACAGAGCTAGGCCAACCGAATGAAGATCGGTTCCGGCCGGTCGGCGAAGAAAGGCCGAAAACCGTTCAGCAGCACCTATATCGCACTGCTGATCAGCCCCGGCCGGACGCCGCGCGAATCAAGATTCCCGGCGATGCGGACGGCGTCGCACTCCCCCGGCGCCGTTCTTTGAGGTCCAGTGCGCAGGACTGTTCCGATTTCGGCGATTTCTGTGCTCAGCCCCCACCGATCACCGGAATGTCCGCCGTGGGCCGGCCTCCCCCACGGCCGGGCCACGCCGGACTCCGGTCAGGTGGCGTCGCCCGACAGCGGTCCCCACCCGACCTGGTTCTTGGCGATCACCTGGTAGCCGGTCCTGACGTAGGAGAGGACCTTCGCTCCGTCCATGGTGATGCTGGTTCCGGTGAGACGCTGCTGCACGTAGGGTCCGTACAGCGCGCGGAGATCGTTGTGCATGATGAGCGCGCAACCGGTGATGGAGTTGCCGCCGTCGCTCCCCGGCGGATCCCAGGCGATGGTGACCTGATCGGCGCCGGGGCCGGCCTTCAGATGAACGTTGCGAGGCTCGCCGGGTTTGAGCGCGCCGATGTGCAGCACGCCCTTGGTCGTTTTGGCCGGGCAGTTGCCCGCGGCCGCTTGGCCGGCCAGGACGACGTCCGAATCGGACAGACCATCGATCTTGCCGGGAGCGGTGTAGGCGCCGTCCGGGGTGATGGTGCCCAGCGCGCCGGGCGCGAGCCGGAAGGTGATGGGCGCGGTGCTGGCACAGCCGTCCCGTTTGGCCGACAGTCGCACGGTCTGTTTCACCTTGACCTCGGCGACAACCGGGTTCAGTTCGAGCCCGTCGTAGGGTCCGCCGCTGTCCCGCACTCGTGCGGACACCTGCCCGAGGACAGTGGAGTAGTCCGCTTTGAGCAAGGAAACCCTGAAGGTGAGATCGGCGCGGATCCCGACCTCGACGGCGGCCCACGGATTGCCGGCGGTGCTGGCGGTGAGGGCGAGGAACGGGGTCAGGCTGAGTCCTGGTCCCGCCACGTCGTAGAGCAGGAAGGTCAGGTTGGCGGGGAACTCGATGCCGATGCCGGCCGTCGCGCCGAAATCGGCTTGGAACGAGGCCTTGGGTTTCGTGGTGAGATTCGTGCTGGCCCAGGCGCCGTTCTCGTAGCTGATCCGCCCGCCGACAGTTTGTTCGTAAGTGCCGCGGAAGGCCAGTTCCAGCCCGCCCTTGGCATTGAGCTGGGCGGAGAGGGTGAACACGGGGCACACGACGACCGGCACCGGTCCGACGAAGAAGGTCTGGCAGGCGTACCGGACTTCGGCGAGATCCTTTTTCGCCAGCGTCTGCTGGATGTAAGCGGCGAGTTTTCCGTCGACCCCGGCTTTGACCTCCGCCGCCGCGGCGAAACGGAATACCGGGGAACTGAAGACGCCGAGGCTCAGATAGAAATCCCAGGTCGGTTTCACCGACAGCTCTCCGTGCAGCTCGCTGTGCAGGGCGACCTGGGCGGAACCCTCCTCGCTGACCGGGAAGCTCACGTCGAGCCCGAGATTCCCGCTGAGCGAAGGCTCGGCCATGCGCACGCCCGGCCGCAGCGGCCGGAAGCCGGTGATCTGGTTGGCGTTCAGTTCGCCGGCGACCTCGGCTTCCGCTTTGGGCGCGGCCTGGTCGAGCGTGGCGCTCGTGGTGTCCAGGGTGACCTGGTTGCCGCTGGCGGCCGCCTTCGTGATCTTGCGCAGCAGCCCGTCCTGATCGGCGTTGCTGTCCGGAAGCGCCGGTGCCACCAGGATCGCACCGGTTTTGACGCCCTTGACCTGAGCGGTCGCCGGGTTGAACACCAGCCGGTCCGGAGTGTTCCCGGTGAGCGTCCGCGCCGACTCGGCGGACAGCACCACCGTGTCCGGGCTGGTTTCCGCCACGGGACGGACGCCGTGCGACGAACTGTCGGCGGCACCGGCACCGGCACCGGCCGCGGTAGTGGCTGCGACCGAGAGGGTGTACCGCGTCTTCGGGTCCAAACCGGACAGTCGGGTGGACGTGCCGAGAACCGTTTGCGGGCGCGGTCCGCCGGACACGGTGTAGCTGAGGACAGGGCTGCCGCCGTCGTCCTCCGGCGGAAGCCAGGACACGTCCAGCGCGGCTTGCCCCTGGACCGGCAAGACCCGCAGCTCTCGTGGCGCGCTCGGGGCATACGGGGCGCGAGGGGTGACGGGCTCGGTCGCCGCGGGGCCAGTGCCTTTGGCATTGCGCGCCGCGACGGAGACGCGATACTCGGTGCCATTGGCCAGCCCGGGGATTACGGCGCTCCTGGCGTTCGCGTCGGTGGTCACCGTGCGACCGTCGGGATTTGCGGTGACGGTGTAGCCGGTGACCGGGGAACCGTTGTCGTTCGCCGGGTCCCAGGCGACGGCAGCGGAAGCCGTCCGGCCGTGCAGCGAGGTGATCACCGGCGCCACGGGCGGCGCCGCCGGATGCGGGACCACCGGGTTGGACGGTTCGGAGTCCGGGGTGATCCCGACGTTGCGCCCGTTCACCTCGTAGGCGGTGAAGGTGTATTTGGTGCCGTTGGCCAACCCGTTGAAACGCAACGTGAGCACGCCGGCCTGGACAGTGCTCGCGGTGGCGCCGCCGGGGGAAGCCACGATGACGAGCTTGTTCCTGTCATTGCCGCCCAGCGGCGGTCCCAGCCGGCAGTAGGGAATGAACGACACGTCGGCGCCGCCGTCGCGCGCGAGCACGGCGGTGAGGACCGGTCCCTCGGCAGCCAGCCTCGGCGCGGCCGACGCGCTGCCGGTGAGCCCCATGCCCACGATGAGGCCCGCGAGAGCGAAGGCGAGAAATCGCTTGAATATTCGACGATGTGACACGATCAGCCTCCTGTCACTACGGGCACGACCCGATTCGACGGGTCGGGAGGGATTTTAGTGACGGGGTTCTGTGACCGGCAATTGCACGTTGATGTCGCACCATTCCGAGACGGCCACTCGTCCAGCCTTTCAGCAAAACCCAGAGTCACCTAGTTGTCGCAAATCAATGTGCTTCGCGGCGGTTGCTGATCCATTCGATGACAGCAGGACTCGGACCGCCATGACAGGCAACCGAACCGGAGCCGCCGTAAACCTTCAACGAAACACCCGCCTCTCCCCCATGGATAGATGAAATCGTCGCCAAAGCACGCAGCCGGAGCGGATTCAGCAGTTTTTCCGCATAGTGCAAGCATTCGTAAGCGAATATCGCAATCACCGGGCGACCCTGCCGCGAATGATCCAGCGCTAGCGCGGCCCCTCGCCGCATTCGTCGCGGGCAAGAGCCGGTGCCGTGGCTTTATCGCGGTGGCCGCGACGTCGTTCTCGAACGCTCGCTGCTCCGCTAGTTCGCGCCCTGCGGCGAGCTTGCCGGTGATGCCGGATTCGAGAGCCGAGTACACGGCGTCGCGAGCGACGAGGCGCTCGAGAAGCTCCGGTTCAGCATCCGCCCGAGCCGCGCGTGCCGAGCGTGTCCGCCCTTGCGAGGGAAGGAGAAACACGGCGCTTCCCATCGGGAGCGACAGCCATCGACGGCATCAACTGCGGACCTTCGACCAGCACCGGCACGGATTCGACGGCTCGGGCGCGCACGTCGGCGATGATGAGCGGGAGACGCGCGTGCGCGGTGGCGAGGAATGCGGCAGCAGCATGCTCCGGACCTTGAGCGAGTTGCTCGTCCAAGGTCGTGCTCGCTGCGGGAAGTCGCTCCTGGTGGCCCGCTCCCTGCGCACCGCCGATCCAGATCATCGCCGGCCACGACATGTCCGTCACGAATTCCGACCATGCCGACGACACCGCCACCACCGCGCGGACTTGCCGCCAACCTCGGCGGCCAGCGGGAACTGCCCGACCTGCCGGGCAGTTGCACCAGCCGATACCGGCCGAGCCGCCCGGACATCCGCGAGTGCCATCCCCACTCGGCCGACGGGCATCGGGCGAGCGGTGTGCCAAGGCCGTCCGCTCGGGTCACCAGTCCCGGTCCTTGAGCATCTCGCGCAGTTTGGCCAGCGCGCGATGCTGGGTGACGCGGACGTTGACCGCCGAGATGCCCAGCGCCCGCGCGGTCTCGTCGGCGCTGTGGCCGACCACGACGCGCAGCGTCAGGATCTCCTGCTGGATCGGGGCGAGCCGGGCGAGCAGCTCCCGCAGGGTGCTGCCCAGGTCGAGGCGCAGCGCCTGCGTTTCGGGCTCGTTTCCCGACACCTCGACCTCGGGCAGCTCGGCGACGGGCTGAAGCCGGTCGCGCGCCGCGGCCCGGTAGGCGTCGGCCACCTTGTTCGCCGCGATCGCGAACACCAGGCTCAGGAACGAGCCGCCGCGGTCCTGGTAGGCGGGCAGCGCTCGCAGGACGGCGACACACACTTCCTGGGCGACATCGTCCGCGGACACGTACCGCAGATCCCGCCCGCCCATCCGGGCCCGGCAGTATCGCGTGACCGCCGGACGAAGAACCGCGAGCAGGCGGGCGATCGCGGTCTGGTCGCGGTTCCCGGCCGCGCGCACCAGCGAGGCCAGGTCCTCGTCGGCCAGCCGCCCGGAGACCCGGCCAACCGCCTCCTCCGCGGCGGGAACGTCGAGCACCGAAACTCCGGTGCCGGACCGGAACTCGGTGCGCGACAGGACGTCGGCACCGCGGGAACCGGCCGGGCAATAGCCGGTCGAACCTCTGAAGCCCTGCTCGTCTGCCACCGCGGTCGTCCCCTCGCCCCACGCACCCGTCCCTGCCGCTATGAGCGTGCCGGGCGAGCACCGGTACCGGCAGAGACATGCGACCTGAGAACGGGGACCAAAGTCACCCTCGCGAAATCGTCGAGGCGTACCCGCGCGATCCACCGGTGACCTCCAAGCGACGCCTCTCTCCGCGGGGACAGTCCCGATTCCGGCGCGCCCCAGGTCATCCCCGTTGCCCGAATGGCATGGTTGTCGAGCGGGGGTCCCGCGCGGAGGAAGATCGGGGCGTCATGTCGGACTCAGTTGATTTCGAAGCGGTGTTCCTGGCCGCGCCGTCGCCGACCGCGGTGCTGTCGCGGGAATTCGTCATCCTCGCGGTCAATGACGCTTACGAGGCGGTTTCGGGCCGCCGCCGGGACGATCTGGTCGGGCGGAACGTGTTCGAGGCGTTCCCGGACGATCCGCAGGACCCGCGCGGGGCGCGGGCGCTGCGCGCATCGCTCGAACGGGTGCGGTCCACCCGGCAACGGCACACGATGCCGCTGCAGCGTTACGACGTCGAGGTCCCCGAGCGACCGGGCGTCGTGGAGCAGCGTTATCGGAGCCCGGTCAACGCACCGGTCCTCGGGTCCGGCGGTTCGGTGCGGTTCATCCTGCACCGCGTCGAGGAAGTGACGGGCTTCCTGCGTCAGCTGCGCGCGGCCGGGCCCGCACCGGAGACCGGGGAGGTGCAGGCGATGCAGGCCGAGGTGTTCGCGCGCAGCCGGGAACTGCACCAGGCCAATCAGCAGCTCGCCGCGGCCGCGGACATCTCCACGGCGCTGCTGGCGGACGTCCCGCCCGCCGAGGTGCTGGACCTGATCGCGGCCCGGGCGCGCGAGATCGCCGAAGTCGACCAGACGCTGCTGCTGGCTCCCGACGACAACGGAGACCATCTCGTCACCGCGGCCGCGGCCGGCGCGCAGTCGCAGGCGTACCGGGCGCTGCGGTTGCCGCTCGCCGGGGGCTCCGGCGCGGAACCGCTGGCCGTGCGGGTCTATCGGACCGGCGAGTCAGCGGTCAACGAGAACGCCGCTCAAGCCGGCCGTGACGCCGGCCTTGCCCCGGAGGTCGCCGTGGGCTCGGCGCTCGGGGTGCCGCTGGGGTCGCCGGGCGCGGTGCGCGGCGTCCTCGCCGTCGTCAACGAACCCGGACACACCGTCGCCGCGCACCAGGCCGTGCGGTCGCTGGAGCTGTTCGCCGCGCAGGCGGCGATCGCCTTGGAACTGGCCGAGCGGAGGTCGGACACGGTGCGTTTGTCGCTGCTCGACGACCGGGAACGGATCGCCCGCGAGCTCAACACGTCCGTGGTCGCGCGGCTCTCCGGCATCGGCATGGAGCTGACCGCGGCGCTGAAGCTCATCCAGCGTCCGGCCGCGGCCGAGCGCGTGCACGACGCGGTCGAAGCACTGGACCACGTCATCCGGTTGCTGAACTCCGCCGTCTTCGAGGCACCGGAAGACCCCGCCCCGCAACGCCACCTGCACCGGCGGATCCACGACCTCGTCGACAGCGCCGCGGCGACGCTCGGGGTCGCCACCACGACCCGGGCCGACAGCAGGCTGGGCACCGCACTCGGCGATCAGGCCGCGGCGGCCTTGCTGGAAATGCTGAACACCGCATTGTCCGACGTAGCGGGCCGTCCCGGTGCCCGGCACATCCTCGTCATCGCCGAACTGCGCCCCGAACCGGCGCCTGGCCGCGTCTACGCGCGAGTCGAGGACGACGGAACTCCAACGGTGTCGGCCAGCCACAGCACGCGGTTCGGCGGAGACTTCGCCCTCGCCGCCCGCGCGGGCGGCGAGGGCGGTGGTCACCTGGCAGCTGCCGCTCGCGGAGACGGTCCGCTTCGATTGACCGGATCGACTCCGCCGAAAGCGGTTCAGGCCGGCTTGGCCGCTTCGTTCGGATGGCGCCGCATCGTGTCGTATTCGATCGCCCGCTTCAGCCACGCGTCGAACGGCTCGGCGTGGATCTTGGCGAGCTTCAGCACGAACGCGCCGACGTAGCTTGCGTCCCGTTATCGGTTGGAGCCTTTGGAGCCAGCCCGGTGCTTCCGTTCCGAGCACCTGGTTGCCGAGAGCACGCGCTCGGTGGCCTAGCAGTGCCACGACTTCGCGCGCGGTGACCGATGCTTTGCCGAACGGGCTGGAGCTGACGACCGGGCTGCGGAAGCTCTTAGAGGCGAAGGACTGATTCGTCCGGACCGCGCTGCCGGAGGACTAAAGCTGATCCTCGACACGGCGAAGCCCCACGCGGTCCGTGAGGGCTTCGTGGTCCGCCGTTAGTTCAGGTCGTCCTCGACCGCCTGTTTCCACGCCTGTCCGGCTTCGTGCTTGACCTCTTCCGGAGTGGTCGCTTCGGCCACTTCAGCCCAGCAGTTCTCGGCGAGGTAGGCGTCCTCGGCCATCCGGAACCAGGTGCCGGCTGCTCTGACTACCTTTCCGCCGACTGAATTCAAGAACAAGGGCAGGGGCCATCGAGGATCGTCCGCAAGACCGCAGCACCGAGCGGGAATTCGCTCCAGAAATTCTGGATTGCGTCGCGATACCGCCACCTCACGACAATCAAAACTCCCCGGGCCCGGAGTGCTCGACCATCGCGCCCATACGACACAAGTCGGCTACCGATCGCGGTTCAGGCCCACAGCGGGCCTGACCCCGCCCGATCTGCCGGTTTGTCGCAAGCCGGCAGATCGCCAGGGTGCTGCGCCGCGGATCGGCCATTGTCAGGGCAAAGGACCGTCTCCGTAATTCGCGCCTGCTACCGGCATGCGACCCACCAGCTGATCGCGGTGATGATCAGTCCCCCGCAACCGCTGGCGAGCCCCTTCAGCAACCCCAGCGCGATCTCCGCGCCTGCCCGCCGCCACGTCCCCTGCAACTGTTCAGCCTTCTTCTCAGTCATGCCCGTTCCTCCTTGTCGTGGGTCGATGCAGGTCACACTGCCGTCCGAGCTGATGTTGCAGCGATTGCAGCGCGTTGCAAAAGCTTGTGCAACAGCTGGCCGACGCGCAGCTGCTGGGGTTTACTTGGCGAGTGCGGCACACCTCTGGTCACCTTGAGCCGCTTAGAACGAACCTCCCCGCCGAGCGAGCCGCGCTCGCGAATGCGCTACGCGCGCAGTTCAGGGTGCTGCTTCCGATGTCCCTGCGTGAATATGCAAGGAAGCAAGCACTCCAGGCAAGCACGGTGACCCGCTACTTGGCCGGCGCGGTGCTACCGTCCGAAGACTTCATCAACGACCTCGTCGACGAGGTCCAGCTTCGGCTCCACGCACCACAACCTGGGCAGCCCCGACAGCTGTTGAGCCTGCTGTACGCCGCTCAAGACGCTCAGAGCGGGACGTGGGGCTGCAGAAGCAGGCGGCAGCTCTCCGAGCTCGTCTCGAGTCTCTCGAGCTGAGCCGTCAGGAGTTGCTCGAAGAGAACCGCGAGCTCAGAAACGGCCAGTCCGCAGCGAGCGAGTCCATACGCCAGCAGCTGCGGGTAGCGCAGAACCGGATCACCAAACTCGAGAATGAACGCGCCACTCTCCTCGCGCGTCTTGACGACTCGGCCGCCGCCCATCCGCCGGGCACGCGGGTGATCGACGGAGGATACTGGCGCTTCTACCGGGAATCCTTGCAAGCCCAGGGCTGGTCTACTCAGGCGATCGCCAATGCCGATTCCGTGGCCGCCTCGGTACTCTCGCACCTAGCAACCCCTTCCACCATCGCGCCTGGTCACAGCAAAGGGCTGGTGATCGGCCAGCCAGGAAGCGGCCGAACCGCCGCCGCTATCGGCCTCATCGCGAAGGCTATTGACACAGGATACCGCTTGGTCATCGTCCTCGGCGGCAACCGGAACGTACTCCGTCGACAGGTCCAGGAACGCCTCGACGAAGCGCTCCCCTCATTGCCAGGTGAGCCTGCCATCGTCCGGCTAACCGGCGCGGACCTCGACTACAGCAGGCTGGGCCCGCGCTTGCGCGCGCTGGAGTTCGAGAAGCAGCGGCCGGACCAGCCACTGAACTCACCGGAAAACCTGAATAACACCGCAGTACGCCTGCTCGTGGTCAAGAAAAACGCTGCGGTATTACGAAAGCTAAACGTCGATCTGAACGCCAGTTTCTCGCTTGCCGAGATCCCAGCCCTCATTGTCGACCTGGACACCGACATAGCACAGCCAGGATCCGCCGTTTACCGACATGTCAACAAATTGCTCCGCACTCTTCCAAATGCTCAGCACATTACCTACGCCTACAGTCCTTTTGCCGACGTTCTAGCCGACGACGGAATCGACTTCGTCGTCGACTTGCCGAGACCCGCCGAACACATTGGCCCCGACACCTTCCAGCACACCGGCCGGGACGTACCAGTCGAACAGCGGGACCTGGCCAGATCGGGAGAAGCTGCCTTCGTCCGCCGCGTCGATCCGCAGGAACGCGGCCTTGTGACCTCGATGGACGCGTTCGTGCTGACAGGTGCGATGAAGATTCATCGCACCTCGCAGGTTGGCGAAGTATTCGACAGGCATACCTTGTTCGTGCACGGATCAGCCCGGCTCAAAGAACAAGAAGCCCTCTGCGCCCAGGTCGCCGCCCTATGGCGGGACACCAGCTACGCAAGCACCGACGGCATCTCCCGGCTACGCGAACTCTTCGAAACAGACGTCTTGCCGGTGTCGCGAGCTCGCAACACAGAGGTACAGCTGCCATCTTCCTTCGATGAGCTAATCCCCGCCATCGAGACAGCTTTGGCCCGCATCGGAGAAAATCCGATCGCCCGCGAACCGGGCACCGGCGCAGACCGTTTATGGAAGATCTTCGTATCCAATTCCCGTTCAGCAGGAGAATCCGCCAGCGACGGACTCACCATCCTGCACGTGCACGACAGCACTGGAATAACCACAGCACTCAAGCTCTCGGACATCTGGTTCGGCTCCCGTCCACACTATACAGACCTGATTCGCCTTCACATTCCCGCATCCAGCCAGTCCGGCCGCGACCCCTATGCCGAACTTTCCAGCATTTGGCATGCATCAGAAGAACTTCGCACCGAAATTTTCGACCCGGCCAAACCCTCCTCTCTTAACATAAATGAATCATTCATACAAGAAGAGGGTGACACAACACGCCTTGACAGTGACAGCAGTGATCACTAGCTGAAACCGGAAGATCGCGATGGCCACCTTGATATCAGACCCGCCCGGTGTTCCGACATGGGTGGAGCTGATACTGGCCAAGCCGCTCACCGGCCCGCTGCCCGCTGACGCGAACTGGTCCGACGAGGACAAAGTGGACGGATACCGCTGCGCCGACAACCTCGACATCAGCTGCTACAGCGTCTGACCGAAACCCGAGCCACGCGACTGCTCAGCACCCTCGCCAGCCACATCAAGCCGACGGCAACTCGCTAAAGGCTCGGGGCCCCCGGCGACAACTCCTGCCATCGGCACACTGCACCAGCGCAGACACCGCGCGCCGAACGACCACACTCGCCTGAGCCCGCCCATCACCGCCTCCAGCCAGAAGTGAAGGAAAATACAACCTCAGGGTGGCAAACTCCCAGGTCAAGAAGTGTTGCCCTCGGGTGAGCAGGGGTGGCCTGACTGGATCAACGTCCCGCGTGACCTCGGGCGCTGTGCTCCTCGCTCGAACTAAGGTTGACATCTTCGAACTCTTCGGCCGGCGACCCGAACACCGGCCTTCCTCGTCGCCCCAGACTCTAGACAACACGTCCGCACCGCGAGACAATGCGGGAAATTCGCAATGCACATTCATGCGAATTTTCCTGGAGCAGAACTGGAGCAGGGCCGTGGTTCCAACGACGCCGAACAGCGTTGAACCGCAATCACGTGCGGTCAACTGCGGCATCCTTCCTGCGGGTTCTCGATAACCACAGGTCAGGGACGCGTCCGGCTGGCAGTGAGGGGGTCAGGGGTTCGAGTCCCCTTAGCTCCACAGGTTCGGTGAACCCCTTTGATCACGCGGTTGGCGCTGGTCGGAGGGGTTTTCTCGTGTCCGCAGGTTGATCTTGCGTGATCGAGTGGAGCCGATCCGGGGTGCCCCAGGTGGGGAGTTTCTGGGGCGTGCTGCTCCAGGGCACGCGCTTGCGGGCAGTGCCGTTTCCTCTCCCCTGCCGGGCAAGGCGGGAGTTGTCCCTCTTTCCATCGGTGATAGGGGCGGGAAGATTCGGCCTTTGCCGGCGTGTCCGGGACGGCGGAATGGGAGGACGAGATTTCGCCGATGCCCTTTCCTGTTGCGCGGGCCGGGTGGGACGCGGGCTGCGGGAGGCTTTGCGCCAGCGCCGCTGCAGGTCGGCCAGCAACCGGGTCTCCACTTCGCGCGCCACGTGCGAATACGTCTCCACGACCCGGTCGGGCAGATGGTGACCCAGACGGCGGGCCTGCGCGATCTCCGGAGCCCCGCCCGCGATCAGCCAGGTCTTGTGGCTGTGCCGCAACCCGTGGAACGTCAGCCCGGGACACACCGAGTAGGCCCGGACCCCGGGCCGGTGGCAGCCTTCGATCGCCGGACGCAACACCCTGCGGTCGAAGGTGGAGCGCCACAGCCAGGTCCCGCGCGAGGTGGTGAACACGAACTCGAACGGATGGCTGTCCAAGTGCCGGCACAGCAACCGGACCAGGAACGGCGGCAACGCGACCCGCCGCGCCGACGACGGCGTCTTCGGCGGCCCCAGCCATCGCCGGCCCCGGCTCTCGTGCAACGACCCCCGCTCCGGGTCCACGACGAGATGCCCGGTGTCGAGGTCGAGGTTGTCGCGGTGCAGCGCGGCGAGCTCGCCCCACCGGCACCCCGTCCACGCCGCGGTGATGACCAGCAGACGCGCGATGTCACCGCCCAGCGCGGCTGCCTGATCGGCGATCCGCAGCACCTGCTCCGGCGTCGCCCACACCCGCTCCCGCACCAGAGTCCTGCAGCGCCGGCCGCGGCGACGGCGCTGCCGCACCGGATTCACCGCGATCAACCGCTCGTCCACCGCATCAGCCAAAATCATCGACAACAGCTTCGCCCAACTCGACACCGTCGCCGCCGCGTAACCGGCCTCAGCAGCCGCCGTCTTCCACCCGTCCACCTCCAGCGCGGTGATCTCCCCGATCGGCATCGACCCGAAACGCGCCAGCAGATGACACCGCAAGTAACTGTCGTAGTTGTCCACCGTCCGCGGATCAAGATCCTGCGCCTGCCACCACCGCCGCACCCAATCCCCAAACAACACACGACCATCCGCCGGATCGATCCACACCTTGCGGCGCTGGTCAGACTCCATGTCCCCGGCATACCCGGCAGCCGCCCTGCGCGACGCGAACCCCGGCACCGAACCAACACCACCACCCGCACGGCGATAACGAACCCGCCACGAACACCGCCCAGACTGCTCCACCCACGCCATCACAACCTCCCGACACGCGACAACACGCCGTTTCCGTCATGCGCCCAGACAACCGAGAAGTCAACCCATGGCAGCCAAGAAGGGTCTGCCCAGACATCATCTGGTGCACGCTGCGGCTCAACGTCGCACCTCACCCGCACTCAAGCTTCCGTTGTAACGGCGTCTGTGCTCGATGCCGCGGGCGGTCAAACCCGGGCCGCCAAGTTCGTCCAGGTCGTCACGACCGAAAGGAAAAGCGGCACGGCACAGCAGACTGGGCCGCCTCACGTCGCTGACGCGGGCAGAACGGGACGGGTCCCAGGCTCAGCTCAGATCCCGCTCCGTCCCGTCAGCTTGCCCTCGTGCAGCACGAGCTTCACATCCGCCTGGCACCGACGTTCGGCTCCACACCGGCACGATCGGCAGTCCGCGCCCACCTCCGCAGCGGCTGGTGGTTAACCTCCAGCTGACAAGTTACCTGCGCCACCGGAGGAACGCGGAACACGTCAACGCGGCCGCATCCTCTGATACTCCTGCGGATACTTCGACGAACCACATACAAACGCATCCTTCCCCAAGCCGAAGCCATGGATCAGGGTGTCCGACCCACCGAGGGGAACCTCATAGCGTGGAGTCGCTCAGGCGTATCAATTCGCGGCCATTGCGGCGATGTGCGTATCGAGTGCCGCCACGAAATGGTCGTCGCGCCGCAAAGTGCTGGCCTTCAACCGCTCGGTGAATCCGGTCGTTGCTCCGAGGCTGAGCGGCTCGGAAGAGAATCGCTCCAAAAGGGCCGCCAGCGACATACGCGGTCGCAAGACGATTGGCCGTTCGCTGAGCTGCCATGCCTCCCGTTTCCCTGCCACCGACGACGCAGCAGCCGGCCAGCGCTGCCCCGGGGTCAACACACGGCGGTCGACGTCCACAGGCACCCCTGGAGACACGAGACGACGACCAATCCACTCCGCCACGGGCACCGTGACAGCGTTGCCAACCATCTTCCAGCGCTCCCCGAGCTTGCCAGCACCCTCGGTCCAACCTGCTCTGAAACCTTGCAACCGCTCACCGGCATGAATGCTGGGGCGGCAGATCGCCTTGCCGATTTCTGCGCCGGGAATCCACACGCCGGGAGGCGAGGCGATGCCCAGCTTCGAGCCGCCTTTGAGGGTCGGAGTGACTCCTTCGCCCCAGCCGATGCCACGGTTGCCCTCAGTCCAGTAGAAGCCGTAGGCGCTGTGGCGCTTCCGGGCGACCGGCGCACCGACCTCATCGGCCAGAAGGACCTGGCGGGGGTCCTCAAGCTGTGAAGCCACGAGGAAGACTCTGCGGCGGCGCTGTCGTACCCCGAAGTGTTGAGAATCCACCGTCCGGTAAGCCCAGTTCCAATCGTTCTCATCCAGCCACTCGGTGATGTGGCGGATCGGTGCCCCGCCATGGAGCGTCAACATGTTGGGCACGTTTTCCAGGACTAGCCACGTCGGCGGAGAATCAGCGATCAGACGAAAGACCTCGCGGATGAGGCCCGACTCGCCGCCTGTGATTCCGGCCGTTCGACCGACCTGGCTCAGATCGGTGCATGGGAACCCTGCTGTCACGACGTCAGAGTCAGGTAAGGCTCCGAGTTCGCGGATATCACCCACGACAGGTGCGTCGAATCGTCGCCGGAGCGTGGTGGCCGCGGGCTCCCAGTACTCGCACAGCAACTCGGTTTCGATCCCAGCCCTGTCCAACCCGAGTTCGAGCCCGCCGATGCCTGAAAACAGTCCCACTGACCTCACGGGGACATCCTCGAGCGATTCGGGGGAAGAAGCAAGGCGCCGCTCCGATTCTTTTCAATCTTCGGGAAGGCACCCGTGATGACTTTCATGATCTCTGGCACGGTCGGCTCGTCGACTGGAGGTACTGGCTGATCTTCAGCCCGCTGCGCCGATGGTTCGATCTGAAGGTCTTCAGATGCAGGAGCCGCGAGCGGACCGCTGCCGTGATTGCCTGACACGAGCAGTCCACCTCCCGGGACGCACCTGACGTTCTCGGCGGCCTTCACGAAGCTTCTGAACGCGCCATCTCCGTCCTGTTCCTTGCTGTCAGTCCAGGTCGACCAGGACGCCGTGCTGGTGCAGCAGCTCTAGGCGCTCGCGCAGGCCGGTGGAAATGGCAATATCAGTGCTCAACAAACCGCATTCAAGGCTGCGTTCGGCAGCAGCTTTGGAGAAGTTGGCGCTGGTGACCAGGGCTTCACGATCATCGACGGTGATCAGCTTGGCATGTTGTATGGCGTAGGCTTCGTTGGCGGGTTGCTCAAGGGTCCAGATCTGGGCCCCGACGAGCATACCCGCGACCATCTCCGCCGTCTCACGACGTTGGGCGGTGTCGACCACGACTGTGACTTCGACGCCGCGCTTGAGCGCGTTTCGCAGCGCGACTAGGTGTGGTGAACCCCAGCTCGCGGAATATGTCGCAGCGTACACCGAACCTTCCGCCCGGTTGATGAGGTCGAGAGCGGCCTTGGTCGTCCTTCCTTCGGCGCCAGGCACGTCGCGAGGGTTGGTCCAAACGATATCTGGCCGCGAGATCCTCGGCACCGCTGCTATGCCCTCAAGTGCCGCGACGGCGCAGTCGACGTCTGCGTCGCTGCGAACTAGGTCTCGCAACAGCATCTTTACATCCATCTGGTTGACGCGGTACGCCTTCTTCGCCGCGAGGTTCGTGCGGCGGCGCTGCCGGAGATCGGCAGCGATACGCGCGGCTTCCTCCGGCGTGAGCAGCGCACCCAGTCGCGCGATTGCTGACACCTCAGCGCACCTCGACCAGGCTCTCGAGCAGTCCGGGGGTCTTAACCTTCTGATCGTCCACAAGCCCGAGCAACATTCGCCGGTCGAGGAAGCGGTTGGTCCGCTCACAGCTGGTCTCGCTCAGGAAGAGGCAGAAATGGCAGGCCGCTCCGTGCAGGAACTCCTCCTTTCCCTCGGGCACGCGGTGACTGCAGATCGGGTCCGATGAACAACGCAGTCCTCGACGAAGCGCCTTCGCGGCCAGGTCTTCCAGCTTGTCCGGCTTGGCAAGCTCCACGAGCCCCCCAAGCGTTCCCTCGCTGTCGGACGCTGTGGTGCTGATCAGCAACCCTGCAGCCGGCGGGTGCTTGTCATCGCCCTTCCACGCATATATCCGCTCCGTGAGGCTCGCCGACCCATAGCCGCTCGACATCGCTGCCTCGCGGATCAACAGGTGCGACAACGTATGGATCGCCCAGTAACGCGGCGGCGGAAACCGCTCGTCCGGGTCCAGGTCGTCCGCGGTCCTGCTAGTTCGGCGCCGGAAGTTGAGGCGATGCGCCTCCTCGAACCGGCCCCATACCCCGAGATTCTTGACCGATTCTTCCCATTGAGCGATCACGGATTCGTCGAAGCGCAGGAACACTCCCTCGCCTCTGTCCTCGGTGGCGGGGACCCAGGTCGGCCTCCCGTTCCGGGTCAAGGGCACGACCCGCTCCCTTGCATCGTCCATGCGGTCGAGCGCATCGATGCGGGTGAAGCCGATGAAGGCGTTGACCTTCTTCAGCTTCTCGACCGCGACAGTCTCGACGACGACGTCCGACAACAGGGCAGTGACGTCGCGTCGCACGGCGCGGAAGTCGGCCATGCCGGAGTGGCGGGTGTACTTCTGCTCGTCGGTCAGGACTGCCCATTCGGGGCCGAGAATCGTCCGTGGATCAGCACGCTTCTCGGGTGCTGTCACCGCGCTGGGTACCGACTCGCCGCGGGCGAGCTGCACGGCCTGCCACAGCACGTCGTCGGGTACGTCGTCGAACGCGTCGGTCTGCGCGATGCTCGACACCATCATCCGAAACATGCCGATGGCCGATTCGTCCTGCGGTGCGTCCAACGCGTGTTTGGGGAGTGCCCGCAACTCCGGCACGAGTTCCTCCGGCGTCGCTGCTTCTTCGCGCGGCAGCGCCAGCAGGCTCAGCGTGGAGGGGAACCACTGGTTGGCCGCACCGAGCATCATCAACCGGCCTTGGTGCTCACAGGGATAGAACGCGTCGAGATGTGCGTGGCGACCGCGGCAATACGGGAGTTTGTCTTCCGCCGCGCGACCAGTCGCTTCCCGCATACCGCGTCGAGAGTCGCAAGAGAGGCACATGAGCTGGACGTCCGGACCGATGTTGCTCTTCCATTCCCGCATGCGCAGCTGTGGGAGTGCGTCGCCGCTCGCGCATGTGCGACCACGATGCACCCAGGCGACGTACGGAAACTCGTCGAGGTGGCCGGCTACGCAGGCGATCAGGTAGCGCGCTGGAACGACGGCCTGGTCGGCACCACTGCCCTTGCCTTGAAACCCCTTGCATCGCTTGTGCACGAATTTCGCTTGGTCAGGGCGGTAGCGGTTGGTGTTCTGGTAGGCGAACATTTCGTGCGAGACCGGCGCGAGCAGACCGCAGCCCGTGCAGCGCAGCCACTGCGGGAAGATGCGGCTGGGTATGCCGAGGTCGACAGCGTCGGTGCCAGCATGTCCCTTCTCTTCTGGGGCCCACGGCGGCTTCCGGAGCTCGCTGACCTGGTCGCCGAGGTGGGAACGGACGAGGTCCAGGAGGCGTCGCTCGAGGATCACGTCGATAACAGGGCGGCGGTCGTAGATCCGGTCCCATGCCTCGAGGCCGTGTGGCATCACGGCGAGGTGGGGCAGGTCGATGGTCGCACCGATGCCGTTGGTGTAGAGCATCGCCGACGGGCGGATCGATCCGACACGTGCCCGGTTCTTGGGATTGTTCTCTTCGACATCGCCTGTCGGGTCCAGATCGGCGACTCCGACAGAGACCGGTTCGGATGCGTTGACGAGAGCGTTGTCCGTGGCCTGCTCAGTCACTGCGTGACCTCCTCGGGGAACTTCCAATCCGGCCGCTCCCGCGGCTCCTTGAAGGCGAGCCGATCCGCGCTGGGGCTGACCAGCAGGTTGATCTCGGGCTGGACCTCGCGCATCGAATTGGCGACGACGAACACCCGGTCGGCCTGTGTGGGCAGCTTGGTTTCGGGGCTGATCAACAGCGGCCAACCGGCCTTGTTCTGCGGCGGGCGCTCGTAGAACAGCTGTCCGTAGACCTCTTCAGCCTTGTCGTGCCAGCGGTCGAGCCGCTGCAGCAGCTTCAGCCGCATCCGATCTGCGGCCTCGGGCGTGTCCGCCGCCGGCCCCGCCCGACCGACCAGCTGCTCGATCAGGTTCTGCACCACCTGCATTTTGCTGGCCACCCGTCCGGCACCGCCTTCCGCGGACAGCGATCGTTGGGTGACCCGTGCCACGCCGACGAGCACACCCATCAGGCCTCGCTCCATCGCAGTGTCGGAGTACGGCGTGACGCTGAGCGCCTCGACCTGCGCGTAGAAGGTCTCGTGGTAGTGCCGGAACTGCTCGAAATGCGCCATGTCGCGCGGCCGCGACCAGTTCGCCAGCGACACCACGAGCCCGGGCTTCTTCGCGTCACGACCGACACGTGAGGATGCCTGGATGTACTCTGCGGTGTTCTTCGGCTGACCTACCACGAGCATCAGACCCAGCCGAGGCACGTCGACACCGACCTGCAGCATCGAGGTGGCGAGGACGACGTCGTACGGCTTTTCCCCCCACGGCGGCGGTGCCTTCCCCGCTTCCTTGGCCTCGGCGGCCGCCCTGCGGTGCTCCGCTCGGCCGTGCGTACTCCAGCGGCGGCTGAACGGCCGTGACAGCTTGTCGAGCGTCTTGGCGATGTCCTCAGCTGAGATGCGTGAGGTGAGTTCGCCGATCTCCAGGCCTTCCCGATCGGTTGTGCGGCGGGGGAAGGGCTCGGTGTTCCCGGTGACGCGTGTGGTGACGTCGTCGTCGAGATAGCGTCGCATGCCAGCGAGCTCGCGAGTGGCGGAGAAGTAGCCGACGGTCGTCAGGTAGGGATCTGCAGCGTCGCCATGAGTGTCCAGCAGCTTCTGGCCGGCGAGCAGCAGAACTTCCGCGAGCCGGATCTCGGCCAGGGTGAGCCGGATGCCGTGAGCGCAGACGCCGAGGTACTTCCTCCCAGGATCGTCGTCGGAGACCGGCTTTTCTTTGGAGAAATACGTGTCGCGGACGTCGAGCACCTGGGGCGGGAAAACGTCGATGCCGCGACCGTAGAGCGCTTCGACCTGCCGGTCGGCGTTGGCGACCGTTGCGGTGGAGGCAACTACGAGCGGGCGGATCGTCCTGCCGTCGCGCGGGTACCACGACAGGAGGTCGACGGCGTTTTCGAAGACGCCGACAGCGGTGCCGAGCGCACCCGTGATGAGGTGCAGTTCGTCCTGGATGATCAGGTCGGGTGGGCGTAGTCGGTCGACCTTCTGCATGACGACCTTGGGGAGAATGCCCCTGGCGTTGTGTGATTGCGCTTGCCCGCACCCGCTGCGGGCGTCTGGATGCCGGTAGCCGTGGCGGGGACACCACTCGTCGACATAGCCGAACAGGCTGGCTGCCTCGCCTTCGCGGGCGAGTCGAGCAAACTTGTCGACGGTGGCGAGGAGGAAGGTGGGAGGGTTGCGGTAGATCTCGTCGTCGACGGTGGTGATGGGAAGTGCGCCGTCGGCGTCACCATCAATGGAGAACGCGCAGTCGCCTCCCTTGCGATCACCGCAGTAGACCTGCACGCGTTCGGTGACGGGATCGGGGTCGACGTCACGCTTGGGGTCGATCTTGGTTCCGCACCAGGGGCAGCGCTGAAGCTGAAGCACGGTGAGGCCGTGAGCGCGCCACGAATTCTCGCCCCGCGCCTCGACGACCTGGCGTTCGGCATCCTTGTAGCGTTTAGGACTGACAGCCGAACCCACCCACAGGCCGATGGTGAACGGTTTCTCGCCCCAGGTCGCGATGTCCTCCTGCCGGATCAGCTCAGCGGCGCACACGAGCGCAGCGGCGCGTTGGAACTGCTGCGAGGTGAGGAGCCGCAGCGTGTAGCGCATGAGGACGGCGACACCGTCGCCACCGTCGAGCATGCCGTCGTCGGTCTCAATTTTGCCCTGCAACCGCCGGATCGCGAACGTGTACGCAGCGAGCCCAAGATAGGCCTCCGTCTTGCCGCCACCGGTCGGGAAGAACAGCAACTCGACGTTAGCTGCGTCACCGCTGCGGTAGGGATGCGCCGGTTCGGTAAGGGCCGGCAGCTGGAGCAGTACGAACGCGAGCTGGAACGGCCGCCACGACGCGACCGACGGGTCATCCGGCTCTCGTGCGATGAGTTCAGCGAGAACGTCGTTGATCTTCTTGGACTCGGCGCCGGCACGGGTGGCGGCGATCTGGCTGTGGATCCGTTGGTCCCGCATGGCCCGGTTCATGAACTGGAACGCCTGCAGCGCCTGTCGGTCCTTCTTCAAGAGCTGCACGCCTTCGCGGAGCCGCTCTGCGACGACCTCGGCCTCCCCGATCGCGTCTTCGGCGGTCTCTCGCAGGTGCTCGGGCAACTCTTCGGCGATCGCCTGTTGTTCAGTCAGCCACTCGGAGTACCCGACGATCAATGGCCCGAATGCCGCCTCGGCACCATCGGCGTCAAGCTCCGCGAGCGCCTTCATCGCCGTGATTGCGTCGGCGGCACCGCCCGGCACGGTCTGGGCAACGTCAGCGGTGGGGAGCCACGTGGTCTCGACCGAATAAGCCTTCCGCACCCGCTCGTCGGCGGTCCAGGTGGCAGAACAGGTCCGGCCGATGGCGAATTCGAGTCGATGCCGGTACTGCAGGTCCAAGCGTCGTCGCTCGTCGTCGTCCTCGTCGTAGTTGCCCTCCATGACGTCCCGCGTGGGCAGGAAGACAGCCTCACCGCTGTTTGCCTCGACCCTCAGCTTGGTCTGGAACAACCAGTCCCTCGGCGGCGCATCCATGCCGGTAACCCGGTCGTTGGAGAGGGCAATTTCGACGATTGTGCGGTCCGCGAGCGGGAACAGCTCGACCCGCAGCGTGACGTCACGGTCAAGCTCGATCGGTTCCAGGATCGCGTGCTCGTCGGGGTCCTGGACATCGATTTCGGCCGATCGCTCAAACGGCGTCCGCTGCGAGTAGAGGATCTTGCGCCCGTCCGCGTTCTCACGCCGACTGCCTTCGTATCTCCCCCAGACGGCCGTCACAGCGAGAACGCCACAATCTCGCGGAACCTGGAACCTCAGTCCCATCGATGATGGGTGCGTCAGCGCACCCTTGGGCCCCTCGTCACGATCCTCGTCGTCATCCGCAGTTCCAGTCTCCTCATTCGTGTCGACCGGCACCCCTTGTTGCGGCAAGTGCTGTCGGTCGACGTCGGAGATGGCCTCGCCAGTCTCCCCCGGATCCCATGCATCGCCTCCGACAGCCAACGCCGAGACCTCTTGCAGTTCCGGATCGATGGTGACCGGTGCCAATGCCCCGACGTTGTACTGCGCCCGCGGAGTTCCGACGATCTCCTCCTCGGCACCCTCGCGCGGCCCGAGCAACTCCTGCTCGATGAGATCTACGAGATCGGCCCGGATTTGGGTCGACGAAGTACCAGCCATCAACGAGTCCTCCAAGGGTTCAAGCACTGCCAATTTGCCACACCAGCCGACACGCGATCGAGCCGCTCACCCACCCGGCGCATCAATGCCGAGTCGCGCTGTCAGCCGGGCCGCCAGCTGACCCGACGCGGCGTATTCGCCGGTGTCACAGCCGATGCACCGACACAGACAACACGGCATCTTGCTCTGCCGTGTTAGCGCCGATCAAATCGGCGAGCATGACTGCCTCACGACGCTGCGCTGTTTTCCCCTCATCCCTCTACCTCGAACAGTTGCCCTTGGTGGGGCACATCTTGTCCCTCGGCGCGCGCGCGTTTGTGGTTCAGTTCCAGGAGGCGGTCAAGGATTTCAACACGCGCTGCAGGTGAGACGGTCCAGCGTTCCATGTGGCGGTAGGTATGGAAACCGTGTTCGAGAGGGACGTCGTCCCAACCATAGGCGTCCATAGTGGCCTCGTCGACCTCGACATGGATCTCGCGCATTCTGTCGACGTCCGCGGCACCATGGACGTCCCTGTCGTTAACCAAACCGTAGAGCTTGGTCAAACCAAGTTCGCGGCGCAACATGGTCGCCCTGCGCTCCGCGTCGAGCGTCTGTCCCACCGCCTGTAGGCGGTTGGACGAATCCGGTCGCGGGAAAGTCTCAAATACATCCGAAATAGTGTACCTGCTGGCTCCATCGAAACTCGATCCCCACCTCATCGCCCAACTTTGGTGACACGCCGAGCTCAGCACCGCGAGCGATGCCAAATCCTCAAGCACGAAAACTCCCAAAGAATTTGTGAAAACGGCACCGGATCGGAGCCGGAGAGGCATTAGGCTGCCTCTCGTGAGAACTAGCGCCAGCACCGACTCCACCGTCGCGAGCCCACGGTGCAACCCGCGCCCGCGCTCGGCAAACTGCCACCACCGTTCTCGATACTGAGGCTTTTTTACAGTATCGCGTTTTGGCTTGACCAACCTTCGGACACGATCAAGCGCCAAGGGGTGGCGGGCTTGCACAGCCTCCAGACTCAGGTCCGCAAAGTCGATCACGTACGACGACGACCCGGGCGCAGACATCGCATTAACATCGCCCGACACGAGGGGACGAATCACCGCGGAAGAGTCAGGCTCACACTCCATCAGATTTCGAGCCTCGTCTCCATCCAGAACAAACCCCTGACCGGAAAGGATCACCCCCATGAAACCGAGGTTTTCATTCGCCCTGAGACGAAGAGGAGAGCCTTCGACCCGGGACGACGGCTCCAGACTCTCGTTGATCCTCGCAACAGGGTTTCCATCACATCGACAGGACACCCCCTCCCCGAGTGATTGACGGGTCGCCCAGATAATCGAGATGTGGACACTCGCTTCAGTCGGCCACTTTCGCCTCTTCTGAGACGAAAAAATGACCCAACCGCCAGCAAGCATTGGCGCCAAAGAAACCCGACGCGCTTCACCTTCCGACAATGATTCTGAAGCTATAAGTCCAATAAACGCCGCCCTCCCCGTCAACTGAGCCGCCCGAAGGAAAACATATCCAACGAGATCACACTCACCCGTTCTACCCTCAGCTAAAACATTCACGAGGAATTCTCGAAAATTCGATCCCGAGTCGCCGGATATCTTTTTTCCACCCCGGAAAGGAGGATTTCCAATCACTGCGTCGAAGCCTCCATGATCCACCAACACGTCAGGGGCTTCAATAACCCAGTGCAACGGTCGCCACCGTGCATAATCGGTTTCGACCGTGGGCGTCAACCCTTCCTTGAGGATCGCTTCAAATTTTGCTCGGACATCTTCAGCGGTGCTACGTTGAGGAAAGGCCGCTGTTAGCGCCCACGCAAGCACGGCGAACGAGTCGTCAAGCTTCCTGCCAGGCTTGCCGCCGTGAATTAATCCAGTGGCGATAATTCCATCGGCAATATCGCGCAGCTCTGACGTGACCTCCTGGAACTGGCGAAGCAGCCGTTCCTTGCCAACCCGTGAGCGCATTGGATCATGCTCGGCCACCGGACTGGCGAGTTCCCGGCGAAGCCGAGTCGCCTCGGTAAGCTTGGCGTCGATATCGACCAACTCGGTTATGAGGTCGTTTTCCTTCTCGCCAGGATAGATGTGTAGGCGTTTCAGCTGAGCAAGGTCGGTGATGCCGAGCAGCGAGTTGCCGCAGAAGACCTTGTCATCGACAAAAGAGAATGGTTTCGTCGGATCGAGGGAGACCAGCCAGAGGGAAAGCTTGCACATCTCGACGGCCATCGGGTTGATGTCTGCACCGTACAGGCAGCGGGCGACGACCTCACGGATGGCGCGTTCGTAGACCTGGCCGGGCTTCGCCTTCTCTCCCCTGGACATCGCGTCCTCGGCGGTCCACGCTTCGACGACCCGGTGAGCGAGGAATCGTGCTGCAGCGACGAGGAAGGCACCTGAGCCGACCGCGATGTCGGCGACCTTGAGATCGAGGATCGCCGTACTGCCCTTCAGCCGCCATTTGTCGCGGTCATTCTCTTGCAGCGGTCCCGGTTCGTAGACCAGAGGTTCCAAGGCGTGCTGGACGACCTCCTCTGCCAGCGAACGGGGCGTGTAGTGGGCACCGGCATGCTTGCGCGACGGCGTCTCGGTGACGACTAGGCCACCGACCGGGACCACGAGCGGGATGCCACGCAAATCTCGCCGAATCAGGCCGCTCCAGTCGACGAGAAAATCGAGGAGGGCCTGGTCGTCCTTCACGATGGGGTTGAGTTGGCGGACGACCTCGGCACGTTGCTCGTCGGAGAGTTCGGCGTCGCACGCCTTGGCTATCTTGACTGCGGTGTCCGGCTTCGCGGACGGTTGGTCGTGTTTAACCCAGTCTCGGAGCGCTGCGGCGAAGGACTTGCCGTCGGCGCTGGCGTCGTACAGCTCGCGCAAGGTGGCGACGTCGATCTCGGGCTCTTCGCCGTCCTTTCCCTCAAGGCCGATGACGACTTCGTTCTCCACTGTCGTGCAGGTGTACCCGAGGAGGCCTTCGTAGATGTAACCGATCTGCTCGACGTCGATGTCGCGGAAGGAAATGCGGCGGCGCTCGCCTCGGACGACGGCTTCCTGGACCGATTTCAAAATGTGGAGCATGACTCGGTCGCTGACCTTGATACGCAAGCCTCTGTCGTCGGTCGCGGTGAGCCACGGAAAGCGTTCAGGGTCGAGCAGGCTGCCCCCGTAGGCGGGCATTCGCATCTCGTCGTAGTTGACGCCGCTGTGCAGGGCATTGCTGACAGCGAGCAGGCGGTGCCAGGTGTCGTAGGTCTCGTCGAGGAGCTCCTCGCCGTAAGCGGTGCGCTTCTGCAGATCGTCGAGGACGTCACGGATTGCGTAGGAATCCCAGTAAAGCCGCTCAACCGGGAGCATCCCGCGTTCCTCGGCGAAGAGCAGAAAGACCACGCGCATCATGACAGTGACCGAAGCCTGGTATACGTCGTCGGCCCCCTCGGGCAGCGGGTCCGCGTCGCCGGCCGCCGCCTCCAGGCGAGCGCGTGAGAACGAACCGACGAGGAGCTCGACAGCCTTGCGGACCTGAGTACCGAGAGCCTCGGTGATCTCCTCGGCCTCAAGCTCACTACGTTCTAGCAGCTTCGAAAGGCGCTCGTCCGAATCCTTGGCACGGAATCGCCTCTGGTCGATCAGGGCGAGAAAGGCGTCACGGACCAGAGGTTCTTCGCCCCAGGTTGCGGAGTCGGTGACTGCAGACCCGGTCGGCTTGTCGTGGTGCGCCCAGACGACGGCCCACCAGCGACCGTCGGTCACGATGCCAATCTCTACATCCGCCTTGCGGAGGAGCACGGCCATCCGGTCGATCTCGGTGGCGGACCAGCCGTCGAGACCGGGGCCGCGGAGGTCGTCGCTCGGCTCGACGATGCGCAGCAGGGCCGCATGCTCGGTGTCACGGCCTTTGAGGGCCCCATCCGGACGAACGCGAATCTGCTCGCCCGGTGAGTGAATTTCGAAGACAGGCGGGAGGTCGGCGGCGGGGACGCGGAGACCGTCCCAGTCGGCCAATTGGTCGAGGACCGTATCGATCCAAGCGCGGGTGATCTCGGCGTACTCGTCGCAGTTGTCCGCGGTGCGGGCATCGTAGGCGCGCAACCATTCGGTGTGGGCCTGTTTGAACGTGGTGGCACGGTCGCCGGTGTCCCCGATCCGGTCCACGCCAGCGGGCCAGACCGACTTCGCCACCGGAAAGCTGAGGAACGGGCCGTCGGTCTCGAACTGATCGAGCCAGGAGTGGTCGACATCGGTCTTGCGTCGCTTGCTCATCGAATGGTCACCTCCCCGGGGTGGGCGTCGTCGGGTGAGAGCGCGAAG
This sequence comes from Amycolatopsis sp. NPDC114484, assembly GCF_055633755.1. Taxonomy (NCBI): domain Bacteria; kingdom Bacillati; phylum Actinomycetota; class Actinomycetes; order Pseudonocardiales; family Pseudonocardiaceae; genus Amycolatopsis; species Amycolatopsis sp. NPDC114484. The sequence continues at coordinate 21,290 of NZ_JBVKDQ010000027.1, read as the reverse complement.
ACCACCGCGGCGTGGAACGTGCGGGGTCGGATGTCGGCGTACCGGGCGTCGACCGCAGCCAGTTCGCGTTCACGTTCGTCACCGAGGGCCTCGATACGCTCGCGGATCTGGCGCAGGTCACGTTCGGACTGGCGGCGTTCGTCGTCGAAGAGGGCCAGCTGGTCGTCGTCGGCGAGGCGCTTCGCCTGGCGCAGCGCCTCAGTCAGTGTGTGGCCGAAGCGATCGAAGATCGACTTCACCCGGTCTCGGTCGGCTTGGTGGCGCTCGGCGAGCTGTTGTTCGACGTCGCGCCGGCGTCGTGCGACTCGGTCCTCGACAGCACGGGCGACTCGGGCGCGGAGGCCGTCCGCGCCGTCATTGCTCCATGCGTCGGCGAGCTGCTGGATGACGCCCTCAGGCGGAGTCTGGAGCCTGCCGGAATCCAGCGCTTGCTCCAACAGGGTCTCGGCCTTCCGCTCGCCCACTGCTTGGCGCTTGGCGAGGCGAGTGCCAGCCAGGAAGACCTCCTCGTGGAGCCGGAGCCCGGCCTCGCCGATCAAGACCATGCGCGTGACGGCAGCGGCGAAAGACTCGTCGAGGCCAGGGACAATCACAGCAGTTATGCGTTCGAGGGAGCGTTCGGTGCCCCAGAGAGCAGCGCGGAGCCGCTTGGTTGCTCGTTGCAAGAGCGGGCTGCCGAGGTGTTGGTAGACCACATCCGGGTCACCACCATCGTCGACTGGCGCGAGGATCTGCGGGTCGAAAGCGATCGACCGGAGGTTGTCGGGGTCGAGCCGCGTGCTCAGGCCGCGGGTTACCTGGTCCCAGGACTGATCCAGTAACGGAAGCCGGAAAACCGGCACGTCGGCGCGGTCCGAACCGACCTCCTCCATCGGCGGAATGCGATCGAGTTCGAAGGCGGTCTCGACGACCCGCTGCAAGTTCGCCGGGCGCAAATGCAGTGTGTCGCGACTGGTTGCGAGCTCGTCGGCGAGCCTCGTGAGTTCGGCACCCATTCCCCGGCCTCCGGCGAGCATGGCACGCATCGGATCCTTCTCGGCTTTCGCCTTCTTCGGGATCACGTCGACACCTCCGAGCTGACGCTGGATGTCCGGCGCGATGATCTCGTTGGCCGAGCCGAGGTCCTTCATGATCTGCGAGACCTTGGTGGCTACCCTCGCAAGGAGGTCGACATCCATTGACAGGTCATCATGGGCTACGGCGGGCCGGAAATGACGAATCTCCGGCGCGAGGGTCTGGCCGTAGCGGTCGACACGGCCGATCCGCTGCTCGAGCCGGTTGGGGTTGAACGGGATGTCGAAGTTGACCAGCCGGTGGCAGTGGTTCTGCAGGTCGATGCCCTCTCCGGCCGCGTCGGTGGCAAGCAGGATTCGGATGGGCTCCTTGCCCGGGTCTGCGTTGAAACGCTCGCGGATCAGCTCGCGGTCCCTGGTGTCCGTGCTCCCTGCAATGACGTCGATGCGGTCGGGCTCCCAGCCCTTCTGGCGAAGAAGGGAATGGATCCAGTCGAGCGTATCGACGTACTCGGTGAAAACCACAACGCGTTCGTTGTTCCACTTGCCGTCCGGTCGGCAAACCACCTCAAGGTAGGTGAGCAACGCCGTCAGGCGGGAGTCGGGGCGGGCGTCGTACCTGTGGCCCCAGGCGCTCAGCCATTCAAGGTCCTGCTTGTCTTCGTCGGCGAGCGGAGGCAGGGCGTTCTTGGTCTTCTGCAGCGTCTGCATTTCCGGGTGTTCGACTTTTCCCTCCTCGGTCTCGTCAGCATCAAGCCCGACGGTCTCGTCGTAGAGGCGGTCGAAGTCCTCGGGCAGGCTGCCCGTGCGGGTCTGCCGGTAGGCATCGAGAGTCCTGGCGAAGGAGACCGGAGAGGAGAAGAACCGCTTCTTCAGCAACAGCGTCACTATGTCCTTGGCGGTACGGCTTCGCTTGCTGTCGGCGACAGCCTTGTCTCGACGTTTGGTGAAGGCTAGAAGCCGTTCGTACGCGTCGGACTCGCTTGTCGTCGGTTCATAGAGCAGCGCTTTGACCTCGCGCTGGGCAAAGCGACCCTCGATGTCTCGTTTGAGGCGACGTACGGCGACCTCCTCGAGAGCCTTCTCATCGAGCGCGGTTCCGCGCACAAAGCGCTGGGGATCGATCATCTCCAACAAGGCAGTAAAGGACTCGGTGTAGCCGTTGTGTGGCGTCGCTGAGAGGAAGAGGCGATGCTCGCATCGCTCGGCGAGGTCGCGGACTGCGATGGTGCGCTGGGAGTCGACAGCGTACCCCTGGGTGCGGCCGGCTTTGTCGCGCCGCGTGGGCGCGCTCGGGGCGACGTGGTGGGCCTCGTCCACAACGAGGACGTCGTAGGCGAACCGGGAGGCGGAGCGATCCTGGGCGTGGAAGGCATCGCGAAGTTGACGCTGGGCGCGGGCGCCCGGGAGCCAGGACATCGAGACGATGATGCGCGGGAAGAGAGTGAATGGGTTCGCATGGACGCCGTGGCTGCGGCGGACCGCGCGCATCGTGTCGGAATTGATGATGGTGAAGTCGAGACCGAACTTCTCGGCCATCTCTTCCTGCCACTTGAAGGTCAGACCAGCCGGGCAGACCACGATCGCAGTGCGGGCACGGTGCCGAAGGAACAGTTCCTGCATTACCAGGCCTGCTTCGATGGTCTTACCTAGACCTACATCGTCTGCAAGGAGGAGGTTGACACGCGGGGCACGGAGTGCCCGAACGAGCGGTTCGAGCTGGTAAGGCTCGATCTTGGCACCGGAGCGAAACGGGGCTTGGAGCGTGCTGTCGTCCGCACTGGTCACTGCACCCCATCGGAGCGCATCGATAAACGCTGCCAGTCGGGCAGGGTTGTCGAATCGCTCAGGCTTGATCTCGGCTGGGAGGTCTTGGGGCGGCGTCAGGCTACGGCCAGGCTCAAGCTCCCAGACAACGCGCAGCTCGTCCCCGAGACGATCGTCCTCAACCGACTGGAGACCTACGGCGTGCTGCAACTGCTGCATCGCGTCATCCTGCGCGCTGCGCGGCAGGCTTTGTTGCTGCACACTGGTCACTGCCCAGTTGGCACCCCGGACGTTGACGATCTGGCCTGGCTCAGGCACTGCCGTCCGGACCCCATGGCCTTCCTCGACTCCCACAGGTCTGACCTTATCGACGAAGACCGAAAGAAGAGTCCCGACGCCCCCGAATAGCGGGTGCGCGGCTGCCACATCGCCGACAGGTCGCCAGGCACCTTCTCATCGCGCCAACGGGGCCCGACGTCCCGTGCTGACGCACTCCGGCACGGTGCTGGCCCAGGCTGGCTACAGGCTGTGAAACGCTCGTCAGTGTCCGCTCACTGACCAGCATCGCCTCCGATCGGCCGAGTCAACCACAGCACGGTTCTCGTCTTCGCAGGTCAGACGCTTTTAGACTCCTCCAGCAGCGCGGGCATGATCCGTAGGAGCTTAGCCAGCTTGTCGCGTGCTGGACGACGCCAAACGCGACTGGGGACGGAGCAGCGTCGCTCGGCCTGGTCCGCACCGCCGACCAGAACAGCGGCCAGACCATCCGAGTCCTCGACTCGCAGCGGGTCATCCTCGCGTTCGACCCGGCAACCGACGACCCGAACCTGCTGCGCACCGCCATCATGCTCCTGCGAACGACGGCCATCGCGACGTCCGGGCGCAAGGGAGTCCAAGAGATCGTCACCGCCGAGGACAAGATCACCGAAACGCTGACCCACCTCGCGAAGATCGACTCCGTCAAGAAACTCTCCGCCACATTCAGAAGTCGGCGACGAAGATCGACAGCGAATGCGCGACCCTGAACGCAGCCGTCCAGCGCCTGCTCGACGAAGCACTGATCGCCCTGGACGGAGCGGACGCCGGCGGAGCGCCGAGCGCGGATTCGACAGACCAGCACGGCACCGCATGAACCACCGCGCAGCTGGGCGACCGAAGCTTCGGCCGCCCAGCGTCCTTCGGCCCCGCCGGCCGTCGTTGCGCGCGGCTGCTGCTCGTCAGAAACGAACCCCAGTGGGTACCTCGTCGCCACCGAGCACGCCAGCACAGTTCGACACCGGCAGGCCCAGGTCTCCTCGACCGCCCTCGAAGCGTAGTACGAACGACTCGGAGTTCAGCCATTCGAGAGCTTGCGGCCAGCTGCTGCAAACGCTGGCCTGTACTGATGAGCCATGCCGATGACAGCCGCGACAAGCAGATCAAGGTGCTCTTGCCAACCGAGCCGCCCGACTTGACACCGGCCGTCGCGCGCAGCCTTCTCGCCTTGCTCGTCGACCTAGGCGGAGACACGCCAACGGCAGCACCGAGTCGAACATCGCAATGAAGGACTCATCCAACGTGCACTACCGTGAATCTTCCTGGAAGCAGCCCAGAGCAGCCGCGCGCTCCTAACCCGCAGTGGTGAGGAGCTGTCTGGCCGGTCCTGCGGCAAGTGCTATCGACGGAGCGTGCAGTAGTCGATAGCCTGAGAGGGTGGGGGGATACAGGCCGCTGGGCCCTGAGGTGGCGCGGCAGATTTATGACGGCTTGCAAGGATTACGCCGCAACAACGGGTTTCATGAGTTCGAGGCGTTGTGCCTCGACTTCGCCAACGCGGCCCTGGGCGGTCATTTCGTGCCTGCCACAGGCCCGGTCGGCGACGGAGGAGACGGCGGCCAGGACTTTGCGTCATACATGCGCCTCACCTGGGAAGGCAAGGGGATAGAGGTCGCGGACAAGGTCGTCGGCATCTGCACCATCGGCAGAGGTGACCTCGTCAAGAAGATCCGAGCTGACCTCCGCGCGGTCGCTGCGGATACGCGCGTTGTCGCGGTCTACGCCTTCCTCGCTTCCGACCTGCAGGTTACTCGGATCCAGCGCCTCGAGGAAGAAGCTAAACACACTACGACATCAAGCTGGAAGTCTTCGACGGAAATCGCCTGGCGAAAGCGATGGCTCGGGCGGATTTCGCGGAGATCGCCTACCGCAGGCTCAACCTCGACCAACGGTCTCTGGCCACCGCAGTCCGCACGACCGACGAAGCGCGAACCTGGGCAAGGGAGACGATTCGCGACTCGTACCGCCCTGAGTTCCATGACTACCTGACCGCGGTCAAGGAAGCGAGCAGCCAGCATCCGTGGTCATTCGTCGATCAGATTCCGGATCTGGACAAGCTGTACCAGCCGCAACTGCTTGAGGCAGCTGACCGCTCGACCTGCACCTGGCAGGAAGCACTTGAGCGATCCGAGCATGTGTTCGTCACCGGCCCCGCGGGAGCAGGCAAGTCAAGCCTGATGCGGCACATCGGAGCCGTCCTCTCCAGCCGATGGCTCGGCAAAGAACCGCAGCCCTGGATGCCCGTACCGATCCACGCCCGCGATCTCGCTGCGGGAAAGCCCCTGATCCAGGCGATCCGCGAAGGCGTCGAACAGCGACTCGGCAGTCTGCTGCACCAGCCACTGGACACGGGCTTCTTCGACCACGAACCGTTGTCCGCGCGATGGCTGGTCCTGATCGACGGGCTCGACGAAGTGCGCGACGACGATCAGCGCCAAGAGGCGATCCGAGCTGCCGAGTCAGCGGCCAGCAGGTCCGCGATGCAGTTCGTCATCGCAAGCCGACCAGGCAGTGCAAGCACAATCCCCGGCCCGTTTACCTACTACGAGGTGCGGCAGTTCGACTCAGCCGACGTGAGCCGATTCATCGGACGGTGGCTCGAACTTCGCAACCGCCCCTCCGAGCTCGGCTCACGAAACACATATGCGCTGAAGGCACTGCTCGATCGAAGCAGGTGGGACCCGTCTCCCCTGCTTCTTCTGATGATCTGCACGCTGGACGACAGCGACCCGGGGCAACCACTCCCGGAAACCCTCGACCAGATCTACGCCAAGTTCGCCGAGCGACTCGTCTCCCGCCTGACACCATCCGGCGAACCGGTCACCGACAACCTCCAAAACCAGATCCACACACTGGTCGAGGACGCAGCCACACACCGCCTGTTCGAGGACCCCGAAGCCAGTCTCCTCGATCTGACCATCAAGTCGGCCGCAGCTCACGGCATTATTCCCCCCGCCCCCCTCGCGGCCGACTGGCATCGGACTGTAGAGGAAGTCCTGCTCCGATCCGGGCTGATCACCAAAAGCGGCGACCAACTGGATTTCGTCCACGCCTTGTTCGAAGAGCACTACGCGTTACGCGCGTTCCCCGATCCATCCCCCGACGACCTCGTCGACATGCTCGCCGATCGAGAACTCTGCTACTACAGCGTCGAAGAGCTCGTGAGCGCCAACCTCCAACCTCTAGAACTCCTTGTGGAGAGAACCGGCGACGCGGACTCCGCGATCGCAGCCATCCTGGAGGCCTACCCGAGCGCCGTCACCGTCGTCATCGAGCACTTCGAGCACTACGACCTCGATAAACGAACAGCCAACGCCCTGACAGCAATCGCGGACGACCGCTACATGCCGCTAGAAGTCCAGGCACAGGCTGCGGCTGCGCTCGACGACATCGAACCGGGCGAAGGCATCCAACGGCGGCTCGCGCTGAGCATCAATCTCGACATGGAAGATGACGACCGTTTAAACGTCATCGCCGGCCTGGTCCGTCACGGTGGTCACGTTGCTGCCGCCATCCAGTGGTTGACCTTTGAGACCCTCGACAGCCCGATGTATTCCGACTGGAACTTCAAGGTTGCGCCGCTGGTCTCGTTCTCGGTGTCCGATGAAGACCGAGCACGCGGGCTCCGTCTCATCGCCAGCAGCACCAAACTCCCAATGGATCACCAGATCGAGGCATGTTGCGAGCTAGCGAGGTACGACCAAGAGTTGGCATACCGCCTGCTCCGCAGCTTCACGACGACGCGATGGCTAACAACCATTCTCACCGATGACCAACGAGAAGGCTATACACCGACTCTGCTCAAGCTGTTCATCAAAGACGACACGGTGACCTGCACTCATCGCCTCGACGCCATCGAGTACATCGAAGACAAAGATCCACACCAGGCACGAGACCTCTACGGAACCCTTCTGCACTCCTGCACACTGACCGATCAGCAACGCCAAGCAGTATCGACGGCCATAGAACGCACGACCCACAGTTGAACCAGGCACCGACGCAGGACGGGAGTCAGGGTGCTCGCCCCTCAGGAAGCGGCCAGCGTCGTTTCTCACCAATTTCCCTGGAGCAGATCTGGAGCAAGGCGTCGGTTCCGACTGCGCTCAACGACGGTGAACCGCATTGATCAGAGGACAACTGCTCCATCCGACCAGCAGGCCCTCGATAACTGCAGGTCAGAGGCTTGCCCGGGCCAGACTGGCAGTGAGAGGGTCAGCAGTGCTGTTCCCGCAGGTCAGAACTGCCCGTCCAACACGGTTCCCCGCAGCCTGGGGCAGTGCCGCAAGACGTGTAGCCCGCTGAACAACTCGCCGGACGCACTGCCGCGAACTATCTCCCGACGGTTCTTCGAATAATGCAGTCGAACATGCCAGTCACCGTACCCTTCCTCCATGCCCGTTAATGCGAGAAACGATGTTTCCGCCGTCGATTAAGCCGAACTCTCGCACGTCGACATCACTACGAGAACCTTCCTGCTCGTCGACTGAATTCACGAACAGGGCCACAGCCCGTCGAGAATCTGTCGCGACAGTCGTCGCTGAGACGTCGAAAAGACCCACCCCGTATTCGGAACGCACAGTTTCGGCTCCTTAGATCTGGTCTCAAAACTCGGCGTGTCGCTAGGTGAACCAACGGCCCGCCCCTGGCTCCGCACCGCCCGCCTGTGGGCCCGGCCCGACGGACCGGAGGTCTGTCAGGGAGACTGGGGGCCAGTGCCCGCCCTCTCGACCTGGAGCCTTTGATGCCGCAAGGAACCGTCCGTTGGTTCGACGCCGAACGTGGTTTCGGCTTCCTCGCGCCCGAGGACGGCTCGCCGGACGTGTTCGTGCACGCCTCCGAGATCGTCGGGGACGGCGGCGCGAAACTGCTCCGCGAGGGTCAGGCCGTCGCGTTCGAGGTCGGCGAGAACGACCGCGGTCCCCAGGCGCTGCGCGTTCGCGTCACCGCCGATGCGGCCACCGGCAGCGCCGTGGGCCTGCTCGGCACCATCAACTGGTACGAGCCGGGCAAGGGGTACGGCTTCGCGTCGCCGGACGGCGGTGGCGCCGACATCTTCGTGCACAGCTCCGCCATCGTGACCGGCGGCGTGGTCACCGAGGGGCAGCGGGTGGCCTTCCTGATCGTCGAAGGCGAGCGCGGCCCGCAGGCCGGGCACGTGATCCCGCTGGGAGCAGGGGCCGGCTCACCCGCCGCGGCTGGTAACGCGGACGGTGCCGACGGCACGGTGGCCTGGTACGACGAGGACAAGGGCTTCGGCTTCATCAACCCCGACTCCGGCGCCGGGGACGTCTTCGTTCACGCCCGGGCCCTGACCGAGGGGCTGACGTGGCTCGCGGAGGGCGACCGCGTCGCCTACGAGGTGGCCAGTGGAGACAAGGGCCCGCAGGCCCGCGACGTGCACCTGGTCCGGGGCGCCGAGCCCCAGACGGCGCCGCAGCGGCCGGCACCTGCCGCGGCCGCAGGGCCGGCGGCGCGGGACGTGCCCGCACGAGGCGGCGAGGGCGTCGTCGCGCGCTACGACGACGACCGCGGCTTCGGCTTCATCACCCCGGACGCAGGCGGCGACGATCTCTTCGCCCACGCGTCCGTGATCATGGGGTCGGAGCCGCTGCAGAAGGGTGACCGGGTCCGGTACGCGGTGCGTCAGAGCGACCGGGGCCCGCAGGCCGACCGCATCGAACGCCTCTGAAGAGGCGGCCCCACCGATGGCTGATCACTTCCCCGACGAGAGTGCTCGTTCATCCCCGTCGATAGTGCCGTCAGCAACGCGGCTGCAGTCTCCTCCAGGAGATCGATCTCCCTCGTGGTGACGGGGGCCCCGTGCCGACCCGAGGACCTGCTCCGCGCTCAGAAGCTCACCAGTCACCCCCACCCAACGACACAGAGCTACCGATGTATCCCAAACGAGTGAATGGATGCGTTAGACCTGGTCGCAGAGCTCGATCTTTATGAGCCGACGGACGTTGATCACGGTGCAGGCCAGCGTGAGTAGCGCCAGCGTGGTGCGTTCGGTCCGGTCGTAGCGCAGCTCGAGGCGTTTGAACCGCAGCAGCCAGGAGATGGTGCGTTCGACGACCCAGCGGACCCGGCCGAGGCGGGACTTGCCCTCAATCCCGCGCCGGGCGATACGGACCTTGATACCGCGGCGGGCCAGGTAGCGGCGGCAGCGGCGGTAGTCGTAGCCCTTGTCGGCGTGCAGCTTGTCCGGTCGGCATCGAGGCCGGCCCGCCCGGCCGTGGTGGCCACGCACGGTCGGGTTCGTGTCCAGCAGCGGCTCGAACAGCATGCTGTCGTGGGTGTTTGCCGCCGACAACATGATGTGCAGCGGTAGCCCGTTCGCGTCGCACAGAACGTGGTATTCGGAGCCGGCTTTACCCCGGTCAGTGGGGCTGCGGCCGGTCAGCTCGCCCCCCTTTCCGACCGCACCGACACCGCGTCGATGCAGCCTCTGGTCCAGTCGAGCTCGTCGATGTTAGACAGCTCGTCGAGCACGAGCTGGTGCAGCCGGTCCCACACGCCGGCGTCCTGCCACTCACGTAACCGCCGCCACGCGGTGTGCCCGGAACCGCATCCGAGCTGCTCAGGTAGGTCTCGCCAGCGGCAGCCGGTGTCGAGCACGAACAAGACCCCCTCTAGCGCAGCACGGTCATCGATCCGGGGCCGCCCACCCGGCCCGCGCGGCGCTGGTCGGGACGGGATCAGGGGTTCGATCAGCTCCCAGAGCCGGTCTTCGACCCGCCGCTGCTGCGTCGTCCTCGCCACGACTGCCCACGATCGACGACCAGGACCGGCAGGTTACGCAGTGACACACCCTTAAGTTTTGAGACCAGGTCTTAAGGCCGACGCCGTTATATCCAAGCGACCTGGAAGACCGCGCTGCCGAGCGGAACTCCGCTCTAGAATTCTGGATCACGCCGCGATGCCACCACGACAAGCGCAGCTCCCCGAGCACGGCCAGCTCGATCGTCACGCCTGTACGGCACCCGATCACGGTGCACAACACGACGACTGACGTCCTAGCGCAGGATCTCCGGACAACGCACAATCCACGGCTTCATCACGTCTCCGGTTCTTCCAAACAGCTGCGACGTTTGACCCGCAGGCCACACTGATCAACTCGTCCGCGGACGACCCCGACGATCTCCAGGCCCGAACCGCGCAGCGAGGCATCGCAGACCCGCACGAGACCGGCTGCCTGACCGTGCACGCCTGGCACCGTTCCAGGACTCGATCAGCAAACCGAAGCTGCCACGAACGTCGCATGCACACGCCGAGCGACGAGTCGACATGTCGAGCGGGGGGTAGCCACGCCAGTACCGCCAGCGGCCAACGCGGCGTCGCCGCCCCACGGCCCCGAACTGCCACCGGCTACCACAGTCGGCCGTCAGCGGCCCCGACAGCTGACCGCTTGGACGACCGTCAAAATCGACACTAAATCGCCCCTACTTACGGGTAGGAAAAAAGCCCAAGTCATTGACCTTGGGCTTTGTTCCCCCGCCTGGACTCGAACCAAGAACCCTCCGGTTAATTGTTGCAAACAATTTCGATTCGATGCCATTCGATCCCAGCTGGAACGTTTGCAAAAGTTCATGCCCTGATTCGATCTCGATCGCCCTCAATCTGTGGCCAAAATCGACAGTAAATCGCCCCTAGTTCGACTGGCGACACCCGTCGTTCCGTCAGCCGCCGCCCGTCCGCCCGGCTGCCGCTTGCATAAAGGCAGTTCCAGCGCGTCATTGAAGGCTTGAGCGATACTCCAGGAGGCCTACTCGCTGGGACCCCGTTCCAGTTCATGGCGGACGCTGTACCGCGGATCGGATTCCAGCATCTGGCGGATCTGGTCGAGGGCTTCCGTCGGTTCGGTGCTCTCGCCGACGAGCACGGCGTACGTTTGTCGGCGGGGGCGTAAAGGACAGCGCTGGGATAACGCCGTCGCCGAATAGTTTTCGCTACCATCAAAGCGGAATTGATCGATCGGCGCGGCCGGCCTACCCGGGTTGCCGCGCACAAGGCGGTTTCGGCTACATCGAAGGCTGGCACAACACCCGCCGGCTGCCTCCTAGCCTCGGCTACCCAGCTCCAACACCTACGAATCCACCCACCGGATAGCCTGACCACCTCAACGACCCCGTCCGTCAAAACGGGTCAGCCCCACCTCCCGACGAAGTCCCGAATGGCCTGGAGCTGGCTTGGTGCTCGTCGGTCAGGCACGACGACGGGTCTAGGTCGATCGAGTCCGCCCTATTCCACGCAGCTCCGCTACCGCATCAGCAGCCACCGACAGCGGTAGGCGCTCCTGCTCGATCCGCCGATGACCGCGCAGGTCGGGGCGCAACAGCAGCTCGTAGACCTCGCGTTCCCCCGGCGTGAGCAGCGGCAAGGCTTTGGGAATGGCCGGTTTCAACGGCACGCCCTTCTTGTCTGTGTCGGTGCCGAATCGCTCGTAAGTCTCGTAAGTCGCCCGGTCCATCAAGATGCTGCCAACCTCGACGCCATCCTCGCGCCAGCCGTTCAGGATCTCGTAACCGTGCGTGTCGATGTCACCCCAGTAGCAGAGGCGGGGCGCGCCGGTCAGCCAAGGGAACGCCGCCGCAGTCTTGCCGCCGAAGCCGTCGCCCTCCACTGCGATACCGCCCTCGACCGGCGGGAAATTGAGGGCGGTATCCTTGTTTTCGGAGATCACGACGACCTCCGGGCGGTAGGTCGGCGCGAAAGCGTCGCCGACCGTCGCGCTGTCGTAGCGACGCCTACCCAGCTTGCGGTATCCCGGGTCCAGATAGGTGAAGTGGATACGAGCCGGATGCGGAGGCAGAAGGCCAAGTCCCTCCTTGCAGCTGAGCGCCGTAATCAAGGACTGATGAGTGTTCAACCACTTGGCATGCACCCCGGGCACAGGCACTTGCCGCGGGGTGAGCCCCGCCGCGTCGTTCACCTGGAACCAGCGAGCGACGGTCTGGAGCAGGTCGAAATCGACGTCACTGTATTCGTGCACGGCCCGGATCACAGTGGCAAGGTTCTCCGACGCCGGGAACGCGTCGATCAAACGCGCAAGCCGTTCTCGAGCCCGGCTCAGCTTGACGTCCCAGCCGTCCCCGGCAACCGAGGCCGCCGCCTCAATCGAATCGATTTCGACGTGGGTGGGGATGTCCTGCGTTGTGCTGTACACGCGCTTCGGAGCCGTGAGCAGTCGAGCCGGGCGACCGCTCACCCATTCGCGCCACGCCCGCCTCAGCGGTTCATACGTGGTTTGCCACTCGTTCTCCAGGACGGTCTTCGTAGTCGTCCCCAGAGAAAAACGGTGCGGCCAAGACACGGTCGTCCCCGTGAGGTCGGTGGCCCACGTGTTGCCGAGTCTCCTGCGAATGTCACCGGCGACGGCAGCGGGCGCCTTCACGCGGACTCCTCCGCTGCCAGCGCCCGCACGGCACGGCGGGTCGTCGGCGGCAGTGCCTTCACCGACGAATAGCCGCTGGCGCTCTTTGCCATGTAGAGCACGTGGTCGGCGTGCGGTTCGAGTGCGGTGAACTGGCCGTACGGCGCGCCGATGATCAACTGGAAACCAAGCCCCTTCCACGCGTCGACGGCCCGCCCGGCGAACTCACTGTCGGCCTTGACGAACCCTTCGTCCAGGAACACCGGCGCGAACCGCGGGCGGGCATGGGCTTCGTCGCCCAGCTGGAACCGGAGCGCGGCTCCGACGATGAAGGCGACCAGCTCCTGGGTCTCCCCGCCGGATTTACCCCCGAGAGCCGCGTAAGTCGACCGTTCGCGACCTTCGTCGTCGTAGGACACCGCGGTGATCTCGATGTGCTTGCGCACGTCGAGAAAATAGTCGCGGTGGGACTTGCCAGGGGCGTCGGTGCGGATGTGCCGCATGAAGCGGCGAAGCCGGGTGAACCAGTTCTGGACCTGTTCGTCGCTGAAAGTGTCAGTGTCCGCCCGGGAAAGAACGCTGAGTTCTCTCTTGAACTTGACTACATCGTCACGGCGCAGCTCCCGGAGATCGATCTTGAGTCGGTACCGGTGGGCCCCGAACGGGAGCCGGGCGAGGATCGCATTGACTGGTTCGAGCCGGTTACGGATGTCCTCGACCGCGAGGCTGAAGGCGCCGGCGAGCGGCACAAGGTCCTGGCCGGACCAGTCGGTGAGCCGCTTCGTCCACTCCCGCCGGCGTTCGTGCAATCCGGTCCCGGTGATCGCGTCGAGGATGCGCCGGTACGAGACATGGTCCTCCACGGAGGCCGAGAGGCTGGGGTCGGGCCACCGTCCAAGGTAATTCCGGAACGTCTCCTCGAGCGATCTTTCGGCATTGTCCGCTTTCCCCCTGGCACCCTTGCCGCGCTCGGCGAGCTTGCCTTTCAGCCGTCCGGCGCCGACTTGGAATCCGGCGCGGTCACCGACTGTCGCGACCAGCGCGAACTCGGCGGTCAGCAGTTCGGCCTGTTCTTCGGTCAGGGTGACGACCTGGTCCCGCTCGATGCGCTGGATTTCGTCGACGACGTGGTCCTTGCGCTTGATGACTTTGCCGCGCTCGGCTTCCAGTCTTTCGAGTTCAGCGCCGAGTGCACCGATTTCCCGGCCGGCGTTTGTCAACGCGGACTTGAGGCGCTCGAGTTCCTCGTTGAGCGCCCGCAGCGCGTCGTCCGACTCGAGAAGACGCTTCTTCTGCTCCTGAAGCCGCTCGATGTCCGCCCGGATGCTGTCCGGATCGATACTGCGCCACGCGGTCGCCAGCACGAGCTCGTGTGCTGCCTTCGCGGTGTGCAGGCCGTTGAACTCGATGTCCACGGCTTGGCGCCGCCGGTCCATTCCGTCGAGGATGTCCTCGAGCTCGCCGAGCCGCAGCTTGATCTCGGCGACCCGCTCTTCCTTCGAAAAGCCGATCACGTACGGGGCGTTGAGCTCACCGTGAGCACCGGAACGACCCTGCCGGGTCTGACCATTGACCGTGACCCGGCGTCCCCCGCCGCCGAGTTCTTCCGCGGTTTCGACGCACAGCGCATCGGTGTTCGAAGCGGTGATGCGGTCCTGCACCCAAGCGGTAAAGGGCGTGTTCTTGAAGGCGAGCTTGCCCGACACGAACCGCGGGTCCATGTTCTCCGGTTCGAACTGCGCGAGGTCGATCCCTTCGAAGTTAACCCGCCGCGGCAGTCGGACGCCGTCGATCAGGCGGGAAATCCGGTCGAGGTGCCGGACGTCGACGAGCAGAATCCGGGCGACGCTGAACAGCGTCGTTTCGACGGCCTTCCGCCACTGTTTGTGCTCGGGCCGGACGTCGATGAGCTCTCCGGCGAACGGGAGGTTCTTCGGATCGATGCCGGTCGCTTCGGCGATGAGCATCCGAGCGTCGTGCAGGCCCCGGTCCATGCGGCCGTCGCGATCCCGCAGTGACCTGAGCTCTTCGCCGAGCTCTTTTTTCTCGTTGCTAGGCCCATAAAGGTCGGTGTAAAGCGCCCTTCGGCGTTCCTCGACTGCTTCAAGCGCAGACCCGAACCCGGCAAGGAAGTCATTCGCTCGCTCCTGCGCCGCTCCGAATTCCGCCTCCGTGTCGATCCGCGCGCCGAGACAGGCCGTCGATCGGTCGAAGCTGCCGCGATGTACTTCGGCAGCCAGGAAATCCTGCTCCAGCACAGCGACGTCCGCATCGATCCGCTCGAGCGTCGCTTGAGATTCGTTGTCACCGAGGTCGGCTTCGACGGCTAGCTTCTCCTTGTGAAGACGCGCTTCCCTTTTCTCCGCAACGGACTTCTGTTCTGATTTTCGCTTGCGTTGGTCGCGAAGGTCGTCTTCGGCTTCCTCAAGCAAGGTGTCCTCGGTAGCCAGCTTCCACAACTCGAACGGGCTGTCCCCGGTGCGGTGTATCCCGAAGGTGTCGATGAGCCGGGCGTCCGCCAGCGCTTTTTCCCGCTCCTCGCAGAGTTCTGGCACCCGCGCAAGGGCCTCCGCCTTCTTCGCCTCAGTCGCCATGGCTTCGTAGGCGTCTTCGAGGTCCTTGAAGTGACCGATCGCCGCGTCGGCTGCCTGGTAGGTTCCCGGTGTCTCGATGACCATCGACTTGTACAGGTCGTCGACGGTGCGAACCTGCTGCCCACCTTGAATCCGGGCAAGCAGCCGGACGGCCTTGGCACCGTCGCCCTGAGCCCCGATGCCGAGCCGCGTGAAGAACGCTTGGGAGAAGGCGCCATAGGATTCGTGCATCTTCAAGTTCGGGAACCGGGCGGTCACGGCACGTTTGTCGAACTTGCCCTCGGCGAACTGCTCGAGTTCCCGCAGGTCGATGGCACCGTCGATGGTGCACATCTTGCGGGTCAGATCGCTGTCTCGTGCAGCGGACCGCGGAACGTAAAACAGCCGCGCGAGGGTGTAGCGGCGTTCGCTGTCGTCGATGAAGGTCACCGCCAGGGCGCCCCAGGTTGCCGAGTCACGACCACGCAGAACCTGGTCGGAAAGCTCGCCGGTGCCGGTGTCCCGGCCGGTGTCCAGTTTGCCTCGCAGGTACGAAACCAGGCTGCGTTGGTCGGCGCTGCGCGCCCGGCCGACGGTGGCGTCGTTCGACGCCCCGTTGAACGGCGTGTTCGCGTCCATGACCAGCGCGATGTAGCCGTCGAGCAGCGTCGACTTACCAGTGCCCGAAGCACCGGAGAGCAGCGTCGTGGTGCTCGCGAACTCGACGGTGCAGTGGCCGTGGAACCCACCCCAGTTAACCAGCTGCAGCGTCTCGACCTTCCACTGCGGCGTTCCCTCGCCGGCTCCGGGCAGGTACCGGACCGAGGGCTGGGTCGCATCTGCCGTCACGACGTCACCTCACTCTCCGTCACGGCGGTATCGGCGCGGTTCTCGTCGATGAGCCATTCCCACAGCTCGTGCAACCGGGGCAGCGGCAGCAGCACCGCGATGACCGGGGAGACCCGCAAGCGGGTGGAGTCGTTGGTCCGCGCGAGGACCTTCGCCTTGAGGAGGCTTTCAACCGCGTTGACGGCCTTTGCCTCATCACCGGACCGGTTGGTCGCGGAGGCGGGGCGGAACGAGGCGACGTGGGCGACGAGTTCGTCCCGCTCGATGGTGACGTCGTCGTGCCCAGCAGCCTGCTCACTTTGGAACCGATGCCGGAGGAAGACCAGCATGATCGTCTCTTCCCGTGTGTACGCCGTGTCATGCAGGAGCGTCGGGAACTCCTTCGCGCCGCCTTCCGCGACCGCCTGCCGCTTGAACGCGACTTCGAAGTGCCGGTCCAGGTGGAGGTCCAGGAATAGGTCGTTCAGGCGGGCTTTTATCGGCGCGGGATCCTCGCGGATGACCCGCCATTCCGCGGGGTGCTGCGCGGCCGAAATGAACCGGTTCTTGAGCAGGATCACCAGGGCTCGGCGCTGAGCGAGCGAGAGCCCACCCGTGTCCCCCTCGAAAAGCGCGAACGTCGACTCGCCTTCTTCTGGCTCGACGGCGTCGCCGGGTTCGTCGATGAAGCCGGTGTCGTCGTCGAACTCCGCCCCGGAAGAGTCGGCCGTTTCGTCACTCATCGCCGGCTCCTTCGAGCGACCAGCCATCGAGTGTCGCCACCTCGTCCGGGGTGAGCGTGATGGCAGGCACCAGGAAGTTCCGTCGATTCCCGTCCGGGCGGATGGATTCGAAGACTTCCGGACCGGCGTCGTCCCGAAGAGCACCAACCCCGTTCACGACGTGCAGGAGCCCGAGCACCTCGACAGGCCGGCGCAGGCGCGCCGGCAGCTCGTTGAACATCCGGCCGACGGTGCCCATATCGCCGGTCGCGAACGCGTCGACAAGGGCGAGCCGCAGTTCTTCCAAGGACGGACCGCCTCGCAAGCGCAGCTCCTCGACGGTCGGCGGTTCCGGGGCGTCCTCCTCGGCCTCTTCCAACGGCGGGGGTGGCGCTGCCGAGGCCGGATCCCACAAGCGCTCACGAAAGTGACCGACCTTCGCGGTCGGCGGCAGGAGCCCGACCGGGACCGTCGCCCGAGGCCCGGCTGTCTCCATCCACGTCGCCAGTTCGCGGTCGATGCCGCGCAGCACCCGCCCCAGCTCACGCTCCTGGAGGACGTCGTGGTTCACGATGTGCTCCTTCAGCGTCGCGGTGAGCCGCCGGCGCTGCGCGAGCACGTCCTTGGTTCCCTGCCGGATCACCGCCTCCGCACCACGGATCTCGCTCAGGTCCTGGGTCTCGAGAACGGCGGCCGCGGGGTGCGCGAGGATCACTTGGACGTTCTCCCGCAGCTCGAGCAGGAGCACGTCGTCGCGCAGCAGCACGAAAGCTCCATCGAACGCCCGACCTTCCGGAGTCGCCTTCACCAGCTCGTCTTGGTCGCGCAGGTATTCGTCGAGCACCTCGGCGACGGCACGGTCCTCGTCGCGAAAGTCCCTGAGGATCTTGCGGTGCATGTCGAGCACCGATTCCTCGACGCGCTTGAAGTCCGAAGGTAGTTGCCCGATCAGGTCGATGAGGTTCGTGTAGCCGTCCAGCATCCGGTCGTCGGACGCGGCGGCCACTTCACCGCCCGCTTGCAGTCGGTCCCGCTCGGCTTCTAGCTCGTGGATCTGCGCGTTCAACCGCTCGATGCGTGCATCGGCGTCCGGCGCGGCTTCGAGCGCCCATCTTCGGACCGTGTCAAGGATTGTCGTCAACCGCGACTCCGATACGAGCACTCGATCTCGGGACATGCTCTGTACGAGGTCGATCGCCTCCAAGGCGAACGAAGTCAGCGAATATTCCAGGCTTCCGTCCTGAGCGTTGTCCCTGAACAACCACTGGTCGTTCACCCACGAGTTGCACAACGATCGTCCAGTCGTGTTCGGTGGCACATCGACGCCGTTCCCCTGCAATTCGTCGAGCAGAGTGTCGACCTGCACGTGCAGCCGATCGGCTTGCACCGAACGACGATCGCGGGAGAAGGAACACCGGAAAACCGCTACCCGGAACGCCGCCCACTTGCCGTCCAGCAGCCGGAGCGTGGGCCGTTCAAGGGCATCTCGCACCCGGGCGTGTTCGCCGACGACCTCGCTCACATACCCTCCCCGTGCCGGACCCGAACCTCCCCGAGACGGTAACCCCGGCCACCGACAGTTTCGGCACTTCCGCTTTCTTCGGTGGTCGCCAGTTTCAGGACGAGCGTTTCCCATGGCAGGCAATCGTTACGATCTCGTGGTACGGGAAGTGAATGTGTAACAACGGCGCAGCTGCGGATCAGCCATCCGGCCGATCCGAACCTGCATTCCGACCGATGCGGGTGAGGTCATCCGCCAGCAGTCATCGGTGCCGTGACTTTCGATCCGATCACCGATGTGGCAGCGAAATTCCTGGTCAGAGTGGCCGCGCGGCCCGCAGGCAAGATCCTCTCCGCGATACTCGCCGGACTGCTGCTCTCATTAGGCAACAGGGGTAGTCGCTGCGACCGCGCCGATTCCCTCTGTCTCGACATCTTCCCGCTCGAGCGGGGCTCCGCGCGGGAGCCGAGGGCGACGGCAGGCACGCTCACCCGCAGATCGAGACGCCCGCTCGGTCGACCAGCCAGCGTGGCCCCTGAATCACACGACCAGCCTTAAGCTCCAGCTCGTCGCCTGCGCCGCACGACAGCTCCGAGCAGAACAAGGAGCACGACGCCAATTGCACCGCCGACGGCGTACCACCGCCAGGACGTCGCACTGGCTGGTGCCGGTCTGCCCGACGGCAATCCCGAGTCAGCGGCAACCGGCGCGGTCAGCGCACGCAGCGGATCGACGATGCCGAAGCCGAGCTGGTCGTCATGCCGACCGGAACTCGGGGAGTCCGCGGTGTCGATAAGCTGGCGAATGATTCGTCCTGCGGTCAGCTCGGGGTATTTCGACCACAGAAGTGCGGCCGTCGCGGTCACGTAGGGCGCGGCGAGACTCGTGCCGTCGCTGCGAAGATAGCCTCCATGATCGTTCGCCGATCGGATGTCCACGCCTGGTGCGGCCACGACCGCCTGCGGCCCTGATGCGCTTCCGGGCCAGAAGCGTTTGTCGACGTCGACCGCGGTCACGGCGACTACGCCGGGGAACGACGCCGAGTATCCGACCGAGGGGCCTGTCTGGGACGTGTTGCCTGCTGCCGCCACGACCACCGCGCCCTTGTGCAGAGCGTGTTCCACCGCAGCTCGCACGTTCGGGCTTTCGACTCGGAACCCGGCCGACCGCTAACACGGCTATCCACTGACCGGCCTAGGACCCGACAGCGTGTGCCGTTAGATCAGAGAAGCCTGCGTCCGCCGCCCGATGCTGCACGCCGATCCGCACCAACGAGACCGATCAGCGGAAGACCGTCGCCGATCTCAGAGACCGAGGCCCGACCCAACAGCTGGCAGGCAAAACGAGGACCTAGAGCCACAAGCCTTGCGCGCCGCCACCACCCAAACTGCCCGACCTTGACCACACACTGCAATACCCTGTCCGCATCCCTGCCTCCGCTGTTCAAGCGGAGGTGGTCCGCCCCGCGACCGCAGCGCGCCGCACGATCGTGCGTCTTCCTCGCGCGGACTCAGCACAAGCGAATGAAAATCCACCAACCGCCAGGTAAACTCCCAGGTCAAGAAGTGTTCCCCCCGCGCGAGCGGGGGTGGTCCGCTGCCTCCAGAAAGGCCGAAGCCCCCGCTCCAGTTCTCCCCGCGCGAGCGGGGGTGGTCCCTCGCGCTCCCGATCGGTCGGCACCATCGTCTTGTCTTCACCTCGCGTGCGGAGGTGGTCCTTGCCCGGTCCGTTGCGGACTGGTCATGTCCCAGTTCTCCCCGCGCGTGCGGGGTGGTCCCAGCGCGATCGGCTGAGTCGCCACCGCGGCATCGCACTCCCCGCGCGAGCGGGGGCATGACCGGCCGGCCGCACTTTGCGGCGCAAGTCACCGATGTGCTTCCCCGCTCGACCTGGGCCGACATCGTCGATCACAACCGACGACCGATCCCGGCCTTCCTCGTCACCCCAGGCTCTGGACAACACACCCGCACCGCGAGACAACACGGTGGGCATGAATGCGCATGCGCATTCATGCGAATTTTCCTGGAGCAGATCTGGAGCAGGGCCATGGTTCCAATGACGCCGAACACCGTTGAACCGCGCTCAGATGCGGTCAACTGCGGCGCCCGTTCTGCAGGTTCTCGATAACTGCAGGTCAGGGACGCGCCCCGGCCACTGGCAGTGAGGGGGTCAGGGGTTCGAGTCCCCTTAGCTCCACAGTGACGAAAAACCGCCCGTGGGATCCAAAGGTCCAGGCAGGGCGGTTTTTTCGTACTGCCGGATCTTGAGGTTTACGATGCCGAAATTCAGCTACCGTTCAGTAGCTGGAGCAATCCTAGAGCAGACCGTGACCCCATTTGAATTTGGGCACCGACTCTGCTCCAGAGCAGTCGACCGATTGGGCGATATCGCCGAGGTTCTTCGCGACCGACGGGCGATGCCGACCAGGCTGCCGCCGGTGATACTTCGGCGCCGGATAGCGTCCGCGCACGCCCGTAACGCTTGGCGGCTTGCGCCGATGTGAACTTCGCGGTCGGAGTGCCAGGCGCGATCGAGTCCGGCGTGATCAGCACCCGCCCGGTCGAAAGAGGCGGGCGCGGAAGAAGTGAACCTTGCAGGACGGGAGCGGTCCTCGTGGTCCCGGCGGTGCTGGCCCGCGTCGTGCGCTTGATCGCCGAAGGCAGCTGAACTGGATTCCGGCGCGCGGCGCGAGAGGCCACGACACGATGAGGCGGCGTCTGCGAGCCGATCGTGGAAGTTCGCGCCGACGCGACCGTGATCGGCGACAGCCGATCGTTCGTTGAGCTTGATGATCTGGCTGGTGCCGTCAACGTCGACGCGCCTGAAAACTTGCTGCCGCCGGTGCGCAATCATTCGACCTTCCGCTCGCTTCGATCGCGGAGATCGATCTGACGGCCACGACCCGGCTTACCACTCATACGGCCATGCTTGTTCCGCCGACTGTCAACGGCAGCAACGGGCATGTGGCCACGAAGGCCGACTGGCCATTGTGGCCCGCTGCGGTACCAGGCGACCTTTCCAATATCGACCGCGATCCGCGCCCTCTGGAACAAGGGCCGCTGGCCTGTGCCGCTCCGACGTTTGCGCCCGTCGCCAACGAACGCTTAGAGCATGTCTCATTTGGTGAGTTTCTTGTAGCAGGTGATGGCGGCGCCGAGGGCGAGGAAGGCGAGGTAGTGGCTGGGTTTGCGTTCGTAG
>NZ_JBVKDQ010000026.1:0-105011 GCF_055633755.1 Amycolatopsis sp. NPDC114484 | reverse complement strand
ACCAGGCCGTTCTTTCCTAAGACGTCGAACGTCTGGAGCCAAACAGGCCTCAGCCACGAGCTGGAAGAACTACCCCTACTACCGATTAGGAACCGGCACATGCAGATGCGGCTTTTAGGGCGGACCGGGATCAAGGTCAGCGTCTATTGCCTTGGCACGATGAAATTCGGGAAGATCGGCAACCCCGATCACGGCGAGTGCGCCCGGATGGTGCACCGGGCGCTCGATTCTGGGATCAACTTCGTTGACACCGCTGACGTTTACGGGCCCGATGGGGAGTCCGAGGAGATCCTCGGCGCGGCATTGAAGGGCCGCCGCGACGACGTGGTGGTGGCCACGAAGGTGAACGGCTCGATGGGCCCGGGTCGCGGTGGAAGCTCCCGGCGCTGGATCGTCGCGGAGATCGAACAGTCGTTGCGGCGCCTGCGAACCGACCATGTTGATCTCTACCAGCTCCACCACCCCGATCCCGACACCGATCTGGAGGAAACCCTCTCCGCGCTGACCGACCTGGTGCGCAGCGGCAAGGTGCGCGCGGTCGGGTCCTCGAACTTCCCGGCGTCCGGGATCGTCGAAGCCCAATGGGTGTCCGACCGCGCGGGCCTGGCCCGGCTGCGGACCGAACAGCCGACGTACTCGCTGCTCAACCGGGGAATCGAGAGCGAGATCCTGCCGGTGTGCCGCCGGTACGGCATGGGAGTCCTGGTGTGGAGCCCGCTCGCGATGGGCCTGCTGACCGGCCGCTACCGGCCCGGCCCCGGTGGCGAGCAGCCTCGGGAAGCGCAGCTGCGTTTCGTCCCGCGCCACATGACCGACGAACGCAAACACGCGGCGGTCGAACGGTTCGCGCTGCTTGCCGAGGAAGCCGGGATTTCGCTGACGCGTCTGGCGCTGGCGTTCGCGGTCAACCATCCGGGTGTGACGTCCGCGATCATCGGCCCCCGGACGTTGCCGCAGCTCGACGACCTGCTGGCTGGTGCTGATACCCGGCTGGACGGGGATCTGCTGGACCGGATCGACGAGATCGTCGCGCCGGGTGCGGATGTGGGGCCGATCGATGTGTCGTATGTTCCGAGGTCGCTTATCGAGCCGAGGTTGCGTCGGCGGGTGCTCGGCTGACCCGCCCGCGAACCAACGGCGATACATACCCTGTCGCGACCACCTCCCCGTCAAACCAGGCGGTGCGGGCCGGATCCCGCCGTCGCTTACCGATCCGAGGCTCCGTCGGCAGGACCTCGGCTGACCCGCCCGCGAACCAACGGCGATACATACCCCGTCGCGACCACCTCCCCGCCAAACCACGCGGTGAGCCTCGCAGCCTCCACATCCAACGCCCTCGCCGCAGCCCCCGGCAACGGATCGATCGGCACAACCTCCACCACCCCGTCCGGCCGCTGCGTCCACGTCCCGACGATCCGCCCGTTCCACCACGCGGTCGGACCGGCGTTGCCCGCGCCGTCGAAGAGGTGCGGGCCGTGGCCGCCCAGGTAGAAGTCGCGGCGGCGCCAGCCCATGGTCGTCGGGTCGAGGGTCGGGAGGAGGGCCGCCCAGTCCCCGCCGAGGCGGACCTCTTCCTCGTCGGCGGGATGCAGCCACGCCGGGGTTCCGTCCTCCAGCAGTGCAGGTGTCGCGCCGACGTCGTCCAGCGCCCGGCGGACCGCGGTTTTCGTCGCGCCTAGCCACCACACCAGGTCGTCCTCCGTCCCCGGCCCGAACGACCACAGCCACCGCCGCACCAGTTCCCGGTAGCCCTCCCGTTCGTCCAGGACGCCCGGGTCCTCGCCGAGCCACTCCTCAACGGCCGTCCACACTGGACGCGACGTCTGCCAGCTTCCGGCGTTGTCCCCGCGGACCACCGAACCGCTGGCCGCGAGCGCGGAGAGCACGCGGGACCCCACGGGAGCGAGAACGGTGGGCCGTCCTTCGGCAGCGATCCGCGTGCTCAGCGAGGGAACGCGAGCGCGTAACTGTGCAGCGGTGCCAGGTTCTTCGCGGATCGCCGCGAGAGCCTCGGCGCACCGGTTCGAGACCCACCCCGGGCCATCGTCGATCCCGGCCAGCTCGGCGTCTTTCGCCAGCCGTGCGGTCAGTTGCCGAACGACCCGAGCCGACGCGCTTCCCCTTGCCGCAGCGAACAAATCGACTGGAAACGCGAAGACGGTCCGGCGCATCGCCAGCTGCCGCACCACAGTCCGTCGGCCGAACAATGCGTCCGAAATGGACTCTCGGTCGGCGCGGGAACGGGCGTACGCGGACAGATAGATGCTGCTGGCCTCGGTGGCGTGCAAGCACGTGACCGCGCGGACGGCGGCCTCCACTCCGGGCGCGGCGGTCGCCAGTGCGTGCCGCAGCCCGATGCGGTCCCGTCGCTCGTCGTCGGTCATCTTTCGCATGGTTTCGATCATGCCCGAAGTAGCGGCCACTGCCTGACCGCTACTGCTGCGAGTCTCGGTTCCAGCGCGGGAACGAGTCCGGCGCGGGAAACGAGGAGTCGAAATCATGGCAGTGCACGCCGTCGCCCACTTGAACTTCCGGGGCGAGGCCAGGGAGGCGCTCGAGTTCTACCGGTCGGTGTTCGGCGGGGAGACCCGGATCGCCACCTACGGCGACTTCGGCATGCCGAAGGACGCGCCCGGCGCGGACCGCGTGGTGTTCGGTCAGGTCGTCGGCGAGAACGGGTTCCAGGTGATGGCCTACGACGTGCCCGGCGTCGCCGCCGCCGCGCCGGTCGGCGAGACCACCCGCGAGAACGGCATGACCGTCACCACGGAGAAGTTCTTCCTGTCCGTCAGCGGCGATTCCGTCGACGAGGCAGGCGAGTTCTGGAAGAAGCTGTCCGAGGACGCGACGGTCATCGAGCCGTTCGGCCCGTCCCAGTGGGCCCCGGCGTTCGGCATGCTCCGGGACCGCTTCGGGGTCACCTGGATCCTGCAGGTCGCCGCGTAGCCCGCCGGTCTGCGGCCGGAGTCCTGCGCCGGCCGCAGACCGGCTTTCACACCGGGCGCGGCGAGAGACCCTGCTCGAACGCGAGCACCCCACTCGGGTCGTACTTCGCCGCTACCGCCCGGAGCGTCCCGAGATTCACCCCGTAGTACGCGGTGGCCCAATCCTTCTGGTCGTCGTTGAGGTAGTTGACGTAAGCGCCGCCGGTGGCGAATTTCGCCAGCCGCGCTTGGACGTCGTTCACTTCGTGCTTCGCGGTCTCCCGGTCGACGCCGGGGTCGGCACTGAGATAGACCTGCACGTCGCCGAAAACGCCGCGGTGGGCGAACGCGGTGTCGGTGGGGCGGACGTCGGAGACCGCCGCGTCGAGCGGGTTCACTTCCAGCGCGATCTTGGTCTCGCCGGTGACGAGCGCGCTCAGTTGCGCCGGATCGGCTTTTCGCGCCAGCACCCGGGAGGCGGCCATGAACCGGCGCCGCCCCAGGCTTCCGGACCAGAAATCCATCGCACCGAGATAGTCGGTCTCCTGAAAACCGCTGACAGTGCCCTTGACCCCGGCCCGGCGTTCCAGATCGGCGATGAGCTCGCGCGCCCGCTGTTCGCCGCCGAGGAGGCAGCCGGGCACGCCCGCGGCCGGGTTCGGGCCGCCGAGCACCGAGATGTTCGACCAGAATTCCCTTGGCGCGGCGGTGATCCAGTCCTGCCAGGCACCGTAGACGTCGGTGCCCGATCCTTCGGGGAAGTTCACCACGAACACCGTGACCCGCGGCGGAGCGGGCACCGTGCGGAAGGTGAATTCCGTGGTGACGCCGAAGTTCCCGCCGCCTCCGCCGGTGAGCGCCCAGCCGAGGTCCGAGCCCGGGTCGACCGAACGCAGCCGCAGATCGCACGGCGTCACCACTTTCGCGCCGGCCAGATGGTCGCAGGTCAGTCCGTGCTTCCGCATCAGAACGCCGATTCCGCCGCCGAGCGCGAGCCCGGCGATGCCGACCGAACCGCAGGTTCCGCCCGGCAGCGCGCGGCCTTCGGCGGCCAGCGCGTGATAGACGTCGATCAGTCGCGTGCCGGCGCCGACGACCGCGGTGCCGTTCCGGCGGACCTCCACGCGGTTCATCAGCTTGAGGTCCGCGACCAATCCGTCGCCCGGAGTGGAATATGCGACATAACTGTGGCCGCCGCTGCGGGCGGCGAACTTGATTTTGTTTTCCGCGGCGAAAGCCAGGCACTTCCGGACGTCGTCGGCGTCGACGCACCGGGCGATCGCAGGCGGGTAGCGGTCGTCGTAAAGGATGTTGAACGGCGGCCGGATTTCCTCGTAGCCAGCGTGATTTCGCTGCAGCAGCGCACCGTGCAGCCGTTTGCGCAACGCGCCCCAGTCCGGCTCCTTTTCAGCGGCCTCCGCAACGGTTCCGGTCCCGACCACGGCCGTGCCCGCCGCGACCGCGGACAACTGCAAAAGACGACGACGGCTCAACGTCATGGTCGACCCCTCCACGGCTCGGCGGCCCGCTGCTCGCACTGCGGAAACCCGCCGGCGCCCGCCCGAGATTCCCCTTGTCCGACGCCGCCAGCATAGACTAATCTTTCCGAAATAGAAGACGTATCTACGGTATCTCGTAAATACGTGATTCGGGGTTGTCGGGTCGAGGTCGACCGGCCTTGATCCGCCATCGGATCAGGAGGTGCGGGCGTCATGGGCGCGGACAGCTCTCACTCAGACAGCTCCGGATCGACGCGCTCGGCGCGCCGGTCCGCGGTGCTGGCTTCCAGTATCGGCACGCTGCTCGAGTACTACGACTATTACCTGTTCGGCCTAGCCGCCGCAGTGGTGTTCCCGGCTGTGTTCTTCCCGTCCGCGGACCCGCTCACCGGACAGCTGTCGTCGTTCGCCACCTTCGCCGTCGGGTTCGTGCTGCGTCCGGTCGGCGGCGTCGTGATCGGCCATCTCGCGGACCGGTTCGGCCGGAAGAGCGCCTTGATCCTCACCATCGTGCTGATGGGGATCGCCACGATTCTCATCGGCGCGCTGCCCGGATACCGCCAGATCGGCGTCGCGGCCCCGATTCTGCTCGTCCTCCTGCGGTTGCTGCAGGGCTTCTCGACCGGCGGCGAAATGGGCGGCGCGATCTCGCTGGCCGTCGAGCACGCCCCGCCGCGCAAACGCGGTCTCTACGGTGCGCTGCTCCTTTCCGGGGCAGGCGTCGCGCTGCTCATTTCCTCCGGTTTGATGGCGTTGTTCGCGACGCTTCCCGAACGGGACTTCCTGGCCTGGGGCTGGCGGATCCCGTTCCTGCTGAGCTTCGTGCTGCTGGTCGCGGGTTTGATCATCCGGCTTCGAGTGGGCGAAACGCCGGAGTTTGAACGCGCCCGCGAGAAGGATTCCGGATCGCGCATTCCACTGGTCGCTGTACTGCGGCGTCCGCGCAATTTGATCTACGGCGTTCTGTTCGGTTTCGCCAACAGCATCGGCGGCTATGTCATCACCACGTATGGCGCGTCGTACATCAAAAAAGATCTCGGCATGCCCGCGTCGGTGGCGCTCACCGCGACAATGGTCGCCGCCGGGGCACAGATCATTCTCGCGCCGACCTGGGGCGCGCTGTCGGACCGGATCGGCCGGAAGCCGGTGTTCCTCGGCGGCTGCGCCGGGCTCGCGGTGGTGATCTTCCCGGTGTTCTGGCTGTTCGAGACGAAGAACCCGGTCCTCGTGGCGGTCGCGATGGTGCTGGGCTTCTCGGTGTTCGTGATGGCGATGTCCGCGCTGTCCCAGACGATTCTGTCCGAATTGTTCGACACCCGCTCGCGCGTCACCGGCGTCAACCTGGGATATCAGCTCACCGCGGTGCTCGGCGGCGGGTTCGCGCCGTACCTCAGCGCGTGGCTGGTCGGCGCGACCGGCGCGGTGTGGGGCGTCGGCATTTACGTGATCGCCGGCTGCGTGCTCAGCGCGGTCGCGATGCTGATGTTGCCCGAACGCTCCGGGCAACCGTTGCCGGAGCCGGCTGTCGAACCGAAAGCCGCGACGGTATGACCTTGCTGGGATATGTCAGCGACGAACGCTACCTCGCGTTGCCCGACGCGACCGTCGAGATTAGCGACCACCGGTCGCACTGGACCGCGCGCTCCACCGCGACCGGCGCGATCCACGCCGACGTCCCGCCCGGCGACTACCGCGTCACCCTCGCCAAGGACGGCTACGGAGCCAAACACGTCGACGTCGCGCTCGGTTCTGGCGAACCGCGCCAGTTCCGGCTGCTGTCCGACCAGATTTTCGGCTATATCTGGCCGAAATGGGCGCGCAGCGGCGACGAGGGGGAGTTCCGGATCCACAGCCCCGAGCCGTACCGGCTGAGCCTGTGGCGACACGGCGCGGCGGCCGAGGAGACGGCGCTGATCGGCTGGTTCGACGAACACGCGCCGCGCGCGACCGTGCAGGTGACACCAGACGGCGACTACACGCGAACCGGCGTGCGGTTCAACGAAAAAGGCTACGTCGATCCGTCGCACCGGCAATACGTCACGGCTCCGGATCGCAGCGGCCTGTACTACTTTCACGTCGAAGGGGAGTCCGGAGCCCGATTTTCCTTTCCCTGGGTGGTCGCGCCGCGCCAGCCGACCGCGCCGCTCGCCGTGGTCGCCTCCACGAACACCTGGAACGCCTACAACAATTTCGGCGGCCGCAGCAACTACATCAACGCCTCCGGACTGCCGTCGGCACCAGTTTTGGTGCCCCGCTTGGAAATGCCCCGCTATCTCGAATCCAGCTTCAGCGAACACGCGCTGCCGGACGACGCGTACCCGCCGCTGTCCTTCGAACGCCCGGAACCGCTGAACCAGCTCAGTGCAGCCGACCAGCCGGAGGACCCGATCCGCGGAAGGCAGCCGTGTCACCTGGCGGCCGCGGAATGGCGGCTGCTCAGCTGGCTGGAACGCAACGGCTACGAGTACGACCTCTATTCCGACGCACACCTGCACGACGGCACCCTGCCTCTCAACAGTTACCGCGCGCTGGTCCTGAGCACCCATCCGGAATATTGGACCCGCGAGATGTACACCGTCGTCTATTCCTGGGTGCACGACCGCGGCGGAAAGCTGGCCAACTTCGGCGGCAATGTCGCCGACTGCGAAGTGGCCTTCACCGCTGACGCGCTGCAATTTCGTACCCAGGCCATCGAGACCGGTCCCTATGAGAGCCGGATGCACCGCACGTTCCGGCCGACGTCGGAGCTGTTCGGCGTGGTGTTCACCAGTGCGGGCGCGATGACCGGCGCACCATACGAGGTGCTCGACCCCGGCCACTGGGCTTTCCGCGGCACCGGACTGGACAAAGGGGACCGGTTCGGCGTTCGGAGCCTGCACGAACGATGCCCTGGCGGTGCTTCCGGCCACGAAACCGACAAGACCGGCCCGCACAGTCCACAAGGGACTCACGTACTCGCGCGCGGCCTCAACCCTGGCGACGGCGGCGGCGAGATCGCGTGTTACGCAACGGCCAGCGGCGGCGAGGCGTTCTCGGTCGGCTCGATTGCCTGGACCTCCGCGGTACTGGTGGACGACGGCGTCTCCGCGGTGACCGCGAACGTGCTCGACCGGTTCATCGGACGCTCCTGAACCCGGCGGCGATGTCGTCGGCCACCTCGACGCCGAGGCCAGGTGCGTCGCCGAGCCGGACCTTCTGGCCGTCGCTGTTCAACGGCGTCTTGAGGATGTCGCGCTCGTAATAGTGCGCGCCGATAATGTCGGAGGGAATCCGAGTCGACAGCCCCGGTGCGGCACACGCGGCGTGCAACTGGGCCGCCGCGCCGATGCCCAGCTCCCCATTGGACCCGAGCACCACGTCCAGTCCGAACGCGTTCGCGAGGTGCGCCATCGACACCACTCGGCCCGGCCCGCTCGCCTTGCCGATGTACAGGCTGACCGCGTCCGCCGCTTCGGCTCGGATCACGGACACGAGATCGTCCATGCCGAACACACTTTCATCCGCCACAATGGACAGACCGCGCCCGCGCAGGTTTCGCATCGCGGCAAGATCTCCAGGTGCCACCGGCTGCTCGAAAAACGCCGGGTTATGTTCGTGCAGCAACTCGATTGCCCGGGCCGCGCCCGCAGGCCGGTAGCCGCCGTTCGCGTCGAGACCGAGGAACGTATCCGCCCCGACGAGCGCGCGGGCCTCTGCGAGCCGACGTGCGTCCTCCTCGGGATCGAAGCCGATCTTCAGCTTGTAGCTGCGAAAACCCGCCTCGAATGCCGCCTGGTAGACGTCCTGGAGTCGTTGCCCGCTGCCGCTGAGCGAGCATTTCACCGGCACTTTGGTCCTTAATGGACCACCGAGTGCCACCGCGAGCGGGACGCCGAGCGTGCGTGCGTACGCGTCCCACAACGCCGTCGAGATCCCGGCTTTGGTGAACGGCGCACCGGCCGCCGCGTGGTCCATGCGCCGCTCAAGATCGGCGACCGGGACGAGCGGCCGGCCGAGTATCGCCGGAGCGAGGGCCTTTCTGATGAGGTATTCCGCCGTACCAGCGTCTTCGCCACTCCACTGAAGCGTCGCGCTGACCTCGCCTAGGCCGGTCGCACCGTCCGAAGTGGTCACCCGGACCAGTAAGAAGTCGGAACGATCATGCGTCCCGCGAGCCCCGGCCACGACGAGTTCCGGCCGCACGACCGGACTGATCGCGACGACCTCGATGTCTTCGACCGTATTCACAGAAACTCACGGAACTCCGCTAGAAACCGGTCGATCATCCGGATGTCTTCGGCGTCGAGCCGGTGCGCGGGCGCGCGACAGTACGGACTGGTGATCAGCCCACGACGTACCGAAATCAGCTTCTCCGTCGCGATGATCCGCTCGGTGTCCAACATCCAGTAGGAGATGTACGGGAGCAGACTGCGGTGTAGTTCCTCCCCGCCCGCGTCGTCCCCGTTCTCGAACCGCCGCCAGATCTCCACGTAGATCTCGGTGAACGAACATCCCGGCTGTGTCCCGACCGCCCCACGCCGGATCGCGTCCGGCAATTGCACCCCCGCGTACCCCTCGACCGCCGGAATCGGCGGATCCCCAGCGGCCAGCTCGGCGATCAACGGCCCCGGCGGACTGGACTCGACCTTGACCAGTTGCAGATTGGCGTGCTTGGCCGCGATCTTGCGCAGGACGTCCGCATCAAGGCGGGTGCCGGTCTCGGCGGGCGCGTACTGCAACACCGCCGGAGTCGGATCCACCGCGTCAAGCACCTCCCGAATATGCTTGACCAGCGCCTTCCTGGACGGGTGCAGATAATGCGGCGGCAAAAGATTGATCAAATCAGCGCCCGCGGCGACCGCCTCGGTAGCCCGCTTCACCGCAAGCCGGGTCGCATGATCCTGAACCGCGATGATGGCCAAGACATCAGGCCGCAGCGCCGTCTCCGCCAGCAATATCTCAGTGAGGGTCTGCCTTTCGTCCTCCGCCAACTTGTAGAACTCCGACGCGAATCCAGGGAACATCACACTGCCGACCCCGGTCCCGAGCACATGCCGGACCACACGCCGGAATCCGGAAACGTCGATCTCGCCGTCCTCGGTAAAAGGCACCTCGAGAACGGGAGAGACTCCCCGGATCGGCGTCATCGCGATGTCCTCTCCAGGCCAAGCGCGGCGACCGCGTCCGCGTGAATGACTCCCTCGATCAGCTCTGCGGAAATCTTGGGCAACGCCGTGCCCTCGACGATGTTATTGACCCGCCGCATCCCCGCCATCGCCTCCGCGGTCGTGGCGATCGGAAAGTCCGAGCCGAGGAGCAGTTTGTGCGGCACGCCCCACTCCTGCGCCGCGAGCAGCGATTCGTAGCAGACCCAAGGCCGGAGGTAGATCGAGGAGACGTCGGCGTACACGTGCGGATGCTTGCGGATGGTCACCACGGTCTCGCGTCCCCACGGATGTCCCATGTGCGCCATGACGATCCGGAGCTCCGGGAACTGCAGCGCGACCTCGTCGGTGACGAGCGGATACGTGTACCGCAGCGGTGCCTGCCGAATCGGCGATGCCCCCTGGTGGAACAAGATCGGCAACCCGTTCCGCTCGCAGTAACCGTAGAAGTCCAACGCCGGTTGCGACAGCGGGTCGAAGTTCTGGTAATTCGGCCCGAGCTTCACCCCGGCCAGCCCCAGTTCGCGACACCGGTCAGCCTCTTCGAACACGTCGGGCGCGGTCGGATTCACCGACATGAACCCGATCCGCCGCTCGGGATCGTCCGCCGCGAACGCCGCCGTGGCAGTGTTGGTGTCCTCCGCCCGATACGGCAACCCCGTGGCCTCTTCGGGTTTCTCGACGGCGATGTTGAACACAATGGACAGATCAGCCGCCGCAGTGGCTTTGTCGTAGTCGTCCCAGGAATTCGTGGTGACCACCGCTCGGTCGGTGCGCCACCCCTCGTAAACGCGCAGCTCGTCCTCCGGCACCGCGGCCTGGTGGGTCGGAGTGTGCGTGTGCACGTCCACGATCATGGCTTCACAACACCCTCGCCAGCGCCACAAACCGGTCCGCCAGCTCGTTGGTGATCCTATCGAACCACCTGGTGCCCCGACTCTCCGTGGCTAACTGGGGTTGGTCGGTATACCCGTCAATCTCCCGCCAGGCTTTCCTGGAATGGATGTCCACATCAGACACTCGCGCCGTTTTGGGCTTCTCTCTCGCGGCCGTCTCCTGAACGAGTTCCCCATGGACCGCCAGCATCATCGAAGTCTCGAACTCGCCAGCATGCCCAGGAACGATGTCTTCGGACTCGAGGACCCGCCAGTAGTCGGTATGCGCCACCGCAAGCCCATGCCGGGTCGACGCAGCCCCCGCGAACGCGTGGCAGACGCCAGCATTGCCCCCGTGCCCGTTGACAATGACCATCCGCCGCCCGCCCTGAACCGCGATCGACCGCGCCAGATCGTCAAGCACGTGCGACAAGGTCTGGGCCGAAAGGGAAAGCGTGCCGTTGAAGGGAAGATGATGATCCGAAGCCCCGTACGGAAGCGGCGGGGCAAGCAACAACGCCCGCTCGGCCCGCGGTGCCGCCACCTCAGCCGCGCGCTCGCACACGGCAGCCGCGAGAAACGCGTCCGTCCCAGTAGGCAAATGCGGCCCATGCTGCTCGGTCGCGCCGATGGGCACCAAGACAAGCGCCTCGGAAAGCACACCCCGCACCGCGGCGCGGTCGGCCTCCGCCCAGCGCAACAGTGCGCCCACGACGTCTCCCCGATACTCCGGTTGGCCTATCTTCCGGTATTTCGTAGAAGTCTTCCTGATTCAGGAAGATAGTCGATCGACGGAGGAGAAGCAATGCTGTTGCCGAGCCGCAAGAAGCAGCCCGGCCGGACGCGACGCGGCCGGGCTGTAGACGTGCGGTGGAGGCTTACCGGTCGGTCGGATCCTTCAGCACCCGCAACGCGGGCTCCGACCCGTTGGCCGGCCGGGTGATGGCGAACAACCGCTCGCCGTCCGTGGTCCATGCCAGCCCTCGCGGTGCGAGGACCCCGTCGCTTGTGAAGCCCGGTCGCATGTCGCTGACCAGTGGCAGCAAAATGCAGATAAAGAGATGTTGAAATCGTGCAGAGATCACGGATCCGCTGTTTCAGGCCCTGCAGTCCGCGAACATTCGTGTGGCAATAAGATGAGATGAACTGGGATGGCTACGAACCGTATCTTCCGCCGTACGCCCAGCCGCATGCGGAGTTGACGAAGAGGCAGGCGCGTGAGTCGGTGCAGGAGCTGAATGACTGGTTCCGGATAAACGTCGAACGGAATCCGGAACATCTCCGAAATCTCTGGTACGCGGTGGTGAACGACGTGGCCGTGTTTCTAGGAAGCCTTGTTGCCGCCAGGAACCCCAGCTTGCATTTCACGTTTTTTACGGGCGGCAAGCGTGATGTGGCGTTCTATAAACATGTCGTGATGGGATTCAACAAGGTGGCGAACCCGAAGTACAACTTGGATATCGATCGTGTTGTCGCCACCTATGCTTATCGGATCATTGATATGGCTGCTGCTGATGCCTAGGGATGGCGGTTGCTCGCGGTGCGGGCAGTCGAACGCTCACAACACAAACCCCAGCCGCCGTGAAACCTCCTGTCCAACCTGCACCACGCCCCGCGCCGCAGCCTTCCTCTTCTCCCCAACCAACTGCCGCGCAAACCCCGTCACCCCCACGGCCCCGGCTACAGCCCCCTCGGCGTCGAAGAACGGCGCGGCGAGGCAAGCGATCTCAGCCTGCTCCTCCTCGCTCTCAATCGCATACCCATCCGCCCGCACCTTCGCCAGCAACGCCAAGAACTGACCCGCATCAGGGGCAGCGGCCTTAGGTCCAACCCCACGCGAAAGGCGCGACAGCAACGGCTTTAGTTCCGCCTCCGGAAGATGCGCGGCGATCGCCCGGCCAAGCGCAGTCAGGTCGAACGGCGCGACCTTCCCGCGGTAAGTATCGAACTGCACGAACCCGGGCGTAGAAGCCTTGGCCACATAAACGACCGAGGCGTCCTCCAGGATCCCGACATGTGCGGGCATTCCGAGGCTTTCCGCAAGCCGCCGCAGGTCGGCCTGGACCAGGGAGGGCAGGTCGACTTTCCGGATCAGTTCGATGGCCAAGCCGTACAGGCGCAGGGTGGGGCGCCAGAAGTGACTTCGGCCGACGACTCTGCGGACCGCATATCCCCGCTGCTCCAGCGTGTAGGCGATAGACGCGCAGGTGGCGAGCGGTACCCCGGCGGCCTTCGCGAGCGCGGTCAGCGTCAGCGGTTCTTCCGCCCGGACAAGTGCTTCCAGAACGGTCAGCGTCCGGTCCGCGGCCGGCGACGCTGCTTTGCGCGGTGCGTCGCTCATCGGCATCAACCTTTCGGATACCTGTAGTCATCTTCGGAACACGGTAGCGTCCGGTCAGCGACCTGGCTCGATGCGTCCGATCGTCTGGTCCGCCCAGGACCGGATCGCATCGGCCTGTGAGGGGGTCAGCTCATTCAGGAAGTGGCGGCGGATGTTGTCGCCGTGGACCTCCAGGGCCTCCTGAATGACCGAGCGGCCGTGTGCGGTGAGGCTGATTCCGGTGCGCCGGCCGCTCCGTCCGGTGCGGGTCGGGGTGACCAGGTCGCGCGACTCCATCCTGGTCAGCTGGTGTGAGAGGCGGCTCTTTTCCCAGCCGAGGGCTTCGACCAGGTCGGCGACGCGCGCTTCGTGGCCGGGGGTTCGCCACAGGGTCACCAGGACGCTGAACTCGGCCTTCGAGATGCCGCAGGCGCGCTGCAGTCCGCGGTCGAGCTCGCGGGTGAGCAGGCGTTGGGCGCGCACCCAGGCGTTCCACAGTTCCCAGTCGTCGGGGGTCATGAGCGGGAAGCCTACCTGGGGTGTTGACTCATCAACTAGAGTTGATGCATCAACTTTGGGGAGGGCTCATGCGGACGTTGCTCCAGAACGGGATCGTGGTCAGTCTCGATCCGGCGGTGGGAGATCTCCCGCGCGGGGACGTGCTGATCGAGGACGGGCGGATCGCGGCGGTCGGTCCCGCGATCCGAGCCGACGCCGAAGTCGTGGACGCGACGGGCAAGATCGTCCTGCCGGGGTTCGTCGACACGCATCGGCACACCTGGCAGACGGCGTTTCGCGGGCTTGGCGCGGACTGGACGTTCGCCGAGTACCGCGAAACCATGCACGGGAGGCTCAGGCCGCATTACCAGCCGGAGGACGTGTATCTCGGCAATCTGCTGGGACGGCTCGAAGCGCTGAACTCGGGCGTGACGACCTTGCTCGATTGGTTCCACTGTTCCGACCGGCCGGAGAACGCCGACGCGGCGGTCGACGCGCTCCAGGAGGCCCCGGGGAGGTCGATCTTCTGTTACAGCGCGATGGAACCCGCCGACACCGCCCGGGTGCGGAATCGGCTGCCCGGCGACGAGATGGCGTTCGGGCTGCGTGGGCCGATACTGACCACGATGGACACGACAGCCGAGGATGTCGCGCTGGCGAGGGAACTCGGACTGAGGGTGAGCGTGCACATCCACCGCTCGGTGCGCGACTCGATTCCCGAGATGCACGAACGAAAACTGCTTGACGATCGGACGACGATAGTTCACGGCAACGGTCTCACCGACGCTCAGCTGGCGATCCTCGCGGACGCGGGCTGTTCGGTGTCGATCAGCCCGGACGTCGAGGCGAAGATGGGGTTCGGTTGGCCGGAAACCGGACGGCTGCTGGCCGCCGGGATCCGCCCGTCGTTGTCCATTGACGACTGTCCGTCCGCTGGGGGTGACATGTTTTCGGCTATGCGCACGGCGTTTGCCGTGCAACGCGGTCTCGACGGCGGTCTCGTCGCGCGTGACCTGCTCGAATTCGCCACTGTGGACGGTGCCCGGACGTGTGGACGGGAAGACCGGGCGGGCAGCGTCAGTGTCGGGAAGGACGCGGATCTGGTGCTCGTCGACGCGGAGGACCTGTCCGTGTTCCCGGTCGGCGATCCGGTGTCCACAGTGGTCACCGTTGGACATCCGGGGTTGGTGGACAGCGTCTTCGTCGGGGGGAAAGCGGTTAAGCGGGACGGCAGGTTGCTAGGGGTGGATTTGCCGAAGCTCAGGACGCGGTTGCTGGAATCGCGCGAACGGGTCGCGGAGGCGGCCGGATTGGTGGTCGGATGATAGTTCTGGAGACGGATCGGTTGCTGTTGCGGCGGTTTACCGAAGCCGACGTCGAGAATCTGGTCCAGCTCGACAGCGACCCGCAAGTGATGCGGTTCCTGACCGGCGCGCCGACGCCCCGTGCCGAGATCGAACAGAAGGTGCTGCCCGCGGTCCTCGGCGATTACGAACGCGGGCCGGCCGGGCAGTGGGCGGCGATCGAGCGGGCGAGCGGCGAGTTCGTCGGCTGGATTTCCCTGCAGCCGCCCGATGACGGCAGCACGGCGGAGCTGGAACTCGGCTATCGGCTGATGGCGAAGGCCTGGGGACGCGGGTATGCGACGGAAGGCGCCCGTGCGGCGATCCACAAAGGATTCACCGAGCTGGGCACGCGGCGGGTGTGGGCGCAGACGATGGCGGTGAACACCCCGTCGCGGCGAGTGATGGAGCGGGCCGGGCTCACCTACGTGCGCACGTTTCACCTGCATTTCGATGATCCGTTGCCGGGCACGGAACACGGTGAGGTCGAGTACGAGCTGACCCGGGACCAGTGGGCGGCCCGGACAACGTCGCGGTGAGCTGTCCACGAGAGCGTGAAGAGGGCTGACTTAAACTCTCGGTATGCCATCGGGTGCCGCGCGAACCGGCCGGGGAGGGGCGGAGCGCGAGCCCGGGTCCCGGCTGGAGTTCGCCGTGCTCGGGCCGGTCCGCGGCTGGTACGGCGGGCGGCCGCTGGAACTCGGGCCGGTGCTGCGGACGACGATGCTGGTCGCGCTGCTCCTGCGGCCGGACGTGACGGTCAGCCGGGCCGAGCTGGTCGACCGGGTGTGGGGCGAGCGTCCGCCGGAGAGCGACGGCGTGCCCGGCTACATCTACCAGCTGCGGAAATCGCTGGCCGCGGCCGGTGCGGACGCGAAATCGGTGCTGCGGACCGACCCCGGTGGATACCGGTTCGCCGGGGCGGGCGTCGGGGTGGACGCCGTGCGGGTCGAGGAGCTCGCCGCCCGCGCCAAGAAGGCGGCCGCGACCGGTTCGCTCGCCGCGGCGGCGGAGGGCTACGGCCAGGCGCTGGCTTTCTACGAGGGCGTTCCGCTGGCCGGACTGCCCGGCCCGTTCGCCGAACGGGAGCGGCGCCGGTTCGGCGAACGCCGCGTCGGGCTGGTCGAGGGGCGGACGGACGCGCTGATCCGGCTGGGGGACTACGAGTCGGCGATCAGCGAGGTGTCGGCGCTGCTCGCCGAGCATCCGGATCGCGAACCGCTGACCGGGCTGCTCATGCGGGCCTTCTACGGCGCCGGCCGGCAGACCGACGCGCTCGACACCTGGCGCGAGTTCCGCGTCCGGATGCTCGACGAGCTGGGGCTCGAGCCCAGCGAGGACCTGCGTCGCGTGCACGAAGCGGTGCTGCGCGGCGACGACGGCGCGCTCGGTGTCGCGGCTCGGCCAGCTGCCTTGCCCAGGATTCGGGACGAGCTGCCGCACGACGTCGGAGAGCTGGCCGGCCGCGACGACGAACTGGCCCGGCTCGCCTCGCCGGGGAGCGCGGTGTCCGCGGTGGACGGGGTGCCCGGGGCGGGCAAAACGGCGCTGGCGGTGCGCGCGGCCCAGCTGTTGCGCGAGGAACATCCCGACGGGTGCCTGTTCGTCGGGCTGCACGGGCACAGCACCAGCCGCGCCCCGCTCGCGCCGGTGCGGGTGGTGCGCCGGTTGCTGCGTTCGGCGGGGGTCAACGATCAGCACATTCCGGACGACCTGGACGAACTGTCCGCGAACTGGCGCGCCGCGACCGCTCCGCTGCGCTTGGTGCTGGTGCTGGACGACGCCGTCAGCGCCGAACAGGTCCGTCCGCTGCTGCCCGGCGGAACCGGGAACCGGGTGCTGATCACCAGCCGTCGCCGACTGCCCGGTTTGGACGTGGAACGCCGGATTTCCTTGGGGCCGTTGACTTCCGACGCCGCGACCGGCTTGCTGAGCCGGATCGTCGGCCCGGCTCGTGCGGGGCAGGAACGCGAAGCTGTGCGCGAGCTGGCCAGCTTGTGCGGACGGCTTCCGCTTGCTCTGCGCATTGCGGGAGCCCGGCTGCAAAACCGTCCGATGTGGACCTTCCGCGACCTGGCGGACCGGCTCGCCGACGACACCGGCCGCCTCGGCGAACTGACCGCCGAGGAACGCAGCGTCGAGGCCGCGTTCCGGCTGTCCTACGACCAGCTTCCGGCTGACGCGCGACGCGCCTTCCGCACGCTGGGCCGCGCCCCCGCGCCCGAGTTCGACGAACTGGTCCTCGCCGCGATGCTCGGCTGTTCCCGTCGTGCGGCGGAAAAGGTGCTGGAAGACCTGGTCGACGCGAACCTGGTGCAGGCGCCCGCCGCGGGCCGGTACCGGATGCACGACCTGGTCGCGGTCTACGCCCGCCGCCTAGCCGCGGACGAACCCGACGTCGCCAGCGGGCTCGGAGTGTATCTGCAGGCCTGCCGCGTGGCGAGCGAATGGGGCGAACCCGGTTTCCCCAGCGGCCCGGAACTCGCCGAGTCGCCGTTCGGCGGGCTGGTGGACGCTTCGGCCTGGCTGGACCGGGCGGGCGACCTGGTGGAAGTGGTCTCGTCCGCGGTCGCCGCGGGGCACTCCGACTACGCGTGCTGGATCGCCGAAGGCGCCGTCGACTACCTCGTCCGGCGGATCCGGTACCGGGAATGCCTTGCCCTGCTGGAAGTCGCGCTGTCCGAAGTGGACAACGTGGCGGATCGCCGGATGGCGACGGCGCTGCGTTTCGGACTCGGCTGGACGTACCTCGCGCTGGGCGATTCCGTCCAGGCCCGGCGATGGTGCGAAGAAGGTCTGCGAGTCAGCCGCGAAACCGGCGACCGGAGGGAAACGGCGCGGGGGTTGTGCGGGCTGGGAATGGTCATGATGCTCACCGGACCGCTCGACGAAGCGGAACGGGTGCTGAGCGAGGCTCGCACGCTGGCACTTGAAGTGGCGGACGATTGGCTCGTCGAGCGGGCGGTGTCCGGGCTCGGCTACGTGAATTTCAAACAGGGCGATTACGAACGCTCGCTCGCCTGTTTCGCCGAATCGCGGGAAGTCGCGGTCGCGACGGGCAATCCGGCGATGCTGGGCCGGGTCTCCAGCCACATCGGCAGCGTCGCGCTGCATCTCGGCCGCTCGGCGGAAGCGGCGGAACCCTTGCGCGCGGCGGTCGAACTGGCGGAGCGGGTCGAGGATCAACTGTTGCTGGTGAGTTCGCTGTCCAGACTTGGTTCCGCGGAACAGGGTCTGGGGAATTCGGACATCGCGCTCTCGTGTCATCTCCGGGCATTGGGGGCGTTGACGGATCAGATGTCGCCGTGGGCGGAAATCGAGGTCCGGAATCGGCTCGGGGCTTGTCGGCAGGCCCGGGGTGAGGAGGAGGCGGCGCGGGAGCAGTTCGCTCTCGCCGCCGCGGTGGTGACCGAGGCGAACTGAACGATCCGACCGGCCGGGCTGGCTCTCGCTCAACCCGGCCGGTCCACGATTTCCGCGCGGGCAGGGAAATCTGTCGCGCCCGCGAACGAGCAGTCCGCACTGCCCCCGAACCGGGGGTGCGCGCTCAGACGGAACGGATCGCCTCGACCTCGAGGACGAGTTCGATCTCCTTGGAGACGAGCAGGCCGCCCGATTCCAGGACCATATTCCAGACCAGTCCCCAATCCTCGCGGTTGATTTTGCCGCGAGCGGAGAACACCGCGCGGTCGTTTCCCCACGGATCGCGCGCGTGGCCGAGATACTCCACCGCGAGGGTGACCGGACGTGAGACGTCCTTGATGGTCAGGTTTCCGACCATGGTCGCCGTGGTGCCGGTCGCGGTGACCGATACGGATTCGAACGTCGCCCGCGGGTGATGTTCCACATCGAAGAAATCGCCGGACCGAAGATGGTCGTCCCGGGTTTGATCTCCACTGTCCACAGTGGCCGTCTCAATGACCGCGCGCACCGTGGTGTCTTCGATCCGCTCGCCGATTTCCAGCGTGGCGTCCACCCCGGTGAATCGGCCGCGGACCTTGGTGAGCAGGAAGTGCCTGCCCACGAAACCGACCTCGGCGTGCCCAGGGTCGACCTTCCAGGTCCCCGCGGCGGGAAGTTCCGTTCCGGCGACCACGCGGGTAGCCGCTGTTGCGTCTGTCATGCCGGGTTCCGTTCCCTTCTGTCTTAGTTGCCGGATTCGGTCGGCAGTCCGGCGGCGATCCAGTCGGCTTTGCCCTCGTCGTAGTCGAAGACCTGGGTGTAGCCGAGTTCTGCCAGGTGCTTCGCCACGTTGCCCGAGTTCTGGCAAGGCGAGTCGGCGCAGTAGACGATCACCGCGGCGTCCTTGTCCGGCAACAGGGACGGCGCGAGTCTCTCGACGTCGTCGACCGGCAGGTTGAGTGCGCCGGGCAGGTGCGCCTTCGCGTAGTAATCGGCGGGCAGCGCTTCGACGACGATCGCCGCCCCGGCGTCGATCCGCTGCTTGACCTCGTCCCGCGTGATGGGGTTGGCCATCGTTCCTCCTCGAAGGATTTAGGTGCGTCCGCACGCACTCTACTCATTAGGTGCGCCCGCACGCAATGACCTATGCTGGAGGCGTGAGCGACCCGAAGATCGGCCTGGAGGCATGGCGGGCGATGCTGCTCGCGCACAGCGCCGCGGTGCGAGCCATCGAAACCGACGTGCACCGAGGCGGAACCGTGCCCCTGGCCTGGTACGACGTCCTGCTGGAATTGAACGCGGCGGGGAAGAAGGGGCTGCGGATGGCGGAGGTCGCCGACCGGGTGGTGCTCAGCCGGACGAGAGTGAGCCGCCTGGTCGACGAGATGGTGCGCGCCGGTTTGGCGACGAAGCGTCCGGAGCCGGACGACCGCCGGGTCAGCTGGGCGGTGATCACCGACGAGGGCGTCCGCGCGCTGCGCAAGACCGCGCCGGTTTACCTGCGGAGCATCGAGCGGCATTTCTCGGCGCACCTCAGCGACGAGGAGGCCGCGATGATCGGGAAAGCGCTGCTGCGGGTCGCCGAAAGCGGAAAGGCCGCGCGGCTGAATTGATCTCGCGGCCGGTCGAGCGTGATTGCCGTCGTCGGTCAGCGGTGCCGTTGTTCATGCCGCTGGACGACACCGGGCATCATCGCCAGGGCGAATCGCCGTTTTCCCGGGGTAGGCGTTGGCCAGGCCCTCCCGATCGCCGGATCTGGGCTCGGGTCCGGCGACGACAGTCAACCCGTCGCGACCCTGCGCAGACGAACGGTCGAGGAGGGTTGATCGTGCCCCGGGATTTCCAGAAGCTAACGCAACCGCCACAAGTGGTCCGCGGTTCCGTTGTCGCTGAACTGGACCACTTGCGCACTGTCTGCGGTGGACATCCGATCCACGCCGAGGACCTTGCCGGAGTTGCGGTTCACGATGCGGAACCAGCCGTCGCCGTTGTCGATGAGCTGCCAGAGGTGATCGGCGGTTCCGTTGTCGGTGTACTGGACTACTTGGGCGCTGTCCGCAGTGGACATCCGGTCGACGCCGAGCACCTTGCCGGAGTTGCGGTTGCGGATCCGGTACCAGCCGTCGCCGTTGGCGATCAGATGCCAGAGATGGTCGGCGGTTCCGTTATTGCCGAACTGGACCACTTGGGCACTGTCCGCAGTGGACATGCCGTCCACGCCGAGGACCTTGCCGGAGTTGAGATTCGCGATCCGGAACGCGGCACCGCCACCGCCGGGGAGCCACTGGGTGCCGTCGGGCGAGACTGTGGGGAAGGACGTGATCCGCAGCCGGGCCGCGCCCATGGGGATCAGGGTGACTGATTCAACCTCTGCCGTGCTGCGTGCTGGGGAAGGCTGCAAAGGGGTCACGACGTTCTGGTCGTCCGCGGTCCATTCGGTGATTTTCCGGGCAGGCGCGGTGATTCGGACTGGAGAGGTGTCCGGGGTGAAAGGGTTGTCCGGCAACGGCCCACCGGTAGCCGCGAAGGTCATCGCCGAGGCCGCGGTACCGGGGTCGACGGCCAGGCCGTAGTTCCAAGGGGTGGTCGCGTGCACGGCGTACTCCGGGAATTGTGCGGAACCGCCCAGATGCTCGTACTGTTCCCCGATCCGCAGCGAGTACGTCAGCGGACCGTGGTCCACCGACAGGGAATCGTGGTTCGCGGACCAGGATCGCACGGAGGTTCGCTGGGGCAGGGTCAGGGTGACGACGTCGCCGTTTCGCCACGTGCGCTGGACTTTTGTGAAAGCAGGCCCCGCCGGTGCCGCGACCCGCGTGCCTGCCACGGTGAGTTGCGGGGTGGCGCACCACGAAGGAATCCGGAAGTACAACGGGAAACGCAGCTGACGAGGTGT
This sequence comes from Amycolatopsis sp. NPDC114484, assembly GCF_055633755.1. NCBI lineage: Bacteria > Bacillati > Actinomycetota > Actinomycetes > Pseudonocardiales > Pseudonocardiaceae > Amycolatopsis > Amycolatopsis sp. NPDC114484. The sequence goes on along the minus strand of NZ_JBVKDQ010000026.1, from coordinate 84,110 downwards.
TCGAATGGTGAAGGTGATCGTCTCCGAGAACGGGTAGGCGGTGTCCTCGTCGATGGTTACTGAGGTGCCGTCGCCGACCTTCGCGGTGACGCTGCTCGCCGAGTACATCGACGCGGCGAGGCCCTTGTCCGGAGTGGCCAGCCAGAGTTCCTCGGTGAAATACGGCCAGCCCATGCCGTAGTTGTGCGGGCAGCAGCGGTACTGGTCGACGGCGGGCAGATACGCCTGCATCGCGTAGCCGTTCTGGAACTGGCCTTCGGTCTTGGGCACGTTGTCGAGATCGATGCTGTTCGCGCTGGTGATGTAGTGCACCGCGCGCCCAGCCGGGTCGAGTGCGGCGGGGAGCGAGTTGAAGGCGAGGTCTTCGCAGCGGTCGGCCCAGACTGGGTCTCCGGTCAGTCTGGTGAGCAGTTGATGGCTCGCCATGAACTCGACGATCCCGCAGGTTTCGAAGCCCTGCCTCGGATCGCCGTATCCCGGGCGCGCGTTCTCGTCTCCGGCGAACCCGCCGCCGGCGAATTGGCCGTACGCCGCCATGATCTGGTCGTAGTCCTGATAGGACGCTTGGACCAGCTTCGCGTCGCCGGAGCGCAGCGAGTACTGGGCTGGTTCGCGGAATCCTTGTGCCACATTGACGTTGTGCAGGCTCGGCAGATTGCCGACCCAGTTGGCCCCGTAGCGGTGGATCTTGTCGGCGAGGTCGAGGAGGAACGGGTCGCCGGTGCGATTGAACAGCCAGAAGACGCTGTCGAGGCCGTCGCCCCAGCGCATGTTCAGCCAGTCCGCGTCGAACACGTCGGTGCTTTGCGCGTTCATGTACCGGAAGAACCTGGTCAGCAGCGGGACGATTCGTCCGTCGCCGGTGTACTCCTGCCAGGACCGTAGCGTCTGGAGCATCGGGAGGTACGGCCAGAAGTGCGGCCCGCCCCGGGATCTGGTGCGCAGTTCGTTCGGACCGAAGAATCCGTCGGCCTGCTGGGTGGCGAGGATCGCGTCGATCCAGCGGCCTGCCGAGGCCAGCGCGGTGCTGTCCCCGGTGACGATGGCGAGGTCGACGTACCCGCGCAGCCAGTACGGCAGCTCTTCCCAGCCGCCGCGTTCGGGATGCACCCAGCCGGTGGTGTCGAAGTCGAGGAAGTGCGACGTCTCGGGGTAGTGGCCGCAGAGGCCGTCGAGCTGAAGCCGCAGTTGGCCGGCGAGCCAGCCCCGGGCCCGGACGGCTCCCGGCGGGAGTTTGAGGAACGCGGTGGGCGAGAGCGGGGCGGCGTTGGGCGTGTAGAAGCCGCCGCGTGCGGGCTTGCACGCGGCTTCGGCCGGCCAGGCGGACGCTGCGGTCAGCAGAGTGGCGACGGTCCCGGTGACGAAACGTCTGCGGTTCAGCGGCACGGAGACCAGCCTCCACTCGGGCGTTACAACGTTGTAAAAATACAACTACCCGGTGGTGGTTGTAAAAATACAAGTACCCGGTGGTGCGGCGGCGGACAACCGCCGTTCGTCGTAGCTGCCCGCCAGTCCCGTGCTGTTCGCCCGATCGCTCCCGGCGACAGCGGACCGCGGTTTGTTGCCGGTGTTCGGCCGTTGTGTTTAACTACCGCCAGTGCTGTGGAGCGGGCGTGTTCAACCCCGGCGGAATCGGCACTTGAACAGCGTGCGCCAGCGAAGACGGCGGTGTGACACGCGCTCGCCGGCGAAGACTCGCGCGTGGCATACCTCGCCTCTCAGTGCCGGTCAGGCACCGCGCCGCCAGAACACGCTGTAGTCGTCGATCTCTTCCAGCGGGTCTTCGATGCCCTCGGTTTCCCGGAACTCCTCGACCGCTTTGCGGCAGGCCGGGATCACGTAGTCGTCGATGATCACGAAGCCGCCCGGGGACAGCTTCGGGTGCAGGTTGACCAGTGCGTCCATTGTGGACGAATAGAGGTCGCCGTCGAGCCGCATCACGGCGAGCTTCTCGACCGGCGCGGTGGGCAGCGTGTTCTCGAACCAGCCGGGCAGGAACCGGACCTGGTCGTCGAGCAGGTCGTAGCGCGCGAAGTTCTCCCGCACCGTTTCCATCGAGACGCCGAGCACCTCGTTGGCCTGGTGCAGGGCCATCTCCTGGTCCATCGGATGCCCGTCCGGGCCGGTGTCCGGGATGCCCTCGAAGGAATCGGCGAGCCAGACGCGGCGGTCGGAAACGCCGTGCGCCTTCAGGATCCCGCGCGCGAAGATGCAGACCCCTCCGCGCCAGACGCCGGTTTCGATGAAGTCGCCCGGAACCCCGTCCGCGAGGGCCTGTTCCAGGCAGGAACGGACGTTGCGGATCCGCTTGAGCCCCACCATGGTGTGCGCGGTGCTGGGCCAGTCGAGGCCGTTCTCCCGGTGCTCGCGGGTGAAGGACGTCTCGGGAACCCAGGCGTTCGGAGTGGGGGCGTCGCCGTAGATCATGTTGGTGACCACCTTCTCCAGGAGGTCGAGGTACAGCTGTCCGCTGGCTTCCATTTTCGGTCCTTTCTCGGGGCCGTCGCCGGTTGCCGTCCACGATTGCGACTGAGCGTCGTGGCCGCAAGGCGACGATTGTGCGGACGAGCGGAAGAAGAGATCGACTGCCTTTACGGGCGAGGGGGCGGCACGTAAGCTGCGGAAGATCACGCAAGCCGGGGGAGACTGACGGAAATCGGCATCACGTGCACTGGGGCTGGCGAACTTGACGACGAAATATTAAGATAACCGGTTTCTTGATTCGCGGGCCGCGGCGAAGTCTCCGATCGCATTGGCGCGGCCGGGCTCGGCGCTGCCGAAATCCGGCGACGACCTGCGCGCGCGTGCCGCCGCGGTTCGTCGCTGCTGCTGGAATATGCCAACGACGTGCGGATTGTGGGGTCGAGTACTGCCGTGACAGATCTGTTTCGCACGGGAAGCTCCAGGCCGGATCTGACCGGCGAGGAGATCGCGGTCGTCGGTATCTCGTGCCGGCTGCCGAGTGCCTCCGGTCCGGCCGCGCTGTGGCGATTGCTCGAAAATGGCTCGAACGGTATTGTCGAGATTCCGGCTGGCCGATGGGATAATCCGGAGTTTCCCGAAACGGGGATTAAGGAATATCGCCGGGGCGGTTTTCTGGACAGTATCGACCGATTCGATCCCGCCTTTTTCGGCATCTCGCCGGGCGAAGCCGTGGCGATGGATCCGCAGCAGCGGCTGATGCTCGAACTGGCCTGGGAGGCGATCGAAGAAGCCGGCCTCGCCGCCGATCGCCTGCGCGGAAGCCGCACCGGAGTCTTCGTGGGCGCGAGTTCCGGGGATTACGAACGGTTGTTGCTGCGTGCCGGTTCGGCCGGGCTCACGCACCATACCGCCACCGGAACCAACCGCGGAATCATTTCCAACCGCGTCTCGTACGTGCTGGGCCTGCGCGGCCCCAGCCTCACGGTCGATTCGGCCCAGGCGTCCTCGCTGGTGGCCGTGCATCTCGCGTGCGAGAGCTTGCGCCGCGGAGAGTCCTCGCTGGCGATCGCGGGTGGCGTGAACCTGGCCGTGACCCCGGAAAACACGGCCACGCTGGCGAAACTCGGCGCGCTGTCCCCGTCCGGCCGCTGTTTTGTCTTCGACGCCAGGGCGGACGGTACGGTGCTCGGCGAAGGCGGCGGCGCGGTCGTTCTCAAACCGCTGTCCCGCGCGCTCGAGGACGGCGACCTCGTGCACTGCGTGATCCGCGGCAGCGCGGTGAACCACGACGGCGGGGGCAACGGCCTGACCGATCCGGATCCCGTTGCGCAGGAGGACAACCTGCGGTCGGCGTACCGGAACGCCGGGGTGGCTCCGTCGGACGTGCAGTACGTCGAACTGCACGGCACCGGCACCAAGGCGGGCGATCCGGTCGAGGCCGCCGCGCTGGGCGCGGTCCTCGGCTCCGGGCGCGACGCCGGCCTTCCGTTGCGGGTCGGCTCGATCAAGACCAACATCGGCCATCTCGGCGCTGCCTCGGGGATCGCGGGTCTGCTCAAGTCCGTGCTCGCGATCAAGCACCGGAGGATTCCGCCGAGCCTCAACTACGAAACCCCGAACCCGGCGATCCCGTTGCCCGAACTGGGTTTACGGGTCCAGCGCGAGCTGGCCGACTGGCCGCGGGAAGACCTGCCGCTCGTCGCGGGAGTGAGCGCGTTCGGCATGGGCGGCGCCAACTGTCATGTCGTGCTCGCCGAGCCGCCGCGATCGGAGGTGCCCGAAACGGACACCGCGAAGGTCCCGGTGCCGTGGGTGGTTTCCGGCCGCTCCGAGGCGGCGTTGCGCGCGCAGGCGGCGGAGTTGGCCGAGCAGGTCCGGGAACATCCGGAATTCGCGACGGCCGACGTGGCGTATTCGCTGGCCACGAGCCGGTCCGCGTTCGAGCAGCGCGCTGTCGTGGTCGGAACTGATCGCGATGACTTGGTGGCCGGGCTGAACGCCGTGGCCTCTGGCGGGGCGCACCCGGACGTGGTCCGCGGCACGGCGGACGCCAGCGGCCGGACGGTGTTGGTGTTCTCCGGTGCCGGCGGGCAGTGGAAGGGCATGGGCGGGGGCCTGTGGGACTCGTCGCCGGTGTTCGCCGAATCGGTCGCGGCGTGCGCGGAAGCGTTCGAGCCGTACCTGGATTGGTCGTTGACCGACGTGGTGCGGGGCCGGCGGGGTGCACCGCCGTTGTCGCGGGTCGATGTCGTACAGCCCGCGCTGTTCACGGTGATGGTGTCGCTGGCGGCGGTGTGGCGCTCGCTGGGCGTCGTGCCGTCCGCGGTGATCGGCCATTCGCAGGGCGAGATCGCCGCGGCGCACGTCGCCGGGGCGTTGACGCTCCAGGACGCGGCGCGGCTGATCGCCTCGCGCAGCCAGCTCATCGCGGCGAAGCTGTCCGGGCACGGTGCGATGCTGTCGGTGTCCGCGCCGGTCGCCGAGGTCGAAGAACTGCTGGCGGAAGCGGGCGACGGGCTGGCTGTCGCCGCGGTGAACGGGCCCCGCACGGTCACCGTCGCGGGCAGCCCGGAGGCCGTCGACCGGTTGGCGGAGACGCTGGCCGAAGCCGGGGTGCGGGCCGCTCGCATCCAGGCGGACTTCGCCTCGCACTCGCCGCAGATCGAATCGGTCCGCGCCGAACTGCGGGAGGCGGTCGCCGGGATCGCGCCGCGGAGCTGCCCGATCCGGTTCTGTTCGACCGTGACCGGCGGGTTCCTGGACACCGCCGAACTGGACGCGGACTACTGGTTCCGGAACCTGCGCCAGACCGTGCGCTTCGACCAGGCCGTGCGCACCTTGCTGGACGAGGGCTTCGACGTCTTCGTCGAACCGGGACCGCACCCCATGCTGTCGGTTCCGGTCCAGGACATCGCCGACGACCACGGCACGCAGGTCGCCGCCGTGCACACCCTCCGTCTCGGCGAAGGCGACCACCAGCGGCTGCTGTCCTCGGCCGCGGAGGCGCACGTTCGCGGCGTCCGGATCGACTGGACCGCGGCGCTGCCCGCGGCCCGTCGGGTCGCCCTGCCCACGTATGCCTTCCAGCGCGCGCGGTACTGGCCGGAGCCGGTGGCACACGAACCGAGCGGGCGTCCGCTCGATGCCGAGTTCTGGAACGCGGTGGACCGCGGCGAGCTGGCATCTGTGCTGGACGTGGACGGCGCGACGACGCTGGACGCGGCGTTGCCCGCGCTGTCGTCCTGGCACCGCCGGCAGACGCATTTGTCCACAGTGGACTCATGGCGGTATCGCGTCGGCTGGCGGCCGGTCACCGGTCGTCCTGCGGAGGCTGTAGCGGGGCTGTGGCTTGTGCTGGTGCCGCAAGGCTTTGCCGACGATCCTCGCGTGGACGGGTGCGTGCGCGCGTTGACCGAGCGCGGCGCGGAGGCTCGGCTGGTCGAGGTCAGCGAGGACGACACCGAGAACCTGGCCGCGCTGCTCGAATCGGCACCGTTCGCCGGGGTGTTGTCCCTGTGGGCGTTGGACGAGCGACCGCATCCCCGGCATCCGGCGCTCAGCGTGGGGCTGGCCGGGACGCTCGCGCTGGTGCGAGCCGAGGTCGGTCCCGCGCGGATCTGGGTCGCGACCGCGGGTGCGGAGTCCGGCACCAGCCCGGCGCAGGCGATGGTGTGGGGGCTCGGCCGGGTCGCCGCACTTGAACACCCCGGTCGCTGGGGCGGGTTGATCGATCTGCCGGAGGTCCTCGACGACCGCGCCCGCGCCCGGCTGGCCGACGCGCTGGGCGGAATCGAGGGCGAGGATCAGCTCGCGGTGCGTTCGTCCGGGCTGCTCGGCCGTCGTCTCGAACCCGCTCCGCTCGGCGAGGACGGCCGCGAGACCTGGGTGCCCCGGGGCACGGTCCTGGTCACCGGGGCGACCGGGGAACTCGGACCGTCGATCGCCAGGTGGCTGGCCCGGCAGGGCGCTGAGCATCTGGTGCTGGTCAGCCGCCGTGGCGCGGCGGCAGACGGCATGGCCGCGCTGCGCGAGGAGCTGGACGCGCGGGTCACGATCGCCGCGTGTGACGTCACCGATCGCGACGCGCTGCAAGCGCTGCTGGCCGGTCTCGCCGCCGACGGGGATCGGGTGCGGGCCGTGATCCACGCCGCAGCGGTGCTCCGGCCGACGACGCTCGCTGAGAGCAGCCCTGAGGAGTTCGCGGAGAGCGTCGCGGCGAAGGCAGTTGGTGCCGCCAACCTGGACGCTCTGCTGCGGGACCAGGAGCTGGACGCGTTTGTGCTGTTCTCGTCGGTCGCCGGGGTGTGGGGCGGCGCGGGGTTCGGCGCGTATGCCGCCGCGAACAGCTACCTCGACGCGCTGGCCCGGCAGCGTCGCGAGCACGGGCACACCGCGACGTCGGTCGCGTGGGGAATGCTGGAGTCGCCGAATCCGCGAGAGCGGGAATCGGGACGCCGCCACGGGCTGTCGTCCATGGACCTGGACACCGCGTTCGCCGGATTGGCGCAAGCGGTCGGCCAAGGCGAGACCGCGGTCGCGATCACCGACGTCGACTGGGCGCGGTTCCTTCCGGCCTTCGTTTCCAGCCGTCCCAGTGCCTTGTTCGGGCAGGTGCCGTCCGCCGCGCGAGTCCTGCGGAGCACCGACACCGCGGAATCCGTCGTGCACGGCACCGAGTTCGTCCGGCAGTTGACCGCGATGGCTCCGGCAGCGCGGGAGGAGGCGCTGCTCGAACTCGTGCGGTCCCGGGCAGCGGCGGTGCTCGGGCGCGAGAACGCCGAGGCGATCAAACCGAACCTGACCTTCCGCGAACTCGGTTTCGACTCGCTCACGGCGGTAGAACTGCGCAATCAGCTGGTCACCGCCCTCGGTCGGCGGCTGCCCACCACCTTGCAATTCGACCATCCGACCCCGGTCGCGGTCACCGCGTTCCTGCGCGCGGAGCTGTTCGGCGCCGAGGTTGAGCCGACCGGACCGGCGGTGGCGCGCGCGGCGTCGGACGAACAGATCGCGATCGTGTCGATGGCCTGCCGTTTTCCCGCTGGCATCGACACTCCGGAAGCCTTCTGGGAGCTGCTCGACGGAGGCCGCGACGCCGTGTCCGCGTTCCCGGCCGACCGCGGCTGGCAGATGTCGAGCACCGGATACGTCCGCGAGGGCGGTTTCCTCTCCGGCGCGGGCGAGTTCGACCCCGCGTTCTTCGGGATCTCGCCGCGCGAAGCGTTGGCGATGGATCCGCAGCAGCGGTTGTTGCTGGAGACGTCGTGGGAGGCGTTCGAGCGGGCGGGCATCGATCCGGATTCGTTGCGGGGCAGTGCGACCGGTGTGTTCGCGGGCCTGATGTACCACGATTACGGGGCTCGGCTGGGCGCGGTTCCGGATGGTGTGGCGGCTTATTTGGGCAACGGCAGCGCCGGAAGCGTCGCGTCGGGCCGGGTCTCGTACGTGTTCGGCTTCGAGGGCCCTGCGGTGACGGTGGACACCGCGTGCTCGTCTTCGTTGGTGGCTTTGCATTTGGCGGCGCAGTCGTTGCGGTCCGGCGAATGCTCGCTGGCGCTGGCGGGCGGGGCGACCGTGTTGTCGAATCCCTCGGTTTTCGAGGAATTCGCGCGCAACGGCGGGCTGGCTTCGGACGGGCGGTGCAAGTCGTTCTCGGCCGCCGCGGACGGTGCCGGGTTCTCCGAGGGCGTGGGAATCCTCTTGCTGGAGCGGCTTTCCGACGCTCGACGCAACGGGCACGAGGTGCTGGCCGTGGTGCGCGGCAGCGCGGTGAACCAGGATGGTGCTTCGAATGGATTGACGGCACCGAACGGTCCTTCGCAGCAGCGGGTGATCCGGTCGGCATTGGCCAATGCCGGACTTCAACCGTCCGATGTGGACGCTGTGGAGGCGCACGGAACGGGCACCCGGCTCGGTGATCCGATCGAGGCGCAGGCGATCCTGGCGACGTACGGCCAGGGCCGGGAGCGGCCGTTGTGGCTGGGCTCGGTGAAGTCGAACATCGGGCACAGCCAAGCCGCGGCCGGGGTGGCCGGGGTGATGAAGATGGTTTTGGCTATGCGGCACGGGATTCTGCCGAAGAGCCTGCATCTCGACGCGCCCTCGGCGCAGGTGGACTGGTCCGCCGGTGCGGTGGAACTGTTGTCCGAGGCGAGGGAATGGCCGCTGGACCGGCCGCGCCGGGCCGGGGTTTCGTCGTTCGGGATCAGCGGGACCAACGCGCACGTGATTGTCGAGCAGGCTCCGGACGCGCCGATTCCCGAAGAAGAGCCGAGCCGCACGCTGGACGTGGTGCCGTGGGTGCTCTCGGCCAAGACCCCGGAAGCGTTGCGGGCACAGGCCAGCAGGCTCGCCGCCGGCGCCGGGCACGCGCCGGTGGACGTGGCGTTCTCGTTGGCCGCCGGGCGGTCCGCGCTGGAACATCGCGCTGTCGTGACCGGCGAGACCACCGCGGAATTGCTGGCCGGATTGGACTCGATGGCCGGTTCCGGGACGCCGGTCGAGGGCAAGACGGCGTTCTTGTTCGCCGGTCAGGGCTCGCAGCGTCCGGGAATGGGCCGGGAACTGCACGCGCGGTTCCCGGTGTTCGCCGAAGCTTTCGACGCGGTGTGCGAGCGGTTCGACCCTTCTTCGGCGCGGGCATTGCGAGACGTGGTGTTCGCCGCCGAAGGCTCGCCGGACGCGGAATTGGTGCATCAGACGGCGTGGACCCAGATCGGGCTGTTCGCGGTCGAGGTCGCGCTGGCCCGGTTGCTGGAGTCGTGGGGGATCACCCCGGATTTCGTGGGCGGGCATTCGGTCGGCGAGCTCGCGGCGGCACATCTCTCCGGTGTCCTCGATCTGGACGATGCGGTCGCGCTGGTCGCGGCGCGCGGCCGGTTGATGCAGGCGCTGCCCGAGGGCGGGGTCATGGTGGCGATCCAGGCCGACGCGGCCGAGGTGGCGCCGATGCTGTCCGGGCCGGAAGCGCGGGCGAGCCTCGCGGCGGTCAACGCCCCCGGATCCGTGGTGGTCTCCGGTGACGAGGACCGGGTGCTGGAGATCGCCGGGCACTGGGAAGCGCGAGGACGGCGGGTCAAACGGCTGCGGGTGAGCCACGCGTTCCACTCGCATCGGATGGACGGAATGCTGGCGGAGTTCCGCCGGGTCGCCGAAAGCGTCGAGTACCGCGAACCGCGCGTTCCGGTCGTGTCCAATGTGTCCGGTGAGCTGATCGCCGAATTCTCCGCTGAGTACTGGGTTCGGCACGTCCGCGAGACTGTGCGGTTCGCCGACGGGGTTCGCACGCTGGCGGCGCGGGGTGTCGCGCGATTCGTCGAGATCGGGCCCGGAAGCGTGCTGACCGCGATGATCGGGGATTCGCTCGATTCCGCCGCAGCGCTCATTCCGGTGCTGCGCAAGGACCGTAGCGAGCCGAAGGCTCTGACCGAGGCCGTCGGCCAGTTGTTCGTCTCCGGGTCCACAGTGGACTGGGACGCGTTCTTCGCGGGTACCGGTGCGCGCCGGGTTTCGCTGCCGACGTATGCGTTCCAGCGGCAGCGGTACTGGCTCATGCCGAACCTCGCCGGAGACGCCCGCGGCATGGGGTTGGCCCCGGCCGAGCATCCGTTGCTGGGCGCGGCGGTGCCGTTGCCGGATTCGGACGGGGTCGTGCTGACCGGTCGGCTGTCGGTGGAAACCCAGCCGTGGCTGACCGACCACACCGTGCTGGGGTCGGTGCTGTTCCCGGCGGCCGGTTTCGTGGAGTTGGCGGTGCGAGCCGCCGACCAGGTCGGATGCGCGGCGCTGGACCAGCTGACCGTGCGGACGCCGTTGGTGCTGCCTCCGCGCGGCGGGGTCCAGGTCCAGGTCAAGGTGGGCGAGCCTGCTGCGTCCGGGGTCCGGCCGTTGGCCGTGTACGCCCGCCCGGACGAGGCGGGCCAGCCGTGGACCCAGCACGTCACCGGTTTCGTTTCGCCGGGCGGGGCGGTGCCGGAGTTCGAGCTGGCGGAGTGGCCGCCGCGAGGTGCGTCCGCGGTGTCGGTCGAGGACTTCTATCCCCAGCAGGGCCGGTCGTTCGGCCCGATGTTCCAGGGCCTGACCGCGGCGTGGCGGCTGGGCGATGTGGTGTTCGCCGAAGTCGTTTTGCCGGACGAGACCGAAGCCGGCGCGTTCGCGGTACATCCGGCGCTGTTGGACGCGGCGTTGCACATCGTTGCCGGGGAGGACCAGCCGCAGTTGGCGTCGTCCTGGGCTGGCGTGACTGTGTACGCCTCGGGTGCGTCGACGTTGCGGGTGAAGCTTTCTCCTGTGGGCCCGGACGAGTTCGCCGTCGAACTCGCCGATGCGGCTGGCGCGCCGGTAGCGGCTGTCGAATCTTTGGTGTTGCGGCCGGCTGATCAGCAGCAGTTGGGACGTCCAGCCGGCTTCGTGGAGTCGTTGTTCGGGGTGGAATGGGCCGAGGTGCCGACGGGTGCCGTGGCCGAGGCCGGCGGCTGGGCGGTGCTGGGGGAGCTCGGCATCGAGGCAGACCGGTATCCGGACCTGGCGGCGCTGGTGGACAGCGGTGCGACGCCGGAAGTGGTGTTCGTCGAAGGCCGTCCGGCCGCCGAATTCTTGGCAGTGGCACAGACGTGGCTGGGCACGGCGCGGTTCGCGGACTCGCGGCTGGTGGTGGTGACGCGCGGGGCAGTGGCCGCGGAGCCGGACGAGGGTGTCCAGGATCTCTCGGCGGGCGCGGTTTGGGGATTGGTGCGGTCGGCGCAGTCGGAGAACCCGGGCCGGTTCCTGTTGCTGGACCTCGACGACAGCCCGGCGTCGCTGGAGCGCTTGCCCGAGGTGCTGAATCTGGATGAACCGCAGCTCGCGATGCGCGACGGTGTGGTGCGGGTGCCGAGGTTGGCGCGGGTACTGGCCGGAGAGGGTGCGGAGCTGGCTCTTGACGGGACGGTGCTGATCACCGGCGGCACGGGTGCGCTGGGCGGTCTGGTGGCCCGGCATTTGGTTACCGTGCACGGGGTTCGGCATTTGGTGCTGGCCAGCCGCCGGGGTGCGGACGCTCCGGGGGCGGCGGAGTTGACCGCTGAGCTGGTCGCCCTCGGTGCAGTGGTGACGGTGGCGGCTTGCGACGCGGCGGATCGTGGCGCGTTGGCGCGGCTGCTGGACGCGATTCCGGCCGAGCATCCGCTGACCGGGGTCGTCCACGCCGCTGGTGCTTTGGACAACGGTCTCCTCGATTCGTTGACCCCGGCGCGGCTGGACGCGGTGATGCGGCCGAAGGCCGACGCGGCGCTGAATCTGCACGAACTCACTCGCGAGCACGACCTGCGCGCGTTTGTCCTGTTCTCCTCGATCGCGGGCCTGATCGGCGGGCCGGGGCAGGGCAACTACGCCGCCGCGAACGCGTTCCTGGACGCTCTCGCCCAGCAGCGTCGCGCGCAGGGCCTTCCGGCGGTGTCGTTGGCGTGGGGCGTGTGGGAGCACTCCGGCGGCATGGTGGATCTGCTGGGCGCCACCGACCTCGCCCGGCTTGCCCGGGACGGGATCCGGCCGCTGTCGGACGACGAAGGTCTCGCGCTGTTCGATGCCGCGCTCGGCAACGACCGCGCGCTCCTCGCGCCGGTGCCGCTCGACTTGAGCGTGGTCAGCGGCTCGCTCTTCCGCGGGCTGGCCCGGCGACCGGCCCGGCGTTCCGCCGCCGGACGTCCCGCCGAGTCCTCGCTGCAGCAGCGGCTGGCGGGCCAGACCCGGGGCGAACAGGATCGTCTGCTGCTCGGCCTGGTGCGGGAGGAAACGGCGCGGGTTCTCGGGCACGGTTCGGCCGGGTCGGTCGAGGCGGTCAAGACCTTCCGAGAGCTGGGCGCTGACTCGCTGACCGCGGTCGAACTCCGCAACCGGCTGAACGCGGCGACCGGAATCCGGCTGAGCACCACCGTCGTGTTCGACCATCCCACCCCGCGAACGCTGGCGGAGCACCTGCGCACGCTGTTGTCCGGCGACGAAGCGGAAGTGCCAGCGGTCGCCTCGGCCGGTGCGGTCACCGACGATCCGATCGCGATCGTGGCGATGGGCTGCCGCTATCCGGGCGGGGTGAGTTCGCCGGAGCAGTTCTGGGACCTCGTTTCCAGCGGGGCCGACGTGATCTCGGGATTCCCCGGCAACCGGGGCTGGGACGTCGAAGCGCTGTACGACCCGGATCCGGAACACCGCGGCACCAGCTACGCCCGCGAGGGCGGATTCCTCTACGAGGCAACGGACTTCGACGCGCGGTTCTTCGGGATCAGCCCGCGTGAGGCGTTGGCGATGGATCCTCAGCAGCGGTTGTTGCTGGAGACGTCGTGGGAGGTGTTCGAGCGAGCCGGGATCGACCCGGAATCGTTGCGTCGCAGCGCGACCGGGGTGTTCGTCGGGGCGGGTTCTTCCGGGTACGGAAGCTACGACCGGTCCGGAGACGAGGCCGAGGGGCATCGGATCACCGGGAACGCGGCGAGTGTGCTGTCGGGCCGGGTGTCGTATGTGTTCGGTTTTGAAGGTCCGGCGGTGACGGTGGATACGGCGTGTTCGTCGTCGTTGGTGGCGTTGCATCTCGCGGTGCAGTCGCTGCGGTCCGGGGAGTGTTCGCTGGCGCTGGCCGGTGGCGTGACGGTCATGTCGACGCCGGAGACGTTTGTCGAGTTTTCCCGGCAGCGGGGTCTTTCTTCGGACGGCCGGTGCAAGCCGTTCGCGGAGGCGGCGGACGGCACTGGCTGGGGTGAAGGCGTTGGGCTCCTGCTGGTGGAACGCTTGTCTGATGCCCGGCGTAATGGGCACGAGGTGCTGGCGGTCGTGCGTGGTTCTGCGGTGAATCAGGACGGTGCGTCGAATGGTTTGACTGCGCCTAATGGTCCTTCGCAGCAGCGGGTGATCCGGGCGGCGTTGGCTAATGCCGGTCTTGGGTCGTCCGATGTGGACGCGGTTGAGGCTCATGGCACGGGGACGACGCTGGGTGATCCGATCGAGGCGCAAGCGTTGCTGGCGACTTATGGTCAGGATCGGGAACAGCCGCTTTGGCTGGGGTCGGTGAAGTCCAACATCGGGCATACCCAGGCTGCGGCGGGCGTCGCGGGTGTCATCAAGATGGTTCTCGCGATGCGGCAAGGGGTTTTGCCGCGGAGCTTGCATATTGACGCGCCTTCGTCGCATGTGGACTGGTCGGCGGGTGCGGTGGAGTTGCTGGCTGAGTCGAGGGAGTGGCCGGAGTCGGAGCGGCCGCGCCGGGCTGGGGTTTCGTCGTTCGGGATCAGCGGAACCAATGCGCACGTGATCGTGGAGCAGGCTCCGGACGGGCCGGTCGCGGAACCTGGTCGTGAGCTGGACGTGGTGCCGTGGGTGTTGTCGGGCAAGAGTGAAGCGGCGGTGCGGGATCAGGCTCGGCGGTTGGCTCAGTTGCCGGATGGGGCGAGCCTGACTGAGGTGGCGTTCTCGTTGGCGACCGCTCGTGCCGCGTTGGATCGTCGGGTCGCGGTGGTGGGTCGGGACCGGGATGAGTTGCTTCGGGGCTTGGATGCCGTAGCGGCGGGTGAGGTGCCTGCGGAGTTGGCTGCGGAGTCCGGGGATGTGGTTTTTGTGTTCCCGGGTCAGGGTTCGCAGTGGGTTGGGATGGCGCTGGGTCTGTTGGAGTCGTCGCCGGTGTTCGCGGAGCGGTTGGCGGAGTGTGCGGCGGCGTTGGAGTCCTTTGTGGACTGGTCGTTGCTGGATGTTCTTCGTGACGGTGCTTCGTTGGAGCGGCTTGATGTGGTGCAGCCGGTGTTGTGGGCGGTGATGGTGTCGCTGGCCGAGGTCTGGAAGTCCCATGGCGTGCGGCCTGCGGCGGTGGTGGGTCATAGCCAGGGCGAGATCGCGGCTGCGGTGGTGGCTGGCGGGTTGTCGTTGCAGGACGGTGCCCGGGTGGTGGCGCTGCGGAGCAAGGCGCTGAAGGTGCTGTCCGGCAAAGGCGGGATGGTCTCGGTCGCCGAGCCGGTGGAGAAGCTGCGGGACCGGCTAGACCCGCGGATCTCGGTCGCGGCGGTGAACGGCCCGGGTTCCGTGGTGGTCTCGGGAGATCCGGACGCGCTGGACGAGCTGATCGCGGCGTGCGAGCGGGAAGGTGTCCGGACGCGGCGGGTTCCGGTGGATTATGCGTCACATTCGGCGCACGTCGAGCAGATCCACGACGAGCTGGCCGAGCTGCTGGCCCCCGTCCAGCCAGTGTCTGGAGAAGTGCCGTTCTACTCCGCCGTGACGGGCGAACTCCTCGACACCGCGGCAATGGACGCGGAGTACTGGTACCGCAATCTCCGTCAGACCGTGGAGTTCGAGCGAGCGACCCGCCAGCTGCTGGCCGACGGATACCGGGTGTTCGTGGAGGTCAGCCCGCATCCGGTGCTGGTGCCGGGACTGCAGGACACGATCGATTCCATCGACACAGCCGCGGCGGCGATCGGGACTTTGCGCCGCGACGAGGGCGGCCTGGACCGGTTCACCGCCTCCTTGGGCGAGGCCTTCACCCGAGGCGCGACAGTCGACTGGACCAGGTTCTTCGCCGGGACCGGTGCCCGCAAAGCCGACCTGCCCACCTATCCGTTCCAGCGGCAGCGCTACTGGCCGGAACCAGCCGAGCCCGCGACGGCCGAGCCGGTGGACACCGAGTTCTGGGAGGCCGTCGAACGCGGGGATCTCGACGCTGTGGCGGCGGCTCTGACGGCCGAGGGCGACGAGGTGCGGTCGCTGGAGGCAGCGCTGCCGGTGCTGTCGTCGTGGCGGCGACGGCGGCAGCAGGAGTCCGAAGTGGACAGGTGGCGCTACCGGGTGTCGTGGAAGCGCCTTCCGGATGTCTCGTCGGCGGCCACGCGGGGCACGTGGCTGGTCGTCGCTCCGGCCGAGCACGCCGAATGGGCTACCGCGCTGGCGGACGGCATCGCGGGCCGCCTCGTGGTGATCGACGAACTGGAGACGATCGCGGGCAAGCTGGCCGAAGGCCCGGTGGCCGGAGTGCTGTCGTTGCTCGCGCTCGACGACCGGCCGCTCGCGGAGTTCGACGCGGTGCCGCAAGGGCTGGCCGCGACCGTAAGCGTGCTCCGGACAGTGACCACAATGGACAGTGAAATACCACTGTGGACAGTGACCCGGGGTGCGGTCTCGGTGGATCGGTTCGATCCCCCGGCGGGCCAAGCGCAGGCGATGGTCTGGGGTCTGGGCCGGGTCGCGGCGCTCGAGCACCCCGACCACTGGGGCGGGTTGATCGATCTGCCGGAAACACTGGACGACCGTGCGCTCGCCCGGTTGTCGGCGGTGCTCGGCGGCGCCGAGGACCAGGTGGCGGTGCGCGCGTCCGGAGTGTTCGGACGCCGGTTAGTGCGCGCCGGAGCTGGTCGGAACAGCGGTTGGCAGGCACCGTCCACGGTGCTGGTGACCGGCGGAACCGGAGCGCTGGGCGCACGGGTGGCGCGGTGGCTTGCCGGACAGGGCGCGGAGCATCTGGTGCTCGTCAGCCGCCGGGGCCGCGAGGCACCAGGGGCGGCGGACCTCGAAGCGGAACTCGCCGCGCTCGGGGTCCGGGCAACGATCGTGGCTTGCGACGTGGCGGACCGCGACGCGGCGGCCGACCTGCTCGGCCGGTTCCCGGTCGACGGGATCGTGCACGCCGCGGGGGTGCTGGACGACGGCGTCGTCACGTCGCTGACCCCGGCCAGGATGAACGCGGTCCTGCGGGCAAAGGCGACCGCGGCGGTGAACCTGCACGAACTCACCCGCGACCGTGAGCTGCGCATGTTCGTGCTCTTCTCCGCGACGTCGGCGGTCGTCGGCACGCCGGGGCTGGGCAACTACGCGCCGGGCAACGCGTTCCTCGACGCCTTGGCCGAACACCGGCGGGCGAACGGGCTGGTCGCGACCTCGATCGCGTGGGGGCCGTGGTCCGGCGGCGGCATGGCCGACGGTTCGGTCGGCGAAGTGTTCCGCCGCCATGGCGTTCCCGAGATGACGCCGGACCTCGCGCTCACCGCCCTCCACCAGGCGCTGAGCGATGACGAGACCACCCTCGTCGTCGCGGACATCGACTGGGACCGGTTCCGCGTCGCGTTCACCGCGACCCGGCCGAGCCCGCTGCTGGCGGACCTGCCTGACGCCCGGCAGCCGGACCGGGCTGGCCCGGAGCCGGACGAAGCGTCCTTCGCGCACCGGCTCGCCAACGTGCCGGAAGCCGAACAAGGCCGGTTCTTGCTCGACGCGGTCCGCACCCAGGCGGCGATCGTGCTGGGCCACTCCGGCCCGGACGAGGTCGAGCCGCGTCAGGCGCTGCGAGACCTCGGCTTCGACTCGGTGACCGCGGTCGAACTCCGCAACCGGTTGAACACCGTCACCGGGCTGAAGCTGCCCGCGACGCTGGTCTTCGACTACCCGACGCCGGTCGCGGTGGCGGGGTACCTGCGCACCGAACTGCTCGGCGACGATTCGCCCGCCACCGTACCGGTCGCCGTGGCGTCCGGGTCCGAAGAGCCGCTGGCGATCGTCGGGATGGCGTGCCGCTTCCCCGGCGGCGTGCGGTCGCCGGAAGATCTCTGGCGGGTTCTCGCCGACGGGACCGACACCATCTCCGCGTTCCCCACCGACCGCGGCTGGGACCTCGAAGCCCTCTACGACCCGGATCCGGACGGGGACGGCACCAGCTACACCCGCGAAGGCGGGTTCCTGTCCGGCGCCGCCGAGTTCGACGCGACCTTCTTCGGCATTTCGCCCCGGGAGGCGCTGGCGATGGATCCCCAGCAGCGGTTGCTGCTGGAAACCTCGTGGGAGGCCTTCGAACGGGCCGGGATCGTGCCGGAAACCCTGCGCGACGCCGGGGTTTTCGCCGGCACCAGCGGCCAGGACTACCTGAACCTGATGGCGATGGGCTCCGGGGAATCGGCCGGGCACGTGGGCACCGGCAACTCGCCGAGCGTGCTGTCCGGGCGGCTTTCCTACCTCTTCGGGTTCGAGGGGCCCGCGGTCAGCGTGGACACCGCCTGCTCGTCGTCGCTGGTGACGCTGCACCTCGCGGCGCAGTCGCTGCGGTCCGGGGAATGCTCGCTGGCGCTGGCCGCCGGCGTGATGGTGATGTCGACCCCGGGCATCTTCACCGAATTCTCCCGCCAGCGGGGCGTCGCTCCGGACGGCCGGTGCAAACCGTTCGCGGCGGCCGCCGACGGAGCCGGCTTCTCCGAGGGAATCGGGGTGCTGCTGGTGGAGCGGTTGTCGGACGCCCAGCGGAACGGGCACGAGGTGCTCGCGGTGGTGCGCGGCAGCGCGGTGAACCAGGACGGTGCGTCGAACGGGTTGACGGCACCGAACGGTCCTTCGCAGCAGCGGGTGATCCGGCAGGCGCTGGCGAACGCCGGGCTGAAACCGTCCGATGTGGACGTTGTCGAAGCGCACGGCACCGGCACGAGGCTCGGCGATCCCATTGAGGCGCAGGCGTTGCTGGCGACTTACGGGCAGGATCGGGACGAGCCGTTGTGGCTGGGTTCGATCAAGTCGAATCTCGGCCACACGCAAGCCGCGGCGGGTGTCGCGGGCGTCATCAAGATGGTGCTTGCGATGCGGCACGGGGTGTTGCCGAAGAGCTTGCACATCGACGAACCGTCGGCGGAGGTGGACTGGTCTGCCGGTGCGGTGGAGCTGTTGTCCGAGGCCAGGGAGTGGCCGGCGGCGGGACGGCCGCGCCGGGCTGGGGTGTCGTCGTTCGGCATCAGCGGGACCAACGCGCACGTGATTCTCGAACAGGCTCCGGAGCAGTTCGCCGACACTCCGGCCGCGACTCCGGTCTTCGCCGCGAACCCGCCTTGGGTGCTGTCCGCGAAGAACGACGCTGCCCTTCGAGAACAGGCCCAGGCAATTCGCTCCCTTGTGGACACTCAACCTGAGCTGGATCTTGTCGACGCGGCAACGACCCTGGCCGCCCGCACGCGGTTTGCCGAGCGAGCCGTGGTTCTTGCCGCCGATCGCGCCGAACTCGCCGAAGGGCTGGCCGCGCTCGCCGACGGGGGCAGCGCGCCGGGGCTGGTCCGGGGCCGGGAACGCGACCCGGGCAAGTGCGTGTTCGTGTTCCCTGGCCAGGGTTCGCAGTGGACGGGAATGGCGCTCGACCTGATGGACGCGTCGCCGGTGTTCGCCGAGCGGATCGCGGAATGTTCGGCCGCGTTGTCGGAGTACGTCGACTGGTCGCTGGACGACGTGCTGCGGGGCGCGCTCCCGATGGACCGGGTGGACGTCGTCCAGCCCGCGTTGTTCGCGGTGATGGTGTCGCTGGCCGGGTTGTGGCGTGCGTGCGGGATCGAACCGGACGCGGTCATCGGGCACAGCCAGGGAGAGATCGCGGCTGCCTGCGTGGCCGGTGCACTGTCCCTTTCGGACGCGGCCAAGGTCGTGGCGTTGCGCAGCAAGGCATTGCGCGAGCTGAGCGGCCGGGGCGCGATGATGTCGGTGGCGCTGCCGCTGGACGAACTGCTGCCGAGGCTGGCCAGGTGGGACGATCGGCTTTCCGTCGCGGCGATCAACGGGCCGGGCTCGCTGGTGGTGTCCGGCGAACCCGACGCGGTGGAAGAACTGCGCGTGGAACTGTCCGAAGAGGACATCCGGGCGCGAAAGATCCCAGTGGACTACGCCTCGCACTCCGCGCACGTGGACGAAATCCGCGCGGAGCTGGCCGAGCTGCTCGGTTCGATCACCCCACGTCCGGCGAAGGTGCCGTTCCTGTCCACAGTGACCGGTGAATGGCTGGACACCACCGCGCTCGACGCGGACTACTGGTTCCGCAACCTGCGCCAGACCGTGGAACTGGAGAAGGCGACGCGGACGCTGGCGGACGACGGGTTCCGGGTCTTCGTGGAGTCCAGCCCGCATCCGGTGCTAACGCTCGCTCTTCAGGAAACCCTGGCCGCGCGGGACGTTCCGGGGACGGTCGTGGGATCTCTGCGGCGGAACGACGGTGGCGCGCAACGGTTCTTCGCGTCGCTCGCGGAGGCGCATGTGCACGGCATGCCGGTCGACTGGAGTGCGCTGTTCTCGGGCCACCGGGTGGATCTGCCGACCTACGCGTTCCAGCGCGAGCGGTACTGGCCGGAGGTCACGCCGACCGCCGCGCCCGCGTTCGTCGACGATCGCTTCTGGGAGAACGTCGAGGCGCAGGACCACGAATCGCTCGGCACGCTGCTGGAGGTGGACGAGGCCGCCCTGAAGTCCGTGTTGCCCGCGTTGCGTTCGTGGCGGGAACGAAGCCGGAACAAGTCTACTGTGGACAGCTGGCGTTACCGGGTGGAATGGCGGCCGGTCGCGGAAACCACTGCGAGTCCGCTGTCGGGCAGCTGGCCGGTTCTCGTGCCTTCGGGGCACGAGGACAGCGAACTGGTGACGTCGGTGCTAGCCGCGTTGTCCGCGCAGGGTGCCAAGGCTGTGCCGGTGGTGGTCGACGCGACGGACCTGGACCGGGTGGCGCTCGCTGACCGGCTCAGCGGCGTGCTCGACGCGGAGCCGCCTTCGGGCGTGCTTTCGCTGCTGGCGCTCGCCGAAGGACACCATCCGCAGCACCGGGTGGAACTCGGCCTCGCGGCGACAGTGCTCGCGGTTCAAGCGCTCGCCGACGCCGGAGTAAAGGCGCGGCTGTGGTGCGTGACGCGCGGCGCGGTGTCCACCAGCGCGACGGATCCGTTGCCTCATCCGCTGCAGGCGCAGGTTTGGGGGCTGGGCCGGGTGGCCACGCTCGAATACCCGGACAGCTGGGGCGGTCTGATCGACCTTCCCGCCGCGTTCGACCAGCGCGCGTTCGCCGGCCTGCTTGCCGGGGAACCGGTCGAGGACGAGGTCGCGGTGCGGGCGTCGGGGACGTTCGCGCGCAGGCTGGTGCGTGCGCCCGGGCGGGAAACCGATTCCGCGGCGCAATGGCAGCCGCGCGGAACCGTGCTGATCACCGGAGGCACCGGTGCGCTCGGTTCGCGGGTCGCGCGTTCGCTGGCTCGCGACGGTGCGGACCACCTCGTGCTGACCAGCCGAAGCGGGGCGGACGCCGCCGGTGCGGCTGAGCTGCGTGCTGAACTGGAAGCGCTCGGTGCCCGGGTGACCGTCGCCGCGTGCGACGTGGCCGACCGGGCAGCGCTCGCGGCTCTGCTCGAAGAGCACCCCGAGGTACGAGCCGTCGTGCACACCGCCGGTGCGGTCGCGATGGCTCCGCTGGCCGAGACCGATCTCGCCGATTTCGCCGAGGTGCTTGCCGCCAAGGTCGACGGGGCGCTCAACCTCGACGCACTCCTGGGCGCACGGGAGCTGGACGCGTTCGTGCTGTTCTCCTCCAACGCGGGCGTGTGGGGCAGCGGCGGTCAAGGCGCTTACGCGGCGGCCAACGCTTTCCTGGACGCGCTCGCCCAACAGCGGCGCGACCGCGGCCAAGCAGCGACGTCGATCGCGTGGGGTGCCTGGGGCGAAACCGGGATGGCGGCGGAACGCTCGGCGGAGGAGCAGTTGCGCCGGCGCGGTGTTCTGCCGATGGCTCCGGACCTCGCGCTCGACGCGTTGCGGCAAGCCGTGGCCCGGGACGAGACGTTCCTGGCGGTCGCCGACGTCGACTGGGACCGCTTCGTGCCGCGCTTCACCTCGGCCCGGCGTCGACCGTTGCTGGACGAATTGCCGGAAGCCCAGCGAATCCTCGCGGCCGCCGAGCCGTCCGCGAACGACACCGACGGCACCAGTTCGCTCGCGAGCCAGTTGGCCGCGCTGGCTCCCGGCGAGCAGGAAGAGTTGTTGCTGGACCTGGTGCGCTCGACGGTGGCGGCTGTCCTCGGACACCGCGGACGGGATTCGGTCGACGCCGACCTCGCGTTCAAGGACCAGGGATTCGACTCGCTCACCGCGGTCGACCTGCGCAACCGGTTGAACGCGGCCACGGGCCTCGCGCTTCCGGTGACCGTAGTGTTCGACCAGCCGACCCCGAACGCGCTCGCCCGGCTTCTCCGCGCCGAACTGGCCGGCGATCCGGAACAGGCGGTCGAGGCGGAGCTGGACCGGTTGGCGGACACGATCGCCGCGCTCGCCAGCCACGCGGAGCAGCGCGAAGCCGCGCGAACGCGGCTGACCGCGTTGCTGCGCACGCTGAACGACGACGCGGAGACGGGCGAACTTTCCGCGGCCGAACTCCTGGAATCGGCCTCGGACGAGGAGGTTTTCGATTTCGTCGACAACGAGCTCAGCTGACCAGCACTCCCAGCCGACCCCGGACAAGGCAGGGTTCCATGTCGAATGACGGCAAACTCCGCGAGTACCTGAAGCGAGTGGCCGCGGAGCTCCACGACACTCGCCGGCAGTTGCGCGAACTGCGCGAGGGCGAGCACGAACCGATCGCCATCGTCGGCCTGGGCTGCCGTCTTCCCGGCGCGCGGACCCCGGAGGAGTTCTGGGCGCTGCTGCGCGAGGGCCGGGACGCGCTCACCGATTTCCCGGACGATCGCGGCTGGGCGGTCGAGGAGCTCTACGATCCGGACCCGGACAAGTCCGGGAAGTCCTACGTCCGCACCGGCGGATTCGTCGACGGCGCGACCGAGTTCGACGCCGGGTTCTTCGGGATCAGCCCGCGTGAGGCGTTGGCGATGGATCCGCAGCAGAGGTTGTTGCTGGAGACCTCGTGGGAGGTGTTCGAGCGGGCGGGGATCGCACCGGATTCGTTGCGGGGCAGCACGACCGGCGTGTTCATCGGCGCCGGGCACTCCGGCTACGACAACGGATTCGCCGGGAACTCGGAGGCCGACGGCCATGTGCTGACCGGCAGTTCGGGCGCGGTCTCCTCGGGGCGGCTGTCGTACGTCTACGGGTTCGAAGGCCCGGCGGTCACCGTGGACACCGCTTGTTCGTCTTCGCTGGTGGCGTTGCATTTGGCGGTGCGGTCGCTGCGGTCCGGCGAATGCTCGCTGGCGTTGGCCGGCGGGGCGACGGTGATCTCGACTCCCGCCGCCTTCGTGGAGTTCTCCCGGCAGCGCGGTCTCGCTCCGGACGGCCGGTGCAAGCCGTTCGCCGAGGCGGCGGACGGCACCGGGTTCTCCGACGGAGTGGGCTTGTTGCTGGTGGAGCGGCTGTCGGACGCACAGCGCAATGGACACCAGGTGCTGGCGTTGGTGCGCGGCAGTGCGGTGAACCAGGACGGCGCGTCGAATGGCTTGACGGCACCGAATGGGCCTTCGCAGCAGCGGGTGATTCGCGCGGCGCTGGAGAACGCCGGTCTCGAGTTGTCCGATGTGGACGTTGTCGAGGCGCACGGCACGGGCACGACCTTGGGTGATCCGATTGAGGCGCAGGCGTTGCTGGCGACTTACGGGAAGGACCGGGAACAGCCGTTGTGGCTGGGTTCGGTGAAGTCCAACATCGGGCACACCCAGTCCGCGGCCGGGGCGGCGGGCGTGCTCAAGATGGTTCTCGCGCTGCGGTACGGGATGTTGCCGAAGAGCCTGCATATCGACGCGCCGTCGGCGAACGTGGACTGGTCGGTGGGCGCGGTCCGGCTGCTGACCGAGGCCGTGCCGTGGCCGGAGTCAGACCGTCCGCGCCGGGCGGCAGTGTCGGCGTTCGGGGTCGGCGGGACCAACGCGCACGTGATCGTGGAGCAGGCTCCGGAGCCGGTGGCCGAAGAACCGGGCCGGGCCATGGACGTGGTGCCGTGGGTGTTGTCCGCGAAGAGCGACGCGGCGTTGCGGGACCAGGCCGAGCGGCTGGCGGAGCACGTTCGCGCGCGGCCGTGCGTGCGGCCGGTGGATGTGGCGTTTTCGCTGGTGGCTGGCCGTTCGGTGCTGGAGCGCCGGGCCGCGGTGGTGGGGGACCGCGCGGGGTTGCTGACTGCGCTGTCCACTGTGGACAAGGGAGAAGTGGCGACGCGCGGGCGGACGGCGGTGCTGTTCTCTGGCCAGGGTTCTCAGCGGGCTGGGATGGGCCGGGAACTCGCGGAGTCCTTCCCGGTGTTCGCTGAGGCTTTCGCTGAGGTCTGCGACGAGTTGGATCGGCACCTGGATTCGCCGTTGCGGGGTGTGTTGGGTGATTCGGGTCTGGTTGATCAGACTGGGTTTGCTCAGCCGGGGTTGTTCGCCTTTGAGGTGGCCCTGTTCCGGTTGTTCGAGTCGTGGGGTGTGACTCCGGATTTCGTTGGTGGGCATTCGATCGGCGAGCTGGTCGCAGCGCATGTTGCCGGGGTGTTGTCGCTGCAGGACGCGTCTCGGTTGGTGGCGGCGCGGGGACGGTTGATGCAGGCGCTGCCCGCTGGCGGGGCGATGCTGGCGGTGCAGGTCTCCGAGGACGAGATCGAGCCTGGTCCGGGCGTGTCTGTTGCGGCGGTGAACAGTCCGGGTTCGGTGGTGCTCTCCGGCGATGAGGAAGCGGTGTCGGAGTGGGAGTCGAAGGGTCTTCGGACTAAACGGTTGCGGGTGAGCCACGCGTTCCACTCACATCTGATGGACGGGATGCTGGACGAGTTTCGTGCGGTAGCCGAGGGGATTGAGTTCGGTAAGCCGCGGATCCCCGTGGTGTCGAACCTGACCGGTGAGCTGGTCTCGGAGTTCGAGGCGGAGTATTGGGTGCGGCATGTGCGGGACACGGTGCGGTTCTGCGACGGTGTTCGCGCGCTGGAAGCCAACGGTGTCACCAAGTTTGTCGAGATCGGCCCTTCCAGCGCACTGACCCCGATGATCCAGGAGTGCTTGACCGTCGACGCGGTGCTGGTCACGGCTACGCGGAAGGACCGGCCCGAAACCCACGCAGTAGTAGAGGCCATCGCGGCGCTCCATCAGCACGGCACACCCGTGGACTGGAACCAGTTCTTCGCAGGCACCGGTGCGCGGCGAATCGATTTGCCGACCTACGCCTTCCAGCGCCGTTGTTACTGGCCGCGGGCTTCCGGCGCGGTCGGCGATGTGCGTTCGTTCGGCCTGGTCCCCGCGGAGCATCCGTTGCTGGGCGCGGCCGTGCGGCTGCCGGAGTCGGAGGAGACCGTCTTCACCGGACGGCTGTCCGCGGAGACCCAGCCGTGGCTGGCCGACCACGTGGTGCTCGGCAGCACGGTGGTGCCTGCGGCGGTGCTGGTCGAGCTGGCGGGCTGCGCGGGCGACCGGGTCGGCAGCGGGGTGCTGGAGGAACTCGTCCTCGAAGCGCCGCTGGTGCTGCCGGAGCGCGGCGGGGTGCGGATCCAGGTGGTGGTCGGCGCGGAGGAAGCGGGCCGTCGGCCGGTCGGCGTGCACTCGGCGAAGGCGGACGACGAACTCGGCACGAACTGGACGCGGCACGCCACCGGAGTGCTGACCGTGAGCGCCCCGGAACCGTCGGCGGGTCTTGGCGAATGGCCACCGGCGAACGCCACTCCGCTCGACGTCGGGGACGCCTATCAGCGACTGTTTGACGCCGGGCTGGACTACGGTCCCGCCTTCCAGGGGCTGGCTGCCGCCTGGCGGCGCGACGACGAGCTGTTCGCGGAGGTCCGTGCTGCCGAGGGGGTGGAAGCGAATTCGTTCGGCCTCCATCCCGCGCTGCTCGATGCCGCTCTGCACGTGACGGCTCTCGTCTCCGAGGCCGAGAAGACTTCGATCCCCTTCGCCTGGAGCGAGGTCAGCCGGTTCGCGACGGGTGCGTCGGCGCTTCGCGTGCGGATTGTCCCGACCGGGCCGGACGAAGTCTCCGTCCAGATCGCCGATGACGGCGGTGCCCCGGTTGCTGCGGTGCGGTCGCTGACTTCGCGTCCGATCTCCGCCGAGGCGCTGCGGGCGGCCCGTCCGGACGGTGCCAGTTCGCTGTTCAGTCTCAAGTGGACAGAGGTGTCGACAGCAGCGGATCCGGCCCGGCCCCGGTGGGCGGTGTCCGGTCCTGCGCACGGCCTGCTCGACGGGCTCGACGCCGAGCGCGGCGACCTGGCCTCGATCGCGGAAACCGGACCGCCGGACGTGGTTTTTGTCGAATCCGCGCCCGGTGTCACGGCGCGCGAGGCGACCGAGTCCGTCCTGTCGGTGCTGCAGTCGTGGCTGGCTGAGGAGCGGCTTGCGGCCGCCCGCCTGGTCGTGGTGACGCGGGGTGCGGTCGCCGTCGAGGAGGACGCGGCCGTTGACGATCTCGCGGGGGCGGTGGTCTGGGGGCTGGTGCGCTCCGCGCAGGCCGAGCACCCGGACCGATTCACGCTGCTGGACCTCGATGACCGTTCGCTCGACCTGCTGCCTGCCGCGCTGAACCTGGACGAACCACAACTCGCGCTGCGCGACGGCGTCGTGCGAGTGCCGAGGCTGGAGCGGGCGTCCGCGGTCGCTGGGGAACCCGGTTTCGAGCCGGAGGGCACCGTACTCATCACCGGCGGCACGGGAGCTTCGGGCAGCGCGGTGGCGCGCCATTTGGCGGCTGCGCACGGGATCCGGAATCTGCTGCTGCTCAGCCGACAGGGCATCGATGCCCCCGGTGCCCGGGGACTAGCGGACGAACTAGCCGCGTACGGCACCGCCGTGACGATCACCGCGTGCGACGCCACCGATCGGCACGCACTCGCGAACGTGCTGGAGAAGATCCCGCCGGAGCACCCGCTCACCGGCGTCGTGCACACCGCGGGCGTGCTCGACGACGGCGTCCTCGGCTCACTGACCCCGGACCGTCTCGACGCGGTGCTGGGCCCGAAGATCGACATCGCCCTGAACCTGCACGAACTCACTCGCGATCGGGAACTGGGCTGCTTCGTGTTTTTCTCCTCGGCCGCCGGGGTGCTCGGCGGACCGGGGCAGGCCAACCACGCGGCTGCGAACGCGTTCCTGGACGCGCTCGCCCAGTCCCGTCGCGCGGCGAGCCTCCCGGCGGTGTCGCTGGCCTGGGGACCGTGGAACCAGACGGACCGCGAAACCGACGTGTCCCGAGGCCAGGTCGCCCCGCTTTCCCTCGCCGAAGGATTGGCCCTGTTCGACACCGGGCTCACGGCCGGTTCCGCGGTGCTGGTCCCGGCCGCGCTGGAGCCCGCGCGACTGCGGACGCAGGCTGGTTCGGGCACGCTGCCCGCGGTGCTGCGCGGGCTGGTCCGCGGCCCGGTGCGAACCGCGTCGGGAGTCTCCGAGGCCGATCTGCGGGAACGCCTGACCGGCCGGTCCGCGGAAGAACAAGAGTCGCTGCTGATCGCACTGGTGGCAGCGCACACCGCCGCGGTGCTCGGCTACGACCCCGCGGACCCGATCGACGACACCCGGGCCTTCCAGGAGCTGGGCCTGGATTCGCTGACCGCCGTCGAACTCCGCAACCGGTTGAGCGCCGCCAGCGGGCTGCGGTTGCCGGTGACGCTGGTGTTCGACTATCCGAAACCGTCCGTTCTGGCCCGATACCTGCGTACCGAGTTGACTGAGGCGCAGGAGCGCGGCGCACTCGGCGCCGCCCTCGAAGACCTGGACCGGCTGGAAAACACCCTCCTGGCGGTCGCTGGGGACGACGGCGCCCGCCGGTCCCAGGTGGCGACGCGATTGACCGCGCTGCTGGCGAAACTGTCCGGCGCGCAAGCGGATCCGGACGCCGGCTCGCTGGCGGAACGGCTGGACGAGGCGACGGACGACGAGCTCTTCGCACTGGTCGACGGCGGTGCCGGCCGATGAGTCGTCGGCGGACCTTTTCGTTTCCTGGCAAAGGGAGGTGACGGCCTCATGTCGGCCGAAGACAAGCTCCGCGAGTATCTGAAGCGGTCCATCGCCGAACTGCACGAGGCTCGCGATCAGCTGCGCGAGGTCGAGGAGCGGGATCGCGAGCCCATCGCGATCGTCGGGATGAGCTGCCGCTACGCGGGCGGCGTCCGCTCGCCGGAAGAACTGTGGGAACTCGTCGCCTCGGGCGGCGACGCGGTGTCCGGCTTCCCGCTCGACCGCGGCTGGGACGTGGCCGGACTGTACGACCCGGACGGGATCCGCCCCGGAACCAGCTACACCGACCAGGGCGGCTTCCTGCACGAAGCGGGCCAGTTCGACCCGGCGTTCTTCGGCATCTCCCCACGCGAGGCGCTGGCGACCGACCCGCAGCAGCGGCTTCTCCTGGAGACCGGGTGGGAGGCGCTCGAACGAGGCGGGTTCGACCCGACCTCGCTCGCGGGCAGCGACACCGGGGTGTTCGTCGGTGCTACCTACCAGGGCTACGAGACGACGGGGCAGCTGCACCAGGGCGATGTCGCGGGACATTTGCTGACCGGCAATTCCCCGAGCGTCATCTCCGGGCGCGTCGCGTATGCGTTCGGCTTCGAGGGTCCCGCGGTGACGGTGGATACGGCGTGTTCGTCGTCGTTGGTGGCGTTGCATCTGGCGGCGCAGTCGTTGCGGCGCGGGGAGTGTTCGCTGGCGTTGGCCGGTGGGGTCACGGTGATGTCGACGCCCTACACCTTTGTCGAGTTCGCGCGGCAGGGCGGTCTTTCTTCGGACGGCCGGTGCAAGTCGTTCGCGGAGGCGGCGGATGGCACTGGCTGGGGCGAGGGTGTCGGGCTTCTTTTGGTGGAACGGCTGTCTGATGCCCGTCGTAACGGCCATCCGGTGCTGGCGGTGGTGCGTGGTTCGGCGGTGAATCAGGATGGTGCGTCGAATGGGTTGACGGCGCCGAATGGTCCGTCGCAGCAGCGGGTGATTCGTGCCGCGTTGGCCAGTGCTGGGCTTGGATCGTCCGATGTGGACGCGGTGGAGGCGCACGGGACGGGGACTCGGCTCGGGGATCCGATTGAGGCACAGGCGATTCTGGCGACCTACGGGCAGGACCGGGCACAGCCGTTGCGGTTGGGGTCGATCAAGTCGAATATCGGGCACACCCAGGCGGCGGCTGGTGTCGCCGGGGTGATGAAGATGGTGCTGGCGATGCGGCACGGGGTGTTGCCGAAAAGTCTGCACATTGACGCGCCTTCATCCAATGTGGACTGGTCGGCTGGCGCGGTGGAGTTGCTGTCCGAGGCCGTGCCGTGGCCAGAGGCGGATCGGCCGCGTCGGGCTGGGGTTTCTTCGTTCGGGATCAGCGGGACCAATGCGCACGTGATCGTGGAGCAGGTTGCCGAGGAGCCCGCGACGGAGCGTGGGCGTGAGTTGGCTGTGGTGCCGTGGGTGTTGTCGGCGCGGAGCCCGGAGGCGTTGCGGGAGCAGGCTCGGCGTTTGACGTCCGGTGTGGACGGTGCGGCCCCGGTGGATGTGGGCTGGTCGCTGGCCGCACGCGCGGCGTTGGAGTGTCGTGCGGTCGTGGTGGGTTCCGGGCCGGACGAGTTGCTGGCGGGTATCGCGGCGTTGGCTGAGGGCCGTGGTTCGACCGGTGTGGCGGTTAAGGGGCGGACGGCGTTTCTGTTCTCTGGTCAGGGTTCTCAGCGGGCGGGGATGGGGCGGGAGCTGTCGGAGTTCCGGGTTTTCGCTGAGGCGTTCGCCGAGGTTTGTAACGAGCTGGATCGGCACCTGGATTCGCCGTTGCGGGATGCGCTGGGTGATCCGGGTTTGGTTGATCAGACTGGGTTTGCGCAGCCTGGGTTGTTCGCTTTTGAGGTGGCGTTGTTTCGGTTGTTCGAGTCGTGGGGTGTGAGCCCGGATTTTGTGGGCGGGCATTCGATTGGTGAGTTGGCGGCGGCGCATGTGGCTGGTGTGTTGTCGCTGCAGGATGCGGCGCGGTTGGTCGCGGTACGAGGCCGGTTGATGCAGGCTCTGCCGTCGGGCGGGGTGATGCTTGCGGTGCAGGCTTCCGAGGTGGAGCCTGGTCCGGGTGTGTCTGTCGCGGCGGTGAACGGGCCGAATTCGGTGGTGCTCTCCGGTGATGAGGAGGCGGTGTCGGAGTGGGAGTCGAAGGGGCTTCGGACTAAGCGGTTGCGGGTGAGTCACGCGTTCCACTCGCATCTTATGGACGGGATGCTCGAAGAGTTCCGTGCGGTGGCCGAAGGCATCGAGTTCAGCCAACCGCGGATCCCGGTCGTCTCGAACTTGACTGGCGAGCTGGTCACCGAGTTTTCGGCGGACTATTGGGTGCGGCATGTGCGGGACACGGTGCGGTTCTGTGCCGGGGTCCGTGCGCTGGAAGCCAATGGTGTCACCAGATTCCTGGAAGTCGGCCCCTCACCCGCGCTGACCGCGATGATCGACGAATCCCTCCTCGCCGACGCCACGGTGGTCCCGGCGGTGCGGAAGGACCGTTCTGAAGCACAGGCAGTGGTCGAGGCCGCCGCCACGCTGTACACCACCGGCTCCACAGTGGATTGGAAGCAGTTCTTCGAAGGCACCGGCGCGCGGCGGATTGACTTGCCGACTTATGCCTTCCAGCGCCAACGCTACTGGCTGGAATCCCCCGACCAGACAACCGACGCCGCCGACACAGCGGAAAGCAGCTTCTGGACGGCGGTCGAGCGGCAGGACGCTGACGCGGTGTCCGAGGTACTGGCGCTCGACGGCACGCCGGAACAGTCGTCGCTGACCGCGTTGCTGCCTGCCCTGTCGTCCTGGCACCAGCGGCATCGCACGCAATCCACGCTCGACCAGTGGCGCTACGAGGTGACCTGGAAACCGGCCAGCGAACTGCAGGCACAGCCGCTGACCGGGACCTGGCTCGTGGTGCTGCCGCCGAGGCTCCCCGCCGACGGCTGGCCGGACACTCTGGTCGAGGAACTGACCGGCCGCGGCGCGCGGGTGCGCACGCTGACGCTCTCCGGTGGCGAGGACCGCGAGACGATCGCCGCCCGGCTGACCGAATCTGCGGCCGAGGCTCCGGTGAGCGGCATCGTTTCCTTGCTGGCCCTTGACGAAACTCCGCTGGCCGGGTCGCCGTCGGTGCCGGACGGTCTCGCCGCGACGCTGGGGCTGGCGCAGGCTGCCGGGAAGATCGCCGGGGAGCCCCGGATCTGGTGTGTCACCACGGACGCGGTGTCCGTCGGCAGGCCGGACCGGCTGAGCCACCCGATCCAGGCGCAGACCTGGGGACTCGGCCGTGTGGTCGCGCTGGAACACGCGGAACGCTGGGGAGGCCTCGTGGACCTGCCCGAGGCGGTGGACGCCCGCGCGATCGGCCGCCTCGTCGACGTCGTGGCCGGGGCCGGGGACGAGGACCAGCTGGCGGTGCGGGAATCCGGGGTGTTCGTGCGCAGGCTGCGGCGCGCGCGACCGGACACCGCCCCGGGCGAGTGGGTCCCGGGTCCGGGCACGGTGCTGATCACTGGTGGTACTGGTGCTCTCGGGGCTCGCATCGCCCGATGGCTGGCCGAGCGGGGTGCCGAACACCTGGTGCTCGCCAGCCGCCGGGGTCGTGAGGCTGCCGGGATCGCTGAGCTGGAAGCCGAGTTGAGCGAGCTGGGCGCGCGGGTGACGGTGGCGGCGTGCGATGCCGCCGACCGGGCGTCCCTGGAGGGGTTGCTGGCCGAGCTTCCGGCTGAGTTCCCGCTTACCGGCGTCGTGCACGCAGCGGGTGTCCTCGACGACGGGGTGCTGGAATCCCTTGCGCCGGAACGACTCGGCACGGTCCTGCGCCCGAAGGCGGACGCCGCGCTGAATCTGCACGAGCTCACCCGGGACCGCGAGCTGAGCATGTTCGTGCTGTTCTCCTCGATCGTCGGCGTGGTCGGCAGTGCCGGGCAGGCCAACTACGCGGCGGCGAACGCTTTCCTGGACGCCCTCGCCGAGCAGCGGCGGGCGGCCGGGCTGGCCGCGACCGCGGTCGCTTGGGGACCCTGGGCGGACAGCGGCATGGCCGCGGGCAGCGACGCCGTCACCGACCGGTTGCGGCGTGGCGGGGTGCCGCCGATGGCGCCGGAGCTGGCGATCACGGCGCTGGAGCGCGCGGTGGCGGGTGGCACGGCCTCGGTGACGGTCGCGGACATCGACTGGGAACTCCTGACTCCCGCGTTGATCGCGGCCGGGCCGAATCCGCAGTTCAGCGATCTGCCCGAGTTCCGCCGGGCGGCGGACGAGACCCGGACCGAGGTCGCCGACGAGTCCTCGCTGCGGGACCGGCTCGCCGGCATGCCCGTCGGCGACCGGCTCGACGTTCTGCTCGCCCTGGTGCGGGAAAAGACCGCGAAGGTGCTCGGCTACCCGTCGGCGGATCGCGTCGAGCCGGAGCGCGCGTTCGGCGACCTCGGCTTCGACTCGCTGACCGCGGTGGAGTTCCGCAACGCGCTCGGCACGGCGACTGGGATCCGGGTGCCGGCGACGGTGGTGTTCGACTACCCCACGCCGGTCGCGGTCTCCGAGTACCTGCACGGCGAACTGGTCGGCGACGACTCCGCCGGGAACCGGCTCGGCACCGAACTGGACCGGCTCGAATCCGCCTTGTTCGCCGCCGCCGTCAGCGAACCGGAGAGCGCTGAGATCACCACCCGGCTGCAGAGCCTGCTCGCGCGCTGGAAGGAAAGCCACGACCAGGCCGCCGCCGGGGAAGACATCGCCTCGGCCACCAAGGACGAGCTCTACGAGATTCTGCAGAAAGAGTTCGGCCGCGCTTGAGCAAGGCGACCCGCGAACCTTCCTTGACTTCGACGAGGAGTTTGACCGATGGGGAATGACCAGGAGTTGCTCGATCACCTGAAGTGGGTGATGGGCGAGCTCAGGCAGTCTCGGGAACAGCTGCGCGAGGTCGAGGACAAAGCGCGGGAGCCGATCGCGATCGTCGGGATGGCCTGTCGTTTCCCGGGCGGGGTCGCCTCGCCGGACGAACTGTGGCGGCTGCTCGCCGCCGGCGCCGACGGGATTTCCGGTTTTCCGGCCGACCGCGGCTGGGACGATTCGTTCGACGAGCCGTATTCCCGCGAGGGCGGTTTCCTGTCCGGCGCGGGCGAGTTCGATCCCGGGTTCTTCGGGATCTCCCCGCGTGAGGCGTTGGCGATGGATCCGCAGCAGCGGTTGTTGCTGGAAACGTCGTGGGAGGTTTTCGAGCGGGCCGGGATCGCGCCGGATTCGTTGCGGGGCAGTGCGACCGGGGTGTTCGCGGGCACGAACGGCCAGGACTACCTGTACCGGGTGGGCGGCGAGGCTCCACCGGAAAGCCAAGCCCATTTGGGAACCGGCAACGCGGCGAGCGTGCTGTCCGGCCGGGTTTCGTACTTCTTCGGTTTTGAAGGCCCTGCGGTGACAGTGGATACCGCGTGTTCGTCGTCACTGGTGGCGTTGCATCTCGCGGTGCAATCGTTGCGGTCCGGGGAATGTTCGCTGGCGTTGGCCGGTGGCGTGACGGTGTTGTCGACGCCGTCGATTTTCGAGGAGTTCGCGCGGCAGGGCGGTCTTGCTTCGGACGGCCGGTGCAAGTCGTTCTCGGACGCGGCGGACGGTGCGGGGTTCTCCGAGGGTGTCGGGATCCTGTTGGTGGAGCGGTTGTCGGACGCTCAGCGCAATGGGCATCCGGTGCTCGCGGTGGTGCGTGGCAGTGCGGTGAATCAGGATGGTGCGTCGAATGGGTTGACGGCTCCGAATGGTCCTTCGCAGCAGCGGGTGATTCGTGCCGCGTTGGCTAATGCCGGTCTTGGTCTGTCCGATGTGGACGCCGTTGAGGCGCATGGCACCGGGACAACGCTGGGTGACCCGATTGAGGCGCAGGCGTTGCTGGCGACCTACGGCCAGGGGCGCGAACGGCCGTTGTGGCTGGGGTCGGTGAAGTCGAACATCGGGCACACCCAGGCGGCGGCTGGTGTCGCCGGGGTGATGAAGATGGTCCTCGCGATGCGGCACGGGGTTTTGCCGCAGAGCTTGCATATTGACGCGCCGTCGTCGCATGTGGACTGGTCGGACGGTGCGGTCGAGTTGCTGACCGAGTCGCGGCCGTGGCCGGAGGCGGGGCAGCCGCGCCGCGCTGGGGTGTCGGCGTTTGGGATCAGCGGGACTAATGCGCATGTGATCGTGGAGCAGGCTCCGGACGGGCCGGTCGCGGAGCCTGGTCGCGAATTGGCTGTGGTGCCGTGGGTGTTGTCGGCGCGGAGCCCGGAGGCGTTGCGGGAGCAGGCTCGTCGGCTGATGTCCAGTGTGGACAGTGCGGTGCCGGTGGATGTGGGCTGGTCGCTGGCGGTGACCCGGGCGGCACTGGAGTGTCGTGCGGCGGTGGTGGGCGGCAGTCGGGACGAGTTGCTGGCTGGTGTCGCGGCGTTGGCCGAGGGCCGGGGTTCCGTCGGGACGGCGGCCAAGGGACGGACGGCCTTCGTTTTCTCTGGTCAGGGTTCTCAGCGGGCGGGGATGGGCCGGGAGCTGTCGGAGTTCCCTGTTTTCGCTCAGGCTTTCACCGAGGTGTGCGATGAGCTGGATCGGCATCTCGATTCGCCGTTACGGGATGCGGTGAGTGATCCGGCTCTGGTTGATCAGACTGGGTTTGCGCAGCCGGGGTTGTTCGCTTTTGAGGTGGCGTTGTTCCGGCTCTTCGGGTCGTGGGGTGTGACTCCGGATTTCGTCGGCGGGCATTCGATTGGTGAACTCGCTGCGGCGCATGTTGCCGGGGTGTTGTCGTTGGCAGACGCGGCGCGGTTGGTCGCGGCGCGGGGTCGGTTGATGCAGGCCCTGCCTTCGGGCGGGGTGATGCTCGCGGTGCAGGCTGCCGAGGATGAGATCGAGCCTGGCCCGGGCGTGTCTGTCGCGGCGGTGAACGGGCCGAATTCGGTGGTGCTCTCCGGCGATGAGGAAGCGGTGTCGCGCTGGGAGACCAAGGGCTTCCGGACTAAACGGTTGCGGGTGAGTCACGCGTTCCACTCGCATCTCATGGACGGGATGCTGGAGGAATTCCGCGCAGTGGCCGAAAGCATCGAGTTCAGCCAACCACGGATCCCGGTCGTCTCGAACCTGACCGGTGAGCTGGTCACCGAGTTTTCCGCGGATTACTGGGTGCGGCATGTGCGGGACACGGTGCGGTTCTGTGATGGAGTCCGTGCCCTGGAAGCCAACGGTGTCAGGAGATTCTTGGAAGTCGGTCCGTCGAGCACCTTAAGCGCGATGATCGACGAATCCCTCGTCGGCGAGGCCGTCGTGGTCCCCGCCATGCGGAAAGACCGGACCGAACCGAAAGCCGCGGTCGA
Organism: Amycolatopsis sp. NPDC114484; assembly: GCF_055633755.1. Lineage (NCBI taxonomy): Bacteria > Bacillati > Actinomycetota > Actinomycetes > Pseudonocardiales > Pseudonocardiaceae > Amycolatopsis > Amycolatopsis sp. NPDC114484. The sequence continues at coordinate 49,705 of NZ_JBVKDQ010000026.1, read as the reverse complement.
CGCTCTCGCAGCCCTTCATGTCCACGGCACCCCGGTGGACTGGCCCCAGTTCTTCGAAGGCGCCAACGCACGCCGAATCGACCTGCCCACCTACGCGTTCCAACGGCAGAGCTATTGGCTGGAACCGGCCAAGCGGCACCACGACGATATGTCCACTGTGGATCAGTGGCGCTACCGGATCACCTGGAAGCCGCTCACCCTCACCATGGCCGAGACCATCTCGGAGGAGTGGCTGGTCGTCGTCCCCGAGGGGCAAGCCGCCTGGACCGCAGGACTCCCCGCGCGCCGTCTGACGGTCGACACTCCCGAAGGGCTCGCCGACCAACTGCGGCAGGCGCTGGAAGAGGGACCGGTCACCGGCGTGCTGTCCCTGCTGGCGCTCGACGAACAACCGCTGCCGGACTACCCGGAGGTTCCGGCGGGACTGGCGGCGACGGTCGCTCTCGCGCAGGCCCTGACCACCCTCGGAAGCGACGCGCGGCTATGGGCCGTGACCCAGGGCGCGGTGTCGACCGGTCGCGGAGACACCCTCTCCAGCACCGCGCAAGCGGCGATGTGGGGCCTCGGTCGCGTGGTGGCGCTGGAACACCCGCAGGTGTGGGGTGGCCTGGTCGATCTTCCCGAGCGAGTGGACGAGCCGGTGCTCGCCCAGTTGAACGCGGTGCTGTCCGGCGACGAGGACCAGGTGGCGATCCGCGCGGACGGGGTGTTCGGGCGACGGCTGGAGCGCGCCGAAGCGCCAGCCAACGGCGACGGCTGGGCTCCGAGGGGCACGGTGCTGGTGACCGGCGGCACGGGTGCGCTGGGCGCGCGCGTGGCGCGATGGCTGGCTGGCGAGGGCGTCGAGCATCTGGTGCTGACCAGTCGCCGGGGCCGCGAGGCTCCCGGTGCCGCCGAACTCGAAGCCGAGCTGACCGCGTTGGGTGCCCGGGTGACGATCGCCGCGTGCGACGTGGCTTCCCGCGACGCGGTGGAAGACCTGCTCGCCCGATTCCCGGTGACGGCCGTCGTGCACGCGGCAGGCGCGCCGGACGCGACGCCGTTCTCCGCGAGTACGCCGGCGACCCTCCACGACGTGCTGGCCGCCAAGATGCGCGGCGCGGCGAACCTCGACGAACTCCTCGGCGACCGGCGGCTGGACGCCTTCGTGGTGTTCTCCTCGATCGCCGCGGTGTGGGGCAGCGGCAACCAGGCGGCCTACGCGGCGGCTAACGCGTTCCTGGACGCGCTGGTCGAGCAGCGCCGCGACCGTGGCCTCGCCGGTACTTCGGTGGCCTGGGGCCCGTGGGCGGGCGGCGGCATGGTCAACGCGGAGGGGGCTGTTCAGCTCCGCCGCCGCGGGCTGACCCCGATGGCGCCCGGCCGCACGATCGAGGCGCTGCAACAGTCGGCTGAGGCGTCCGTGGCCATCGCCGACGTGGACTGGGAGTTGTTCGCCCCGGCGTTCACCTCCGGCCGTCCCAGCCCGCTGCTGGCCGACCTGCCGGAAGCGCGGCAGGTACTGGCCGAACCGTCCGCTGGTTCCGGCGCCTCGCAGCTCGCCGGACGGCTCGCCGGGTTGACCGCGGGCGAGCAGGACAGCGCGCTGCTGGAGCTGGTCCGCACCGAGACCGCGAAGGTGCTCGGACATCCCGGTCCCGGCAGCGTCGACCCCGGGCGGCCGTTCCGCGAACTCGGCTTCGACTCCCTGATGGCGGTCGAGTTCCGCAACGGGCTCGCCGAAGCGACCGGCGTCCGGCTGCCCTCCACTGTGGTGTTCGACCACCCGACCCCCACCGCGGTCGCGGCTTGCCTGCGCGAGGAGGTCCTCGGCGGGCAAGAGCAGGTCACGGCACCGGTGCCGACGGTCGTCGCACAGGACGAGCCGATCGCGATCGTCGGCATGGCCTGCCGGTTGCCCGGCGGGGTGGCCACGCCGGACGACCTGTGGCGGCTGGTCGCCGACGGCGTCGACGCCATCACCGAGTTCCCCACCGACCGCGGCTGGGACCTCGACGCGCTCTACCACCCGGCCCCGGACCACCAGGGCACGAGCTACACGCGCGCCGGCGGGTTCCTCCGCGACGCCGCCGAATTCGATCCGGGCCTGTTCGCCATTTCGCCGCGCGAAGCCCTCGCGATGGACCCCCAGCAACGGCTGCTCCTCGAAACGGCGTGGGAAACGTTCGAACAGGCCGGGATCGACCCGCGGTCCCTGCGGGGCACCCGGGCCGGGGTCTTCGTCGGCTCCGGGTACTCGGGTTACGGGCACGCGGCCGGCCAGACGGCCGACGAGGTGGCCGGCCACCTGCTGACCGGGATCGCGACCAGCGTGCTGTCCGGACGGCTTTCGTACGTCTTCGGTCTCGAGGGCCCGGCGGTCACGGTGGACACCGCGTGCTCATCGTCGCTGTACGCACTGCACATGGCCGCGCAATCGCTGCGGTCCGGCGAATGCACGCTCGCGCTCGCGGGCGGGGTCACGGTGATGTCGACCCCGGGGACGTTCGTCGAGTTCTCCCGGCAGCGCGGGCTGGCTCCGGACGGCCGGTGCAAGCCGTTCGCGGCAGCCGCGGACGGCACCGGGTGGAGCGAGGGCGTCGGGCTTCTTTTGGTGGAGCGGCTTTCTGATGCGCGGCGCAACGGGCACGAGGTGCTCGCGGTGGTGCGCGGCAGTGCGGTGAACCAGGACGGCGCGTCGAATGGTTTGACGGCTCCGAATGGTCCTTCGCAGCAGCGGGTGATCCGGGCGGCGTTGGCGAATGCCGGTTTGGAACCGTCCGATGTGGACGCCGTCGAAGCGCACGGCACGGGCACGAAACTCGGCGATCCTATTGAGGCGCAGGCTCTCCTGGCGACCTACGGGAAGGACCGGGAACAGCCGTTGTGGCTGGGCTCGATCAAGTCCAACATCGGGCACACCCAAGCGGCGGCGGGCGTCGCCGGGGTGATGAAGATGATTTTGGCGATGCGGCACGGAGTCCTGCCGAAGAGCCTGCACATCGACGAACCCTCGCCGCACGTGGACTGGTCGGTCGGTGCGGTGGAACTGCTGGCCGAGTCCCAGGACTGGCCGGAAGAGAACCGGCCGCGGCGGGCAGCGGTGTCGTCCTTCGGGATCAGCGGCACCAACGCGCACGTGATCCTGGAACAGGGCGAGGAAACCGGCGAGACGGAGCGTGTCCCGCGCGACCTGCCGTGGGTGCTGTCCGGCAAGGACCGGGCGGCGTTGCGCGAGCAGGCCGGACGGCTCGCCGCGCACCTCCGTGCCAAACCGGCCTTGCATCCCGCCGACGTCGCTTACTCGCTGGCGACCGGCCGGGCGGGTCTGGAGCACCGGGCGGTCATCCTCGGTGACGACCACTTGTCCGAAGTGGACACCCTCGCCGCGGGCGAACCCGTTCTGGTGGAAGGGATCGCGGCCGCGGGCAAGACAGCGTTCCTGTTCGCGGGCCAGGGTGCGCAGCGGCTGGGGATGGGCCGGGAGCTGTACCGGGTCTATCCGGACTACGCCGAAGCCTTCGACGACGTCTGCGCCCGGCTCGACCGGCACCTCGGACGGCCGCTGCGCGAGATCGTGTTCGCCGAGGACGGCTCGGCTGAGGCCAGGTTGCTGGACCAGACCGAATACACCCAGCCGGCGCTGTTCGCGGTCGAGGTCGCGTTGTCCCAGTTGCTCGAATCCTGGGGCGTGACCCCGGATTTCGTCGGCGGGCATTCGATCGGCGAGGTGGCCGCGGCGCACGTCGCCGGGGTGCTGTCGCTGGACGACGCTGCGCGGCTGGTGGCGGCGCGGGGCCGGTTGATGCAGGAACTGCCCGGTGGCGCGATGGCCGCCGTCGAGGCCGCCGAGTCCGAGGTGCTTCCGCTGCTGGCCGGGCGGGAAGCCCGGATCGCGATCGCCGCGGTCAACGCTCCCGGATCGGTCGTGGTTTCCGGGGACGAGGACGCGGTCCAGGAGGTCGTGGAGCATTGGCGGGCCCAGGGCCGGCAGGCGAAACGGTTGCGCGTGAGCCATGCGTTCCACTCGCCGCTGATGGACGGGATGCTGGCGGAGTTCCGTCGCGTCGCCGAAACTGTCGAGTACCGCGCGCCGCGGATCCCGGTGGTGTCCAATGTGTCCGGTGAGCTCGTCTCCGAGTTCTCGGCGGAGTACTGGGTTCGGCACGTACGCGCCGCCGTGCGGTTCAGCGACGGGGTGCGGGCTCTCGAATCCGCCGGGGTGACTCGGTTCGTCGAGGTCGGCCCGAGCAGCGTGCTGTCCGCGATGGTCCAGGACTCCCTGGCGGAGAGCGACGCGGTCCTGATCCCGTTGTCCCGGAAGGACCGGACCGAAGAGCGAGCGCTCACCGAAGCGGTCGCGGGACTTTTCGCGGTGGGCTGTCCGGTGGATTGGGCGGCGTTCTTCGCGGGCACCGGCGCGCGCCGGGTGCCGTTGCCGACGTATGCCTTCCAGCGACGGCGTTACTGGCTCGGCGGCTCGCCGGGCACCGGAGAGGCCCGTCAGCTGGGGCTGGCGTCCGCGGACCACCCGTTGCTGGGCGCGGCGCTGGTGCTGCCGGATTCGGACGGGGTCGTGTTCACCGGACGGCTGTCGCTGGAAACGCAGCCGTGGCTCGCCGGGCACGCGGTGCTGGGTTCGGTGCTGTTCCCGGGCACCGGCTTCGTGGAGCTGGCCGTGCGCGCGGCCGACCAGGTCGGATGTGCGGTCCTGGACGAGCTGGTCCTGGAGTCCCCGCTGGTCCTGCCGGAGCGGGGCGGCGTCCAGATTCAGCTCGCGCTGGGCGAGGCGGACGAATCCGGCGGCCGGGCGCTGACCGTCCACTCCCGTCCGGACACCGCCGATGCCATGGGTGAGCCGTGGACCCGGCACGCCACTGGCGTGGTTTCGCCGGGCGGCTCGGAGCCGTCGTTCGAACTGACGGCGTGGCCGCCCGCGGATGCGGAAGCCTTGCCGGTCGAGGATCTTTACCCTCGACTGGCCGGAGTGGGCCTGGCGTATGGCCCGGTGTTCCAGGGCCTGACCTCGGCGTGGAAGCGCGGCGACGAGATCTTCGCCGAGGTCGCTCTGCCCGAGGACGTCGACGCGGGTGCTTACGGCCTGCACCCGGCCTTGCTGGACGCGGCCCTGCACGCACTGGGCGCGGCACCGGCCGGTCCGGAGGCAGGTCCGGCGGGGCTCCCGTTCAGCTGGACCGGCGTGGCCTTCCTCGCCTCGGGCGCCTCGGCGCTGCGGGTGTCGCTGACGCCGACCGGTTCGGACGCGGTCGCCCTGCGCCTCGCCGATGGCACCGGCGCACCGGTCGCATCGGTCGAATCCCTGGTGCTGCGGCCGGTCTCGACGGATCAGCTCGGCGGCTCGACCGGGTTCGTGGACTCGCTTTTCGGGGTGGAGTGGGCTGAAACGCCCGGCGGCACGGCTGAGGCGACCGTTGACTGGGCAGTGCTGGGCGGACTGGCTCTAGAGATCGAGGCGGACCGGTATCCGGATGTGGCGGCGCTGGGCGAGGCGGCACCGGAGGTGGTGTTCGCCAGCGGTGCTTCGCCCGCGCAGGTACTGGCGCTGGTCCAGGAGTGGCTGAACGAGGAAAAGCTGGAGGGTTCACGGCTGGCAGTGGTGACGCGTGGTGCGGTCGCCGTTGAACCGCACGCGGACGTACCGGACCGGGCAGCGGCCGCGGTGTGGGGTTTGGTGCGTTCGGCGCAGGCGGAACACCCGGGCCGGTTCGTCTTGCTCGACCTGGACGGCAGCGCGGTTTCGCTCGATCGGCTGCCCGCGGCGCTGGCTCTTGACGAACCGCAGCTCGCGTTGCGCGACGGGGTGGTGCGGGCGCCGAGGTTGACTCGGGTGCCTGCCGGAGACGGCCTGGTGCCGCCGTCCGCGCAGCCGTGGCGGCTCGCTGTGTCGGAGGACCGGACCCTGGAGAGCCTGCGGCTGGTCGCGTGTCCGGAGGTGCTGGCGCCGCTGGAAACCGGGCAGGTGCGGATCTCGGTGCGAGCGGCGGGCGTGAACTTCCGCGACGTGCTCAACGCGCTGGGCATGTACCCGGGAGACGCCGGTCTGCCGGGCATCGAAGGCGCGGGCGTCGTGACCGAGGCGGGTCCGGATTCCGCGTTCGCGGTCGGCGACCGGGTGATGGGTTTGCTCGCCGGATCGTTCGGCCCGGTCGCGGTGGCCGACGAACGGCTGGTGACGCGGATTCCGGCGGGCTGGTCGTTCGCGGAAGCGGCCGCGACGCCGCTGGTGTTCCTGACCGCCTACTACGCGCTGCGCGATCTGGCTGACCTCCGTCCCGGCGAATCGGTGCTGGTGCAGGCCGCCGCGGGCGGGGTCGGCATGGCCGCGGCACAGCTGGCGCGCCACTGGGGCGCCGAGGTGTTCGGCACCGCGAGCCCCGGCAAGTGGGAGGTGTTGCGCGCCAACGGGTTCGCCGACGAGCGCTTCGCGTCGTCGCGTTCGGTGGAGTTCGAGGCGAAGTTCCGGGAGGCGACCGGCGGCGCCGGGATGGACGTGGTCCTGGATTCGCTGGCCGGCGAATTCGTGGACGCGGGCTTGCGGCTGCTGCCGCGCGGCGGCCGGTTCCTCGAGATGGGCAAGACCGACGTCCGGGAGCCCGGTCAGGTCGCCGACCGGTACCCGGGCGTGGCCTACCGGGCGTTCGACCTGGTGGAGGCGGGACCGGAACGGATTCAGCAGATGCTGGCCGAACTGGTCGGGCTGTTCGAGTCCGGGGCGGTGCGGCCGTTGCCGGTCACGACCTGGGACGTGCGGCGGGCCGAGGACGCCTTCCGGTTCGTCAGCCAGGCCCGGCACGTGGGCAAGGTGGTGCTGACTGTTCCGGCCGAGCTGGCTCCCGACGGGACAGTGCTGATCACCGGCGGTACGGGCGCGCTGGGTGCTCTGGTGGCCCGGCATTTGGTCACTGCGCACGGGATTCGGCATCTGGTGCTGACCAGCCGTCGCGGCCAGGACGCTCCTGGAGCGGCGGAGCTGACCGACGAGCTGGCCTCTCTCGGTGCAGTGGTGACGGTGGCGGCTTGCGACGCGGCGGATCGTGCCGCGTTGGCGGAGCTGCTGGACGCGATTCCGGCTGAGCATCCCTTGACCGGGGTCGTCCACACCGCTGGTGTTCTTGACGACGGGGTCATCGAATCGCTTACGCCCCAACGGATCGACACCGTCGCACGCCCAAAGGCCGACGCGGCACTGATCCTGCACGAGCTCACCCGCGAGCACGACCTGCGCGCCTTTGTCTTGTTCTCCTCCGTCGCCGGATTGCTCGGCGGCACCGGACAAGGCAACTACGCCGCCGCGAACGCGTTCCTGGACGCTCTCGCCCAGCAGCGTCGCGCACAGGGGCTCCCGGCGGTGTCGGTGACGTGGGGTCCGTGGTCGCGCGGCATGGTCGGCGAACTGTCCGAAGCGGACGTCGCCCGGATGGCTCGCGGAGGGATGTTCCCGCTCTCCGACGCGGACGGGCTGGCGTTGTTCGACCAGGCCTTGCGCAGCGATCGCGCACTGCTCGCTCCGATGACCGTCGACCTCGCGACAATCACGGACCAGTCGGCGGGGAAGGTGCCTGCCGCGTTCCGCGGGCTCGTGCGGGGGCCTGCCCGCCGGAAGGCTGCCGCCGGCAGCTCCCGGGTCGGCGAATCCGCGCTGCGCGAACGGCTGCTCGGGTTGTCCCGGGACGAGCGAGAACGGGCGCTCGTGGCGATCGTGCGGGAAGAAACCGCCCGCGTCCTCGGCCACCCATCGCCCGAGTCGATCGAGGTGACCCGCGCCTTCCGCGAGATGGGCTTCGATTCCCTGACCGCGGTGGAATTCCGCAACCGGCTCAAGAACACGACCGGCATCCGGCTCCCCGCGACCACGGTGTTCGACTACCCGACGCCGCTCGCCGTCGCCGGGCATCTGCGGACCGAGCTTTTCGGCGCGGAGGACGACGTCGTTGTCGCCGCCTCGACGGGGGCGGCCGCGGACGAGCCGATCGCGATCGTCGCCATGGGCTGCCGGTTCCCCGGAGGGGTCAGCTCGCCGGAGGAACTGTGGGAGCTGGTCATTACGGGCTCGGACGCGATCTCCGGGTTCCCGCAGGGCCGTGGCTGGGACGTCGAAGCGCTGTATGACCCGGACCCGGACCACCGTGGCACCAGCTACACCCGCGAAGGCGGATTCATCGAGGCCGCGGCCGACTTCGACCCGCTGTTCTTCGGCGTCTCGCCGCGTGAGGCGCTGGCGATGGATCCGCAGCAGCGGTTGTTGCTGGAGACGTCGTGGGAGGTGTTCGAGCGGGCGGGGATCAGGCCAGAGTCGTTGCGCAGCAGCAAAACGGGCGTGTTCGTCGGCGCGGGCTACTCCGGGTACGGGGACTTCGACCAGAGCCCGGACGAGGTCGACGGCTACCTGCTGACCGGGAACGCGTCCAGTGTGCTGTCGGGTCGGCTGTCGTATGTGTTCGGCTTTGAAGGTCCGGCGGTGACGGTGGATACGGCGTGTTCGTCGTCGTTGGTGGCGTTGCACTTGGCGGTGCAGTCGTTGCGGTCGGGGGAATGTTCGCTGGCGTTGGCTGGCGGGGCGACGGTGATGTCTTCGCCGGACTTGTTCAAGGAGTTTTCTCGGCAGCGTGGCCTTTCTTCGGATGGCCGGTGCAAGCCGTTCGCGGAGGCGGCGGACGGCACTGGCTGGGGTGAGGGTGTTGGGCTGCTGCTGGTGGAGCGGCTGTCGGACGCACAACGCAACGGGCATCAGGTGCTGGCCGTGGTGCGTGGCAGTGCGGTTAATCAGGATGGTGCGTCGAATGGGTTGACGGCTCCGAATGGTCCGTCGCAGCAGCGGGTGATTCGGGCGGCGCTGGCGAATGCCGGGCTGGGAACGTCCGATGTGGACGCTGTCGAGGCGCACGGGACGGGGACCCGGCTCGGGGATCCGATTGAGGCCCAGGCACTGCTGGCGACTTACGGGCAAGACCGCGAACAGCCGTTGTGGCTGGGATCGATCAAATCGAACATCGGGCATACGCAGGCGGCGGCTGGTGTCGCCGGGGTGATGAAGATGGTTTTGGCGATGCGGCAAGGGCTTTTGCCGAAGAGCTTGCACATTGACGAACCGTCGTCGCAAGTGGACTGGGCGGCGGGCGCGGTGGAACTGCTGGCCGAGTCCCGGGAGTGGCCGGGGACGGACCGGCCGCGCCGGGCGGGCGTGTCGTCGTTCGGGATCAGCGGGACCAACGCACACGTTGTCCTGGAACAGGTTCCGGACGATTCCGCGGCGGTCGAGCCGGGGCGCGAGCTGAGCGTCGTGCCCTGGGTGCTCTCGGCGGCGACGCCGGAGGCAGTGCGGGAGCAAGCCCGGAAGCTGGCCGCGTCGGTTCGGGCGGACGAGGACTTCTCGACGGTGGATGTGGCGTTCTCGCTGGCTACGACCCGGTCGGCGCTGGCGCGCCGGGTCTCGGTGGCGGGACGGGACCGGGACGAGTTGCTGCGCGGCGTGGACGCGGTGGCCGACGGTGAGTTGCCAGCGGCTTTGGCTGCGGGATCCGGTGACGTGGTCTTCGTGTTCCCGGGTCAGGGTTCGCAGTGGGTTGGAATGGCGCTGGGTCTGTTGGAGTCGAGTCCGGTGTTCGCGGAGCGGTTGGCGGAGTGCGCGGCGGCGTTGGAGTCCTTTGTGGACTGGTCGTTGCTTGATTTTCTTCGTGACGGTGCTTCGTTGGAGCGGTTGGATGTGGTGCAGCCGGTCCTGTGGGCTGTGATGGTTTCACTGGCCGAGGTCTGGAAATCCCACGGTGTCCGGCCTGCGGCAGTGGTCGGCCACAGCCAGGGTGAGATCGCGGCCGCAGTGGTGGCCGGAGGTTTGTCCCTGCAAGACGGTGCCCGGGTCGTTGCGTTGCGGAGCAAGGCGTTGACGGTGCTATCCGGCAAGGGCGGGATGGTCTCGGTCGCCGAGCCGGTGGAGAAACTGCGGGAACGGCTTGACCCGAGACTCTCCGTCGCGGCGGTGAACGGTCCGGGTTCGGCAGTGGTCTCCGGCGACCCCGATGCGCTGGACGAGCTGATCGCGGGCTGCGAGCGGGACGGTGTCCGGGCCCGGCGGGTTCCGGTGGACTACGCCTCGCATTCGGCGCACGTCGAGCAGATCGAGGCGGAGTTGCTGGACCTGCTGGCCCCGGTTTCACCGACCTCGGCGGAGATTCCGTTCTGCTCCACGGTCACTGGCGCACCGCTCGACACCGCCGCGATGGACGCCGGGTACTGGTACCGGAACCTTCGCAACACCGTGGAGTTCGAGCAGGCGACGCGGCGATTGCTGGCCGACGGATACCGCGTCTTCGTAGAGATCAGCCCGCATCCGGTGCTGGTGCCGGGGCTGCAGGAGACGATCGATTCCACCGACACCGCCGCGGCGGCGGTGGGAACGCTGCGCCGCGACGAGGGCGGTCTGGACCGGTTCACCGCGTCTCTTGGCGAGGTTTTCGCCCACGGCGGCACTGTCGACTGGGAGGTCTTCTTCGCGGAGACCGGCGCGCGCAAAGTCGACTTGCCTACCTATGCCTTCCAGCGACAGCGTTACTGGCTGGAGACAGTCGCGGCGCGCGGGGACGTGCGCAGCCTCGGCCTGACCGTGGCCGGGCATCCGTTGCTGGGTGCGGCGACCGGTCTCCCGGAGTCGGACGGAACGCTGTTCACCGGCCGGATTTCGCTGGAAACCCAGCCGTGGCTCGCCGATCACGCCGTGCTGGGCTCGGTGCTGTTCCCCGGCACCGGATTCGTCGAACTCGCTCTTCAGGCGGGCGACCAGGTCGGCTGCGACGGGCTGGAGGAGCTGACCCTGGAAGCGCCGCTGGTGCTCCCGGAAACCGGCGGCGTCCAGCTCCAGGTCGTGCTCGGCGGCGCCGACGAGGACGGTGCCCGCTCGCTGAGCATCTACTCCCGGACCGAGGGGCACGCCGATCTCGGCGAGGCGTGGGTCCGGCACGCCACTGGAGTCGTGCGCGCCGAGGCCGAGGCACCGTCGTTCGATCTGGCCGCGTGGCCGCCGCCGGATTCCGCTTCGGTCGATGTCACCGGGCTCTACGACCGACTGGCGGGATTCGGGCTCGACTACGGTCCGGTCTTCCAGGGCCTGACGGCGGCGTGGCAGCGCGGCGACGAGATCTTCGGCGAGGTCCGGCTCGACGCGGCCGCGGACACCGGTGCGTTCGGAATCCACCCGGCGCTGCTCGACTCGGCACTCCACGCACTGGGGCTTTCCGGCGAGCCGCGCCCGGGCGAGACCCGGCTGCCGTTCGCGTGGACCGGTCTCCGGCTGTTCGCGGCGGGTGCCGCCGAACTCCGGGTCAAGATCACTCCGGCCGGTGCGGACGGGGTGGCGCTGGAGATCGCGGACGGGGCCGGCGCACCGGTGCTGTCGGCGGACTCGCTGGTGCTGCGCCCGGTGTCGGCCGGTCAGGTCCGTGCCGCCCGTCCGGACGGCACCGATTCGCTGTTCCGGCTGAACTGGACGGAGCTGTCCGGAGCCGCCGTGGACGGGAAGCCGCGGCTGGCGGTGCTCGGCGAGCAGATCGGCCGGTTGAAGGGCCTCTTCGGGCTCGGCGGCGTCGAGGTCGTCCAGTGCGCCGAATTGACTGAGCTCACCGAGATACCGGATCTCGTACTGGTCGAATGCGGGGCGACGTCCGCGCACACCGCCGTGAGCGAAGCGCTCGCACTGGCACAGTCGTGGCTGGCGGACGAGCGGTTGTCGGCCGCCCAGCTCGTGTTCGTCACGCGTGGCGAGGCCGACGAGCTGGCGGGCGCGGCGGTGCGAGGGCTGGTCCGGTCAGCGCAATCGGAGCACCCGGGCCGGTTCGTCCTGCTGGACCTCGATGACGACGACGCCTCGCTGCGGAAACTCCCGGCCGCGCTCGCGCTCGACGAACCGCAATTGGCGCTGCGCGGCGGCACCATCCAGGTGCCGCGGCTCGGGCGTCTCCCGAAGCCCGCGGCCCAGGAACCGGTATTCGCTCCGGCGGGAACGGTGCTGATCACCGGTGGCACCGGCACTCTAGGCGGGTTGGTGGCGCGGCATCTCGTCACCGCGCACGAAGTTCGGCACCTCGTGCTCGCCAGCCGTCGTGGCATCGCGGCTCCGGGTGCGGAGGACCTGGTCGCGGAACTCAGTTCGCTCGGCGCCGAGGTCACCGTCGCGGCCTGCGACGCGGCCGATCGGGAAGCGCTGGCCGAACTTCTGGCGAAGATTCCGGCGGAGCACCCGTTGACCGGCGTGGTGCACACCGCGGGCGTGCTGGACGACGGCGTGGTCGAATCGCTGACCCCGGAGCGGATCGCGGCGGTACTGCGGCCGAAGGTCGACGCGGCGGTGAACTTGCACGAGTTGACCGAGAACGCCGACCTCGGTGCGTTCGTGCTGTTCTCCTCCCTCGCGGGCGTGCTCGGTGCTCCGGGGCAGGGCAGTTACGCGGCCGCGAACGCCTTCCTGGACGCGCTCGCCCAGCACCGCCGGGCGCTCGGCCGACCGGCGTTGTCCGTGGCCTGGGGACTGTGGGAGCAGGCCAGCGAGATGACCGGCGACCTCGAAACGGCCGAGCTCGACCGGATGCGCCGGGCCGGGCTGACGCCGCTGTCCGCTGCGGACGGCATCGCGTTGTTCGACGCGGCACTCGGCACCGACGAGGCGATGATCGCAGCGGCACACCTCGACGTCGCGCCGCTGCGGACGCGGCCGGGCGGCGTTCCGGCGATCCTGCGGAGCCTGGTTCGCGTGCCCGGGGCCCGGATCACGAAGACCGACGCCGGTTCGGCGGACGCCTTGCGGCACCGCCTCGCCGGACTGTCCGAGACCGGCGAACGGGAAACCGTGCTCGTCGAGATCGTGCAGACGCAGGTCGCCGGTGTGCTCGGGTTCGACCACGCGGACGCGGTGGACGCCGATCGGGCGTTCAGCGAGATCGGCTTCGACTCGCTGACGGCGCTCGAACTGCGCAACCGGTTGAACGCTGTCACCGGACTAAGGCTCCCCGCCACTCTAGTATTCGACTACCCGACGCCGGCCGCCCTCGCGAAGCACCTCCGGTCGGAACTGGTTCCGGACCTGCCCGGCGACCGGAGCGAGGACCGGATCCGGCACCTGCTGCTGACCGTTCCCCTGACCCGCCTGCGCGACGCGGGCGTGCTGGACACCCTGCTGGAACTCGCCGGAGCCCGGCCGGATCCGGTTGCCGGAGAAGAGGAAGGCGACTCGATCGAATCGATGGACGCGAGCAGCCTCATCGACCTGGTGTTGCAGAGCCCGGGCGGACAGGACTATCCGGGAGAAGGGCAATCAGGAGATGAATGACTTCCAGGACAAGGCGGTCGAGGCTCTTCGCCGCTCGGTCCGGGAAACCGAACGCCTGCGCGAGCAGAACCGCAAACTCTCCGCGGCACTGCGCGAACCGATCGCTGTCGTGTCCATGGCCTGCCGCTACCCCGGAGGGGTGAATTCCCCGGAGGCGCTGTGGGAACTGGTCAGCCGCGGCGGCGACGGGATGTCCGCCTTCCCCGGCGATCGCGGCTGGGACGGTCCCGTCGGGGTGGGCGGTTTCGTGGACGACGCGGTGTCGTTCGATCCGGAGTTCTTCGGGATCAGCCCGCGTGAGGCGTTGGCGATGGATCCGCAGCAGAGGTTGTTGCTGGAGACGTCGTGGGAGGTGTTCGAGCGGGCGGGGATCGCGCCGGATTCGTTGCGGGGCAGTGCGACCGGTGTGTTCGCGGGCCTGATGTACCACGATTACGCGAGCCGGCTGGGTTCGGTGCCCGACGACGTCGCGGCTTATCTCGGCAACGGCGGCGCGGGAAGTGTTGCTACCGGCCGGGTGTCGTACTTCTTCGGTTTCGAAGGCCCTGCGGTGACGGTGGACACGGCTTGTTCGTCGTCGTTGGTGGCACTGCATCTCGCGGTGCAGGCGCTGCGTGCTGGGGAGTGTTCGCTAGCGTTGGCCGGTGGCGTGACGGTGTTGTCGACGCCGTCGGTGTTCGGGGAGTTCGCGCGGCAGGGCGGGTTGGCTTCGGACGGCCGATGCAAGTCTTTCGCCGACGCGGCGGACGGCGCCGGGTTCTCCGAGGGCGTCGGAATCTTGCTGGTTGAGCGGTTGTCGGACGCTCAGCGCAATGGACATCCGGTGCTGGCGGTGGTTCGCGGGAGTGCGGTGAATCAGGATGGCGCGTCGAATGGATTGACTGCGCCGAACGGTCCTTCGCAGCAGCGGGTGATCCGGGCGGCGCTGGCGAACGCGCGAGTGGCCGCGGATCAGGTCGACGCGGTGGAGGCGCACGGTACCGGGACGACTTTGGGCGATCCGATTGAGGCGCAGGCTCTTCTGGCGACTTACGGCCAGGAGCGGGAACAGCCGTTGTGGCTGGGGTCGGTGAAGTCGAACATCGGGCACACCCAGGCCGCGGCGGGTGCGGCTGGCGTGATGAAGATGGTTTTGGCGATGCGGCACGGGGTGCTGCCGAAGAGTTTGCACATTGATGGGCCGTCGTCGCATGTGGACTGGTCGGCTGGTGCGGTGGAGTTGCTGGCTGAGGCCCGGGAGTGGCCGGAGGCGAATCGGCCGCGCCGGGCTGGGATTTCGTCGTTCGGGATCAGCGGGACCAACGCGCACGTGATTGTGGAGCAGGCTCCGGAGCCGGTGGCCGAGGAGCCGGGCCGCGCGATGGATGTGGTGCCGTGGGTGTTGTCGGCGAAGAGCCGGGACGCGTTGCGGGGACAGGCTGAGCGGCTGGCGGAGCACGTTCGCGCGAGGCCGGACGTGCGGCCGGTGGATGTGGCGTTTTCGCTGGCGGCTGGGCGATCGGCGCTGGAACACCGGGCGGTCGTGGTGGGCCGGGATCGCGCCGAATTGCTGGAGGCGTTGGCTGAGGGCCGTGGTTCGACCGGTGTGGCGGTTAAGGGGCGGACGGCGTTTCTGTTCTCTGGTCAGGGTTCTCAGCGGGCTGGGATGGGTCGGGAGTTGGTGGAGTTCCCGGTTTTCGCTGAGGCGTTCGCCAAGGTTTGTAACGAGTTGGATCGGCACCTGGACTCGCCGTTGCGGGATGCGCTGGACGATCCAGGTCTGGTTGATCAGACCGGGGTTGCGCAGCCGGGGTTGTTTGCCTTTGAGGTGGCGTTGTTTCGGTTGTTCGAGTCGTGGGGTGTGAGCCCGGATTTTGTGGGCGGGCATTCGATTGGTGAGCTGGCTGCGGCGCATGTGGCTGGTGTGTTGTCGCTGCAGGATGCGGCGCGGTTGGTGGCGGCGCGAGGCCGGTTGATGCAGGCTCTGCCGTCGGGCGGGGTGATGCTTGCGGTGCAGGCTTCTGAGGTGGAGCCTGGTCCGGGTGTGTCTGTCGCGGCGGTGAATGGCCCGAATTCGGTGGTGCTCTCCGGTGATGGGGAGGCGGTGTCGGAGTGGGAGTCGAAGGGGCTTCGGACTAAACGGTTGCGCGTCAGCCATGCCTTCCACTCGCACCTGATGGACGGGATGCTCTCCGAGTTTCGTGCGGTGGCCGAAGGAATCGAGTTCGGTAAGCCGCGCATCCCTGTGGTGTCGAACTTGACTGGTGAGCTGGTCACCGAGTTTTCGGCGGACTATTGGGTTCGGCATGTGCGGGACACGGTGCGGTTCTGTGCCGGGGTCCGTGCGCTGGAAGCCAATGGTGTCACCAGGTTCCTGGAAGTCGGCCCGTCGAGCACCTTGACCGCGATGATCGACGAATCCCTCGTCGGCGAAGCTGTGGTGGTCTCCGCCATGCGGAAGGACCGGCCCGAACCCCGCGCAGCGGTCGACGCGCTTGCCGCCCTCCACGCGCACGGTGTTTCCGTTGACTGGCAACGCTTCTTCGCCGGTACGGACGCACGCCGAGTTGATCTGCCGACTTATTCCTTCCAGCGGCAACGTTACTGGCTCGAACCCACCGTCACCGCGGACGCCCGGCACCTGGGCCTGGCCTCGACGGAACACCCGTTGCTAGGTGCCGTGCTGACCGCGCCGGACTCCGCCGAGGCAGTACTCACCGGCAGGTTGTCCGTGGCAACGCAGCCGTGGCTCGCCGAGCACGCCGTACTGGGGTCGGTGCTGTTCCCCGGCACCGGGTTCGCGGAACTGGCTGTGCGGGCCGCGGATCAGGTCGGGTGCGACCGGCTGGACGAGCTGACCCTCGAAGCTCCGCTGGTGCTGCCCGAGCACGGCGGGGTCCAGCTCCAGGTCAAGGTCGGCGAGCCGGACGAGACCGGTGCCCGCCCGATCGCGATCTATGCCCGCCTGGAGGACGCGGAACAACCGTGGGCGCGGCACGCCACCGGTTTCGTCTCCACCGGTGCTGCGGCACCGGGGTTCGAATTCGTGGAGTGGCCGCCACCGGACGCGCTCGCGTTGCCGGTGGAGAACCTCTACTCCGAGTTGTCCGCGGCGGGGCTGGAGTACGGCCCGGCGTTCCAAGGACTGACCGCCGCGTGGCGACGTGGCGAGGAAGTGTTCGCCGAGGTCGATTTGCCGGAGGGCACGGAAGCCGACGCGTTCGGCGTGCATCCGGCGTTGCTCGATTCCGCACTGCACGCGCTCGGTTTCGCCGGATCCGCCGGGGACGGAACACATCTGCCGTTCTCCTGGACGGGGATGACGCTGTTCGCCACGGGCGCGAGCGCGCTCCGCGTGAAGCTCGCGCCCGCCGGAACCGGAGTCGCCGTCCAGCTCGCCGACAGCGCCGGTGCCCCGGTCGCCTCGATCGACTCGCTGGTCCTGCGGCCGATTTCGCCGGACCAGCTCAACACCGCCACCGGGGCCCTCTTCGACCTGTCCTGGACGGCGATCCGACCGGCTCCGTCAGCTTCGGTCGCACGCCGGGTCACGCTCGGCGACCGGGAAGGCCTTGCCGGGCTGGAAATCGGCGATCACTATCCCGATCTGGCTTCGCTCCCCGATGAGGTTCCGGACACGGTCCTGCTGGAGTGCGTCTCCGGTGCGGCGAACACCGAACTGGCCAGCGAAGTCTTGCTGCACCTCCAGAACTGGCTGGCGTCGGACCGGTTCGCCGACTCGCAGCTGGTCGTCGTCACCCGTGGCGCGGTTGCCACTGACCCCGCCGAGGACGTTCCGGACCTTGCCGCGGCTGCGGTGTGGGGTCTCGTCCGGTCGGCGCAGGCGGAACATCCCGGTCGGTTCGTGTTGCTGGACCTGGACCGCAGTGACGCATCGCAGCAGGCGGTGCCCGCCGCGCTGGATTCGGGCGAACCGCAGCTCGCGGTGCGGGACGGCGAGGTGCGGGTACCGCGGTTGGCGCGGGTGCCAGGTCCGGTGGCGTCGCCGGACTTCGCCGCGGACCGCACGGTGCTGATCACCGGTGCCACCGGCGGGCTCGGCAGGCTGCTCGCCCGGCACCTGGTGACCGAGCACGGGGTCCGGCATCTGATGCTGGCGAGCCGTCGAGGGATGGCGGCACCCGGTGCGGAGGAACTGGTCGCCGAGCTGAGCCGACTGGGTGCCCGGGTCGCGGTCGAGGCCTGCGACGTGGCCGATCTGGAGGAGGTCGCCCGGTTGCTGGCGGCTGTCCCGGAGGAGCACCCGCTGGGCGCGGTGGTGCATGCCGCCGGCGCGCTGGACGACGGCGTGCTCGAAGCCCTCAATCCGGAACGGATGGCCGCGGTGTCCCGGCCCAAGGCCGACGCAGCGTGGAACCTCCACACTCTCACTCGCGATCTCGACGCCTTCGTTCTCTTCTCCTCGGCGGCCGGGGTGCTCGGCAGCCCAGGCCAAGGCAACTACGCCGCCGCCAACACCTTCCTCGACGCGCTCGCGCAACACCGCCGGGCACAAGGCCTGCCTGCGGTATCGCTGGCCTGGGGTGCGTGGGCGCAGGCCGGGATGGCGGGGGAACTCGATGACGCCGGTCGTTCGCGGCTGGCTCGCGGCGGGATGCACCCCTTGACCGAGGAGAACGGGCTCGCCCTGTTCGACGCCGCGCTCGGCAGCGGCCGGACCGTGCTGGCACCGATGGCGCTGGATCTCGGCGCGGTACTCCGGGAGTCCGGCGGAACCGTACCTGCCGTTTTCCGCGGCCTGGTGCGGACGCCGGCCCGGCGAGCGGCGCGGACAAGCGGTTCCGGGACGTCTCTCGCCCAGCGGCTGGCGGGACTGTCCGAGGACGAACAGGACCGCGTGATGCGGACGGTCGCCCGGGAACAGGTCGCGCGCGTTCTCGGCTACGCCTCGGCGGAGCACGTGGAGCTGGCGAAAGCGTTCCAGGACATGGGTTTCGACTCGCTGACGGCGCTGGAACTGCGTAACCGGCTCACCGAGGCGACCGGCTTGCGGCTGACCGCGACGCTGATCTTCGACTACCCGACGCCGCTCACGCTCGCGCGGCACCTGCGTGACCAGTTGCTCGGCGCGGCCGACCACAGCGCCGCCCCGGTGACGACTTCGGCCGCCGACGAGCCGATCGCGATCGTGGGCATGGCGTGCCGCTTCCCCGGCGGGGTCAGCTCGCCGGAGGACCTGTGGGAACTGGTCGTCTCGGGCACCGACGCGATTTCCGGGTTCCCCGCCGACCGAGGCTGGGACATCGAGCGCGTGTACCACCCAGACCCCGGCCACCGGGGCACGAGCTACTCCAACGAGGGCGCTTTCCTTTACGACGCGGGGGAATTCGATCCCGCGTTCTTCGGCATCTCCCCGAACGAAGCGCTCGCGATGGATCCGCAGCAGCGGTTGCTCCTCGAGACGTCCTGGGAAGCGATCGAGCGCGCCGGGATCGATCCGCGCTCGCTGCGAGGCAGTGCGACGGGTGTGTACGCCGGGGTGATGTACCACGACTACGGCATCGGGACCGGCGAAGTGTCCGAGGGCGCCGAATCCTTCCTTGGCAACGGCAATGCCGGGAGCGTCGCGTCCGGGCGAGTGTCGTACGCGTTCGGGTTCGAAGGTCCTGCGGTGACGCTGGATACGGCTTGTTCGTCGTCATTGGTGGCGTTGCACTTGGCCGCACAGGCGTTGCGGTCGGGAGAGTGTTCGCTGGCTTTGGCCGGCGGGGTGACGGTGATGTCGACTCCCGGGACGTTTGTCGAGTTCTCCCGGCAGCGCGGGTTGGCTCCGGACGGCCGGTGCAAGCCGTTCGCGGAGGCGGCGGACGGCACTGGCTGGGGCGAGGGTGTTGGGCTCCTGTTGGTGGAACGGTTGTCTGATGCTCGGCGCAATGGGCACGAGGTGCTGGCCGTGGTGCGTGGTTCTGCGGTGAATCAGGACGGTGCGTCGAATGGTTTGACTGCGCCGAATGGTCCTTCGCAGCAGCGGGTGATTCGTGCCGCGTTGGCTAATGCCGGTCTTGGTTCGTCCGATGTGGACGCGGTGGAGGCGCACGGTACCGGGACGACGCTGGGCGATCCGATTGAGGCACAGGCGCTGTTGGCGACTTATGGTCAGGATCGGGAACGGCCGTTGTGGCTGGGATCGATCAAGTCGAACATCGGGCACACCCAGGCAGCGGCTGGGGTGGCTGGCGTCCTGAAGATGGTTTTGGCGATGCGGCGCGGGGTTTTGCCGAAGAGTCTGCATATTGATGCGCCGTCGTCGCATGTGGACTGGTCGGCTGGTGCGGTGGAGTTGCTGGCTGAGTCGAGGGAGTGGCCGGAGTCGGAGCGGCCGCGCCGGGCTGGAGTTTCGTCGTTCGGGATCAGTGGGACCAATGCGCACGTGATCCTGGAACAGTCCATTGAGGAGCCTGCCGCTGCGGGACCTGGGCTGGACGTCGTGCCGTGGGTGTTGTCGGGCAAGAGTGAAGCGGCGGTTCGGGAGCAGGCCCGACGGCTGGCTCAGTTGACGGATGCGCAGAGTCCGACCGACGTCGCCTTCTCGCTGGCAACCGCCCGTGCCGCGTTGGATCGTCGGGTCGCGGTGGTGGGTCGGGACCGGGATGAGTTGCTTCGAAACTTGGATGCCGTAGCGGCGGGTGAGGTGCCTGCGGAGTTGGCTGCGGAGTCCGGGGATGTGGTTTTTGTTTTCCCGGGTCAGGGTTCGCAGTGGGTTGGGATGGCGCTGGGACTGCTGGAGTCGAGCCCGGTGTTCGCGGCCAGGCTGGCGGAGTGTGCGGCGGCGTTGGAGTCCTTTGTGGACTGGTCGTTGCTGGATGTTCTTCGCGACGGTGCTTCGTTGGAGCGGCTTGATGTGGTGCAGCCGGTCCTGTGGGCTGTGATGGTGTCGTTGGCCGATGTCTGGAAATCCCACGGTGTCCGGCCTGCGGCAGTGGTCGGCCACAGCCAGGGCGAGATCGCAGCCGCGGTGGTGGCTGGCGGTTTGTCGCTGCAGGACGGTGCCCGGGTGGTGGCGTTGCGGAGTAAGGCGCTCAAGGTGCTCTCCGGCAAGGGCGGGATGGTCTCGGTCGCCGAGCCAGTGGAGAAGCTGCGGGACCGGCTTAGCCCGGGGATCTCGGTCGCAGCGGTGAACGGCCCGAGTTCGGTAGTGGTCTCGGGAGATCCGGACGCCCTGGACGAGCTGATCGCGGCGTGCGAGCGGGACGGGGTCCGGGCGAGGAAAGTCCCGGTGGACTACGCCTCGCATTCCGTCCACGTCGAACAGATCGAGGCCGAACTTCTCGAGCTGCTGGCCCCGGTCACGCCGACCTTGGCCGAGATTCCGTTCTGCTCCACAGTCACCGGCGCCCCGCTCGACACCGCGTCCCTGACCGCGGAGTACTGGTACCGCAACCTCCGCAACACGGTGGAGTTCGAGCAGGCCACCCGGCGATTGCTGGCCGACGGATACCGCGTCTTCGTGGAAGTCAGCCCGCATCCCGTGGTGACCGTGGGTCTGCAGGAAACGATCGACGACACCGACACGACCGCCGCGGCCCTGGGAACTCTGCGCCGGGACGAAGGCGGCCTGGACCGGTTCACGGCTTCCCTCGGCGAGGTCTTCGCCCACGGTGGCACCGTCAACTGGGACGTTTTCTTCGCCGGAACGGGCGCGCGGAAGGTCGATCTGCCCACCTACGCCTTCCAGCATCAGCGCTATTGGCTGGAATCCACGCCCGCCATCACGACGGATCCGGAAGACGCCCAGTTCTGGCAGGCCGTCGAACGCCAAGACCTCGACGCCCTCACCACCGCGCTCGCGGCCGACGCGGAGACTCAATCCTCCCTGGGCGCGGTGCTGCCGGTGCTGTCGTCCTGGCGCCAGAACCGCAAGCAGAAGTCCGTTGTGGACAACTGGCGCTACCGAGTGACCTGGAAGTCCCTCGCCGACAGCGCACCACGAGCCATGACCGGTACCTGGCTGGCGGTCCTCCCCGACCACCACGGCGAATGGACCGAGACTCTGCTGCGGGGTCTTGCCGCACAGGGCGTGCAGCTCCGGCAGGTCGTGGTGCCTCATTCCGAACAGGACCGTGCCGCGATTACGGCGCGGCTGCGCGCGGCGGCTGAAGAGCCGGTAGCCGGGGTGCTTTCGTTGCTGGCCTTGGATGAACGACCGCATCCGGACGCGGCATCGGTGCCCAGCGGCTTGGCCGCGACGGTGGCGCTCGTCCAGGCGCTGGGCGACGCCGGACTCGGCGCGCGGGTGTGGTCGGTGACCAACGGCGCCGTGGCGACCGGGTCGGACGTCCTTGCCAACCCGGCGCAGGCGCAGGTCTGGGGCCTGGGACCGGTGGCGCGGCAGGAACATCCGGACCGCTGGGCTGGCGTGGTGGACCTGCCCGACTCCGTCGACGACCAGATCCTGACCCAGCTGTGCGGGGTGCTGGCTGGTACCGAGGCGGAGGCCGAGGTGGCGCTGCGCTCCGACGGGGCCTTCGTCCGGCGGTTGGTGCGTGCTGAGCGCGTCGTGCCCACCACCGGAGAGGGCTGGACGCCCACCGGAACTGTGCTGGTGACCGGCGGCACCGGAGCGCTGGGTGCGCACGTCGCCAGGTGGCTCGCCGGAAAACGGGCCGAGCACCTGCTGCTGACCAGCCGCCGGGGCATGGCCGCGCCAGGAGCGGCCGAATTGGTGGACGAGCTGACCGCGACGGGGACGAAGGTGACCGTCGTCGCCTGCGACCTCGCGGACCGCGAAGCACTCGCGGAGCTGCTGGCGCGGATCCCGGCCGAACACCCGCTCACGGCGGTCATGCACGCGGCCGCGGTGCTGGACGACAGCGTCCTCGACGCGCTCACCGTCGGCCAGATGGACCGGGTCCAGCGGATCAAGGCGGACACCGCGCTGAGCCTGCACGAACTCACCAAGGGGCTCGACCTGTCCGCGTTCGTGCTGTTCTCCTCGGCGGCCGGCCTGATGGGCAGCGCGGGCCAGGGCAACTACGCGCCCGGCAACTCCTTCCTGGACGCGCTCGCCCAGCACCGGCGTGCCAACGGACTCCCCGCGACCTCGGTGGCCTGGGGGCATTGGGCGGGCGGAGGCATCGGCGAAGGCGCGGTGGAGGAAGGCCTGCGCCGCACCGGGGTGCTCTCCATGGCACCCGGCCTGGCGATCAAGGCGCTCCAGCAGGCACTCGATGATGACGAGACTTTCCTTGCGGTCGCGGACATCGCCTGGGACCGCGTCGTGACGGCAGCGGCCGGGACTCCGCTCAGCCCGATGCTTCGCGACCTCCCGGAGCTTCGGCAGTCGCAGGAGACCGCGAAGCCGGACGCGCGGCTCGCGGACGTGCCGGAGGGCGACCGCGAGCGGGTGGTGCTCGACCTGGTGCGGTCGGCGGTGTCCGGGGTACTCGGGTATGCCTCCGCTGCCGATGTCGAGCCCCGGCGTGCGTTCCAGGACCTCGGTTTCGACTCGCTCACCGCGGTGGCGCTGCGGAACCGGCTGACGGCCGCGGTCGGCGCGAAACTGCCGACCACCCTGGTCTTCGACTATCCGACGCCGTCCGCGCTCGCCAAGCACATCCTGACGGAGCTCTTCGGCGGCGGCGACGGCATCGCCGGCGACCGGATGCTGCGCGAACTCGACCGGCTGGACGGCCTGTTCGCGGCGAGCGAGTTCGAGGACGGGACGCGGGCGGACGTCGCGGCGCGGCTGAAGGGTCTGCTCGCCAAATGGAATCCGGGGAAGAACGAACTCGTGGCCGCTCCAGTCGAGTCCGCGAGCGACGACGAGATCTTCAGCTTCATCGACAAGCAGTTCGGAAAGTCGTGATCAGCGAACGGGAGGTGTTCTGATGTCGAACGAGGAAAAGCTTCGGGAGTACCTCAAGTTCGTGACCGCCGAACTGCAGGAGACGAGCGAACGGCTGCGCGAGGCCGAGCAGAAGGCGCAGGAACCGATCGCCATCGTCGGGATGTCCGGCCGGTTCCCCGGCGGCGTGAACTCGCCGGACGAGCTGTGGGACCTGGTTTCCTCGGGCACCGACGCGATTTCGGACTTCCCCGCCGACCGCGGCTGGAACCTGGCGGAGCTGTACGACCCCGATCCCGACCACCCGGGCACGAGCCATGTGCGCGCAGGCGGCTTCATCGCCGGGGCGACCGAGTTCGACCCGGTTTTCTTCGGTATCTCGCCGCGCGAAGCACAGGCGATGGACCCGCAGCAGCGACTGTTGCTGGAGACCGCCTGGGAGACGTTCGAACAGGCCGGAATCGACCCGGAGTCGTTGCGCGGCAGCGCTACCGGCGTCTTCGCGGGCAGCAGCGGGCAGGATTATCTCGGCTTGCTGGCGAACACAACGGAAGGCGCGGAAGGGCACGCTGGCACCGGAAACGTGTCGAGCGTGTTGTCGGGCCGGGTGTCGTATGTGTTCGGTTTTGAAGGTCCTGCGGTGACGGTGGATACGGCGTGTTCGTCGTCGTTGGTGGCATTGCATCTCGCGGTGCAGTCGCTGCGGTCCGGGGAGTGTTCGCTGGCGCTGGCCGGTGGTGTGATGGTGATGTCCACGCCGGGCATTTTCGTCGAGTTTTCCCGGCAGCGCGCGATCTCGCCGGACGGACGGTGCAAATCGTTCGCCGAGACGGCGGACGGGGCGGGTTTCTCCGAAGGCGTCGGGCTTCTTTTGGTGGAGCGGTTGTCGGATGCCCAGCGCAATGGTCACCGGGTGCTGGCGGTGGTGCGCGGTTCCGCGGTGAATCAGGATGGCGCGTCGAATGGGTTGACTGCGCCGAACGGTCCGTCGCAGCAGCGGGTGATCCGGGCGGCGCTGGCGAACGCCGGTCTCGGATCGTCCGATGTGGACGCTGTCGAGGCGCACGGCACCGGGACGACGCTGGGCGATCCGATCGAGGCGCAAGCGTTGCTCGCGACTTACGGCCAGGACCGCAAGCAGCCGTTGTGGCTGGGTTCGATCAAATCGAACATCGGGCACAGCCAAGCCGCCGCCGGTGTCGCCGGGGTAATGAAGATGGTTTTGGCGATGCGGCACGGGGTTCTGCCGAAGACTTTGCATATTGACGCGCCTTCGTCGCATGTGGACTGGTCTGCTGGCGCGGTCGAGTTGCTGGCTGAAGCACGGCCGTGGCCAGACCAGGGGCGACCGCGCCGGGCGGGGATCTCCTCCTTCGGCATCAGCGGGACGAACGCGCACGTGATCGTCGAGCAGGCTCCGGACGAGCCCGCTGCGGAACCCGGCCGCGAGCTGGACGTGGTGCCGTGGGTGCTGTCGGGCAAGAGCGAGGCGGCCGTACGGGATCAGGCCCGACGGCTGGCGGCTCAATTGCAGGACGGATCGAGCCTGACTGACGTCGCGTATTCCCTTGCCGCCACGAGAGCTGCGCTGGATTGCCGGGCCGCGGTAGTGGGACGTGACCGGGCCGAGTTGTTGCGCGGACTGGACGCGGTGGCGGACGGTGAGTCGCCGGTCGCGACCTCCGGCGGCGCGGGTGACGTGGTCTTCGTTTTCCCCGGTCAGGGTTCGCAGTGGGCGGGAATGGCGCTGGGGCTGCTGGAAGCCTCTGAAGTGTTCGCGGCGCGGCTGGCGGAGTGCGCGGCGGCGTTGGAGTCCTTTGTGGACTGGTCGTTGCTAGATGTGCTGCGCGACGCGTCTTCCTTGGAACAGCTAGACGTCGTGCAGCCGGTCCTGTGGGCCGTCATGGTGTCGCTCGCCGAGGTATGGAAGTCCCACGGCGTGCGCCCGGCGGCGGTAGTCGGGCACAGCCAAGGCGAGATCGCGGCCGCGGTAGTCGCCGGTGGATTGTCGCTGCAGGACGGTGCCCGGGTGGTGGCGTTGCGCAGTAAGGCGCTGAAGGTGTTGTCCGGCAAGGGCGGGATGGTCTCGGTCGCCGAACCGGTGGAGAAGGTACGGGAGCGGCTTGGCTCGCGGGTCTCTGTCGCGGCAGTGAACGGCCCGGGCTCCGTGGTCGTCTCCGGTGACCCCGACGCGCTGGACGAACTGATCGCCGGTTGCGAGCAGGACGGCGTCCGGGCCCGGAAGGTCCCGGTGGACTACGCGTCGCACTCCGCGCATGTCGAGCAGATCGAGGCGGAGTTGCTCAACGTGCTGGCCCCGGTTTCGCCGGTGTCCGGAGAGGTGCCGTTCTACTCGGCGGTGACCGGCGAACTGCTCGACACCGCGGCGATGGACGCCGAGTACTGGTACCGGAACCTGCGCAACACCGTCGAGTTCGAGAAAGCCACGCGCAAGCTGCTGGCCGACGGCTATCAGGTGTTCGTGGAGGTCAGCCCGCATCCGGTGCTGGTCCCTGGGTTGCAGGAGACCCTCGACGACACCGCTGCGGCGGCGATCGGGACCCTGCGCCGCGACGAAGGCGGCCTGGACCGGTTCACGGCTTCCCTCGGCGAGGTCTTCGCCCACGGTGGCACCGTCGACTGGGATGTCTTCTTCGCCGGGACCGGAGCCCGCCGCACGGAGCTGCCCACCTACGCCTTCCAACGCCAGCGTTACTGGCTGGACCCGGTCGCCCCGCGCGGAGACGTGCGAAGCCTCGGCCTCGTCGCCACCGGCCACCCCTTGCTGGCCGCGACGGTCGGACTGGCCGATTCCGACGGTGCCCTCTTCACCGGCAGGCTCTCCCTGGAGGCTCAGCCGTGGCTCGCCGATCACCTCGTCCTCGGCTCGGTGCTGTTCCCCGGCACCGGTTTCGTCGAACTCGCACTGCACGCCGGCGAGCAGGTCGGCTGCGACCTGCTGGAGGAGCTGACGCTGGAAGCGCCGCTGGTGCTCCCGGCGTCCGGCGGCGTCCAGGTCCAGGTCGTGGCCGGAAGCCCGGACGACTCCGGCACCCGGCCGCTGGCCATCTACACGCGGCCCGAAACGCCGGATCAGCCGTGGACCCGGCACGCGAGCGGCGTGCTCGGCCACCGGCGCCAGGCGCCGTCGTTCGACCTCGCCGCCTGGCCGCCGCCGGAAGCCGTGCCGCTGGAGACTGGCGACGCCTACGAGCGGTTGTCCGGTTTCGGCCTCGACTACGGCCCGGTCTTCCAAGGCCTGACCGGTGCCTGGCGGCGCGGAGCCGAGATCTTCGCCGAGGTCGCGCTGAGCGACGACACGGCGGCCGACGAGTTCGGCATCCATCCGGCCCTGCTCGACGCCGCCCTGCACGCGATCGCGATGGACGCCTCGGCCGGACCGGGCGAAAGCAGGCTGCCGTTCAGCTGGACGGGCGTCTCGCTGTTCGCATCTGGTGCTTCGACGCTGCGGGTGCGGCTTGCCCCGGCCGGTTCCGGCGGGGTCTCGGTGGAATTCGCCGACGCCGCCGGAGTGCCGGTCGGCGTGGTCGGCGAGCTGGTCACGCGTCCGGTGTCGGCGGATCAGCTGCGGACCAAGGACGCCGGTGGTTCGCTGTTGCAGCTGGCCTGGACCGAAATCCCGGCCCCCGACTCCACGTGCGCGGTAGCTGCCATTGGCACGGCCGGGGCGGACTTCCCGCGATACGAGGACTTCGCGGCCTTGGCCAAGCAGGACGAATTGCCGGACGTCGTGCTCGTCGAGTGCGCGTCCGAGCGGGATGACGTCCGGGCGGCGGTCGGTGCCGCGCTGGCCGCGATCCAGTCGTGGCTGTCCGAGGAACGGCTCGCGGACACCCGCCTCGCGGTGGTCACCCGAGGTGCGTTGAACGGCACTGACCTGGCCGCAGCCGCGGTGTGGGGGCTGGTGCGGTCGGCGCAGTCGGAGCATCCGGGACGGCTGGTGCTGGCGGATCTCGACGATCCGGCCGCGTACGACCAGCTGCCCGCCGCGCTCGCGCTGGACGAGCCGCAGCTGGCGATCAGCGACGGCGTGGTGCGGGTGCCCCGGCTGGAACGGGCACCGTCCACTGTGGAGCAAGCAGCCACCGGTGACACAGTGTTGATCACCGGCGGCACCGGAACGCTGGGCGGGTTGGTCGCTCGGCATCTGGTGACTGCGCACGCCGTCCGGCGTCTGGTGCTGCTCAGCCGTCGAGGCCCAGCCGCGCCGGGAGCCTCGGAGCTGGTCGAGCAGCTGCGCGACCTGGGGGCCGAAGTCACCGTCGTCGCGTGCGACGCGGCCGACCGAGAAGCGCTGGCGGCTGTCCTCGCACAGCATCCAGTGACCGGCGTCGTACACACCGCGGGCGTGCTCGACGACGGCGTGGTCGCGTCGCTGACCCCAGAGCGACTCGACCCCGTGCTGCGCCCGAAGGCAATCGCGGCACGGAATCTCGATGAGCTGACCCGGGACCACGACCTGCGCATCTTCGTCCTGTTCTCCTCCGCCGCCGGTCTCCTGGGCAGCGCGGGACAGGGCAACTACGCCGCGGCCAACGCGTTCCTCGACGCACTCGCCCAGCGCCGCCGCGCGGAGGGTCTCCCGGCCGTGTCACTAGCCTGGGGGCTCTGGGAACAGTCCAGCGAACTCACCGGCAGCCTCGACAAATCCGATGTCGGCCGGATGAGCCGCTCCGGGATGACGGCGCTGTCCGCCGAGGCCGGGCTGGCGTTGTTCGACGCGGCCATCGGCGCGGAAGCGAGCGTGCTGGCCCCGGTTCGGCTGGACCTGGCCGCGCTGCGGTCGGCCGAGGCGGTTCCGCCGCTGTTCCGCGGGCTGGTCCGGGCACCCGCCCGGCGCGCGGGCAAGCGGGGTTCCGCGGACGGGTTGCGGCAGCGGCTGGCTGGCGTCGGCGAGGCCGAACGGGAGCGAATGCTGCTCGAAGTGGTTCGCACGCACGTCGCGGGAGTCCTGGGCTTCGCCGCGCCGGGTGCCATCGGGGCGGCCCGAGCGTTCTCCGATCTGGGCTTCGACTCACTGACCGCGCTGGAACTGCGCAACCGGCTGAACACCGCCACTGGGCTTCGGTTGCCCGCCACGCTGGTCTTCGACCATCCGACGCCCACCGCTCTCGCCCGGCAGCTGCAGACCCTGCTCGTCGGGTCCACTGCCCCCGTCACGGCCGCACCGGTGGCGAAGCCCGCCGACGAACCCATCGCGATCGTGGGCATGGCGTGCCGTTTCCCCGGCGGTGTCTCGTCGCCGGAGGACCTGTGGCGGCTGGTCGCGGGCGGAACCGACGCGATCTCCGCGCTCCCGGACGACCGGAACTGGGACCTGGACGGGTTGTACGACTTCGCGTCCGCACCCGGAAACGAGGGCGTCAGCCGGGCCCGCGAGGGCGGTTTCCTTTACGAAGCAGCGGATTTCGACGCCGACTTCTTCGCCATCTCCCCGCGCGAGGCGCTCGCGATGGATCCGCAGCAGCGGCTGCTCCTGGAGACGGCGTGGGAAGCCTTGGAGCGCGCGGGAATCGATCCGCACGCCTTGCGCGGCAGCGCGACCGGGGTGTTCGCGGGCGTGATGTATCACGACTACGGCATGCGTTCCAGCTCGGTTCCGGACGGAGTCGAGGCTTATCTGGGGAACGGCAACGCCGGGAGCGTCGCGTCCGGCCGGGTGTCGTACGTGTTCGGCTTCGAGGGCCCGGCGGTGACTGTGGACACCGCCTGTTCGTCCTCGCTGGTCGCGCTGCACCTCGCCGCGCAATCGCTGCGGTCGGGGGAGTGTTCGCTGGCGCTGGCGGGCGGCGTGACCGTGCTGTCCAATCCCGGCATCTTCACCGAGTTCTCCCGGCAGCGCGGGCTGGCCGGGGACGGGCGGTGCAAGCCGTTCTCGGCGGCCGCCGACGGCACCGGCTGGGGCGAGGGCGTCGGGTTGGTCCTCGTGGAACGGCTGTCGGACGCCCAGCGCAACGGCCATCAGGTGCTGGCGCTGCTGCGGGGCTCCGCGGTGAACCAGGACGGCGCTTCCAACGGCCTGACCGCGCCGAACGGCCCGTCGCAGCAACGCGTCATCCGGCAGGCGCTGGCCGGTGCCGGGCTGGCGGCGGGCGAGGTCGACGCGGTGGAGGCGCACGGAACCGGAACGTCTCTCGGCGACCCGATCGAAGCACAGGCCCTGCTGACGGCATACGGACAGGACCGGCCCGCCGGCCGTCCATTGTGGATCGGCTCGGTCAAGTCCAACATCGGGCACACGCAGGCCGCCGCCGGGGTGGCGGGCGTGATCAAGATGGTGCAGGCGATGAAGTACGGCCAGTTGCCGAAGAGCCTCCACCTCGACGAGCCGTCGCCGCACGTCGACTGGTCTGCCGGCGCGGTCGAGCTGTTGTCCGAAGCGCGGCCATGGCCGGAAACCGAGCATCCGCGCCGGGCCGGGGTGTCCTCGTTCGGCGCCAGCGGCACGAACGCCCACGTGATTCTCGAACAGGCTCCCGAAGCGGCCGTCGAGGCGGAACCGGTTCGCGAAGAACCTGCGTTGCTGCCGTGGGTGTTGTCCGCGAAGAACGAGGAAGCGCTGCGACACCAGGCCCGCGCGTTGGGCGAGTGGGTACGGGCCGACGAACGCCGGACGGCGACGGATGTGGCGTATTCCCTTGCCACCGCGAGGGCTGCGCTGGAATGCCGGGCAGCGGTGGTGGCCGGGAGCCGTGACGAACTCTTGCGCGGACTGGCCGCGGTGGCCGACGGCGAGCAGCCCGCGGGCGTGGTGACGAACGCTGCTGCGGAGTCCGGGAACGCAGTGTTCGTTTTCCCTGGCCAGGGTTCGCAGTGGGCGGGAATGGCGCTGGGGTTGCTGGAGTCGTCTCCGGTGTTCGCGACGCGGCTGGCGGAGTGCGCGGCGGCGTTGGAGTCCTTTGTGGACTGGTCATTGCTGGACGTGCTTCGCGGCGCGGCGGGAGCACCGTCGCTGGAACGGGTCGACGTCGTCCAACCCGCGTTGTGGGCGGTGATGGTGTCGCTGGCTGAGGTTTGGCGGACGCATGGCGTTCAACCGGCCGCCGTGGTCGGTCACTCGCAGGGCGAGATCGCCGCGGCGTGCGTGGCGGGGGCGTTGTCGCTGGAGGACGGTGCGCGGGTTTCCGCGTTGCGCAGTCGAGCGCTGCTGGCGCTGGCCGGGCACGGCGAGATGGTGTCCGTTGGCGCGTCGGCGGACTGGGTGCGGGAAAGGATCGGTGACCGGGCCTCGATCGCCGCGGTGAACGGTCCGGGCACGGTCGTGGTTTCCGGGGAACCGGCGGCCTTGGCGGAGCTGATCACGACCTGCGAAGCCGAGGGCGTGCGGGCGCGCCGGGTTCCGGTGGACTACGCCTCGCATTCGCCGCACGTCGAGCAGATCGAGGACGAACTCCGGAAGGTGCTTGCCCCGATCAGCCCGCAGCCGGCGAAGATCCCGTTCTACTCGACGCTGACCGGCGAGCCGATCGAAACCGCCGCTCTCGACGCCGATTACTGGTACCGGAACCTGCGCCACACGGTGCGCTTCGAGGACACGACCCGACGGCTGCTCGCCGACGGCCACCGCGTGTTCGTCGAGGTCAGCGCACACCCGGTGCTGCTGACCGGGCTGCAGGAGACCATCGAGGACACCGGCGACGACGCGGCGGCCGTCGGGACGCTGCGCCGCGACGAAGGCGGGTTCGACCGGTTCCTGCTCTCGCTGGCCGAGGCCCACACCCACGGGGTCGCCGTGGACTGGACGTCCTTCTTCGCCGGGACCGGAGCCCGCCGGACGGAGCTGCCGACTTACGCCTTCCAGCGGCAGCGCTACTGGCTGGACGCGATCGCCCCGGCAGGCGACGCTCGCGGCCTCGGCCTGACCGCGACCGAACATCCGCTGCTGGGCGCCGCGGTCGGGCTGCCGGACTCGGACGGGGTGCTGTTCACCGGAAGGCTTTCGCTGGAAACCCAGCCATGGTTGGCCGACCACACCGCACTGGGTTCGGTGCTGTTCCCCGGTGTCGGTTTGGTGGAACTCGCGCTGGAAGCAGGCCGGCAGGTTGGCTCCGACGTCCTGGCCGAGCTTGTTCTGGAGACTCCGCTGCTGCTGCCGGAACGCGGCGGGGTGCACGTTCAGGTCGTGGTCGGCGGCGCGGACACCTCCGGGCACCGGACACTGAGCATCTACTCGCGGCCGGAGTCCGAAGAACTGTCCGGCGGATGGGTCCGGCGCGCGACCGGCGTGCTGTCTGTCGCGGCCGAATTGCCGTCTGTCGAACTGGGTTCGTGGCCGCCAGCGGATGCCGAAGCCGTGCCGGTCGACGAGGTCTACGACCGGATGACGGCGCTCGGACTGCACTACGGCCCGGCGTTCCAAGGGCTTTCCGCGGTCTGGCGGCGCGGCGACGAGATCTGGGCCGAAGCATCGCTGCCCGAGGGAGTGGCCGCGGGATCGTTCGGTGTGCACCCGGCGTTGCTGGACTCGGCGCTGCACGGCGTCGTGGTCGGCGACTTCGTGCCCGACGACGAAACGGCGGGTCAGCCCCGGCTGCCGTTCTCCTGGTCCGGGGTTTCGTTGCACGCCACCGGCGTCTCCGCGCTGCGGGCCCGGTTGTCGCCGACAAAGTCGGGCGGCGTGGCGGTGTCCCTGGCCGACGCAGACGGGGCCTTGGTCGCGGTGGTCGAGTCGCTGGTGACCCGGCCGGTCTCGGCCGGACAGCTCGCCGCCGAGCGGCCCGCCGGCGATTCGCTGTTCCGTCTCGCCTGGGTCCAGCAGCCGGTCGCCAGTGCCAAGCCTGCGCGGTGGGCGGTGCTCGACGAGCAGCCCGCGCTGTCCGGACTGGCCGACGTCGAGGTCCGCGGCTACGCCGACCTGACCGAGCTGGCCAAGGACGACGTGCCGGAGCTGGTGTTCGCGGAGTGCGCGTCCGGTGGGGCGGCGCGGGACACGACGAACTCCGCGCTGCGCCTCGTCCAGACCTGGCTCGCCGAGGAACGGTTCGCGGACTCCCGGCTGGTCCTGGTCACTCAAGGAGCGATCGACGGCGAGGACTTGGCCGCCGCCGCGGTCTGGGGTCTGGTGCGGTCTGCGCAGTCAGAGCATCCGGGACGGTTCGTGCTGGTCGACCTCGATGGCAGCCCGGCGTCTTACGAACGCTTGCCGGGCGCGCTGGCACTGGACGAGCCGCAGCTCGCGATCAGCGACGGCGTGGTCCGGGTGCCCAGGCTGGAGAGGCGGGCACCGGCTGCCGCGCAATCCCCAGTCCTGGACGGCACGGTCTTGATCACCGGCGGCACCGGGCTGCTCGGCGGGTTCGTCGCGCGGCATCTGGTCACCGCGCACGCCGTCCGGCGTCTGGTGCTGGTCAGCCGTCGAGGTCTCAGCGCGCCGGGAGCGGCAGAGCTGGTCGCCGAACTGGGCGAGCTGGGCGCCGAGGTCACCGTCGCCGCGTGCGACGCGGCCGACCGGGACGCGCTGGCGGAAGTGCTCGGCGAGATCCCGGCGGAGCATCCGCTGACCGCCGTGGTGCACACCGCGGGCGTGCTCGACGACGGCGTAGTCGAATCCCTGTCCCCGCAACGGATCGACACCGTGCTTCGCCCCAAGGCCGACGCGGCGCAGAACCTGCACGACCTCACCCGGCACCTCGACCTCGACGCGTTCGTCCTGTTCTCGTCGGCGGCCGGTCTGCTCGGCGGTCCCGGCCAAGCGAACTACGCGGCGGCGAACGCTTACGTCGACGCGCTGGCCCGGAACCGGCGCGCGCAGGGGCTCCCCGCGGTGTCCTTGCAATGGGGACTTTGGGCGGACACGAGCGAGCTGACCGCGGGCATCGACAAGTCCGACCGCAGCCGGATGACGCGGGCCGGGGTCGTCGGCATGTCCGCGGAAGACGGTCTGGCGTTGTTCGACGCGGCACTCGCCGGGGACGACGCGGTGCTGGCTCCGATGCGCCTCGACCTGGGTTCACTGAGCGAGGTGCCGGTCCTGTTCCGCGGCCTCGTGCGCACGCGTGGCCGGGACACGGCGAAGTCCGCTGATTCCGTTGCCGCGCTGCGCAAACGGCTGGCCGAGGCTGCGGAGGCCGATCGGGAGCGGATGCTGGTGGAACTGGTGCGCAAGCACGTCGCCGGGGTGCTCGGCTTCGCCACGCCGGATGCCGTCGGGCCCACGCGGGCGTTCACCGAACTCGGCTTCGATTCGCTGACCGCACTCGAACTCCGCAATCGGTTGAACACCGCCACCGGACTGCGGTTTTCCGCGACGCTGGTCTTCGACTACCCGACCCCGGCGGTGCTGGCCAAGCACCTGCGCGCCGAGTTCGAGGACGCGGAGGCGGGCCAGGTCGCCGGACTGGCCGAACTGGCCCGGCTGGAGCAGGCGCTGGCCGGGACCAGCCCGGACCCGGCCGTCGTGAAACGGCTGGAAGCGCTGCTGGCGACGGGCAGCCGGGCCCCGGTCGTGGACCGGGAGCTCGACCAGGCGACCGACGAGGAGATCTTCGGCCTCATCGACGAGGAACTCGGACTGTCCTGAATGGACGAATCAGCGGCGTATCCGCAAGGGAGGACTTCATCATGCGCGTTCTGTTCGTGACGTCGCCCGGCGTGGGACACACGTTCCCCACCGTGCCGACCGCGTGGGCGTTCCAGCTGGCCGGGCACGAGGTCCTGCTGGCGACCGGGCACTACCAGGGGTACGACGAGACACCGGCCAAGGCAGGGTTGCGGGTCGTCGACGCCGCGCCCGACCTCGATTTCACCGGCGTGTTCGGCAAGGTGCTGCGCGATTCCGCCGACCTGGTGCCCAACCTCCAGGACCCTTCGGTGGCCGCGGAGTTCTCGATCCGGCTGTTCGCCGAGTGCAGCAAGGCCCTGGTGTACGGAACGATGAACCTGGCGCAGCGCTGGCGGCCGGACCTGGTCGTGCACACGCCGATGGACGGCGCGGGCCCGCTCGTGGCCGCGAAGCTCGGCATTCCCTCGGTGCTGCACGGAATCAACTTCGGCATGCCGATCGACATGAGCCGGTCGGTGTACGAGCGGATGGGCCAGGAATTCGAGCGCTTCGGCGTGGTCCCCGGCTCTCCGTCGGCCTCGATCGACGTGGCGCCGCCGAGCATGCGCTCGAGCTATTCGCACGGCTGGCCGATGCGGTTCCTGCCCTACAACGGCGGCGCGCTGATGCCGGAATGGCTGTACACGCCGCCGAAAAAGCCGCGGGTCACGGTCACCCTCGGCTCGGTCATCCCGCAGATGCTCGGCAGCGGCGCGCTGCGCCAGTTCGTCGAGGGAGCGGGGGAGATCGACGCCGAGTTCGTCCTCACGATCGGCAGCGTGAACCCGAGCGAACTGCGCGGGCTGCCCAAGAACATCCGGCTCGTCAAGTGGGTGCCGCTGAACGCGCTGCTGGCCACCTCGGACGCGGTGATCCACCACGGCGGCGCGGGCACCACCCTGACGGTGATCGACGCCGGGCTGCCGCAGATCGTGCTGCCGCAGAGCGACGACCAGTTCCTCAACGCGGGCGCGGTGAACAAGCGCGGTCTCGGCACCGTCGTGCGCCCGGGAGAACTCGACGCCGGGCAGGTGCGGGAACTGCTGGCCGACACCGCGATGCGGGCCGCCGCGCGGGAGGTCGCGGACGAGGTGCGCGCACTGCCCGCGGCCACCGAGGTGGTCCCGAAAATCGTCGCGCTGGCCGGATGATCCGGGCCACCGCACTCCTTGAGGCTTGAGCGCCCCGCGCTCGACCACGACTTCGACGGGATGATGGGCATGGCGGACGAGGGCAAGCTCCGGGAATACCTGAAGCTGGTGACGACCGAACTGCGGCAGACGCGCAAGCGGCTTCAGGAGGCCGAGGAGCCGGAGCCGGTCGCGATCGTCTCGATGGGCTGCCGGTTCCCGGGCGGGGTCGCGTCCCCGGAGGAGTTCTGGGCGCTCGTCGGCAACGGCGTCGACGCGATCTCCGCGTACCCGGACGACCGCGGCTGGAACGTGGAGCGGCCCGAATCGGATCCCGGATACGAGAACGTGGGCGGGTTTCTCCACGACGGGCTCGAGTTCGACGCCGGGTTCTTCGGGATCTCCCCGCGCGAGGCGCTCGCGATGGACCCGCAGCAGCGGTTGCTGCTGGAGTCGTCGTGGGAGGCGATCGAGCGAGCCGGGATCGACCCGCGGTCGTTGCGGGGCAGCGCGACCGGGGTGTTCGCGGGCGTGATGTACCACGAGTACGGCTCGCGGTCGACGGCCGTTCCGGAAGGCGTCGAGGTCTACCTTGGCAACGGCAGCGCCGGGAGCGTGGTCTCGGGCCGGGTGTCGTATGTGTTCGGCTTCGAGGGTCCTGCGGTGACGGTGGATACGGCGTGTTCGTCGTCGCTGGTGGCATTGCATCTCGCGGTGCAGTCGCTGCGGTCGGGGGAGTGTTCGCTGGCCTTGGCCGGCGGGGTGACGATGATGGCCACCCCGGCGATCTTCGTCGACTTTTCCCGGCAGGGCGGACTCGCTCCGAACGGCCGGTGCAAGCCGTTCGCCGAGGCGGCTGACGGGTCCGGCTTCTCCGAGGGGCTGGGTGTGCTGCTGCTGGAGCGGTTGTCGGATGCGCGGCGTAATGGGCATCCGGTGCTGGCCGTGGTGCGGGGTTCCGCAGTGAATCAGGATGGCGCGTCGAATGGGTTGACGGCGCCGAATGGTCCTTCGCAGCAGCGGGTGATTCGGGCGGCGTTGGCGAATGCCGGGCTGGAACCGTCCGATGTGGACGCGGTGGAAGCACACGGCACGGGCACGACTTTGGGCGATCCGATTGAAGCGCAGGCTCTTCTGGCGACCTACGGGCAGGACCGGGAGCGGCCGTTGTGGCTGGGGTCGGTGAAGTCGAACATCGGGCACACTCAGGCGGCGGCTGGTGTCGCCGGGGTGATGAAGATGGTTTTGGCGATGCGGCACGGGGTTTTGCCGAAGAGCCTGCATATTGACGAGCCGTCGTCGCATGTGGACTGGTCGGCGGGTGCGGTCGAGTTGCTGGCGGATGCGCGGGACTGGCCGGAGACCGAACGGCCGCGCCGGGCCGGGGTGTCGTCGTTCGGGATCAGCGGGACCAACGCGCACGTGATCGTGGAGCAAGCGTCCGACGAGCCGGTCGCCGAGGAGGAACCGGGCCGCGCGCTGGACGTTCTGCCGTGGGTGTTCTCGGCGGAGAGCACGGAGGCGCTGCGCGACCAGGCTCGGCTGCTGGGTGCGCGGGTGCGGGCCGACGAAAGTCTGGCCGCGAAGGACGTGGCGTATTCGCTGGCGACCGCGCGGGCTGGGCTGACGCGCCGGGTCGCGGTGGCGGGCCGGGATCGGGACGAGTTGCTGCGCGGCGTGGACGCGGTGGCCGACGGTGAGTTGCCACCGGCTTCTGCGGTGGGTTCCGGGGATGTTGTTTTTGTCTTCCCAGGCCAGGGTTCGCAGTGGGCTGGGATGGCTCTCGGACTGCTGGAGTCGAGCCCGGTGTTCGCGGCGCGGCTTGCGGAGTGTGCGGCGGCGTTGGAGTCCTTTGTGGACTGGTCGCTGCTGGATGTTCTTCGCGACGCCGAATCGTTGGAGCGGCTTGACGTGGTGCAGCCGGTCCTGTGGGCCGTGATGGTTTCGCTGGCGGAGATGTGGCAGGCGAATGGCGTCCGCCCGGCTGCGGTTGTCGGCCACAGTCAGGGTGAGATCGCCGCTGCGGTGGTGGCTGGCGGGTTGTCGTTGCAGGACGGTGCCCGGGTTGTTGCGTTGCGCAGTAAGGCTTTGACGGTGCTGTCCGGCAAGGGCGGGATGGTTTCGGTCGCCGAGCCGGTGGAGAAGCTGCGGGACCGGCTTGGCCCGGGGCTCTCTGTCGCGGCGGTGAACGGTCCGGGTTCGGTGGTGGTTTCCGGAGACCCGGACGCTCTGGACGAGCTGATCGCCGGTTGCGAGCGAGACGGGGCCCGGGCGCGAAAGATCCCGGTGGATTAC
Organism: Amycolatopsis sp. NPDC114484; assembly: GCF_055633755.1. Taxonomy (NCBI): domain Bacteria; kingdom Bacillati; phylum Actinomycetota; class Actinomycetes; order Pseudonocardiales; family Pseudonocardiaceae; genus Amycolatopsis; species Amycolatopsis sp. NPDC114484. Next base: position 12,620 of record NZ_JBVKDQ010000026.1, on the reverse strand, counting down.
GCCTCGCATTCGGCGCACGTGGAGCAGATCCACGACGAGCTGCGCGAGGTGCTCGCTCCGGTTTCGCCCGGGTCGGGGCGGATTCCGTTCTGCTCGGCGGTGACCGGCGAACTGGTCGACACCGCGACCCTGGACGCGGAGTACTGGTACCGGAACCTCCGCCAGACGGTCGAGTTCGAGCGGGCGACCCGGCGGTTGCTGGCCGACGGGCACCGGGTGTTCGTGGAGGTCAGCCCGCATCCGGTGCTGGTGCCGGGGCTGCAGGACACGATCGACGACGCGGGCACGGCCGCGGCGGCGGTGGGCACGCTGCGCCGCGACGAGGGCGGCCTGGACCGGTTCGTTGTTTCGCTGGGCGAGGTCTTCGCGCGGGGCGGGACGGTCGATTGGGACGTCTTCTTCGCCGGGACCGGGGCCCGCAAGGTGGATTTGCCGACTTATCCGTTCCAGCGGCAGCGCTACTGGCTGGAGCCGGTCGCGGCGCGCGGGGACGTGCGGAGCCTGGGCCTGAGCGCGGCCGGGCATCCGTTGCTCGGCGCGGCCACCGGGTTGCCGGAGCTGGACGGGACGCTGTTCACCGGTCAGCTCTCGACGGAAGTCCAGCCGTGGCTCGCCGACCACGCGGTTCTGGGCTCGGTGCTGTTCCCCGGCACCGGTTTTGTCGAACTCGCTCTTCAGTCCGGCGAGCAGGTCGGCTGCGACCTGCTGGAGGAACTGACCCTGGAAGCCCCGCTGGTGCTGCCGGAACAGGGCGGCGTTCAGGTCCAGGTGCTGGTCGGCAGTGCGGACGAATCCGGGAAGCGGCGGCTGAGCATCCACACGCGGCCCGACGAAGGGACTGCGAAAGCCTGGACCCGGCACGCCACGGGAGTGCTCGCCCAGGGCGCGCCCGCTCCCGAGGCCGACCTCGCCGTCTGGCCGCCGGAGGGAGCCGAAGCGGTGCCGGTGACCGAGGTGTACGACCGGCTGAGCGGGCTCGGACTCGACTACGGCCCGGTTTTCCAGGGGCTCGCCGGAGTCTGGCGGCGCGACGGCGATGTCTTCGCCGAAGTACGCCTGCCCGCCGGAACCAGTGCCGAGGGCTTCCGCGCGCATCCGGCGCTGCTGGACGCGGCCCTGCACGGGATTGTCGTGGGCGATTTCGTCGACGACCCGGGCAGCGCCCCGCAGGCCCGGTTGCCGTTCTCCTGGACCGGGGTGTCGCTGCCCTCGCCCGGCGCTTCGGTGCTGCGTGCGCGGTTGTCTCCCACAGATTCCGGCGGCGTGTCGATCGAACTCGCCGACGGCGCCGGGGTCGCGATCGGCGCGGTCGGGGAGCTGGTGACGCGTTCGGTGTCGACGGACCAGCTGCGGGCCGCGCGAGGAGCCGAGGACGACGCGTTGTTCCGGGTCGACTGGGTCGAGTCTCCGGTCCCCGAGGCGGAGACCGGCTTCCTCCGGTGGGCTGTGGTGGGCGACAGCACCGGTCTGCTCCGGCCACTGTCCGAAGTGGACGATGTGGAGCTGACCCGCTGCCGGGACCTGGCCGCGCTCGCCGAGGGCATGGATGTGCCCGAGCTGGCGCTGGTCGGGATCGTCCCGGCCGACCTGCTCAGCGGCGACCTCGTCGCGGCGACCCATGCCACCGCCGCGGACGTGCTTAAGCTGGTGCAGACCTGGGTGTCGGACCCGCGCTTCGACGGGATGCGGCTGGCGGTGGTCACGACGAACGCGGTCGCCGCGAGGGCGGGTGAGGGCGTCAGCGATCTGGCCGGCGCGGCGGTGTGGGGGCTGGTGCGGTCGGCGCAGTCGGAGCATCCGGGACGGCTGGTGCTGGTGGATGTCGACGGCGAAGCGGCGTCGTTCGGCCAGCTTCCCGCCGCGCTGGAACTGGACGAACCGCAACTGGCGGTCCGGGACGGCGTGGTGCGGGTGCCGCGGCTGCAGCGGGCTCCGGCCGACCCGGACCGGGTGCTCGGGCAAGGCGGGGTGCCGGGCTTCGCGCCGGAGGGCACGGTGCTGATCACCGGTGGCACGGGCACGTTGGGCGCGGTGGTGGCCCGGCATCTGGTGTCCGGGCACGGGGTGCGGCATCTGGTGCTGCTCAGCCGCCGTGGCGCGGCAGCGTCCGGGGCGGCGGAACTGGTCGCCGAACTCGGCGAACTGGGCGCGGAGGTGACGGTCGCCGAATGCGACGCGGCAGATCGGGACGCGCTGGCGGGAGTGCTCGGCGAGATCCCGGCGGAGCATCCGCTGACCGGCGTGGTGCACGCGGCGGGTGTGCTCGACGACGGCGTGGTCGAGTCGTTGACGCCGGAGCGGATCGACGCGGTGCTCCGGCCGAAGGTGGACGCGGCCGTCAACCTGCACGAACTGACCCGGGACGAGGACCTGAGCGTGTTCGCCCTGTTCTCCTCCATGGCGGGGGTGCTGGGCGGGCCGGGACAGGGAAACTACGCCGCTGCCAACGCTTTCTTGGACGCACTGGCTCAGCGCCGCCGGGCGCAGGGGCACCGGGCGGTCTCGCTGGCGTGGGGACTGTGGGAACAGACCAGCGAACTCACCGCGGAGGTCGACGCGGCCCGGATGGCCGCACAGGGAATCCACCCGCTCACCGCTGGGGAAGCACTGGCGTTGTTCGACGCCGGACTGGCCGGCGACCGGGCGCTGGTGGTGCCGGCCCGGATCGACACCGCGGCCCTGCGTGTGGCTGCGGGCCGGGTTCCCGCGCTGCTCCGCGGTCTGGTCCGCGCACCGGCCAAACGCACGACGGAACCGGCCGCCGCCGATGGCGCGGAAACTTTGCTGCCCCGGCTGGCCGGGCTGTCTCCGGACGAACAGCACAGTCTGCTGCTGGAAGTGGTGCGCGCCCACACCGCGGCAGTGCTGGGACACCACGGGATGGAGGCGGTCGAGCCGGAACGGGCGTTCACTGAGCTGGGACTGGATTCGCTGACCGCCGTCGAACTGCGGAACCGGCTCAACTGGGCCACCGGGGTTTCCCTGCCGGCCAGCCTGATCTTCAACCACCCCAACCCCAGCGCGCTCGCCCGGCATCTGCGGACGCAGGTGGCCGCGGCGGGTTCGCCGGACCGGCCGGGGGACGGCGCCGCGGAGGGCGCGGAGGACGCCATCGCCACCCTGTACCGGCGGGCCAACGAACTCGGCCGGTACGACGAGGGTTTCGCCCTGCTGCGGGCGGCCGCGACGCTGCGTCCGGTGTTCCGCGCCGGATCCCCGGAAGCGGAGGAGCCGAGGCTGGTCCGTCTGTCCAAAGAGGACTCCGGGGCGAGCGTGGTCTGCTTCGCCTCCCCGATGGCCGAGCAGAGCCCGTATCAGTACACCCGGTTCGCGGGCGCGCTTCGGCAGCTGCGCGACGTGTCCGTCCTGCTCTCGCCCGGTTTCGTCGCCGACGAACTGTTGCCCGCCACCCTCGACGACGTGGTCGCGGTGCAGGCGGACGCGGTGCTGCGGTCCGCGGCGGGCGCTCCGGTCGTGCTCGTCGGGCATTCCTCGGGGGGCTGGTTCGCCCAGGCCGTCGCGAGCCGGCTGGAAAGCATCGGAGCCGCACCGGCCGCGGTCGTGCTCGTGGACACGATCCTGCCCCGGCACGAGGTGGTGCGGTCGATCCGCTCGGTCTGGGCGGACAACCAGCTCGAGCGGGAACAGCAAGCCGGGCAGTACGACCACGTGCAGCTGACCTCGATGGCCGCCTACACCGATCTCTTCCTGGAATGGCGGCCGGAGAAGATCTCCGCGCCCACGTTGTTCGTCCGCGCGCTGACCCCGCCGGTGCCCGGTGGGACGGAGGCGGAAACCGAGGCGTTGCGCACCTCGTGGGAACTCGAACACACCGCTGTCGACGCACCCGGCGACCATTGGTCGATGATGGACGAATTCGCCGGTTCCACCGCCCGGGCGGTCGAAGAATGGCTGTGTTCCGAAGTGCTGTCGAACAACGGAGAGCATTCACCCGACGCGGCGTAAGGTTTTGAAAAACGTTGAGAGGAGTCCTGCGTGAGCACTGAAGCTGAATACGGAACCACGCCTCTGCGACACTTTTGGATGCGTGGCGAAGCCCCCGAGGAGCGGGTCGCCTTCGACGAGCGGACCGGCATCTGGAGCGTCTACGGCTACGAAGAGACGCTGCGGATCATGGCCGACACGGACACCTTCTCCTCCGGGATCTCGCGGGTCGTGCCGGAACTGGCGGAGTTCACCGAAGGCGGCCTCACCACGCTCGACCCGCCGCGGCACACCAAACTGCGGAAGATCGTCAGCAAGGCCTTCACGCCGCGCGTGGTCAGCGACATGGAATCGGCGATTCAGCGGATCTCCGAGGAATTGCTGGACCAGGTCGAGGGCGGCCGGATGGACCTGGTCGCCGATTTCGCCTATCCGCTTCCGGTCATCGTGATCGCGGACCTGCTCGGAATCCCCGCCGACGAACGGGACACCTTCCGCGGCTGGGTCGACGCGATGCTCAGCGGCACCATGGACATGTCGCTGAACGAGCGCAGCGAGGAATACGACAAGGAGTTCGCGCGGGCGATCGAGAACATCCAGAACCTCAATTCCTTCATCGCCGAACACGCGAAGTCCCGCCGGACCGCGCCGCGCGACGACCTGCTGACCCGCCTCGTCGAAGCGGAGGTGGACGGCGAACGGCTGACTGATCAGGAGGTCACGAACTTCGCCGCGCTGTTCCTGCTCGCCGGGCACGTCACCACGTCGGCACTGCTCGGCAACATGATCCTGTGCCTCGACCAGTATCCGGAGCAGCGGAAAGAGGTGCGGGACGACCGCTCGCTCGTGCCGTCGGCGATCGAGGAGGCGCTGCGGATGTACAGCCCGTTCGCGTCGATCTCCCGGGTCACCCAGACCGAGGCGGACGTGGCGGGCACGAAGATCCCGGCCGACCAGCTGGTCGCGCTCGTCCTGGGCGCCGCCAACCGCGACGAACGCCAGTTCGCGGACCCGCACGCCTACGACATCCGCCGCGACCCGAACCCGCACCTCGCCTTCGGCCGGGGCATCCACTTCTGCATCGGCGCACCGCTGGCGCGGCTGGAGGGACGGATCGCGATGAACCTGCTGCTGGACCGCTTCCCGGACCTGCGCTGCGACCCGGACGAGGCGCCGACGTACCTGACGATCCCGAACCTGACCGGTGCGCAGAAACTTCCGCTGCTGCTCACTCCGGAAGCCTGACCGCGGGGTGTTCGACTGCCGCCCAGCCCGCAGTTGATCGCCGCGCGAGGCAGAAGTACGTGAGGGGAACCCTGAGGGAATCTGATTCCCTCAGGGTTCCCCTCACGGACCTTGGCTCCGCGACTTAAGCGGAGACGACAGCCGTCCACTCCTTCTTGCAGCGGCTCCCCAGCTCATCGTCCTCCGGAGTGGGAAAGGTGGACTTGTCGATCTCCTCGCCCCGCAAATGCCGTTCCAGATACCGCAACCCCACCTCCCAAGCAGATCCGATCTCCGGCGCGATAGCGCTCCACATCGCGGCGTCCGCGACCATCGTGTGCTCGAACTCGAGAACAGTTTCCTCCGCTGAACTCTCCCGAAGACGCAGCCGCGCCTCACCGGGCGCACCCTGAATCGCCATCGTCACCGAAAGAAATTCAGGCGCCTCGCACCGAGTGATCTCGCCCTCGGCGTAACTCTCCAGCTGATACCTCCCGCCGACCCGCAGTTCGCCGGTGACCGGGAGGAACCACGTGTCGATCCGGGGTTTCGTGGTGCACGCGGCCCAGACTTCCTTGACCGGCGCGGGAAAACGCCGCCGGATCCGGACGCTGCAGCCGTCCAGCTCGCCGATTTTCCCTTCTCCGGTTTCCCGCTCGGTGGCGCCCAGCCAGCTGTCCATCTCGTCCATTTCGGATTCCCTTCTCCGGACGCGCGGACGCGCGCGGCGGATACCCTGACTTATTAGCATGTTCGGGCACCGGCGGCGAACCTCGTGGACAGCGGATCCCGGCGAGGATATCGTCCGGGCAGCCGGGAAGAATCAGATCGACGGGGGTCCGCATGAGCAGTCCGACCGAAGAAGAGACGGTCTTGTGGGACGTCATCGTCGTCGGGACGGGCATGGGCGGCGGCACGATCGGTTACGAGCTGGCCCGGCTCGGCAGGCGCGTGCTTTTCCTCGAAAAGGGAATCGCCGATTCGTCGCGGATGATTTCCGGCAGCTATCCCGAAGAAACCTTCGACCTCGCCGAATTGACCGACGCCGAGTACGAGGACCGGCTCGCCCACAGCGGGCGCAACACCGACTGGTACCTCGACGCCACGCGCCCGGACAAACCGAAGACGTTCCGCCCGTACGTCGGCTCCGGCGTCGGCGGGTCCTCGGCGCTCTACGGCATGGTCACCGAACGGTTCTTCCGCGAGGATTTCCAGCCGCGCGGCAACTTCGCCGAGGTCGGCGACTCCACGGTGCCGGAGTACTGGCCGGTGAAGTACGACGAAATGGCTCCCTGGTACGCGAAAGCGGAGCAGCTCTACCGGGTGCGCGGCGCCGCCGATCCGCTCCGGCCGGACGACGTAACCGATTCGCTGCTCGCGCCGGGCCCGATGACCGCCGCCAACGCGGAGCTTTCCGGGTTCTTCAGCGAGCGCGGCCTGCATCCCTACAACGTGCACGTCGCCTGCGAATACCGGACGAAATGCCAAGCCTGCCAAGCGTTTCTCTGCGCCTCGGAATGCAAGAACCACGCCGGCAACGTCTGTGTCGTCCCCGCGGTGCGAGACCACGGCGCCGTGCTCCTCGACCGGACCCGGGTCGTGCGCCTGGAGGCGAGCCGGACGAAGGTGAACCGCGTCGTCGCGCGGCGGTACGGCGAGACGCTCCGTTTCCGGGCCAAGACCGTCATCGTCGCGGCCAGCGCGCTCGCGACGCCGGTGCTCCTGCTGAACTCCAGCTCCAAGGAATGGCCGAACGGTCTCGCCAACGACAACGATCTCGTCGGCCGCAACCTGATGCGGCATTTCCTCGACATGCATCTCTTCCGGGTCCGCACCGAGGAACCGGTCGCCGGGCAGGTCAAGGAGATCGGGGTCAACGATTTCTACCTGCACAACGGCGAGAAGTTCGGCGCGCTGCAGTCGCTGGGCAAGGTGTTCTCCTATGAAACGCTGATGAACACCACCCGCCAAGGACGGAAGTTCTTCGGCGCCTTCCGCGGGCTGGCGGAGGAACGCTGGAAGAACTCGCTGCAGGACCGCATCGTCGTCATGGCCTCGATCGCCGAAGACCTGCCCTACCACCGCAACCGGGTCCTTCCGACAGCCAACAACCCGGAAGGCCCCGGTCCGCTGGCCGAACTGCGGTACCGTCCCGGCGAGGCGGACGTGAAGCGGTATCAGCGATTCATGCGTACCCTCAAGACGACGCTGGGAAAGTACCCGGGTTCGCGGATCTTCCCGGTCCACCTGTCGGGCGCGCGCGACACCAGCGCGCTCGGCCACCAATGCGGCACCTGCCGCTTCGGCGACGACCCCAAAACCAGCGTGCTCAACCCGGACAACCGGGCGTGGGGGCTGGACAACCTGTACGTGGTCGACGCTTCGATGCTGCCGTCCAGTTCGGGAATCAACCCCAGCCTCACCATCGCCGCCAACGGGCTCCGGGTCGCGCAGGCAGTGCACGGTTCGCTGTAGCCGGAGACGAAAGGAACGCACGTGACCGATCGGGTGCGAATCGGGGTTCTTGGCGCGGCCAGGGTCGTCAAACAGGCGCTGACCGATCCGGCCGAGAGCGCGCCGGAGATCACGGTCGCGGCGATCGCGGCCAGGGATCCGGCGCGGGCGCGCGAACGCGCCGCGCGGCTGGGCATCCCCACCGTGCACGAGAGCTACGAGGCGTTGCTCGCGGATCCGGACCTCGACGCGGTCTACGTCCCGCTTCCCAACTCGCTGCACGCGGAGTGGAGCATCCGCGCGATGGAGGCCGGGAAGCACGTGCTGTGCGAGAAACCGATCGCCAGCAACGAGGAGGAGGCCCGGCGGCTCGCCGCCGTCGCCGCCAAGACCGGCCGGGTGCTCTGCGAGGCGATGCATCCGCTCTACCACGGGCTGTTCGACCGGATCGCGGAGATTCTGGCGGAAGGCGTGCTCGGCGAGATTCGGCACGTATCGGCGCAAGTGTGCTTTCCGGTCCCCAACGGCAAGGACATCCGCTGGCAGTACGAGCTCGGCGGCGGCGCGCTGATGGACCTCGGGGTGTACGCGGTGTCGGTGCTGCGTGCGCTGGCCGGAACGGATCCGTTGGAGGTGACCGGCGCCACGGCGAAGACCCGCGTGCCGGGCGTCGACCGGTGGACCGATGCCCGGCTGCGCTTCCCCGGCGGTGCGACGGGACGGGTCCGGACGGTGATGTGGGGCTGGCCGGTCTTCTCGTTCAACGGCCGCGTCGAGGGCACCCGGGGAAAGCTGACAGTGCGCAACCCGATCGCGCCGCAGGCGTTCAACCGGATCGTGCTCGAAGCGGCCGGGAAAAAAACCAGCGAGCAGGTTTCCAAACTGCCCGGCACCTACACCTGCGAGCTGAACGCATTCGCCGGCGCCGTCCTGCGCGGCGAACCCCTGCGAACCGGTCCGGAGCATTTCGTCCCGGTCATGCACGTGATCGACGAGATTTACCGGAAAGCCGGCCTCCGGGTCCGCGGCACCCCGACCTCCGCGCGCTCCGAATAACCCGGGTCTGCCCGCCGGATGATCACCGGGAGTGCACCCCCGTCCCGCCGCGGCCACGCTTATGGAGGTGCTGGGCCCGCGCGGTCTTGGGTAGCGTGATCTTGCGAGGGGGGCTGTCACGACCTGGCTGGGGGCCGGATCTTGCGAACTTCGCGGCTGCGCTTTGGCGTCCTGGGGACGCTTGAGGTGCGTGTGGGTGATGAGGTGGTGGACGTCCGCTCGGCGAAACACCGGGCGGTGCTGGCGTCGCTGCTGCTGTATGCGAACCGTGAGGTTTCGGTCGAAACCCTCATCCGGCACGTGTGGGGCGAGCGGCCCTCGGGCAGCGCGGTCGCGGCGTTGCGCGTGCTGATCATGCGGGTCCGGCGTTCGTTCGGGGAGCCGGGCCTGATCCGGACCAGTTCGAGCGGCTACGTGATCGACGTGGACAACGACGGCCTCGACCTGCTGCGCTTTCGCGGGCTGACCGAACGCGCCAAGGCGGCGCGCACCGCCGGCGAACTGGACCGGGCGGCGCACCTGCTGGACCGCGCGCTCGCCGAATGGCGCGGCCCCGCCCTGTCCGACGTGCCGTCCGATTCGCTGCACCAGGCCGAGGTTCCGCTGCTGCACGAGGACCGGTTGCGCGCCGCCGCCGAGCGGGTGGACGTCAACCTGCAGCGCGGCCGCCACCACGAGGTCATCGGGGAACTCCGGCGGCTCACGCGGGAGTATCCGCTGCGCGAGCAGTTCTGGGCCCAGCTCATGCTCGCCCTGCACCTCTCGGACCGGCGGGACGAGGCGCTGGTCGCGTACCGCGAGGTGCGCCGCCGGCTGGCCGACGAGGTCGGGATCGACCCCGGCCCGGTGCTGCGCTCGGTCTACCGCGCGGTGGTCGGGGACGGCCCGCGCATCGCGGAACCGGCGTCGCCGGCCGTCCCGTGCCAGCTTCCGCCCGTGGCGTCGTCGTTCTTCGGCCGGGAAGCCGAGGCGGGGCGGCTGCGCGAGCTGCTGCGACCGGAGCCGGACCGGATCTCGGTGCCGATCGTCACCGTGTGCGGCCCGCCCGGCGTGGGCAAGACCGCGCTCGCCACCCAGGTCGCGCACGAGCTGCGCGCGGACTACCCCGACGGCCAGCTGTGGGTGGACCTGCGCGGTCACGACGGCAAACCTCCGCTGAGCACGACCGCGGTGCTGACCGGGTTCCTTCGCAGCCTCTCCGTGCCGGCCGCCGGGCTCCCGGAGGACCCGGACGAACTCGTCGCCGCGTACCGGTCGGCGCTGGCCGGGCGGCGGGTGCTGGTCGTGCTGGACAACGCGGCCGACACCGAGCAGGTCACCCCGCTGCTTCCCGGCGGCTCCGGCTGCGCGGTCGTGGTCACGAGCCGGGACGAACTGCGCGGGCTCACCGTGCTGAACGGCGGCGTCCGGGTCCGGGTCGACGTGCCCTCGCCCGGCGAGGCGGCGGGCCTGCTGAGCGCGGCGCTCGGCGACGACCCCGGGTATCCGGCGGAAACCATCGGCGAGCTGGCCGACCTCTGCGGCTGTCTCCCGCTGGCGCTGCGGATCGCGGCGAGCAACCTGGTCGGCAAATCGCGGTCGCACCTCGAGGCGTACGCGGCCGAGCTGCGCGCAGGCAACCGCGTACGCGTGCTGTCGGTCGGCGACGACGACAAGGCCGCCGTGCACACCGCCTTCGAGCACAGCTACCGCCCCCTCGGCCCGGAGGCGAAGCGAGTGCTCCACCTGCTCGCCTTGCTCCCCGAGTCGGACGTCACCGTGGCCGCGGTCGCCGCGGCCACGGGCTGGAAACTGTTCCAAGCCGGCCGCGCGCTGGAAGAACTCGCCGGGGTCAGCCTCGTACAGCGCCAGGGACACGACCGGTACCGGGCGCAACGCCTGCTCGCGGACTACGTCGCGCTGCTTCCACAGGTGCGCGGAGGGGAACTGCGCCGCGACCGGCAGCGGCTGTTCGACTGGTACTCGCGGGTCGCGGACCGGGCGACCGGACTGCTGTACCCGGAGCTGCCGCGAGCAGTGCCCCCGGCCGAGACCGGGCCCACGCCCGAGGTGGTCGATCGCACGACGGCCTTCGCCTGGCTGGAAACCGAACGGCCGACGCTCGTCGCGGTGGCGGTCCGGTGGGCCGGGTCCGCGCCGCCGCAGCTGGGCTTCTGGCAGTTCGTCGAACGGGTGCGCGTCCATCTGGCCGTGAACAAGCATCCGGAGCTGGCCTGGGTGACCGAGGCCGCCCGCATGGCGGCGAGAGATCTGGGGGAGTGCGGCAGCCGTCGCGTGAACGGCAGGCTCGGCGCGATGTCCCGGTGACGGGGCACGGTCTTCCGGGTCGCCGTGTAATGCGGCGCACCGCACCTGGGATCTGCGCTCTTCGCCCGCCCGGCTGCGGGCGAAATCGTCTTCTTCGCGAGGGATTCGGTTCGTCCGCGCCAGTGCGGCAGGTATCGGAAAATATCCTGTTTCGTGCCCGTTATCTAGATGCGATCGAGGGAAAAATGGACCGAATCGCGGCCGGAGACTGTCGTGACCGAGCTTCTTCGGCGGCCAAACTGCCTGTCCAGAGCTGTTAGTGGGCTGTAATTGGCTGCTGCTAGCTTTGGACTCGTACCCGGCGCGGCCCGGCATGCGGCGCTTCCGGCAATGGAGCCCGAGCGTCCGCGAATAGCGGCTGATAACGGGTTGACCTGGGGCGTTGAACCACACTGAAGTCACTGGGGGCGCGGTGAAATGACCTTATCTTTCGATGTCCAGAAGAAACAGGAAGTTGCGGGGACGGGGCGGGCCCGGTCCGCCGGACGGCGGGGAAAGGGGCTGGGTTCCAGTGCTTGACCAGTCGAATTTTCCTTCTCCGGGAAGGATTCGGGCCGCCGGTCCGGACGACGGCGACGACGCCGGGCGAAGGAACGGCACGGTGCTGGTGCCGATCGACGCGTTGCTGCCCGCGGATTCGCCGCGGCTGTCCGGAGAGGACATCGCGCACACCCGCACGCTCGCCGAGATCAACGCGATCCTGCCGCCCATCCTGGTGCACCGCCCCACGATGCGGGTGATCGACGGGATGCACCGGGTGTGCGCGGCGAAGCGGTGCAACCTCGACACGATCGAGGTGAAGTTCTTCGACGGTACGCCGGAGGAGGCGTTTCTGCTCGCGGTCGAGTCGAACATCGGCCGCGGCCTTCCGCTTTCGCTCGCCGACCGGGAAGCCGCGGCCGCGCGGGTCGTCGCGTCGTATCCACAGTGGTCGGACCGGGCGATCGCGGCGCGGACCGGGCTTTCGGCGCGGACGGTCAGCGTGATCCGGTCGAGTTCAACTGCCGGGCATGAGCAGTCGAACGCCCGGGTCGGACTCGACGGCCGCGTCCGACCGCTCAACAGCGTCGCGGGCAGGCTGCGCGCGAGCGAAGTGATCGCGGCGCAGCCGAACGCTTCGCTGCGGGCGGTCGCGAGGGAATCCGGGATCTCGGTGGCCACGGCGCGGGACGTGCGGTTGCGGCTCAACCGGGGCGAAAACCCGATCCCGGCCGGGCTGCGGCCCGCCGAGACGCCGAACGTGTCGGTTCCCGCGCAGCGGAACGAATCGCCGGCGCGGAAACCCGTCGACGTCGCGGCCGAGCCGGAGGCGTTGCTGCACTGGCAGAAACTGGCCAAGGACCCGTCGCTGCGGCTCAGCGAAACCGGCCGGGCCCTGTTGCGGTGGCTCAGTTTCCAGGCCATCCAGTCGGACGAACTGAACCGCCTGACGGACGCGGTTCCCGACCACGGCATGGAAGCGGTGCGGCGGCTCGCGCTGCGCTGCGCGGACACCTGGCAGGACTTCGCCGACGAACTGGAGAAACGGGTGCGCGCCAGCGCCTAGTGTCCTGCGCCTGAAGTCCGCTATCTAATTGTAGGATGCGGTGATGGCGGGTCGTGGACGGTCCAAGGTCGAGCTGATCCTCAGCGAT
>NZ_JBVKDQ010000025.1:83063-107671 GCF_055633755.1 Amycolatopsis sp. NPDC114484 | reverse complement strand
ATGGCCCGTCTCAACGAGACACAACTCATCAGCGACCGCGCACAGCGGGCCCTCAGCGTCGAGATGAGCGCTTGCCGCTAGCCAGCGCACGACTCCGGAAACGCGACCGGCGTGGCCGGCTGCTGGCCGGCTGTTGCCGCCGGACCCAAGGTCGGCTGCCCGTTTCCCTTCGAGGGTGTTGTGAAACCCGGGCGGTCAGTTGTTAAGGCCCTTGTGTTACGTGGCGGCTTGGACGCACCCGCCCAATGAGCACCTCGCCACGCCACGCCGTAATCACCGCCGACACCCGACCACGCCACCGGGTTTCGCAACACCCTCTCAGCTTGTCGTTTAAGGACCCAGTCGACGACGTGCACCCCAGTTGATCATGAGCGCAGCCCTTGGTCGATGATTCCTCTTGCGACAGAAGGAAGATGGATCCAAGGGCTGCGTGATCAGTGTGCATGATGTCGATCGACGGCGAGCGTTCGGGGACCTGAACCGGTTCCGGCAAGAGTTCTACGACTGCCTGGCCGCGCGGGCGGATGGGCTGTTCGAGCTGGCGGACACGGTGCTGTGCACGGACGGTCCGGTCCGGTCGCTGGTCGGGTTGTCCCTCGCGCCGGAGCATCGGCGCGGTCACGGAGGCCTGTACGACGCGATCAACAACGGCCGGATCGACGGTGACCGGCTGCGGACCGTGTTGTCCGGGCTTCCGCTGCCCCGGGCCGCCGGCGGGCGGCTGGTGCTGGCGGTGGATGTCTCCCCGTGGCTGCGGCCCGACGGCGCGACCTGCCCGGACCGCTCCTTCTGTCACACCTGCGGGCGAGGCAAGGACGAGCACCGCATGATCCCCGGCTGGCCGTATTCCGTCGTCGCGGCCCTGGAGACTGGTCGGACCTCGTGGACCGCGGTGCTCGACGCGATCCGGCTGCTGCCCGGCGCCGACGTCGCCGCGGTGACCACCGAGCAGATCCGCGACGTCGTCGGCCGGCTCATCGCCGCAGGCCAGTGGCGAGAAGGCGACCCGGACGTCCTCGTGGTCCTCGACGCGGGCTACGACGCGCCGCGCATCGCCCACCTGCTCGCCGATCTGCCGGTGCGGATCCTGGGGCGGATGCGCTCGGATCGCGTGCTGCGCCGCCCGGTCCCGCCGCGAGCGCCCGGCGCCAACGGCCGGCCGCCCAGGCACGGTGGCGAGTTCGTGTTCGGCGACTCCGAGACCTGGGGCGCTGAACACGCGGTGACCAGCACCGACACGCGCCTCTACGGGACAGCGACCGCGCAGGCGTGGAACCGGTTGCACCCCAGGCTGACCAGCCGGGCCGCGTGGGCCGGTCACGACGGGCCGTTGCCGATCATCGAGGGCACCGTGATTCGGCTTCGTGTCGAGCGCCTGCCCAGCGGCGGGGCGAACAAGCCGGTTTGGCTGTGGTTCTCCGATGTCGACGCCACCCCGGCCGAGGTCGACTGCTGCTGGCACATGTTCCTGCGACGCTTCGACATCGAGCACACCTTCCGCCTGCCGAAGCAGACGCTCGGCCGGCCCCGGCCCCGGCTGCGCAGCCCGGAGGCCGCCGACCGCTGGACCTGGTTGATGATCGCCGTCTGCGCCCAGCTCCGGCTGGCCCGGTCCTTGGTCGCGGATCTGCGCCGCCCCTGGGAGCGTCCTGCCGAACCGGCCAGGCTGACCCCGGCCCGGGTCCGGCGCGGGTTCCGCAACATCCACACGAAAACCGCACGCCCAGCGGCGGCGCCGAAACCCACCCGACCGGGACCAGGCCGTCCCGTTGGCTCGAAGAACTCCGTTGCCGCGCAACGCTTCGACGTCGGACTCGTCCTGGCCACCGGTCAGGCACACACACGACCCGCACACCACAAGAAGGGCACTAAACCCCGACGCACCACTTAAACGACAAGCTGAGGGAACGGCAGCACGCCGGTCCCGTCGTACTCCGCCCAGACGGTGCCTCGCGGATGAATCGTGACCCCGATCGGAGACACCTCGCTGTCGTCGCCCTTCCCGGTCCGCTCCCGCCGGAACAGGGCCGCGGGAATCGCCTGCGCCGCACTGCTCGCCGCAGCCGCGTCCACGACGGTGAAGCCGACCCGCTGCGGATCGCCTCCGGATTCCCCGGCGATCGCCATGATGCCGCCGTCCGCCTGCGCGGCGACGTCGTAGCCCGGCCGGTGCCGCGACGGTCCGGAACCGCCGTGCCCGGTCACCGACAGATACACCACCCGCGGATTGACCTCGCGCACCCGCGCCGGCCCGAATCCGAGCCGATCCATCACCCCGGGCCGGAGGTTCTGCACCACCGCGCCGGCGCGGCCGGTCAAGTCACGCGGCAGTCGCTGAGTTTCCTCTGCAGAACGGAAGACAAGTCCGCGAGGTCCGGCCGGTACTGCGCGATGTTGTCCAGGATCACGATCCAGGGAAGCCGATCGGGCAGCATCGTCTTGGCTTTCCTGACCTCGGCTATCGCAGCAGCCGTCCGGCCCTGCAGCGCATGGTGCAGCGACCCGAGCATCCAGCCCTTCGCTGCCTCGCTGCGATGTGCCGCCCGCACCAGCAGATGCCGCAGATCTCCCACCTCCATCGCCACCGGCCGCCTTTGTCCCACATTGCTGACCACCGTCGAGGCCAGCAGGCCGTCCACCTGCTCGTTCCGGGCCCGGTGGGAAACCTCCTCCAGATAACCGAAAACCAGATCGCGAAACCCCAGCTCGCTCAACCGCAGCAGCACCGCGCCCACGACAAGCTGGTCCTGGCTGGTCCCCAGGCGCCGCAGCCCCCGCAGGGCCTGCGGACCGGCGAGCAGCCCAGGACGGCTATCGGCAACCGCTCGCGCCGCCGTGAAATCCGGAACTTCCTGGTGCCGGCGCCGCAGCGCCGAGAACGGATCACCTGGCAACGCCGCGAAGAACCTCGCCATCACCTCCGACACCCCGAAGACCGTCCCCACTGGCATCCCCCCGGCGTCGCCTCCCCGCTCCGCCCTTGCGGAATGCCATGCGTCCAGCACGGACGTCCCGGCATCACCCTTCCCGCGAACCACGCCGCTCACGCCCGCCCCACCGGATCGTCGCGCGCCCGCGGACGGCCTCGATCCCAGAGAGCGCCGCGCCCCGGAACCGAGCGCGCGGGCACCGGAAAGGATCTCCCGGCCGGCCGGCGACCCTTCGGCTGAATCGCCCGGGAGCGCCGGCAGCCGAGGGGGACCGGAACCGGTCCCCCTCGGCATGTTGTCCTCGGAGAACCGTTCCACAGCCGGGCCGGCGGCGAGGCTCGCCGACCGCCGGGAGAAGTCTCCTCCCTCGACCTCCCTGCGATCAGGGCTGGCTTCCGGGATGCTCGGGTCTCTCCGCGCTCCCTTGATGTAGAGCCATCGCCAGACCACCCGCTCCGCGATCTGGCGTTCGGTCAGCCTGCCTGCCTCCGGCCCGAAGCCCGCGTAGAGAACGGCGATCTCGTCCGCCGTGGGCCGTGCTCGCGTTTCCCCTGACAGCACCTCCCTGGCCGCTCGGTACACCGCCGGCACCAGATCCTTCAATGCCACCCGGCCGTGCTCGCGCACCCACAGTCGTGCCTCCGCGACCGGCAGGTCCATGCCCATTCCCCCTCCGCGCAGCCTCCCCGCCAGCTCCCGCGCGAGCGCCACCGCCGCCGCCCCCCCGTGTTCAAGCCACTGCAACCCCACCACGAACTCCACGTCATTCACCACCTCTCGCCACCGCCGCGTCGCCGCACTCCCGCTCCCCTGCACCACCAACGGCACCAGGAACAACCCCGACACCACTTCCACGGCTTTCTTCACCACCCCCTCCGCCCCAGCCGCCCCCAACCCGGCAAACCGTTCCGCTGCCACCGCCGCCATCACCCCCAGCCACCCCTCCACCACACCCTTGCCCCCTTCCGGCGGCCACCACGGCGTCCCCGCGGCCTTCCGCACTGACTCTTCCCACGCAGCACCCGCACCCTCCCCCATCGCAAAGCGCGCGAACGCTTCACCCCCCACAGCCGACGACGACTCGCCCGCAGCCGACGACGACTCGCGCACACCCGCCACCATCACGCTCCGCCCGCCCCTCATGCCCCCAAACCCCCTCACGCCGACCCGCGGCCCCGGCCCCGCCCCGCTATCCGACGGCAATCGCCTGGCCTCCTCCACCGCCGCATCAGCAATCCGCTCCACCAGTTGACCCTGGGCCACACCCCACACCCCCGAACGCCGAGCCTCGCAATCTTCCACGAATCGACGGTAGTAAATCTTCACCTCGCCTAGCCCGACCCGCACCTCACCGCCGGGCGCCCTCCTCTTCAACTCCTCGTTCACCCCCGCCGTCAGATCGTCGAACGACACCCAATGGCCGCTGTCCACCGGCACCAGATTCATCCAATTATCATTATCAGGAAAGCGATAAACCCGCGGCACGCCACTCTCTTGATCGAGTCGTCGCCAACCTTGCACATTCCTCGTCAGCGAAGCAAACCCGGAATACTCAGCAACCTCATTCGCCGGGACACCGTGAATACCGCGAGTCCACTCTTCGAAGTATTCCTGCACGACCGGAGGCATCGATCCGAAGGACTTTTCGCGGTTTTCCAAATCATTCCGCAGCCCCTCCGGCGTCAACGGCTCACTAATCAGATAGTCCCGCAACGTCGCCGCCGTCGACCAAGGAACCCCCGGCCACCACAACATCCCGACTTTAGGCAACTTCTCGACGTTAGGCAACGAATCAGGAATCGTCGACCCGCTTAAAACAGCCGGGCTCCGAGGCGGGGCCGCCGCCTGCGGGACGAGGCCCGCAGACGACGAACTAGCCACAGACCCAACCACCTCGCCAGTCATTCCATCCGCCGCTACCGCACCAATACCCGGACTTTCCGCACTCCCAACGGATCCGAAAACGCCCTCGCCGTCACCGCCCGGCGACCCGCTCCGCCCGACCCTCATGCCCCCCACGCCGACCCGCGGCCCCGGCCCCGCCCCGCTGTCCGACGGCAATCGCCTGGCCTCCTCCACCGCCGCATCAGCAATCCGCTCCACCAGTTGACCCTGGGCCACACCCCACACCCCCGAACGCCGAGCCTCGCAATCTTCCACGAATCGACGGTAGTAAATCTTCACCTCGCCTAGCCCGACCCGCACCTCACCGCCGGGCGCCCTCCTCTTCAACTCCTCGTTCACCCGCGCCGTCAGATCGTTGAACGACACCCACTGGCCGCTGTCCACCGGCACCAGATTTATCCAATTATCAGGCCAGCGATAAACCAGCGGCACGCCACGCTCTTGATCGAGTTGCCGCCAACCGTTCACACTCCTCGACAGCGAAGCAAACCCGGAATTCTTAGCAACTGCTCGCGCCGGGACACCGGGAAAACCACGAATCCACTCTTGGACGTATTCCTTCACGACCATAGGCATCGATCCGAAGGACTTTTCGCGGTTTTCCAAATCATTCCGCAGCCCCTCCGGCGTCAACGGATCACTAATCAGATAGTCCCGCAACGTCGCCGCCCTCGACCAAGGAACCCCCGGCCACCAAAACATCCCAATGTTAGGCAACGAATCAGGAATCGTCGACCCGCTTAAAACAGCCGGGCTCCGAGGCGGGGCCGTCGCCTGCGGGACGAGGCCCGCAGACCACGAACTAGCCACAGGCCCACCCACCTGGCCAGTCATTCCACCCGCCGCTACCGCGCCAATACCCGGACTTTCCGCACTCCCAACGGATCCGAAAACGCCCTCGCCGCCACCGCCCGGCGACCCGCTCCGCCCGACCCTCATGCCCCCCACGCCGACCCGCGGCCCCGGCCCCGCCCCGCTGTCCGACGGCAATCGCCTGGCCTCGTCCACCGCCGCATCAGCAATCCGCTCCACCAGTTGACCCTGGGCCACACCCCACACCCCCGAACGCCGAGCCTCGCAATCTTCCACGAATCGACGGTAGTAAATCTTCACCTCGCCTAGCCCGACCCGCACCTCACCGCCGGGCGCCCTCCTCTTCAACTCCTCGTTCACCCCCGCCGTCAGATCGTCGAACGACACCCAATGGCCGCTGTCCACCGGCACCAGATTCATCCAATTATCAGGCCAGGGTTCAACCGGCGGCACGCCACGCCCTTGATCGAGTCGCCGCCAACGTCGCACACTCGGCTCCGAAGCAAGCCCGGAATTCTTAGCAACCTCACCCGCCGGGACAGCGGGAAAACCGCGAGTCCACTCTTGGACGTATTCCCTCACGACCTGAGGCATCTCACTGAAGGTCCTGTAGTGGTCTTCCAAATTATTCCGCAGCCCCTCCGGCGTCAACGGCTCACTAATCAGATAGTCCCGCAACGTCGCCGCCGTCGACCAAGGAACCCCCAGCCACCACAACATCCCATTGCTAGGCAACGAATCAGGAATCGTCGACCCGCTTAAAACAGCCGGGCTCCGAGGCGGGGCCGTCGCCTGCGGGACGAGGCCCGCAGACGACGAACTAGCCACAGGCCCACCCACCTGGCCAGTCATTCCATCCGCCGCTACCGCGCCAATACCCGGACTTTCCGCACTCCCAACGGATCCGAAAACGCCCTCGCCGCCACCGCCCGGCGACCCGCTCCGCCCGACCCTCATGCCCCCCACGCCGACCCGCGGCCCCGGCCCCGCCCCGCTGTCCGACGGCAATCGCCTGGCCTCGTCCACCGCCGCATCAGCAATCCGCTCCACCAGTTGACCCTGGGCCACACCCCACACCCCCGAACGCCGAGCCTCGCAATCTTCCACGAATCGACGGTAGTAAATCTTCACCTCGTCTCGCCCGACCCGCACCTCACCGCCGGGCGCCCTCCTCTCCAACTCCTCGTTCACCCCCGCCGTCAGGTCGTCGAACGACACCCAATGGCCGCTGTCCACCGGCACCAGATTTATCCAATTATCAGGAAAGCGATAAACCAGCGGCACGCCACGCTTTCGATCGAGTCGCCGCCAACCTTGCACACTGCTCGACAGCGAAGCAAACCCGGAATTCCTACCAACCTCAACCGACGAGATACCGGGAATACCGCGAGTCCACTCTTGGAAGTACTCCCTCACGACCGGAGGCATCCTTTTATAGGACATGTCGCGGTTTTCCAAAAACTTCCGCAGCCACTCCGGCGTCAACGGATCACTAATCAGATAGTCCCGCAACGTCGCCGCCGTCGACCAAGGAACCCCCGGCCACCACAACATCCCGACTTTAGGCAACTTCCCGACGTTAAGCAACGAATCAGGAATCGTCGACCCGCTTAAAACAGCCGGGCTCCGAGGCGGGGCCGTCGCCTGCGGGACGAGGCCCGCAGACGACGAACTAGCCACAGACCCAACCACCTCGCCAGTCATTCCATCCGCCGCTACCGCGCCAATACCCGGACTTTCCGCACTCCCAACGGATCCGAAAACGCCCTCGCCGTCACCGCCCGGCGACCCGCTCCGCCCGACCCTCATGCCCCCCACGCCGACCCGCGTCGCCGGCCCCGCCCCGCTGTCCGACGGCAATCGCCTGGCCTCCTCCACCGCCGCATCAGCAATCCGCTCCACCAGTTGACCCTGGGCCACACCCCACACCCCCGAACGCCGAGCCTCGCAATCTTCCACGAATCGACGGTAGTAAATCTTCACCTCGCCTAGCCCGACCCGCACCTCACCGCCGGGCGCCCTCCTCTCCAACTCCTCGTTCACCCCCGCCGTCAACTCGTCGAACGACACCCAATGGCCGCTGTCCACCGGCACCAGATTCATCCAATTATCAGGCCAGGGTTCAACCGGCGGCACGCCACGCTCTTGATCGAGTTGCTGCCAATGTTGCACACTCGACACCGAGGCAAACCCGGAATTCTTAGCAACCACACCCGCCGAGATACCGGGAAAACCGCGAATCCACTCTCGGACGTATTCCCTCACGACCGGAGGCATCTTTTTGTAGGACATGCCGCGGTTTTCCAAAAACTTCCGCAGCCCCTCCGGCGTCAACGGCTCACTAATCAGATAGTCCCGCAACGTCGCCGCCGTCGACCAAGGAACCCCCAGCCACCACAACATCCCATTGCTAGGCAACGAATCAGGAATCGTCGACCCGCTTAAAACAGCCGGGCTCCGAGGCGGGGCCGTCGCCTGCGGGACGAGGCCCGCAGACGACGAACTAGCCACAGACCCAACCACCTCGCCAGTCATTCCATCCGCCGCTACCGCGCCAATACCCGGACTTTCCGCACTCCCAACGGATCCGAAAACGCCCTCGCCGTCACCGCCCGGCGACCCGCTCCGCCCGACCAAGCGGGCCACTGCCGATGACAGGCTCTCGCCCGAGCTAAGCTGGTAGAACACCGAGCTTCCGCGCGGATCGAATACGTAGGAGTCCAAGTCCGTGATATTGAACATGTGAAAGCTGAGTTCTTCAGTGGCACCATACAAGGTCTCCGGCAATCCAGGATCGTCCACCCATACGTCTTGGCTCTCGCAATCGACATACGCGATGTGCCCGCGGTCATTCACCACATTGATCGCATGGCCGTGCCAGATTTTGTCGATGTCCTGGTATCTGAAAGTGACTATGGCACTGGCTCCAGGCCCCAGGCTTCGCAATTTGGTTTCTACCCGGCGCAGCGCGGCCAGCTGGTCCCCTTCGTAGTCCTGGTGCTTTCCCGCGTATCGGTCCACTTTCGAAAGCGACTCGTGCGGCACAACCGGATCACCTTTGGACGTGAACTCTTCGAACAACGCGGCGGCCACGACGGGGCGCCCTCGCCATCCTTCTTCAAACGCCAATGCCACGTCGAGACAGTTGTCGTCACGGAAGCCCGGACTGTCTTTCTTCGGATTGATTTTCGCAATCCACTGCGGTAATTTTTTCTTCCCCTTAGCTTGCCACACGGGCGGATGCACCTTGAACTCGCGCGCGTCTTCACCACGGGGAAACGCTCTCTCCAGCGCCTTTTGAGCACGGTCCGAGGGACGCTGAACACCTCGTGACCCGTAGGTGCGCACCTGCTCCAACGTCTCCCGCTCCCGCACCTCGGCCGAGGCGGCCTGATCGGCATCGATTCCGCCAGGCCGGATCCGGCCGAATCGATCGTATTCACGTACGTGCCCCTCGTATCGACCGAGCGTCTCGATCAGCACCCATCCGCCGTCCGGTTGCCGTTCTGCACTGAACTCGGTCGCGGGCTGATCGTGGTCGGTCAGCAGCGTTTGCCCGGTAGTGCCGTCATAGCGGACGACGAGGTCGTGGCCATACTCCCCTTCCGTTGGCAGGTCGACCTCTTCGGACAGCAGCCGCCCCGAAGCGTCCAGCACCCATTCGACTCCGACTGTCGACAGCTCTACCCTGCCCTCCAGCCGATCGATCCACTCCACCTCCAACGGCGGATGCCCCGCCGTCTCCACCACGACCCGGCCACGACCCGGCAAGCCCGCGCGCCGACGTCGCGCGGTCGACGCTCGCACCGTCGCGACCGGCTCCCCGCTCGCGCCGGTCGCCGTCACCGCCGACCGTCCCACCGGCATCGCCCATGGCACCGCGGACTGCGGGATCGGGTGCGCATGAACCGCCGCATGCGCAGTCTTCAACCCGTCCAGATACGCACGGATGTCGTCTTCCGCCGTCTCTTCGTTCTTGATCTCGACCGCATCGAACATCCCGCCCTGATGCGGGCCATAGTGCGCGATGACCATGCCATACGGATTGTCCGGCCCCACGAGATTGTCAAATGCGACCATGACCGCAATCCGCTGCCAGACCTGCCTGCTCTTGCCGGTTACCGGATGCGGTGCCGTCGTCATGCGGATCTTGAATCTTACGAACTGTGCATTGATTCGCGATTGGTCGGTCTCGGTGGAGTTCGGCAGCCGCGCGGTATTGGCAAACGCCATTGAGTTCGCGGCCCGCGATGCACACATCTCGTCGTCCCCGCCGACATCGATGACATAGTCCGGGAACAACGGATTGTCTTTTTTCCAGACCTCCACTTGTTGGTCAGTGCGCAGCAATGCTCCGGTATACACGCCGAGAATCCTGCCGTTGCTCAACAGCGGCAAGTCCTCTTTCCGGATCCGGTCCAAAGGCAAGAGGTCCCCTGGCTCCACCTCGTCAACGGCCAAGAACAGTCCGTATTTCCCCGCCAATATTCTCTCGTGAGACGGGAGATGCTCAGACCTGAGCTGTTTCGCCTTGACGAGACGCCGATCCGCTGGCGCCTCCTTGACCAACCGCTGAATCTCGGCAAGCGTGCTCTGTTCTAATTTCGGCCACAGCGCTTCCAACCCCCCGCTCGAGACGGAAAGCCGACCATTGGACGCGTCCGAAGCAAGCCGCTTGAAATACCTCTTGGAGTCAAGCATAACCGCGATCGACGCTTTGACGCCCTCAGCGACCCGGCCGTCCCCGTCGGCGTATGGCTCAGCGACCCGCTGGAAAGGGTCGAGGAAGCTTCGCCAGGGAAAAACATCGTCCATCCAGTCGACCGGAACCAACGTCCCACGGTGCACGGACTTGTAGATCCACGCTTCCTTGTCCCCGAAAACCCATTTCGGATAATCGACTTCACTGTTCGCCTGGTTCCCAAAGAACCGGCGCTTACCCCTTTCACCGAACGGGACTTCAGCTGATTCTTGAGGCGCTTCGCCTACGTTCGATGAATGATCTTCACCCACGCCCTGACCAAGCATCGGCGGGGCCACAGCGATATTATTCCACAAGTTAAGGATCTTTGGCTCAGTGACCAGGCGGCCAGTCCTCTGCGCCGCCTGTGCGGCTGTGAATTGTGTCTTTAATCCCAACACCCACGTGTGGGCCCACTCCACCGCATCACTCCTCCTCCTCAAGGGCCAGTGCCCTCCTGCCGGCACAGGAGGATCCATCGTGAAGGAGTCGGGCAAATCTCCGTTATTCTTCAGTTCCGCTAACTTCGCCAAGAATGTCTGCGGCCCAGTGCCATCGGCATTGGGCAGCCAGTCTTTCAACGAATCCGGCATCACCGGGCGCGGCGGGTCCGACACCGCACCGGGCCGCGTTCTCGAATCCCGCGGAGGCGACGTGTCCGCAGGTCGCTTTCTACTCGCCAACTCCTGCGATACCGGTGCCGGACCCCCCAGCTGACCCGATTTAGCAGAGGAAAGCGACTCCCGGACCGGGTCATACGGCCGACTAGGGAGTTGCCGAGCCCCGCCCCCCCGCCCCTGGCCCGACCGCTGCTCCGACTCGGACAGGACACGAGTACCGAGGTAATGACCGCCAGCAATGTCCCGGTACAGAAGTACCACCGGACGCCCGTCCCTCGGCCCGAACGTCCGCTCCTCAAGCTCGACCCCGTCCTCATGCAAGATCGTCAAACGCACGCCCGCCATATCGGCCAGCGCGGCAGGAACCATGTCAGCCATAGAAGTCATGTAAACGCCTGGCGTCCTTAGTTCTTGCACGCGCCGGCGGTATTCCGCTACAGCAGCCGCCCGATCCAGCGCCGGGTTGAATCCGTCACTGAAGGCCAGAAAATTGTCAGCACGGTCGCACATGTGCCTAACCAAGGCGAGGCGAACATCGCGAACTGAACGAAACCGACGAGGCAAATCCGGATCCGAAGCCAGAAAAGCATTCGGCAAACAATCGCCATCAGCAGGAGTGACAATAGCCTTCCGGCGGTACCTCGCGCGAAGCGCAACAGCTTGGTCCTCCGTGGGCTCGTGCCCAGGATCAAACTGGCCAAATTGGCCCGCGAACAAAACCCGATCGACAGAAGCTGAAGAATCAGCACCCGCGGCCCACGTCGAAGAATCGCTTAAATCCATCCTATCGGGACCCCGCGAATTCCCGTCAGACTCAGAACGCACCTCATCCAGTCCCTTCGCTACCGTCCGGCGAGCATGCCTGATCAAGATCCTCCCGCAGCGCGTTCCAGATCTCCTTCAGATTCCTAAGCCGACTATCACCAATGTATTTGACGCACCCATTCAACGAGGTTTTGCCGCTTTGAACCGCACTCCACCTCGAGAACTTCACACTTCCTCGCGACAACAGGATCACGGGGGACGCGTCGGCGCCCATAAGCCTGTTTCTCACATCCGGCCACCTTGCGGGAAACCATCGGAAGACTCCTTCTTCCGCACTGCGCTTTTTCAACACAACGAATGGCTGGATTTGCGTTCTGGTCACCGGCGAGACACACCTCGCAGGTGCCTCTCCAGCTCCTCGCGAGGGCAATTGATCGAATAGCCCGGTTTTCTCGATATCATGTTCTCGGCATATCCGACACTCGCACCCGAACGCTTGCCCCGCACCTGCCCGCGTTCCGCGGCTCAAGGCAAATCCGCGACTGCGGACTTTACTACTTTGCCGGCTTACTGCTGGCCCAGCCATGCCGACAGCCGCTTCTGGAGATCCGCCGGAGCAGCAAAGATCATGTCGTCACCAAAACCCCTGTCGGATCCTGTGCTGTCAGGTCAAAGTGACACCATGACTGACAGTAGAACACCAACCACCGTGAATCAGCGCTTCCCGGGAGAGCCCGCTCAAGACAAGGCCCGGCAGCGCTGACCGAGGGCCCAGCACGATCGTGACAGCCCGCCGGGCACCATTCGCGCGGCTCCGGACGGAACCTCGGGCGCACACTCAGCCCTCAAGAGCAGTTCTGCGTCACCTCTCCCTCGTCTCGCAACGGATTGAATCTTCGCATTGCCTCCGTGATAAGCCGCGCCGATGCTGAACACCGCCGCCTCACCTTGCCGACCAGAACAGCGCTGACGTCGTCAAGCAAGAGCTACGGCTCACCCGACCTTTCCTTCGCAGTAGAGTCCCGGTTGCCGAGTTCGGACACTGTTGAGCGAGGAACGCGGGAAAAGACAGGGGAAATCCCCCGCTAACCTCGATCTTTCGCCGGGGTTGCGGCCTGGCGTGTGCGGGTTCGGATTGGGGTTTCCGGATCGCGTCGGGCTGGCGGGTGTGGTCGACCGCCCGTGTCAGCGGATTGGCTGCCGGGTTCCACGGGCCCGGATGAGTGTCCTTTCGCTGGTTGTCGTGGCGGTTTCCGCTGGTCAGCTTGCCCTTCGGCTGAGTGTCCGGCCTGGGTGGCGTCAGACTCCGGCGCACGCTGGCACCCCCAGAGAACCGGCGTTTCGATCAGCGTGAACAAACACGCCTCTCGTTTGCGATTGTGCCGGGAGCCTGGCCATCCGAGCCGCGACTTCGGCGCAACTACCCACCGTCAGGTGATGCATGCAGGAGGTCTGGGCCGCCCACCGGTTGCCCAGCATGGTTGACCGTCTTGCCGTGGCGGTGTCGGTACAGGTGTCTGGACAGGGTCGTGTCCGGGCGTGGAATGCTCATGCTCGCAATGGACTGTCTCTATGCTTGTTTGCATGGCCTACTACCCCGCCCCGCCCCCTCGCGAACCGCTCCAGCCGGCCGCACGCCGGCCCCGGAGGGCCTCCAAAGCTGTCGTCATCATCGTCGCACTGTTCGGCCTGGCGTTCCTGTGGTTCGGTCGCGCTGTCTTCAACGGGGTGGAATCCGGGCGAAACACGGGCCAGGAATTACAGGCCACCGGGCTGAGCGGGGTCGTCACCGACGCGCGGGCGAAGATCTGGACTAACACCGATGGCCTCACCGAGGTCGCGGAGATGGAACTGACGTTCACGGGCGCTGACGGCAGCACCCACATCGTGGGCACTCGACATTTCCCGAGGACCAGCGTCGGGAATTCCGACCCAGCGGGCTGGTACTCCGATTTCTCGTCCAAGTCCCAGGTCGTCGGTCAGAGGGTCAAATACCGGCTCGGGGACACGCCGGTCGTCGAGTTGGAGAACCAACTGCCTGGTCTGACAAGCGCACCTTGGGGCTTCGCCCAGTATCTCGGCATCGTGTTCGGCGTGCTTGGCGGCATCATCCTGATCGGGGCTGTGGTGATGTTCATCCGGGGCCGGCGTGCCAGCTGAACGGCTGGCGGAGACGGCCGCTCGTCCGAGGCGTGCGGACGGCGCGTCAGTGGCCGTGGCCCGGGTACCTCGTGGGCACAGCTGGCAGTCGCACTGGCTTTGCCCGGCGACGAAGCAGGCAGGCGTCCGCGCCGCCGAAGCCGCTCACTGCCGGCAGCGGATCCCTTGATCGTCTCCGGGTGCTCCTGCAGCAGATCGCATACAGGTCCTGGCTGACGGCGCCCCAGTTCGCTGATCATCCGTTCGGCGTCGGTCCGAGCCACGACCACGGCATACCCTTTCCTTCCGATCCTTCTGGCGGCATCGAGTGGCTGGACAGTTAGCTGGTGCGGCGGGCCAAGAGGCCGATCAGCTCGTCCCACCGTGCGCGAGTCCCGGGGCCGAGCATCAGCGAATCGAGGGCGCTCTGGGCCCGGTTCAGGTACTGATCGGCGCGATGACGGGTGCGGGCGCCCACGTCGGCCCTGTCGAGCACAGAGATGATCTTCACGACGTCGCGTTCGTCCAGGTCGTCGTCCCGATCCGCGAGCAGTGCGCCGATCTCGGCATTGATGTCGGGAAGGTCGAGCGCAATGGCGATCGGGAGACTGCGTTTCCGTGCGATCAGGTCGGCGCCGACCGGCTTTCCGGCGACCTCGGAGTCGCCCCACACCCCGATCCAGTCGTCGATGGACTGGAAGGCCAGACCCAGATCGGCGCCGATGCCGCGGAACAGTTCGGCTGTTTGCTGGTCCGCACCGGCAAGCGCCGCACCGAGCTGGCAGGCCGCTCCGAGCAGCGCGCCGGTCTTTCCCGCCGCCATGCGCTCCCAATGCGCGACAGTCACATCCGGTCGCGAAACGCGGGCGAGGTCATCGGCTTGCCCGGAACACAAGGCAAGCACCGTGTCCGCCAGCATCCTCGCGCACCGTGGATGCGCGACCAGTTGAGCTGTCGCGAGGGCCAGCAATGCGTCACCGCACAACAGGGCCCGATCGACTCCCCACAGGGTCCACGCTGCCGGGCGGCCGCGCCTAGTCCGGTCGCCGTCCATGATGTCGTCGTGGAGCAAGGTGAACTCGTGCGCGAGCTGTACCGCGACAGCGCCGGTCACCACCGCGTCGGACGGGCGGTCCGGCGCGACTGCCACGGCCGAGTCCGCCGCCAGGAATACGAGCGCAGGCCGGAACATCTTACCGCCCGCCAACCCGCTCCGGGCGGTCGCATGATCCGACAGCCCGCAGTGATATGCCGCAATGGTTGCGAGCTCCGGATGCAGTCGGCTCAGAGCCTGCCGCAGCTCCGGGACGACCAGGTCTTCGATGAAGCGGTCTTTGTCGCCTGGGCGCACCGCGAGCCGGTCCGGCCCGGCTGCTGCCAGTTCTGTCACCACAGCACAACCTCGATCTCGGGTCCGGGGGCGATCCGTCAAGCGAGAGGGCCCGGGCAGCAGGACCTTGGTACGAGGGGAATTGATCCGAAGGTCACCTTGCTGCCCTCCTCTCGCCGCTGGCTGACATCTGCTCCGGCGGTTCCGTGCTGTCTGGCGCAATCCCCGGTGAGGGAACCTGGGTCGGCACGGCGTGTCCGGAGTGGCCTGATTAAACGCTTGGCTTGGCTTCTGCGCTCAAGAAATTTGGGCAGAATGATTAGCTGAACTGCACTGCGGCGGGGCTTGCGAACTGGGCGGATGCCGGAATTCCCGGCCTGGCCGCACGAAGCCATGCCGTCGGTGATGCCGGTGTGGAGCCGGGCGGCTGGTCTTCGGCGGCGGTGTGCGGCTGGAAGTCACGGCGGATGCCCGAGGCGCCGAGGCTCGTCGACCTTCGCGCTTGATGGAAAATTGTTTGCTGGCTACCAGCAACTCTCCGCTGACCCGCGCGAGCCGACCGGTTCGCCGGCGAGGTCGGCGAGTTCCGAGACGACTGCGTCCAGGCTGGCCGGATCCCAGATCAGGCCGCCGTGGCTTGCCGCAACCTCATGGTGGCGGGCGGCCGGGTCGAGACAGCTGCGCCAGTCCACGATGCGGTCCGCACGCGAATAGATCGACAGGAAACGCACCGTGCCGGGGAACGGCCCGGCTATCGCGGCCCGCAGGGAGGCGCAGCAGGCACCCCATCGGCAGCTCGGTTTCAGCAGCCCGGGCACGCCCATCGCGCCGGCCGCTCCGATTGCGGCGATCTGGATCAAGAGGAGCGGATGTACGGCCAACATCCGGGTCAACGGGGAGCCGAGCGTGATCAGGCCGCGCACCAGCTCCGGCCGCCGGACCGCGACCGCGCGGGCGAACTGGCCGCCGCGGCTGTGCGCGATCAGCACCGCAGGCGTTGAGCAGGCCGTGGTCAGGTCAGCGAGGGCAGTCTCGACTGCGCGTGCGGTCTCCTCGCCGCAACCCATGCCGAAGCGCACGGGTGCTATTTCGACACGGCACTCCAGCCGTTCGAGAAGTTCCCGCAGCGGGTTCAGCAACGCGGGGGTGCTGCCCATTCCGCCCGCCAGGAGCACTGGCAACCCGCGCAAATCCGTTGACGGAGCACGCCATCGCGGATGATGCTCGATGGCCCAGCGCTGCCGGAATGCCTGCGCCTCATGCCACAAGGGCAGCCGCATCGCCGCGGCCAGCCGCTGCACGACGCCCGGACCTGCCGGGACCGCGCCGGCCAGCGCCCGTCCGCCCGGGTCATCGTCCGTCATCAGGGCTCGCCTCCTCCCCGCCGGAAGTGTGCGGGTGGGCTGAATCAGCCCCGCGGAGTTTGGTCGGCAGGTGCGCACCCACAGTGGCAGGTCCGGGAATGGCCGCGGGAGCACTCGGCGGGGTGCTCGGCAAACATGAGGGCAAACCCGCGTGGACGGCAGGTCGCGCAAGGGCAGACCGCCGTGCGGGTTCTGTCGTTCGTGCCAGGCAGGGGCCAGCCTCGCCGTTGCCGGATCCCTGCGCGGCGACGCGCGCCGGGAATGGCTGTCCGCGAAACAGGTTGAGCCCGGATTTCCCGCAGGACTGCCCAGCCTGCTGCCAGCTCCGACAGCGCGGACAGCACATCGCGGCGTTTGAAGGCCGCAGCCGCAGATCGGGCGTAGCCGCGGAGTCCGTCGTGGACTGGCCCGGTGTGATTGCTTCCGTACATGACTGATCGCCTCCCAGTCCGGACACTGGCGACCACCGCGTCCGGTCGGTTCGGCGTCTCAGCGCCTCTCCGGATCGCGTCACCGTAACCACGGAAGCTGGCGCGCCGAGGCCGTCGCCGATGTTCCGGGGAAGACGGTCACCGGGCGTTCCCGATCTGCTCGTCGGGCCGGGCACGGTCTTCACGGTTCGCGCTCAGCCGGCCGACAGGCTTGGGGCGCTCGCGGCAGGATTGCGGACTGAGACCCGTTGCACCAGGTCAGAGGGTCGTCTGAGGTGATGAAGAGTTCGTGAAGAGCCGGGGACGAGTATTGGACGGGTCAGCAAGAACAGCATCGCCGCGAACTTGGGAGGCCGGAGTGGACATCTTCGCTGAGGCACGAGCGGGAATCTTCTCTGAGGACGTCTTCCAGCGGATCGTCGCCGAGCAGGAAGAGCAACTGGCCAAGGAAGCACGTGCGGCGGCCGCGACCGTGACGTCGCTTGCCATCGGCGAGCGCGTGCGGGCGGAGCGGCAGAGCCGGCGGACGGAGCACACGGACCGGTGGCCGGCGAACCAGGAGCGGCGCGCGGCCTGAGCGAACCGGCGAGGTCGACCGAAAGTCCCGTGGCACCGGGGCTGAGCCGGGATCATCAGCCCGCAGGCGCGGATCGCTCGCCTGGGCAGTACGGCGAATCCAGAACATGCCGACCGGTCGTGCGACCGGCGGACCCGCTGCTCGGCGGTACTTGGCATCGGGCAGCGCCAGCGCGGGTCCGGTAGCGCGTGCTCCTGTCGGGAGCTGCGTTGAATCGGCTGCGCGCCGGCCTTTCGACGACGGCGTGGACCTTCTTCCGTCAACTGCCGGCTCCGATGCGCCCCGGCGGCTGACGAACGACGATCGAGCGCAGGTGTCCGGAAGCCAGGCAGCGCACGGCGCGGTGCTCCGCTTCGCCGCCCTCGGCTCGGCTCGCCTTTCCTCCCGAGGCCCCTCCGCGATGAGGTGCCGCCATTCGCGGTGGCCGCGCGGAGCCGTGTGTCTCTGACCGCGAAGGCGTGCTTCCGGCACGGCTGCGCAGGTTGCTGGGCGCAACCGGGATCTGCTGGAACAACAGCCCGGCGGAATCGTTCAGGTCGACGTTCAAACACGAGCACTACTACAGGAACGCCTGCGCCACGAAGACAGAACTCGTTGCCGCGATTGACTATTGGATCCGTTTCTACAACAGTGCGCGACAGCACTCCGCGCTCGGGACGCTCAGTCCCGACTCCTTCGAGCAGTCACTCCGGGCGGGTGCCTGCCCCCTCGTAAGACCCTGTCCACCGTTCGGGGTGAACCTCAACCAACGGGGATGTGTTACGCGCACGCCTCGTGCGTCGACGACGACGGCGGTGTCCGCGACCCGACCTGGTGCGACGGGCTCGGTATCGCGTATTTGGGAATCCCTTTTCCGCCGAGTACATCCGGGCGCATTCGACAAGAGCTTCGGCAACGCCCGCATGCTGCGCGACGCGCAGCTGAACGGACATCGAGTCCTCCGCGAAGGGCTGCCACCGGACGCGTTCCTCGAGATCGGCGCGCTGGTGTCACCTTTGCGTTCGCCGGTCGCCGGCCCGCGGAGGAAAGCCCCGTCCGAGCCTTCGAAAAAGTTCGCCGCGCGAGTGCATGCGCCTACAGCCGTGATGGCACTTCGCCGCGCCGCCCCTGCACTTGCCTGCAGCACATGCATGGCGATCGAGGAGTATCAAGATCATTCCGCGACCCTGCTGTTTGCGAATTTCCGCACATGCCCGACCATCGGTTATGCCGGTTTAGCACTGCGCTACGTCGTTCCCGCTTGGGAGCGGCGGGTCGCAGGTTCACATCCTGGCATCCCGGCTGGAGGGGCTGGATCTGCGGGTTCAGCCCTTTTCCTGCCGTCGGACGCGGGGCGGGTGCTAGGACAGCGCTTGGCGACCTTCCTATCCGAGGGTCTTCACCCGCACGCACACCAGAGGCCTTCGCCCGTCAGGACCGGTCAAATCGTGTCGTCACACAGCCAGCGTCCCCGGTGTCGAAACACCGCCGTGATACCGCCTCGGCCAGCGGCTGGGGTTCGCGCCGTCCGCGCCCCTGACGTCGCTGAAACCCCGCTGCTCAGCGGATTCGACCGGGGGCTGGCCCCTGAGCCCCCGACCGCCGCTCGTGCCCGGGTCTTCCCGTCGCCCGGGTCGGCGGTGCCCGCGCAGTCACCGACTCGACGCCCCGGCTCGAGCGGGTGACCGGTACTGCCCGATACCTGCCGCCCCAGCCGGGACCGCACGCGTTCGCCCGGCGCATTCAGGCGACCGCCCGCGCGATATTGCCGGCCAGGCCGGCAAGCGGACTCTGCCTCATTTTCACCTCATGCTGGACGTTCACACCTTCCCGCGAACGGGTCTCCGTCGCCTGGCCCCTTCCGATGAGACAGTCGACACAGTCGAACGGTCGAAGAGTCTCCGCTCTCCCTCCGATCGTACGAATGCCACGGTCTCGGCCGTGCTCCCGCAGAGGTCAAGGTGATCATCATGCTCCACTGTCGCCGGACGGGACTCGCGCTCTTCCCGGAGGCCCTGACCGGCCTGCGAAATTTCCCGTGACTCATTCACGCACAATCGCCTCCAACGAGTTTCGGGTCGATGCTGATGAGATCGTCATATTTCACCACAGCAGCCGCCATCGCCCATTGACAAGTCCGCCCCCGTACCGTCCAAGAATGCAGAGAAATGATAAGCGATGTCCACCATAGACGCCTTGCCCTTCGCGCACGATTCGAGCGTCGCGCCACACGAAACCCGATCGACGGCAGCATCCGATCTTGAGCAGCTTGACGATTGGGTTGTCGGTCAACTTCCAAATCGGGCCTCGGCCATCGAGGCCAAGTCGTTGGCTCTGTCACACCTGATCACGGAGTTGAACACGCGCGTGCTGACTACGCTGCCCGCGGCCGACCTGCTCGACTCCAACCAAGCCTGCCGGCTGCTAGTCGATCTCGGTTTCATCGGAAGCGCACTGGCACGAGGGGCGAAGAAGACCGCACAGCACGTCGGGTCCACACTGGATTCAGCACGAGTCGGCAACGACAGGAAACGGTTCACCTCGTATTATGCCGACCTGGCCGCCGCCTCGGGCACCGGACATCCGCCACGTCAGTCTTTTGCGTCCATCATCACGTGGAACTCGCCGACAGTAGCAGTCAGGGCAGACGGAACGACCGTGAAGGTCATACCCAGCGTCTTTTCCGACACCAAGACCAGAACCTGGACGGGAACCACTGACGAAGCGAACCTGTGGCAGCTTTTCAAGCGTGCCGTCGCGCTGGGCTCAGCGGCAAACGACGCAATCGGACAGATAGTGCACGGCAACCTCGATCCGACCTCGGACGCCGCGATCCAGGCGATCGCCAGCGCCACCGCCTTCATCGATGGAATAAGCGATGTGATGCGCGATTTCACCAAGGCAAAAAATGGTGCGGGCGCGATGTCTTCCGACGTTTTCATGGATGAAATTCGCCAATACGGCGTCCCGTGGACCGGCAGCCTTGATGCGCCGAGCGGCCCACATGAGGCCGAGTGGATCACGCGTGACATGATGCTCGGAGTACGCTCGGCGACATACGTGGAAGAGGTACGAAATCGATACTCGCTCATGCTTCTACCCGCAACTAAAGAGATCGAGAAAGCATTGCGTAAGCCACCTCTGGATGAAATAGTCCGCGAAGCCGTATCAGCTTCCGCCGAATCCGGACGGCACGCGATCGCATCCGTGCTCTCCGTGCGTGCCCTGCATCAATCAGTCGCACGGTGCGCAGCAGTTCACCTGGGCCTCGCACGGAAATTTCTGTTCACCCCCCAACGCGCGCGGTCAGATTCCAGGGTTTCCCAATGCCCGGTCGCGGTTTCCAACGATTCCGGAATCACCGGGATGACCGAATCAGACGTCAAGCAACTAGTCGATATCAGAAGGAAAACAGTACTGAGCGATGTTCTGGAAAAATTCCACTCGGTCGACATTGATGCAGCAAGAGATATCGTCGAGAATTGCCGTCCGACGACCGTCTCGGTATCCTGACCAGGCTGCCTCGATCGGGGTTGACAGCACTGACCGCAACGGACGGCCGAGCCAGACCGGCAAGACCCGATTTGTTCGCGCGATCGCACCGCTGACCCGGACGTTCCTGACCGCACAGTCGATCCGCCGCGATGCCCGGAGCTGCCAACCGAGAACGAAGCGGGAGAAAACGTCGATGACGAACGCCGCATCCACCCCTTCCGAAAGGTGCGGACACAGGTGATGTCCGCAACCCGGAGCCGGATCGGCTGGCCGACAACGGCAGCGCCGCTCGAACAGGCTCGCCGTCGACGGTGAGACCTCAGCAAGAGCGGTGGTCTTGGGTCGTCTGCCGCGCCGCGGCCTCTGCGGGCCCAGCCTGCGCGGCAACCGCTCGGCCGGGCAGCGAGCCACCCGGGCACCCGCACGGCCGAGCCCCGCGCGAACCTTCCTCGCCCTCGTACGTCACAGTTTCCGCGAAAACTCGGCGGCACCCCGCAGGGTGCCGCCGGAATGGCACACGCTGGGCTTCCGGCGTCTCAGGCTCGCCGGAGACGCCGTCGACCGAACGCGAGCCGGGTGCCGCATGTCCCGCCGCGGCGAGGAACGGTCAGGAAGGGCAGAACCCGGCGGCACTATGCACCTGCGCCAGCGCACTCTCCGGCACGCTGAAGTAGCGCTCGATCTTCGCCAGAATGTCCTGCCACGCAATTCGAGTTCTCGGAGTCAGTTTGAAACTGGCGGACAGTGCTTGGTCCTCGGCGTCGCCGAAACGTTTTTCGGTGAGGGCACGAACCGCGTCTACCATGCGTCCTGCGGATCGATCGCCGCCGATCTCCGAGCGCGTGGCCAGGCGACTGAACGGGAACATGCTGCGGACCGGCGGATAGCCACCGTCCCCGTCGCTGTTCGCGAGCTGGGCCAACGTGCGGTAAACCAGGTTCAGACGAGAAGGATAGTCGACCTCTCTGAGGTAGTCGAGCGCGATCTCGTGCAACCGGATCTGGTTCAGGGCGAGCACGGCGGTCGCCGCTGCCATCCGGGTGTCGTTGATGCCCATTTTGCGCAGCGGCTCCAGCACCTCCGGGCCGGCCGGTGTCCCGTCCGGACCGGCCAGCGCTTCCAGCGCGGCCAGCACCCCGCTGAAGTCCGGGACGACTCTGTCTCGCGCCCGCAGTGCACTGAACGGGTCCGCGGGGAACGACAAGTAGAAGGCCAATGCCGCTGGGGACATCCCGAAAATCTCGTCGACGGACGGGGAAGGATGACCCGGCGATTCAGCTTGCAGCTGTGCACGCGGGTAGGATTTCATCAGGTCGTGAACGAAGGCCAGATCGACATTCGGCGGCGGCTTTTCCAGCTTCCGAAGCAATTCCTCCCACTCCGTCCCGGGATCCTGGCGCCGATCGCCTCCCACCGAAATGCCCCGCTCCTGAACCCGCCGAGAGACGCTTTCGACGACATTGTGTGCCAGCCGTTCTTCGCTGACCGATGCCTGCGCTGCGACCTCCTTTTCCAGCGAACCCGGGGCCGGCCACCTGCAATGGTCGATGAACGATCCGTTCTGCGACTGGATCCAGCCGTTCAGTTCGCTGGGGAACTTCAACGAATCGATCTCGCGCGCCTCCTGGAAGCGGCCGGACCCCGGATCGAACTCTCTGACCTCGACCCGCCTGCCCTCTCCGTCTGGCCCTAGTTTGACCACAACCAGCATCAAGTCGCCAGCGACCGTTCCCTCCCCGACTCGCGTCGTATCGAACGACAATGTGCCGGGCGACCCGTCCACCACCGCCGCCACCGGGTGCGGAAAGGCCACCGCATGCGCGAGGTCCTCCCGCGGCAACCGATGCGCGTCCGCCAGAACCTGCTGACGGCGGCTCTCAAGGCGATGAGCCGCTTCCGCCTCGTGCAACGACGCTCCCGTTCTGGTTCGCTTCGTCCACTGGGGTCCCTCGGTTGCCGAGCTGTGCACCCGAACAGTGCGGAAATCCTTTTCGTACTGCACCCGGACCACCTTCCCGGAAAGCTCTCGATGCAGCTTGACGACGACTTCCGGGCCTACCTCGCCCGGCTCGGGAGGGTCGCCCCGCAATACCAGGTTTCCAGCCGGATCCACCCGCACCAGCGCCACCGGAAACTCGCGGTCCGGCAGAACCGACAGCTCAGCGGCACCCTTGACGAAGAAGTCCCACGACTCACGCTGAGCGACCGCCGAGTTCCTCGCCCGTCCGGCGTTGTCCGCCGCGGAGTCCCGGCCCGGTTCTTTGAGCCCGAAGAACCCCGCCGCGTCGGGGACTTCCCAACCCGCCGACCAAGCCGCGGCATAGAACTTCCCGTAGTCGGTCGCCAGCGCGTAGAGCTCTCCGGGCGACGGCACCGATTCCAGGCTGTGCAGCACGGCACCTATCCACTCGAGTTCGCTCCGCAGGGTCGAGACCGACTCGGTGCTCTCCTCGTCCGCGTACGCACCGAACTTGGTCACCAGCTCCGCCCGGGCTTTCCGGTAGGCGCTGGTCGCTGCCTTGAACGCATCGCCAATCCCCGCGGTGACCACCATTTGCACCCGCTGCGCTTGCAGCGCCGCGAACAGCGAGCTCCCGTCCGCGCCCGGTGCGCCGAGCCGGTTCTCCTCGGCCGACTCCTCCTTCGACAGCTCACGCAGCAACCAGGCGGAGGAGACCTTCCCGGCCCGGCGATCGATCGCCAGCCCCTTCTGGAGATTGAGCGTGTACTGCAGCGATCGGTCGGTGATCGGAGGGACGTGGCGACGGACCGACTCACTCTCTGGAAGGTATTTCACGCCGTGTTCCGGCGTTCCCACGACGGCGGTACGGCCCGCGAGCTGCCCGGTCTGCGGGTCGAGTGAGTACGCCTTGAGCTGCCATGCCCCTCGTTTCACCGTGGCCGGGGTAAGCACTGCCAAGACGTGGTGTCCCGCTTGCAAATCATAGAATTCGTGAAGCGGCACGATTCGGGACTCCGGACCGAAAACCAGCCCGGTGAACTCCCCCTGCGTCTCCACCGTGCCGACGAATGCCACTGCGCCGGCCGGCACCACGCCGTCGGTGTCCGGCAGCCCAGCGACCGCTGCCAGGACTCGCCGAGCGGTGTCGGCCGCTGCGACACCCGGCGCCTCCGAACCGGCGTCCGCCGCTGGCACGAACTTCGCCCGCTTCCGGCGCCGCACGCCGACTCCCGGGGTTTGCTCGCCCGCACGCTTCGAGCCGGTGTTGGCGGTCGAACCGTCATTGACGCGGGTCCACAGCGGGGCCCGGCTACCGCGGTCGGGGCTCGCGCCGCCGGACAGCGTTACCGGCGCCGGGCCCGGATCCGCCTGTCCAACCGGAGAACCCGCGGCCCCTCGCCATGGCGAGGGGAACTCTTGAACCGACCTCGGCAACCCATCGGTGAAGTCCGGAGCCGACGGGGCTGAAGGTCCTGCCGCCACCCCGCCGTCCGAGGCGGCCATAGACGACTGCGGCCACAATGCGTCATCGCCGCTCCCGAAAGCCGCATCCGCCG
>NZ_JBVKDQ010000025.1:0-82965 GCF_055633755.1 Amycolatopsis sp. NPDC114484 | reverse complement strand
CGACAGGCTCGCGCCCCAAAAACCCTTATACCAATCCGGAGACACCGGTGCTGCCGAGGCCAACTGCCCCAGCTGACCCGGGTCCTCCAGCACGCCGTCCGAGGCGGCCATAGACGACTGCGGCCACAATGCGTCATCGCCGCTCCCGAAAGCCGCATCCGCCGACAGGCTCGCGCCCCAAAAACCCTTATACCAATCCGGAGACACCGGTGCTGCCGAGGCCAACTGCCCCAGCTGACCCGGGTCCTCCAGCACGCCCAAATCAGGGGGCACCCATTCGGAATCCTCGGGCCCCTGCTCGATGGGCGTGTCCGGATCGCGCAGTTCGACAGCCACCTCCGGAACCGCCTCCAGAGGCAGCTTGGCGAGTGCCGCAGCCGCCCGGAATTCCGCCTCCATTTCGGTGACGCTCAGCTCAGTAGCGCCCTGCTGACCGGCCGCCAACCGCGCGAGCACTTTCCCTGTCCGCTCCCAGTTGTCCGCCGCTGCCCGAACCGCCTTGATTCCCGCGCCGCCGTCGTTGATCGCGTCTTTCAGCCATGCCCGGACCTCGGCGTCGCCCTGCCAGTAACTCCGCATTGCCCGCTCGGCGGCCATGCGAGTCTTCTCCGAGCCGGCTTCCGGCACAGACCACTGGTCGACCCACAACAACCTGCGCATCACCTGGTCCGCGAACTCCCGGCTCTCGGTGTTGTCCACGATCAGCGCCTTGTTCTGCTCGATCAGGTAGCTGAGCCGCGGCCACGACCGCCAGATTCCTTGGTACCCCGACGCCGAATCGCTGCTGCCGCGCTCAGTGAACGTCAGCTCTTTCCATGCGGCGCCGACGCCTGTGCCGACTCTCGCATAGGCCCGGAGCCGCCCTCCGCGTTCCTCCCCCTTGTACTCGCCGAGCTTCGCCACCAGCAGCACCGGGATCGACTTTTCCCGATGAGGCCCCTGGACAAACAACCCGTCCAGCGCGGAATCAGTCCGGACAGGCGTTCTCAGACCGCTGCGCGGAATCTTCAAATCCACCTCGTAGCCTGGCTGGTTGCTGAACATCGCGGCAGCAAACGCGACCTGTCCAAACGGAACCGGGGATTCCGCGGCCCCGAGGGACTCCTGTGCGTCCGCCAGCAGTCGCAGCGCCGCGGAAGCGAACCGGTGCTTGCCGTCGAAGTCGTTGCCGAGCAGCCCGCGGTCCGGCAAGCTTTTGGTCACCGTCCAGAGCGCTCCGTCAGCTCCCGCGACGCTCGTCGCCGTCAGCTTCTTCGCACCCTGTCCCCGCGGGTCGTCCACGTACTGGATCCGCATCCAGACACCGGCCGCGTCCGGCGGCAGGAAGCTGACCTGTTTGGATGCGGCTTTGCGCCCCGGCTCCAATACCTGCAGCGACACGGTCGTCCCGCCCCTGAAGTTGGCCACTCGCAGCTCGACGGGAAGCTCCCGCCGGAGAGCAGCGATTTCACCGGTACCCTCGGGACGGTCCTCGCCATACGAGAGTCTTCCGCCGCTGGTGTCCCGCCAGTCGATCCGTTCCCATTTCGGCCTGGCCTGCGGGCGGACATCCGGGGTCCGCAGCCGCCGCCACGCAGGAGAAGCCCCGCCCCGGCCGCTGGGGTCCGCGTTGCCGTCGAGCGCCGCTCTCGGGTCTGTCCACACGATCCCCAGCCGCAGCACGCTGGCTGCCTCTACGACCGCTTCCGCAACCCTCTCGTGCGCATTCTCGAACTCGAGCACCTCGCTCCACCCTGGATGCTCCCCGACTGGCCCGGCCACTAATGCGTGCAGTCCGGCCAGTGCCGCGCGCAGCTCGTCCGCGGCCGGAATCCGGTGACGGCTGATCATCTGCCGCAGGCGGCCGATTTCCTTCTTCCGGTCGTCGCCCTGGTACCACGCCAGCCAGCGCAGCAGTACCTCCTTCGAGTCCGGCAACCCCAGGAACTGGCTGTGCGCCGTGACGAACCCGTCAGCCGCCCCGGGACCGCCCAGCACCTGGCCGACTTTCGCCGCTGCTTCTTCCTTCGCCTTCGGGGCCCAGCCGTCTTTCCCGATCCGTACCTCGCGCACCGCTCCCAGCTGTCGTCGCTGCAGGTCCACTCCTTGGACCCGCGCCGTCTCCGCTGCGCTGCCCCCGCCGTCCGCCGGCATCCGCATCGTCACCAGCACCGGACTGTGCATCGTCAAACCGCCGTCCGCGTACTCCAGGCGAAGCGCCACACCGGCGACGGAGACCTGGCCGACGTCAAGCCGCCCGCTATCGGCCAACGTGCCAGCATAGGTGACCGACTCTCGCTGGCCAGGGAGGATCGGTCCGGCGAGACCGGTCGCCGCCAACTCCAGCGCCAGCAGCTCACGGTGTGCCTGGCCGAGCCTCGAGAGAACATTCGGAGCGATGACGTGCGGTGCAAGACCAATTCGCATCGTCCAGCTTCGGCGTTGCTCGGATCGGGGATGATGTACGAGGATCACCTGGCCTTCTTCGCCGTCTTCTCCCCTGGCCACTTGGACCCACACTGCGCGGCCCGCGGCGGCAGGGAGGTAATGGCGGATGCGCCGGTTGTCGTCGCCCTTGCTCATCGCGCGGGGGACTACCCTCAGGTCGAAGACGCCGCCCCGCCGGTTCACAGTCCGGACGAGGAACGGGTGCCCCGGCAGCACCGTCAGCGGGACAGCGCCCGGGGGAACTCCCTCCGCCATGCTCGGCTCCAACTCGTCTGCCCAGACGTCGGCGCCGAACACGTCCGCGACCGACGGCAGCTCCTGGCCGGCCGCCCGCTGATACGCTTTCCGGACCTGCTCGTACAGACCCTGGACCAGCGCAATCTCGCCCCGCTCCGCCTCCGCCGTCAACACCGCATCCGGCTCAGCGCAGGCCGCTCCCGGTTCTGGCCCGTGGCGGTGCTGATGCACCGCATCCAGCGCCTCGTCCCATTGCTCCCACAGCCGCAGGAACGCCTGCCCCTCAGGACTCCCCGGGTCGACGCCGAGCAGAGCTCCGTCGCCGGCCGCACGCCACTCCCGGGCCCGGGCCGCACGCCACTCCCGGGCCCGCTTGACGACGTCGCGCTCGTCCAGGTCAGTCTTGATCCGCGCGGCAGTCGCGGCGAACTTGCCGTCCAGGAGAAGCCCCTCTGCCTGGACCTCCGCTGCGTTCCGTGACAGCCACCTGCCCGTCCACCGCATCCGCGTCGCCGTCAGCATCGCATCCGCCGCCTCGCCCCGGCCGCCCTCGCCGTACGCCATCGCGGCAAGGCGCGCCATGAGTTCCAGCGACACAGCGCTCGTCCCCGCCCCGCCTACCAGCTCCGCCAGGCTCGCCACTACCTCGTTCTCGTCCCGGGTCTCGTCCCTGCTGCCGAAAACCCGCCGCCCCAACCGCACCAGCCGGTCGTGAACGGCCTGCGCGCCCGGTGCTCCGGCAACCGCCTCGCCCGCGGACCCCCGCGCACCGCCCAGCCCGACCGGCGGCCGCGGATCGAGGAACCTCGCCACGTAACGTTCCGCCACCCCCGCCGGATCGCCGCCCGCCGCGGCCTCCGCGGCCACGAGCTGCACCACCGCGGCCCCGATGCCCGGCGGACCCCAGATCCCGACCGTCCGCAGACCCGAACGCCGCGCGGCGAGCTCCGCGTCCAGAACCTGCCCCAGCGCGGCCTCGTGCGCCACGCTGCCCTCCGGGAAGACGACCGCCAGCCCCATCGCCCGAGCCAGCACCCGCTTCCCGGCCTCGCCCCATCCGGCCCACGCCTCCGCCTTCACGGGTCCCCGGGATTTTTCCGTCCCGAACGCGGCCGCCAGGCGCCGTGCGAACACCTCGGCACCATCTGCCCCGCCAACCGGGTCCATCTGACCGGCGACCGCACGGAGCATCAGGTCGTACATGCGGAAGTGCCACAACGCGTAACGATCATGCACCTCGTCGACGATTGTCCTCGCCGCCGCTACGCGCGGGTCGTCGGGATGGACTCGCGCCGCCTGCTTGGCCAGCCACGCCCGGGTCAACTCGCCGTCCGGCAGCCGCCCCGGCTCCGCCCAGACGGGCCTGGGCATGCCCGGGCCGGCCCCGACTGCCCCCACCTCGCCGAAACTCGGCAACGGGCCGGCCTCGCCGGCATCGTTCGATGCCACGACGACCTCGCCGCCGCGAACGGCTACCCGCCAGGTCGCCGGCTCGCCCCCGTAGCGGCGGAACCACAACCGGCCCTCTTCGCGAAACATCCGGTACACCGCGTCCTGCCCGACCGGGAACACCACCGCGTCCGCACCGTCGCCGTCCCGGAAAACTTCCTCCGCGACCGCCGCCAGACCCACCCCGGTCCGTAACGGGTACAGCTCAGCGGGCGCCGGCTCGTTCCCGGCCAGGCTCGCCCCATGAAACCGGGCGCTGTCCTGCAACGCGGCCGCGCTTCCCCTCGTCCGCCCGACCCGCGAAACCCACTCAGCCGTCCGCCACGCCACCGGCGCGCCGAGTCCGCGCCGCGCGGAACCGTCTCCGGTCAGTACCGATTGCCGCAGCGGCGGCGAGAACGCCGGCCCCGCCGACCTCGGTTCTGGATGCGCCTCGCCTCCCGGCGAGCCCGCTCCGGCAGTGCTCCCGATTCCCTCCGCGGCTCTGGCGGCCCCCTGCGACCCAGCAAGCGAATTGTCTGAAATCGGCCTGGTCGCGTCGGAGACCCCGAAAACATCGCCCGCAGGCGGCAGATCAATGCCGACCTCGCGTGCGGCGGCAAGAACTTCTCGGTACTCGTCGATCGCGGACTGGACCGAAATCGGGCTGGCATCCCCCATCAGATGTTTCAATGCCCCGTTAAGCCGCTCCCACCTCTGCCGCAACGCATCAAGGTCGCCGCTGGCGCCGTGCTGCTGCCGGTAGACCTCAAGCGTCCACTGCAGAGAAGAGTTTCGTCGCCGATGCCAGCTCTGTGCCTGTTGCGCGATCTTGCGGGCAGTGCCAGCGTCCATCGGCGTCGGATAGGCTTCCCGGCCGATGTCTGCCGCGTGCCGGGCAGTCCCGACCGGCTCTCCTCCCGCCGAGGCGGGCACGCCGAGCCGCTCCCGCCGGGCATCGGCCCGCTCCCCTGCCGCATTCTGTCCGGCTGGCGGCCGCAGTGTGTTCAACCTGGCGCCGACCAGGTCCGACAGTTGCCGGGCCGTCACCGTGTCGTCAGTCCCTGCCAGCAGGTAGGCCGCTACGAGCGTCACGTCCGCGGCGTCGTCTTCGCTGCCGAGTTTCTCCGGGTCATGGTCGGTCTTGACCGCCTCCGCGGCTTCGGCGAGAACATCCGCGCTGATCAGGTTGCCGTACTTGGCTTTCCGGGCATCGTCATGGAGCCGGCGGATCGTCAGCCCGGGCTCCCAGCCGGAGTCCAGATGCGCGGCGAGCTTGGTGGCGAGAGCGACGGCCGCGACCGTCCGCGCGGGATCGTTCCCCGCCAGCTGACCCGCGATCACCAAGATGACCGCCTCGTCCAGGCCCCGCTCGGCCAGCCCTGCCATATGGTGGACAGCGGCCGCGATCGCGGCCGCGTTGGTCCGCAGTTGGGCCGCGTCGTCGCGATGCCGCAGCATTTCCCGGACCCGTGCCGCCTCGGCGAGAACCGATTCCTCGGTCCAGCGCTGCTCGCCCGCGACGCCCTCCGGCGCGGCCCCGCCCAGAAGCCGCCCGTCCCGGGTCGGCGCCTCGGCCGCCAAGCCGGCAACGATGGCCCGGGTGAGCCGCTCCGCGTAGGCCGCCAGGCCTCCCGCGGCGAAGGCGACGACCTCCCGGATGTCCAGGCCGTAGTCCTGCTGCACCGATGGGTACCGTCCCCGTGTCTCCTGCGTCAGCAGCCTGACGGCCATCAACCGGCTCCCAGGGATGCGATAGCCCGCAGCGTGGCCTATCTCGGCCCTGGTGCGCTGCAACCGCGCCGACGTCCACGGCACCGCGTCGTCCGGACTCGCCACGACCGCGTGAACACCGCCGCCCAGACCGGCGGCACCGAACATCTCGTCCGAAAACGGCACGAGGTCGCCATGGTCGCCCGGCATCTGCCACCCCGCCTCGCCCGCATTGAACACCACGACCCGCCGGCCGGTCGCTCGCCGGCGCTGCTGTTGCGAGGCGTGGGGATAAGCGAAGAGCAGCACCGCGGCGCCCGGACCCTCGACGGCGCCGATCCGTGTGAGAAACGCTTGTAGGTCGGCCGCGGTGCTTCCGACGAGCTCGGGCGGGTTGCCGGCCATCCCGGCGGGAACCGGAGCGCTGGCAGCCCCATCCGGTACCGTACGCGCGTCCTCGGTGTTTCTCAGGTGGTGAGCGAATCGCGGGTTCTGCTCGACCGCCGTCTCCGCATCGGATCCACGCCGTTGGCCGCCCGCGCTCGGCCGACGGCCAGCCAGCGCCGGGGGTTGCCGGGCATCGCGTTGGCGGCCGTCCTCGGCCGGCTCTCCGGTCGCGGCACTGCTTGCCGACCGGTCGGTGTCTCGCCGGGCAAGCGGCGGCGCAGCGTCGCCGTTCCGCTCGCCGAGGCGAAGGAGCTGGAACGAGTCCGGAGAATCACTGCGGCGCGACCCGGCCTCGTCGTCGGTCAGCCCGGGCACTTCGGCGGGAGCCGGGTCGGACCGTCCTGACCGTTCCTCGACCAGGTCCGCGAGGATGGGCCCGCTCCGGTCGGTGCCGGTGCCGGTGCCGGTGCCGGTGCCCCCACCGGACCGTCGCGGGTCCGGCATCGCGCGTCCGCCGCCGGTCCGCGGCCGGGCCGTCCGGTCGGGATTCCCGACCGGATTCCCGACCGGATTCCTGACCGCCCCTCGAATTGCGGAGCGAAGATTCGCGGCCTCGTCCGCCAAGGCGTCCCAGGCCAAGTCAGGCGATCCGTGTGCGCCGAGATGCGCCACCCGCGGGACATGCCGCAGCCGCGGACCGCCGTCTGCGCCCGGCGCCCGGACCGCCGCGTTCCCCGCTGGCTGTGCATCCGCCGCGAGCTGCACATCCAGCCGGTAGAAGTCCGCCCACCGCAACAACGGCAGACCGCCCCGGTTTTCCTCTGCGGCTTGGTCCCCGGGGGCATTCGC
Organism: Amycolatopsis sp. NPDC114484; assembly: GCF_055633755.1. Lineage (NCBI taxonomy): Bacteria > Bacillati > Actinomycetota > Actinomycetes > Pseudonocardiales > Pseudonocardiaceae > Amycolatopsis > Amycolatopsis sp. NPDC114484. Next base: position 75,924 of record NZ_JBVKDQ010000025.1, on the reverse strand, counting down.
GTACCAGCCGAGGACACCGGTGTCTGTGCGCCAGTTCGCGTTCAGCACCTGCCCGCCGTCCGGCGGATCCATCACGATCTGCCCGTCCCGGACCGGCAGCCGGGTCAGGACCGCGGACCTGTTCCCGACGTCGACCGGGCCGACCCGCAACGCTGTCCCCTGCGCGGCGTTCACCAGGAAGACCCGCGGCGCTCCGTCGCCGTCTGCCAGCACGACCGCATTCCAGACCGTGATCCGTGGCGGCACCGGCTGCTGCTGGCCGGGAGCCGGCGCCGGCTCCCGGTAGTCGACCAGCCAAGCGGAGGCCCCCAGTCCGGCTTCCTCCCGATCCCGGACCACCACCTCCAGCGCCTCGATTCCGGCGCCGCTGCGGCGTAGCTCCGGCACACCGGACTCGGCGCCGTGGAGCCGGAGCACCGATTCGTGGAATCGGACTGCCGCGTCGACGCCCGCCGCGCCGCGCCGGGCAAGGCTCCGGCCCAGATCCGCAACCGCATTCGCGGTCGCCGCCCTTCGTTCCGCCGTCAAGTCGGCGAAAATCGTCCGTGCGAGTTCCTCCGCGTATTCAGGACTATGCACGAGCACGTGCCGTACCAGGCTCGCGATTGCCGGATCGTGCACGTCCCGGATCGGCTGCGGCGTCTCGTCCGCCGCAGCCGTGAGGATCTGGCTCTCCTCCGGCGCGATCCCGCGATCGAGCGGTCCGCCGATGGTGTCCGCGACGCCGTTCAGCCGCGCTTCCGTCCACGGGGACCGGCGGACCCTGCCGTCCTGGCCGACTGCCACCGCGTAGACGTCTCCGACGTTGTTGAACCAGCCGTGTGGGCCGAAGGTGTCGAGATAGAACGGGGCGACGCTCCCGTCATGGGCGACGATGTCCCAGAACCCGCCCCGGTTGTACAGCAAGAATGCGCGGCCGAGCGACAGCTCCTCCTCTTTCGGGTAAATGAAGAGCAGGAGCGCGCCGCCGTCGTTTTCCAGCCCGCCCAGCGAGTTGAATGCCAGCGCCGCCGAGTCTCTTCCGCGCCCGGCGAATTCCGGCGTGCTGGAGACGATCGGCGGGACGTCGCCGTCCGCGGCGGGGAATACATGGCCGGCATAGCTCGCCAGCGCCCCCGTTCCCCCGTCGGTCTCGCGCAGGTGCCGGGCGAACTCCGGACTAGGCCTCGGCGCCCAGCCGACCTCGGCGGGCACCGCCGGGAACCAGGCGGGATCTTCGGCCCGCGCCGCTCCGCTGGTGCGCGGCCGGTAGGGCGGCAACGGGTCCGGCTCGCCGATCCGGGGCGGCATCGGCATGCCTTCCGTACCGCTGTCACCGTCGCGGCTCCCCGGCTGCGGCCGCGGCTGGACGACCGGTAGCCGCGCAGCCGCCCCGGTGCCGGCCGCCCGATCGGCGCCCAGCTGTCGCTCCCTCGGGTTCAACTCGTGCAGGCGCGACTGACGGAGCTGAGGCGGCCGGGCCCGGCCTGCGTCGGCATAGGCGTCCTCCGCGCGCTCCGGGGCCCAGCGGAGTTCGCCGACCAAGTCCTCGTACGCCCGGAACGCGACGGCCGGCCCGCCGACGTTCGTTCCGGTCACGGTCCGAAACCACGAGCCGGTCACGGTTCGATTCTCCCTGCTGTGGCGTTCGGCCCGGAACGCCACCCCGTCCGCGGCGTTCACCAGAAAAGTGCGCGGCTCCGCTACTCCGTCCAACGTTCCCCGGACGACGTTCCACACCGTATCGCCCGCCTCCGCAGCGGAATCGACCAGCAGCATCGACGTGCCCGGGCCGGCGTCGGCAACACGATCGAGAAGGTCCAGCAGCGCCCGCATCCCGCTTTCCCGCACCAGCACCGTCCGGGGCGGATGCCCGGTGTCGACCACCCCGGACAGGGAGAAATGAAAATCGATCGCCTCCCGCGCCCCTCGCGCCCCTCGCGGGCCCGCGGCCAGCAGCTCGCCCAGCTCCCGGATCTCCGTCGTGCCGCCGGCACGGTCTTCCGAGCGCCGGGCGCCGATCCGTCCGATCCGCAGTCGTGCCGCAACCTCGGCCATCCTGCCGCCGGATCGCTCTCGGCTCTCCTTTTTCGCTGTCGCCCCGCCCGGCCGCGCCATGCCGACCGTAACGTGCGCATGCGGCGCGCCCTTCGGCTTCCCCACAGACTCGTGGAATCGAATCGCGGTCAAATCCGGGAGGCTCCGGAAATTGATCCCGCTCCGCGTCCATTGATCGATGCGTTCCACGAAGCCGGCCAGGAGGGCACGCTCCAGCTCTGCGGACCGTTCTGCGTTCTCCTGCGGCCTGGCGCCCGGACGGCCCCGGACCTCTACGGACACGTCCAGCGGCGCCACCGCCCGGCCGGCACGGAGAGACCGCAGGTACAAGTAGTCGAATAACGCGGCGCCGGCGTTGCGCAGCCGGGCACGCGAAATTTCGCTCAGCGCCGTCCCGCCGGCAGAAAAAGTCACCTCCGGGACCGGCGGCAGCACCTCCTCCGTGCGCATCTCCAAGTCCGCCAGCAACTGTTCGACACGATACAGAGCGCGAGCTGCGTCCGCGTCCCACGGAGCGTCGCCCAATCCGGCGCGCACCGCCTCCTGAATCGACAACCCGGCCGACTCCAGGGCACGTCCGTACACCGGTGCCACCAGGTTCGCGAGCAAGCCCACCAGCGTTTCGTCATAACGCGCCGGCCGCTGCGCGGTCGTCCCGGCCCGAAACCGGCGACCTTCCGCCACTCCAGCCGGCTGTCCCGCTGCGCGCACCTCGGCGACGCTCCACCGGCCGGCCGCCGTCACCGAGGCGAGCTCCCGGGCGAACAGCTCGGCGGCATGCGGGCCGACTACCGCCTCGGCCACCCTGACGATCGTTTCCAACCGGGGCCTGAGCCCGGGCAAGCGCGCCGTTCCTTCGAGCTGTGCGAGACGGATGCCGTTGAAGTGCCTCGCGACCAGCCACCGAGGTTCGTCCCCGGCCGGCTCCGGGTCCTGCCCCATGAGCCCGTGCTCGAATGGTTTCGGGTCGTTCTGCTGAATATTCAGCAGGATCGCGACGTCCCAGACATACCGCCGCAGAGCCTCCTGGGCGTTGCCGCGGAGCAGGCGCGCTGCCTCGTAGACCCGGGCCGCCTCGTAGACCCGGGCCGCCGACCGCGCGAGCTCTCCGGCCAGGCCGGGCCGGTCGATCCGGCCGGCGAGGGCCACGAGCGCCGCATCGTCCACGACGTCCCGCAGAAGGAAGTGCACGTAGGCGTCGTCGTATCGCGCTTCCGCGTCACCAGACTCCGCTTTCTTCCCGTCTCCTGGTACCATTTCGCTCTCGTCAGCCCCCGCCGGCAAGCCATCGCTGCCCCACGCAACACCAGCTGGCAAGAACATCGCCGGCGGTCAGACGACGCGCTCCAATCCCGTGTGCAGCCACAATTCTCCATACCAGGATCGCTCGGCGCAGTTGCCGGGCCGTGCGGCACGGCTGAGGGATCTCCACCACCTGAGACGGCCCGCACAAGGTCCGAAAGCCACGACCGGATCCGCCCCCTGACCTTATCGCGATCGTGATTCCCGAACGAACCGCTCGACCCCGATCGAAATGGTATGTCCACTGCTTCTGCCCGAAAGACCTTGGCGGCGCGCCGCAGGCTCGCCGAACGAGGCGGGGCCGCAGTGGTTCTTGGACAACGAGATCGCCCCAAGGTCCCTGTGAACCGGGCAATCGTCGGCGGACACTGGCCCTGGCGTCGCCGCGTCGCTCGACCAAGTGAAAGGCACCACGTGACCAGTCGCAGCATGCGTTTCGGAATTGTTCTGCTCACCGCGGGATCGGTCGCCGCCGACGCCCGCCGGGCAGAGGAGGCGGGGTTCGACACGGTGCTGGTGCCAGACCATCTCGGCATGCCGGCTCCGCTGTCCACCCTGCTCGCGCTCGCCGCGGCCGCGCCGTCGATCAGGGTGGGGAACTTGGTGCTCAACACCGGATTCTACCGTCCGGCCCTGCTGGCACGCGAACTCGCGGCGATCGACTCCGCGACCGGCGGCCGGCTCGAAATCGGCCTCGGCGGCGGGTGGGTCCCGGAAGAGTTCGAGGCGGTCGGGTTGCCGTTCCCCGCCGCCCGCGACCGGGTGCGTGCGGTCGCCGGGCACGCGGCGGAACTGCGCCGGCTGCTCAGCTCGCCGGACTGCCTGCCGGCACCGGCGCAGACGCCACCGCCGATCCTGATCGCAGCGGACGGCGACCGGATGCTGGCCGCCGCCGCGGAACACGCGGATATCGTCGCGTTTCAAGGGAACTGCGACGAGGACCGATTCGCGGGCCGGGTAGCCGCGCTGCGCCGCATCGCCGGGGACCGGCTGGCGGAACTGGAGTTGTCGATGGGTTTTCACCAGGTCGGCATCGACGACCCCGACGACCTGTCGATTCTGGAGCTGGTCGCGCCCGGGCGGAGCGAGGCGGAACTGCGGCGTCTCGCCTGCTATTTGCCGGGGCCGGTCGAAGCGGCGGCGGATCGGATCCGGAAGGTACGGGACGAGTACGGGATCACGTACTTCACGTTCAACCTGACGCCGGGGGTGCGCTGGGAGACGCTCGGGAAGCTGCTGGAAATTCTCAAAGCCGAATCCTGAAACCCCGGTTCCGCACTGAATCGAACTCAGAGCCGAGGCCGCCGCGGTCGCGCTGTACACCGCCGCCATCGGGTCGCTGGTCCGCTCAGATCAGGGACCCGATGGAACTGCGGCCCGCGGACGGCGGAACCGTTGCGGTGCCGTCGCTCGCCGGCCGACTGGCGCCAATCTCCCGCCCGGCGAGGCATTCCTCGCCGACTGCGTGCCGACTGCCGGCACACCGAATTCGTTTCGAGCCGGCGGAAACAACGGCCCGCGTCGGCGGGCAGCATGCCCGCCGGGCGAGCGATCCCGAAGCAACCGGGATGCGGCTGGTCTTCAGCCGGGCGTCGACGACGCGCTCAGGCTGCCAGTCGCTGCTGGTTCGCCGGCAGGCGGTACTCGTTCTCGTTCCGCCCGCCGCGGCCGGCCAGCCGGCCGATCTTGAGCGACGTCACGGTGGCGGCCGGCTCGCAAGCTTCCTTGGCCAACTGCGCTTCCTGCTCGTCGATGATCCGGCGGAAGATGTCGTCGGAGAAGACGTCCATTGCTGCCTCCCAGGTCGTGCGGCGATGTCTGTTCTTGCTGACCTGTCCATCCTCTGCCGTGGTTCTTCACGATCTCTTCATCCCTTCACCTACTGCTCTGACCAGGCGTAACGGCCTGCGCCGGTGCGGATTCGGCCACGCGAACGGCCGCGCTCAGCAAGGTGCCGGCCCAGCCGTGAAGAAGGACGTGGAGTCCGAAGGGGGATCGGGAACACCGGCTAGCGGTCCTCCGCGCAGCACTGCCGCGTGCCCCGGACACCGGAGTCCGCGCACTACAGTTACGCGACCCGGGCCGAGCATCCGGACCGGCAGCCGGCTGGGGAGCGTCGCCCGGGCACCGGCATCGCGCTGCCGCGGCTGAACGAGGAGGTGCACGGCCATGCCGGTGAATCGTCCCAGCCGGAAATTCCACTATGGACTCCGCGGATACGCTTGTGCGACTGGGGAAGATCGGTGTCACTCGGACTGTGCGGCTTGGGTCTTCTGCCGGAGTCTCTCATCGGGTGTCTGGCCGTTGAGTCCGCCGTGGGGCCGGTCGTAGTTGCAGTAGTCCTGCCATTCCTTGAGGCGGGCGTTGAAGACGTTGACGTCGTCGATGCGGTGGGAGCGCTCGACCTTGCCGTTGAGGCGGGGCGTGCGGGGCTTGATGTAGACGTGCCCGGTGCCTTTGTCGAGGACGTGCCAGTGGAACTGGGCGCCGAACTCGGTGCCGTTGTCGGTCTGGATCTTCTCGACGGCGAACGGCAGTTGGGACAGCACGTAGTCGAGGAACCGGATCGCGGTTTTCTGGTTGAGGGCCGGATAAATTTTCAGGATCCGCAGGCGCGTGCAGTCGTCGATCGCGGTGAACTGGCAGAACTTCCCGCGCCGCCCGACCGGCTTCAGCGATACCCCCGCTTTGCCGGCCGGGGGCAGCGGTTCGACGAACTTCACGTCGATCTGCACCTGGTGCCCGGGGCGCTGCTTCTCGTACCGCTTCCACCGGCGGTCGTGGCGGCGATACCGCTGCGACGCGGGCAGCCTGCCCAGGTCCAGGCGGCACAGGATCCGCCACACAGTCGACTGGCTGACGGCGACGTCGTGATAGCGCCGCAGGTACATCGCGATCTTCTCGGGCCCGAAGTGGTAGTTGCGCCGCAGATGGACGATCTTGTCCACTACCTCGGCCCTGGTCGCGTTCGGACTGGTCCGCGACCGCCTCGACCGCTCCCGCAGCCCGTCGACGCCCTCGGTCTCGTAGCGGCGCAGCCACCGGTAGTACGTCGGCCTGCTGATCCCGTAGTACCGGCAGGTCAACGCGACGTTCCCGGACACTTCCTCGACATGGCGCAGAACCGCGAGGCGCCTCGCGGTCCAACTGAGGTTCACTCACCCGGACTCCCTGTGATCAACAAGTCCGGGTGTCAACCATGTCCCGCAATTTTAGACTCCGGACCGCGGTGGCCGGCCCGTTTCCGGGCAATGTGCCCTTCTTGGCGGTCTGTTCGCGTGCCGACCGGATCGTCGACTGGCGCGGCTGCCTCGATCCGGCCGCCCGCCACCACGAGGTGACCGCCAGCCACAGCGGCCTCGTGCGGGATCCGGCGAGCATGGACGCTGTGGTCTCGGAACTCTTGTCCCTCGCCGGCGAAGCGCCGGTCACCTCGGACTGGTCGCGGGCAGGCTAAGCTTCCAGGGCACCTGCCGCACCGCGCAGGATCGACGGTCGCGTCCGCGTGCCGGACCGGTCAGCCGGCGTCAGGGCTCGTCCGAGCGAACGGCAAACGAGCGACCAGCGTGGCCTCCGGGGAGAATCTGAGCGCGAACCGCACGAGATCTTCCGGTTTCAACCTCGGGCTGGGCGAACTCGCCATGAGCGGCACGCTTCCCTGCCCCAGCGAGACTTCGCTGTTCGCCGGCACCACCAACCCGCTGCGACGCGCCCGCGTCCGACCGGGCTCGGCCCCGTCCTGGGCAGCTGCGTACCCGCCCAGCCAGACCTCCTCGTAATCGGGGCTGCAGACCTCGACGAGGCGAGCGGCTGTTCCGGTCTCATTCCGGATCGTCAAGGAAACGACGACCGGCTCGCCCGGGCCGCGCCAGACCACGCAGCCGCGACCCGGCACGAGGTAAAGACCCATCCGCAGATCCCTCCAGACTTCGGTGGCTGTCGAAAAACGTGGGTGCGCAGGCACCCTCAAGGTTCCCCTTCACGCGCCGCGGAGCACGCCAAAACAGCATTTCGGCGAATTCGGCGACGATGTGACGAGAGCTGGCCAGAAGCCAAACCTGGTCGAAGTTATCAGCCGGCACCGCGGCTCCGTTCGACGAACAGCGTCCGGGACAGAAGAGCGAAGAAATCTTGCCCGAAGGAATCTGATCAGAAGATTTTCCCCGGCGCTGGCACTCCGCGCCGCCCAAGAGCCTTGGCCCGCTGCCCGGTTGCGCCGGCGAGCGAGACCTCCGGACCGCGGGAGGCCAGCCCGCGTCACCTTTCCCACGGGAAGCCGGCTGAATGGCGTTCCCGCATCACCGCGTCCCCTCGAAAAACGCGCTCGTGACCGAATTCCTCCTGTCCGGGGCAGTACGGCAGGGTATGGCGGCCGACGCGGTCGAAGGCGGGAAACTTCGCCCTCGTCATCTTCGCGAAACCCGGTCCTGTCCCGGTCTTCCGTGCCAGCCGTGAGCAGCCTGACGCCGCTGCGACTGCCGTGCGGAGATCTGCTCGACATGGTCGGGCGCGAAGAATGCGCGCTTGTCGTCGCGATCAGGACAGCGGTCGTTGTCTGCTGGCGCAGGAGGTCCGCGCTGTCGCTGTCGAGGGACCGGGCAGCCGACGCGTAGCTCTTCGCGGACCCCTGCACACCCTGGTCCGGACGGACGGCTCCGGTGCGGCCCGCGACCGGCAGTTGCATCGAATCTCCTTTCGCCGCTCAGCGAATCCCGCTGTGCGGCGGCGTTGCCGGCCAGGCGACCACGAGCCTGGTCAATTTCGTAGGCATCACGCCGGTCGTCCAGTGCAGGTCGTCCTCGTGGACCCGGATCCGAGGAAAGCGGACCAGCAGCGCCCGCAAGGCGCATTCCAGCTCCGCGCGGGCGAGATGCGCGCCAGCGCACAGGTGCCGTCCGCGGCCGAACGCAAGGTTCCGGGCAGTCGGCTCCCGGCCGATGTCGAATCGCGCCGGGTCGGCGAAGGCTTCCGGATCTCGGTTCCCCGCGCTCAGCGGGGAGACCACCACGTCGCCGGCCGAGATCAGCGTCCCAGACAAGGACAGGTCCTCGGTGGCGACGGCCAGCTTCGCCAAGCCGGCGCCGTCCACCGGCGAATAGCGCAGCACCTCCTCGACTGCGTCCGGCACCCGGCTGGGCGTCGCACGCAGCAGCTCCCACTGGTGCGGGTGGCGGCTCAGCAACAGGACGCTTCGCGTGATGATGTTGATCGCCGCGGTACCGCCGAGCAGCACAGAACGGGCGAGATTCGCCAGCTCCGCGTCGTCCAGTGCGCCCCGATCGCGCGCCGCGGTCAGTGCCGTGAGCACGTCGTCGCCCGGTTCCCGGCGTTTGCGCTCGGCATGGCGGAGCACATACCCGTCGACCTCGTCGACGATGTCCGAGGGGAGATCGGGAGACAGCGATGCTGCCAGCGTCGTCCACCGGTCGAAGGTGGCCCGGTCCGGCGACGGGACTCCGAGGACTTCGCATGCGGTCTCGACGACCAGCGGAACCGCGTAACCGTCGACAAGGTCGGCCGGCGAGCCGCCGGCCGCGAGGTCCTCCGCCGCGTCGAGAGCCACCTGCATGATCCGCGCCCGCCAACGTTTCTCCGTCTGGCTGCGGGTCAGCATCGGCTGCAGGACGCGCCGCAGCCGGGTGTGGTCCGGCGGATCGATCTGGTTGAGCCGCGCGCCTTCCCGGAAGGTCGCCGCTCCCGGGCCGAATCGCGGGCCGCCCCACGCGGTCGTGTCGCGGCTGAACCGAGGATCGGTGAGCACCGTCACGATGTCCGCGTGCCGGGTCACCAGCCAGGCGGGATGCCCGGTCGGCAGGCTGACCCGGCTGACCGGAGCGGTGGCGCGCAGCAGGCCGTACTGCGCGGAAGGGCTGCCGTCGGCTTCTGCCGGGAACGGAAAGGCCGGCGGCTTGCCGGTGTCCTCCGCCCTCATTCCTGGCTCGCGGTCAGGGATTCGGCCGCCCACAGCGCGGCGATCGGATATGCGCGGTGGCCCCGGTGCTGGTGGAGCGTCTTGCCATGCCACAGCGGAGTGTTGACCGGGTCTTCGGCGTCGGCCGACCAGGCGGCCCGCAGGAAGGCCGCGCCGCGCGCCACCGCGTGCCGGGCGTGCTGGCTGCCGTCGCGGGCACGAGACGCCAGCGCGAGGACTGCGTGCGAGGTTTCCTCCAGAGTGCCGGACCACCGTCCCCAAGATCCGTCAGAACGCTGATTGCCAAGCAGCCACTCGAATCCGGCCGCTGCTGCGGTCGCCGCAGCTTGCTCGGCACCGGTCTGCAATGCCAGCAGCGCGCTGCTGGCCGCGTAGATCGGAGAACAGTGCCACTTGTCGATTCCCCAGCTGCCGTCCGGCAGTTGGGCGGCGAGCAGGAACGTTCGCGCCTTGCCGACGCCAGTTGCGATCCGGCTGGCCTCGCCCGGTTCTGCGCCGGCATAGCCGGCGAGCGCCTCAAGCACATGCGCATTGACGGACACTGACATGTCACGCTGTCCGTCCGGCTGCCCAGACGCGGTGTACATCCCGGTCGCGAACGCCCCGAACGAGTCCTCCGTCTCGAACGTGAACAGCGACGTCGGAGGGATCGACCGGCCCAGCCGATGAGCCACCCACAGCGCCGCTGCGGTGTCGTCGGCGTCCGGCACCCATCCGGAGCCCAGCGGAACGCCGTCCTCGGTCACCCACGAGTGCACGGTTTCGGCCAGAGCGCACCGGTCGAGGCAGCCGAACGGCACTTCGGCACGCAAGAGCGTCATCAGCAGCCACGCCCGTTCGTACACCTCGACCGGCATCACGGTCGGTGCTGCGCCGTGATGCCGGTCCATCGCCGAAATCACATAGCGCCGCCAGGTATCGGGCGGATCCGCGGCTGCCGCCAATGCGGCTGCGGTAGCTGCCGGAGAACAGCCGACATGCGCGGAATCGACATCGGGCAACGGCGCACAGCCCTCGAAAATCTCCCATACGTGGTCGAGGTGCGCGGGCAGCGGATGCCCGCCCGCCGCGGCAGCGCGGGCCGTCGCCAGCTCCGCGCGCCACGGGTCCAGCGCGGCCGAGCCCGTGCGAACACGGTCCGCTGCCGACTGGAGCCCCGCATTCGCCGCGGCTCGGACGACGTCGTCCGTCAATGCCGGGATGAGGTACCTCCATCCGATCATGCCCGCCGGAATCGCGGCCGGCCGAAGGAGGGACGCGTTGCCCTGCAACCAGTCGAGGCCGCGAATCGCGGCCGCGTCGGGAGCGGCCGGCCGGGCCTCCTCCAGAAGCGCCAGAACGGCCGCGATGCTGTCCGCCAGCCGATATTCGGGCGAAGCCAGCCCAGGCCCCCAACTGCCGTCCGGGTTCTGCCGCCGTCGGATGAAGTCCCCGGCATCGCTGATCACCGAAGCGGGAGTCCTGCCCGGCCGCCGCACACCGGAGCGCATGATCTGCGCGGTGTCGTAGACCGACGGGCCGGCCAGGCCCCACCGGTCCGCGAACGATTCGGCGACCAGTCCCGCCGCGGCCGACTGGAGCTCGCCCGGGTTCGGCACGGCATCCCCATCCCTGTTCCGCGGTTTCGAAATCACGAATTCCGGTATCGGATGTATTCCGCCAGCGCACGCAGGCCGGAACGAGAACCCGCAGGAGCCGGCAGGGAATCGAAAAGATCCAGCGCCCGCCGGAACTGCCGGTCCGCCTCCCGCACGCTGGCGTCCAGCCCGCCCGCACTCGCCACCAGGCCAGTCAGCCGCGCGAGGTCGTCGGCCGGGCCTGGTTCGCGAGACAACAGTTCGGCGAGCCGGCGGCCTGCCTCGCCGCCCGCGGCGACCGCGGCCACGATCGGCATCGTCTTCTTCCGCCGCCGCAAGTCGGCGCCGACCGGCTTCCCGGTCTCTCGTGCGTCGCCCCAAAGACCGTTGAGGTCGTCGACGATCTGCGCCATCAGGCCAAGGGCGTCGCCCGCGGCCGAAAGCACCTCGACTGTCGGGGCGGGAGCGCCCGCGAGTATCGCGCCGACCTCAAGCGCGCCCGCGTACACCGCGCCGGTCTTGTCCGCGGCCATCGCGAGATAAGCCGGGACGTCTGCGTCGCCGGGACCGCCGAACGGGACTTTCTCGCGGCGCAGGTCCTCCGCTTGCCCCGACCCCAGCCGGGTGCACATGCGGAGCAACGCGCGCACCGCCGCCGGGGCGTGCGGATTAGGCGAGTCCGCGACCGCGCTCAACCCGGCCGTGAAAAGGGCGTCGCCGCCCAGGATCGCCGGGCCGACGCCGAATGCTTCCCACACGCTGGACCGGCCGCGTCGCCGCCGGTCTCCATCCATGATGTCATCGTGCAAATGCGTGAATGCATGGATGAGCTCGACGGCGACCGCGCCCGGAATCGCGGCGCCCGCTTCCGCGCCCACTGCCTCGGCCGCGAGCAAGGGCAACGCGAGGCAAACTCCCTTTCCCCCTCGGCCGCTGTCGTCCCAGGACGAATCGAGCCACCCCATGTGGTATCCGGCGATCGAGGTCAGATCCTGGTGCAGCCCGGCGATCGACGCTCGCAACGAAGGCTCGGTCATCGCGCGTGCCCTGCAGAGAGTCTCGGGCGGCTCGCTTCCGGTAATTCCAGCGAGTTTTCGCGCGCCCGCTCCGGCCTCTTCGACTGCGCCGGCGTCTCTCCGCTGTCCGGCCTGCGACATGGGGTCCTCCTGATTTCCGGCCGAAGTCTCCCGCACCCCGCGACAACCTGTCCCGCACGATTCCATGCGGCCAGACCGGGAGACGAGCACGCGCAGGCGGCGAGGGAAGAACGCACAACGCAAGGGGACGATCGGGCATCGCGCGCGGCCAGGGTTGCGCCAGGACCCGCGGGAATGTCCGTGAAGGCCCCCTCCAGGGACTCAGATTCCCGGCAAGGGGCCTTCCCCGAACCGAGCCGTGCGCCCTGGCGACCGCACCCAGCGAGACAACCTCCCGGCGCGGCGCCGTTGAACACAAAGAAGCTCGAACGCGAGCATTGTTCACCGGAACCAGTATCCATTCACCGCAATGTCGCGCACCAAGTCATCTCGTCACCTTGGGCAGTTGGGGCAACCAGGTTGCATCATCGCCACTGCACAGCAGACGACGCAGGACACGTCGCATAAAGTGCCCAATCAGACCACCCATTCCCAACCACTCCGGACAACAGGAGGGCAAGTGGGTCACGGAATTATCGTCCGACATCATTTTGAAGCCGCACATCGCGTACCCATAATCGGCGGCAAATGCCGCAGCCTGCACGGCCATTCCTGGACTTGCGAAATCGAGGTGAACGGACCGGAGCTGGCGTCCGGCATGCTGGTCGAACTCGGCGCTTTCAAGGCCGGCGTCGTCGACTGGATCGACGAAAATCTCGACCACGCGACCCTGCTCAATGCGGACGATCCGTTGTCGACCGTACTGGCCGACGACGAGACTAAGCTCTACCGGTTCGGCGCCGGCGACCCGAGCCCGGTGGAAGCTCTGGCCATGAAACTGGAGTGGCCGACGGTCGAAAGCATCTCCGAGGTTCTGAGCCAGGCGGCCGGCGACGTCTTGAACGCACTCCCCCATGCTCCCGCGGCCAAGGTCGTCCGCGTCGCCGTGAGCGAAACCGCCAGGAACACCGGATACTGGGAAGACAGGAATTAGCATGGCTGAGACGCTGAACTACGAAGCTGCCGGCTCGGCCGACAACGGAAAGACAGTGCACCACCCACCGTTCGTGGCGCCCAAGCCGGTCGATCGGGCGGCGGCGACCAAGGCCGCCGCCGCGATGCTCGCCGAACTCGGCATGCCGTGCGCTGACGAATCGACCGCGCGCACGCCCGAGCGGCTGGTCGGCGCATTGGACGAGTTGATGCACGGACGGTACAAGGATCCGTCCCGGCACCTCGGCGTCACGTTCGAGGGTCCCACCAAGCCGGGGGTGATCGCGGTGGCGCGAGTGCCGTTCGTGTCGCTTTGCGAACATCACCTCCTGCCCTTCGTCGGACATGCGACGATCGGCTATCTGCCGAGGCCGGGAGCGCGGGTCGTGGGCTTGTCGAAGCTGGCTCGTCTCCTGCAGGAGTACGCGGCACGGCCGCAGGTGCAGGAACACCTCGGCGACCAGATCGTCAACGCGCTCGAGCGCTGCTTGGACGTACAGGGCGCAGCCTGCATCATCCGAGCGAAACATTCCTGTCTGGGCCTGCGCGGTGCGCGCGCCTTCGCTGCCGAGATGACCACGAGCCACCTGACTGGCGTTTTCCGGGAGCACCAGAGCTGGCGGGACGAACTGCTGTCCATCACGTCCGGCTCGCTTCTCGACTGACCCGCGGAGAAGGAGGTCCAACCATGAGTGCCTGGATTTGCCGGCGCTGCGGCGTACAGCACGCCAACACCGAGACACCGCCCCCGGTCTGCGCCATCTGCGCGGACGAACGCGAACAGATCGCGGCAGGCGGGCAGTCGTGGACGACCCTCGAGCGCCTCGCCGAAGCTGGCCACCGATTGCGGGCGACACCGCTCGAACCCGGCTTGTCGTCCCTGACGGTCGAGCCCGCATTCGCCATCGGCCAACGCGCTTTCCTGGTCCGTACCGACGGTGGCAACCTGCTCTGGGATCCACCGTCGTTCCTCGACGACGCGGCAGTCGGGCAAGTGGCCGCGCTCGGCGGCGTAGCGGCAATCGCCGCCAGCCATCCGCACTTCTACGGCGCGCAAACAGAATGGAGCGCGGCATTCGGGGATGCGCCGATCCTCGTCCCGGAGGCGGACCAAGCCTGGGTCATGCGTTCCTCCCCTGCCCTCCAGTTGTGGTCCGGGCGCAGCGAGGTGCTGCCCGGCGTCACCCTGATCCAATGCGGCGGCCATTTCCCCGGCAGCGCGGTCGTGCATTGGCGAGCGGGCGGGGAAGGCCGGGGCGCTCTCCTGGTCGGCGGGACGGTCGCCGTGCTCGGCGACCGGCGCGGCTTGGCGTTCATGTACAGCTACCCGAACTTCTTGCCGTTGCCCGACACCGACGTGGAACGGATGGCCGACATCTTCGAGAGCCTTTCCTACGACCGCGTGTACGGGGATTTCGAGTCCATCGAGGAGAACGGACCCGACCTTGTACGACAGTCCGTCCAGCGTTATCTCAAACAATTCCGAGGCGCATCGGCGGCGACTGGATAGCCGGCGTTGAATAGATCAGCAAGGCCCGCTGAGCGCACCCACCTCACAGAACGAGACATGCGATGACCGCACATTTCACCGGAAGAGTAGCGCTGGTCACCGGCGGCGGCTCCGGCATCGGCCGCGCCAGCGCCCGGAAACTCGCCCATGCGGGCGCGACCGTGGTCGTGGCAGGCCGCAACGCCGAAAACCTCGCGCAAACTGTCGAACTGATCCGCCGGGACGGCGGCACCGCGGACGCGATCGCCGCGGACATCACGCAAGCCGCGGCCGTCGCGAACATGGTCGCCACGACAGTCGACCGGCATGGCGGGCTGCACGTCGCCGTCAACAGCGCGGGCATGGTGGCCGTCGGCAACGTCGCCGACATCGACGAAGAAACCTGGGACGCGGTCCTGCGGACCAACCTCACCGGCACCTGGCTGGCGATGAAGTACGAGATCGACCACATGCGCCGCCACGGCGGGGGCGCGATCGTCAACGTCGCTTCAAATCTCGGTGCGCACCAACGGCTGCCCGGGCTCGGCGCCTATCAAGCCGCCAAGGCCGGCGCGACGGCACTCGCGCGTACCGCCTCCCGCGAGTACATCGACGACGGCGTCCGGATCAATGTCGTCAGCCCCGGCCCGGTCGACACCCCGATGTCCTTGCGGCCGGGGGAAACCACCGCTGACCGCGCGGACCGGATCAAGGGCGAACTGCCGATCGGACGGGTCGCCACCGTCGGGGAAATCTCCGATGCGGTGGTCTGGATCGCCAGTGACCAAGCCAGCTACCTGGTCGGGCACGATCTCGTGGTCGACGGCGGATCGACTGCGTGACACCGCCGGCCACCGGCCTCCGCCGACCAGGTCCGCACGCTGACGGCCATTCGTCCCGCTGCCTCGCTGAAACAGCCTTTCCATCCGGTCTCATTGCTCTCACGTGCCGCCCTTCGCTATTTCGCCTGTAGGATCTCATTCCGGATCCGTCTCGCGCCTGCCCCCAGGCGGGAGGCCTCTCGGCATGCCACGATCAGAAATGGCAGGAAGATACGGCGCGCTGCACTTCGCCCGGAACACTGTCGCGCGGGGAACCAAAGAACCGATCGACCTTCTGGATGATGTCCTGCCAGGACATTCTCCTGGCGGGCGTCAGCTTGGGACTGGCCGTTCGAGCTCGCCCGGCTGCTTCACCGGGCCGACCCTCCATCCAGGCGACGACCGGCCCGGACCATCAGGCCAGCGGCTCGTTCCGCACCGATCTCCGAGCGCATCATCAGATCGCTTCATCTGGCCAATTCGGCCAGCGTCGGACGCTCACCGTCTGGGGCCCGAGGTCGCGAACGAAGCTAATCTCCGGTAAGCCTCGCCCAAGCGATCCCAATAACGATCCTGGCGAAGGTAGCTCAGCACATCGTGGTGCCGGACGACCTTTTTCAATGCCAGTACTACGGTCGCCGCGACCAGCCGAGTGTCGTCGCTGCCCTGGTTTCCCGCGGCAACGCCAGTGCCTCCGGACCGCCGGTCACCTCGTCGAGGGCGGCCTCCGCGGCCGCGAAGTCCGGTGCCGCAGTTTCGCCGCCCGCAGAGTACTTCAACGCTGCGGGTGAGATTCCGAAATGAGCCTCCGCCGCGGGCAATTGCCGATCCGCGGGTGCCCGGCGGTCTCCGGCTGTTTCCCTCTGCGCCCTCAGGTACGCGTCCATCAGCTCGGACACGAACGCCAAGCCGGACTTCTCCGGTCTGGATTCCAGCTTCAGGCGCACCTCGTCGAACCGGTCGAGGAGGCCTTCGTCCATCGAATCCCACGCCTCCCGAAACCGGCGCGACACAGCTTCGGCCAGGTCCCGGGACAAGCGTGCTTCGCTGCCCCATTGCCGCCCGGTGATTTCCTTGAGCCCCGAACCCCGGACCCCGGCCGACCTCGCCCGAGTCGCCGCCGAACTCAACGGACGACCCCGCCGCACCCTCGACTGGCACACACCAGCCGAAGCCCTCACAACACTACTGTCACACCAACAAACACCAGGCGTTGCAACCACCGCCTGAATCCGCCGCTCCTTGAGGGAATCAGATTCCCTCAAGGAACCCTTCACCGACAGCGCGGCGCGATCTTCGGCGGCCCCCATCATCCGAGACCCGCTCTCGGCTGCGACCAATCGGAGCCGAGAGCGAGGACTGGATGCGCGAAGCGGGGTTCTCGACGGTGACGATCGCCCCGCTCATCGGGCCTTACTCGATGGCGGTCGCGACCAAGTGACGATGCCGGGGCTGGCGCCGCGCGCAGGTCCGGTCCGAACTCGAGAAAGCGCCAGCCCAGGCGGTGCCAGCGCATCCGCTGGCGCCGCCCGGGTCGCCGGTCACCGCGCCTGCCACGTCGGAATGCTCGTCACGTCGCCGGGCGTGATCAGGTCCGGCGACCGCCATCCGGCCAGGTCGTACTCGGCCAGGCACGAGTCCACGAACGACTTCTGCGCGTCCAGCTGACCAGTCGCCTTGGCAGCGCCCAACGTCTGCAGCCGGATGTCCTCGTGGTTTCCCGAGTAATTCAGTTCGTAGAGGGCGTGGCGGCTGCCGAAGTCTCCGCCGACCGCGTCCCAGGCGAGTTTCATCAGCTTCACCCGCTCCTCGGCGCTGAGGCCGCCGGAACCTCGGACATACCGGTCGAGGTACGGACGCAGCTCCGGATTTTGCCAGTCGGCCGCGTGCGAAGGCGTGTAGACGAGAGCCGACCCGAGGTCCTGATAGAAGATCTCCTGAACGCGCGGGTACGCCTGGGTCATCAGCAAGCGGTAGGCAGTGGCCGCCTGCGGGTTGACCTGCACGGCATCGCTGTTCCACGGCATCGGGGCCCGGACCATCGCTTCGGTGAGCGCCCAGAACGTGTTCGTCCACGACAGAACCTCTCCCAGGCGGGTCTGCACCCCGCGGAAGTCGGCGACGCCGGTGGCTTCGAGGCTCTTCGCCAGCAACCCGGACAGGAAGTCCAGTTTGACCGCCAGCCTCGTGCAGCCGTGCAGCATCGCGCGCAGCACCATGCCGGACCCGACGAAAAAGTGGTTGGCGGTCTCGACGTCATAGCTCAGCACGTCTTCCCACGGGATCAGCACCCGGTCGAAGACCAGGATCGAGTCGTTCTCGTCCAGCCGCCCGGACAGCGGGCTGTCGAACGGACTGCTGGCAACGCTGGTCCGGTACTCATACGACGGGCGGCACACGAGTTTCACGCCCGGCGCGTCCATCGGAGCGACGAAGATCGCCGAGAAGTCCTTGTCGCCGAACGGCACCGGCGAGTAAGTGGCGACGAAATTGTGGTGCGCCAGCGCCGACGCGGTGGCCACGACTTTCGCGCCGGAGACGATCAGGCCGGCGTCGGTTTCCTCCTCGACGCGCATATACACGTCCCGCACGTCGGCGAGGGCTTTCTGCCGGTCCACCGGCGGGTTCACGATCGCGTGGTTGACATACGGAATGCGTTCCTGCGCATAGCGGTACCAGCGGAGCGCGTTGTCCCGGTAATCGCCGTAGAATTCGCTGTTCGCGCCGAGCGTGGCCAGGAAGCTCGCTTTGAAGTCCGGGCTCCGGCCCATCCAGCCGTAGCCGATCCTTGCCATCGCAGCGATGGCGTCCCGGGAACGGACGAGGTCGTCCGCCGACCGGGGAGCCCGGAAGAACGGGTGGGTGAATCCGGAGCTGCCGGTGTCGGTCGGCGTCACGAGCGCCGCATTGCTTTTCTCGTCGTGCAGCGCGTCGTACATGCGCGCGATCATCCGGGCGCTGTTGCGGAACGCGGGGTGGGCCGTGACGTCCTCGACCTGCTCCCCGTTGAGATAGACGACTCGGGAGTCGCGCAGGCTCGCCAGATACTCGTCTCCGGTGTAGGGCCGCTGGTCGCGCCCGGTATCGGCGTTCTCGGCGGGTGGCTGCGTCGTAGTCATCAGTACTGCTCCTTAATAGTGTCTCGCTCGGTGCAGTTGCCAGCGCGCGGCTCGCCCGTGAACGGCCCGTTCCGGGAGGCTGAGTCCCGCAAGCGGCCCTTGACGGGCGTCCCGAGGCGAGCCTCGACCGCAGCCGGCTGCGGTCGAGGCTCAGAAGGTCGCGCTGAGGCATGCCAAGCGGTCGCCTGCCGTACCTGCCTTCCCCGCCGCGGTGCTGGTGTGATTCGCGTGCACGACGATGGCATTGGCCTCGTGCGGCCGGAAGGCCCAGTTCACCGTCGCGGACGCCGACGCGTTCCCCTGCCCGTCGGTCATGAAGTCCAGCCACACCTCGTTGGCGGCATTGGCATAAGCGGGATCCACGGACGGGCTGACCGGGTCTTTCTTGTTCTGGTAATGCGGGCCGCTGTCGGCCGGTTTCGCCCCGCATGCTTTGGTGTGCACATGCGCGCCGAACATATGGTTCGGGACCAGCCCCCGCACCTGGAGCGTCACCGTCGTTGTTCCATTGGCCGCGGCGGACGCGACCGAAGCTTCGGCGCCGACCGGAACCAGCGCCGGATTATAGGTGACCCCGGACGGCTGAGCTCCCGACGCAACCGGAGCGGCGAACTTCGCCGCGGCGAGCGGCGCGGCGGCGGCGCTGCTCGCAGTCGGGGTCGCCGGGGGCTCCGCCGAGCACGACGTCAGCAACGCGAGTACCAGTCCAGCACTGGCCGCGGCAGCGAACTTATTGCGCATTCTCTTCTCCGTAATCTGTCCAGCAGGCGAGGAAATCCGGCAGCTCGGTCTCGGAAGAACAGCCGATTCCCGCATCAGAGCAGGTCTCCGGCGGGGTGCCGAGGACGGCAGCGGACTGTCCGCGAAGGACCCCTTCCGGGACGTGGATTCCCGGAAGGAGCCCTTTACGGACGAGCCGCGCGGCAAAGGCAACCGCACCAAGCGAGATACCGGTTGAGCACTGCTCAACCGTCAAATCTGTAGTCAACTGTCGACCGGCGCAATTCTCACCGATGCCGCCTTGCCGGGAAGACGGCCGGATCCGACGGAGGCAGTTTCGGCCAACCACCCTGCCCTTGCGGCGTGGTCCCCGGCCCTCCCCGGGTCCGCGGTCGCAGCCGCTCCTCCATCATTGACATCTGCAGAAGCCACCGCCGGGCGAGATCCGGGTCCTGCGCGGCTTCCCCGAGCGAGTTCCGCGCCTGCCGTTCCCGGGGCAGTTCCGCTGCCCGCCGCGGGCAATTGAGGTCCGCCAGGACGCTGATCCGCGCGGTCGCCTGCGCACGCCGGACTTCGGAATACTCGGCGAGTGGAACATCCGTGCCCGAGCGGAGCGCTTCGTCCAGCGCCGTCGCGAGGAAGTGCGCGTCCCGAATTCCCTCATTCATGCCGAACCCGCCGACGGGATTGTGCACATGCGCGGCGTCCCCGGCCAGCAGCACCCGTCCGGACTGGAACCGGTCGGCCACACACTGCCGCGCGGTGTACACCGACGCGGTTCTGACCCCGAACGGCACCTCGAGGCCGAGGAACCGGGTTATCCGGGCCCGGACCGCCACGGGTGCCCGCACCGCGCGTTCGTCTTCCTCCGGGCCGAGCCGGAAAACCAACCGGACCCGGTCGGGCGAGCGTCCGAGGACTGCCCACTCCTCCGGATCGGACACGTACGCGACCGGTCCGGCGCCCGGCAGCAGCGCGTCCAGATCCAGTTCTATGCCGGAGAAGAGGAATCGGTCGGGATACGCGCGGCCGGCAAGCCGGATGCCTTGCGACTCTCGGACAACGCCGCCCACACCGTCTGCGCCCACGACGAAACGGCCGCGCAGCTCGCACCGACCGTCCGCGGTCCTCGCAGTGACCACCACGCTGTCTTCGTCCGCCTTGACTTCGTCTATGCGATGGCCGAACCGGAGAGAACCGCCCGACCGCAGCAACACGGGCTTCAGCAGCCGGGCAACTGTCTGCTGGGGACACTGCAACTGGAACGCACAATCGGTGTCGCCGGCGAGGAGCGCGAAAGGGAACTCGCCGATCAGTTCCCAGGTCCGCCGGTCCCAGTACTGCAGCCGGTCCACGACCTGACCGAGAGCCACCGCTTCGCCAAGAACGCCCCACTTGCTCAGCAGCTCCAGCGTCGGGGGATGAAAGGTGCTTGCCCGCTCCTCCTCGGCGAAGTCGGACCGAGCTTCGAGGACAATAGGCGCGTGCCCCTTCTCCGCCAGCGCGGCGCCCAGCGCCATCCCGGTCGGGCCGGCGCCGACCACGATCACTTCCGCGTCTAACTGTTTCATGCCCGGCTCGCTGCCGCAGTTCCGCGCAGCGGCCGCGGGTCTGCCCCGGTCATGCCGGATTCGCGACCAGCAAGCTGGTTTCAAACGGCAGCGGATGCGCCGACTCCAGCCGGAAGCCGCCGGCTTCGAGCAGGTCCGCGAACTCGCCCCGAGTCCGTTCGCGGCCTCCGGTCGCCGCCATCATCAGCAGGTCGAACGACGACGCCAGCGCGGGCCGGGCCTCGTCCGGGAGCTCGCGCTCCAGCACCAGCAGGACCGCGTCCGGCGGCGTCGCGTCGCGGCACACCCGGAGAATCCGCACGCAGTCTTCGTCCGGCCAGTCGTGCATGATCCGGGACAGGAGGTAGACGTCGCCGCCACCGGGCACCGCTTGGAAGAAGTCGCCGGCGACAGTGTCCAGCCGGTCGCCGATTTCCGTGCCGGCGAATCGTTTCCGGCAGGAGTCGACGACGTGGTCGCGGTCCAGCACGACACCGTGTGCGGCCGGTGCCGATCGCAGCACCGCCTCGATCAGCGAGCCGTTGCCGCCTCCGACGTCCACCACGCGCCGGGCCTCGGTGAAGTCAGCCGACCGCGCCAGCTGCTGGGCGATCAAGCCGGTGGTCGCTTCCATCGCCGTGTCGAACCGGCGGGCGCGTTCCGGGTCATGCGCCAGGTACTCGAATAACTCGGCGCCGAATTCCGAGCTGAACGCGGTCTTCCCGGTCCTGATCGTGCTCGAGAACCTGCCCCACGCGCGGTACAGTTCGTCGCCGAACATCAGCACCAGGTCCCGGAACGCACTGCCGGACCGAACGTGCGCCAGAACCGGGCTCGTGGCGAACTTGCCGTCCTCGATCGTCACGAAGCCGAGCCCGCCCAGGTACCGCAGCAGCCGCGCGACCGCGAACTCGGCGCACTCGACGGCTCGCGCGATCTCCGCGGCGGACGCCGGCGTTTCCGTCAGCACATCCGCGATTCCGGTCGTCACCAAGGCATAGACCGCTTGCGACTGCCAGTACGCGGCGGCCGCGCCGAGCAGCTTCCGATGGTCGGCGAGATCCGCAGCGGGTTCTGCGTCCGGTCGAATCGTGACTCCCACGGCACTGCCCTTTCCTGCGGCGGATCCGGCGAACGGCGGTACCAGCTAGACCGTTCGGCGGCGAACGTCACGCATTGTGCCGTGGCTCGGACGGCAAGATCCGAAACGGACGTACATCCGTGCAGAACGAAGTGACGTTCGGGCAGGGGCAGCCCGGCCCGCGCCGCACGCACCCCTTTCGTGGCGCGCACAGCGGCGGGACCGCCGAATGGCGGTCAGCGGCTACTCCCCTCCTTTCTGAACGTACTGTTCCACGATGACGGTGTCTTCGAGGATCAGATCGATGTCGTCGATCAAGGCATCCACATCGTCGGTCCGGTCCTTCGCTGAAGTCGCCGGGGCGTCGGACGGGGACGGCTGCTCGTCGTCCTCGTCGCGTTCGCGGTGAACGTGGCTCTGCGTCATGCCGTTTCCTCCACTGGTTCGGTCACTGAACATCGCCGCCTGGAGCACCGGGAACGAAATGCCCCGGATCGGCCGCGTCGACAAGCCCTTCGACGACTCCCGCGAGCCATGCCTGCAGCTTGCTCGCGGGTCCGGCACCCGCTTCCCCGGCCAGTGCGTGCGGCGCGGCGACGCCGAGCCGTACGACGACAGCGATGCGCAGGTCCTGCAGGGTCCAGATCCAAGCCATCCGGTCCGGTCCGTCTCGCACCTCGACCACGCCGCCGCGCTCGGGCAAGCTGTCGAGCAGCACCGAGGTCGACCTCCGGACCCGCAGGAGCCGGGACAACCGGCTCCCCGGAAGGCGTCCGGTGACCGCGTCGACGACCGGGTCGGCCCGGACTCCGGACAACGCCCGGTCGACGCGGTCGCGGTAGTCGGTCAGATGCCGGCGCAGCCAGCTGATCTGACGGGGGGTGAACACTGCGATGACGCGGTCGCCGCATCGGTCCCAGCTTATCATTCGCATCCTTGCCGTGCGTCAGGCACTGGACGGTGCCGTTGGGGAATATCGCGCCCGGCTTACGTTTCCGCGGTCAGCGCGCCGTTCATCTCGCTATTGGCGAGATGCTCCCGCAGCAGCTCCTCCCGCGCGTCGATGATCCGCCGGAAGATGTCCTCGGAGAAGATGACCATGATTGTCTCCTGCTCTTGCCGCGACGTCTGCTCCGTTGCCCTGCCCCACTTTCCGGCCCCGTTCTTCACGAAGCCTCTATCGCCTCGAGCACCCGCCTGATCAGCCGAAACGGGGTGCCTCGCCCCCGCGGTGCGGTCTTGCCCGCAATAGCCGAGCGCACCGGCGAGGGAAAACCCTGGCGGCCCGCCGAGATCCGCGCACCAGGATTGCCCGGCGGCGCGAGCGGGGGACACTGCCTGCGAGCGCCCGCCAGGAGGAGAACCGAAGGGGAATGCAGATGCGCTTCGCGGTCACGATTGTCGCGCCACCCGGCTTTCCGCACTGGCTGGTGTTCCAAGAAGCGGCCGAGGCCGTCAACGCCGGACTCAACAGGCTGGGGCACGAGAGCATCCTGACTCATGAGACCTGCATTCCCGGGCGACGGCACATCATTTTCGGCAGTAATCTGCTGCCCTGGCACCCGCGGCCGCTCGCCCCCGACGCGGTGCTCTACAACCTGGAGCAGATCTCGTCGGGAACCCCCTGGGTGAACGAGCCCATCCTCGCCCTCATGAGACGCCATCAAGTCTGGGACTACAGCATCAGGAACATCGCAGCCCTCCGCCGGCTCGGGGTGCACCGGATTTCCTTGGCCCCGATCGGTTACCTGTCCGATCACGAACGAATCCCGCCGGCCGCGACCGAGGACATCGACGTCCTGCTGCTCGGAACCTTCACCGAGCGGCGTCTCGAACCCATCCGCCGGCTACGCGAAATGGGTTTCAACGCGCAAGCGCACAAGTGGGTGTTCGGTGCGGAGCGCGACCAGTTGTACGCGCGCGCAAAAATAATCCTCAACATACACATGTTTCCCGCCCGAGTATTTGAAATAGTGCGCTGCTCCTATCTGATGACCAACCGCCAGTTCGTGATCTCCGAGCGCGGCGCCGATTCATCGATGGAATCCGTCTTCGAGAAAGGCGTCGTTTTCACCGACTACGACAAGATCGTGGAGACCTGCGTGGACTTCCTGGCCCGCGACGCCGACCGGGCGCGCCATGCCGCGACCGGCCAGGAACTCATGCGGATCCGCCCGATCGAAAACTGCCTTCGCCGTGCTGTCGCCGAACTCGTTCCCGAGCAGCTCGAAGCGTCGTGAACACCATCGCGCCCGGCTGGACGTCTGGAGCGCATCGCTCCAGAACCCACGACCGGTCGCGTCCAGGACCGTGGCGGCGGTGAACCGGCTCCGATGGCAGCTGCGTGGTTTAAGCACAGTCTCGGCGGCCGTTGCCGCCGACGGTCCAGAGGGGAGCCATCGTGCTGGTACCGGCAGCGACACGGGTCGACGCTGTACGAGTCCCCGACAACGCCAGCCTGGTCGCCGAGGCCGTCGCGATGGCCCGCTTGCTGCCCGAGCTTCGCGGCCGTGGGCGCGCAGCCGCAAACGATGTGCAACAGCTCCTGGCGACCCGGCCCGACGCATCGCCCGATTCTGAACTTGCCCGGCTGTTCGCGAACGCAGACCAGCTAAGACGCGTCACATCCACCGGTGCGGTAAGCGCTGCCGAACGCCGCGCAAAGGAAGAGGTTCGCGTCGCGCTCGCCGCGCTGCCTCGTGGCGCGCTGGCCGCTCGGGTCGCTGACAGGGCGGTTTCGGCAGCAGGTGCGGTCGCGCGATTGCGAGTGCTTGCCGACGCTCTGTCCGCTTCGAGACCAACGCGCTCCGCCTGGTTGAAATTCTCGCTCGACGCGGATACCGCGTCATGGATGCGCACCGCGGCGATCGTACGAGCCTCCGTGGCGGCGTTCGAGCAGCTCCGGCCCGAGTTGGACGCCGCTGTCGCCGCTTTGACCGCGCGCCTCGCCACAGCTGACGCAGGTGCCTCGAACGCGCTTCTGCGCGAACGGCTGGACAAGCTTGCCTCGGCGCGTGCGGCGCGCGCCGCACGGATCGCCGATCACCTCGCCGCCCGCCTGTCCCCGGCCGCGCCGCCGGTGCTGCTCGCGCGGCACCCGATCGAGCCGGAAACGATGGCCTGGCTTCGCTTGAAGACCGGGCGAGAACTGTACACAACGGAGTACGAAACGCGGATGGCGGTGTGGCTCGGCACCGATCCGTTCCGGCTTCGCGATCTCCCTCCCGCACCGGCCTTTCTGTCCGAAGTGGACCCGGCCGGACTGACGGCGAATCAGGTCGCGCCTTTTCTGCGCCGGATCAGCCTTGCCCGCCCGGCACCGGCCGCCGCGGAACTGGCCCCGGAGTCGCTCGCCCGGCAGCCGGGCGCGGTCAGCGTGGCGGTACGGACACCGGAAAGCCGGAGATGGGGGCAGCCGGTCGAGGACGGCCCGCCGATGCTGCCGGAACGGACCGAGATCCCGCGCGTCGTGCACGGCATCTGGCTGGGCAAGCCGATGCCGCCGGCCACCCGGTTCTGGGAAAACTACGCACGAGGCGCGCAGCGATACGCCGGCCGGCTCGATTTCGTTCTGTGGACCGACATTCCGCGTGCCCGTTTTGAGGCGGCGCGCGCAGCGCCGGCCGAGGACAACGCCGATCCCTACCCCTACGAACGGGCGCTGCTGCACTGGGCCGAGCACAACAACATCGCGCTGGTGAACGTCTTCGAGGTGTTCCACGCCGAGGCGCCGATGCGCCTGCACGCGCAGTACGTGCTGGAAATGGCCAAGCAGCTTCCGCGCGGGTACGCCGCGTGCAGCGACCATTTGCGGGTGGAGATCCAGCACCGGTTCGGCGGCGCCTACGTCGACGGCGACAACGCGTTCGTGCGGGACGAGGGAGAGGAACTCGCCGATCTGCCCGGTTTTCTCGATCAGGTGGCCGCCTCGACTGCCGGGTTCAGCCTGAACCCGGCGGAGAAACCCGGCTGGTGCAACAACGACGTGATCATCGGACCGGCCCGCCACCCAGCCTTCGCACTGTGGCTGGAGTGCACCCGGCTGAACTACTTCCGGACCGCGGCGAACCTTTTCGGCGGACCGGCCGAATTGGCGGAGAAGTTCGTCGGCGAGAGCCGGCAAGGACTCCGCTACGTGACCGCGTCCCGCACCGGCCGGGTCCATCACACGGTGCTGCGGCTGCTCGGAATCCGCAGCGAGGCCCTGCCGGTCACCCGCACCGCGATCGCACCCGGCAGCGAGGTGAGCTGGCTGCCGCCGGACTCCGGCGAGCCCGCCGAGGTGCGCGACCGGACCGACGAGGAAGTCTTGTCCGTGCTCGCCCGGTGTGCGACGTTCCTGCAGTGGCAGTTGATCGCCCGCACCGGAGACCTGTATCTGGCCGCGGCCGAACCGGTGATCCGGGGTCTGCCCGACCCGGACGCCGGGTGGGCGGCGGTGCTGTCCGTGCTGACCAGGATGGACGGAGTGACCGGCGGATCGGCCGCTTCGGCGGTCCGTTCCGTCACCGACTTCCGTCGCAACGACGACCGCTCGTTGTCCCAGACCGACCTCCCGCCGGAGGCCTCTGCCTTGCTCGACGGCGCCGGGCACGACGGAAACTGGCTGGGCACCGGGACCAGTACGGCCGGCGAGCCGGTCTGGTTGCTGGACGAACGGGTTGCCCAGGCGGTATTTCGCGAGCCGCACACGCCCGCACCGCAGTCGTTCGCCGATGTCGCGGTCGATCCGCTCGGCACCCCGGTCGGATTGCGCCTGCGCTCGCCCGGTTCCAGCGCGAGCCGGTTCGCGGTCCCGGTCCACGGGGTGGCACCGGGCGAGATATGGATCCGGATCGTCCAGCACGCGGACACGCCGATGAACCTGCGGGCCGAGTCGGTCGCCGGTCTGCTCGCCGAGCTCGGTGCACCCGGCGCACCGGCGGTGTTGCTGGTCAATCGCCGAACCGACCTGGAACAGTTCAGCGCAGAGCTGGCGGACCTGCTGGGCCGGCCGGTCCGCCGGGTCGAGACGAGGACGGCGATTCCCGGCGAACGGATGACGGAGTGCATGCCGTTCCCGGACTATCTGCGGCTGCGCGATTCCATGCGATGACGCACGGCTGCCGCACGAGCGATCGCGGCAGCCGGCGTACTTCAGCGTTTCCCATCGCGGGCAGCCTTTCGCGCGCCTGAGCTCGCCGCACGCCTCGTCCCCGCCGATCAGCCGAGCAGTCCGCCGATCAGCCCGTCGATGTCGAGCCAGGCGGTCTCTTCGCCCAACGGCACCAGGTCGTACGTTTCCGACAAGAACCCGGCGAGATCGGTGGTGTCGCAGTCGAACTCCCGTCGGCCTTGGCCGGTCGGGAGATCGAGCACCGTCCAGTCCGGGTCCGCCGACGGACGGACCCGGACCTCCCCAGCCCCGGCCGGCAGGAAAAGGCCGACCGAGAGAAGCTCCCTGCCGAATCGCTGCTGGGCCACGTCGATCCCGAAAGACACCGTGACCGCGTAGGGATCTCGGCTGTCGTAGGTCAGAGCGGCGTCCACCTCGCTCGATCCGAACAGGCGCCCGGCAACGCGGGCCGATGCCCGCCCTCGGCACACCGCGTGCCGCACCGCCGCCCGCGGCGCGCCTGCCGGGTCGTTCGTGTTTCGGTGCATTTCTGCTCCTTGCCGTCGCTGATGCTCTCCGGTTCTCACGTTCCGGCGCTGCCAGGGCGGTTCAACCAGGGCGTACGGCGAGGACGAAGCCGCCGGCGGTCCTGCCCTTTCGCTCCTCCGCCGCACCCGCGCGGCCCGCTGGCCGGCCAAAAAATAGCTTACCGGTCCGGCCGCCATTTATTTCATTTCCCGAGCACTCCCGGGCATTGCCGCTGTCCGATTACCTCCAGCTTCGGCAAATCGATCTTCCGGCCGACCGCACCGACGCAATCCACGATCCGCTGCGTTACGCCGCAGACCGCTTCGCGAACTGCCGCCGGCAACCTGGTACGGCACGATCGAAAAGGCAATTTCCGCAGGCCAAGAACCCAGAACCGGCATCCCGGCCGCACCGGGGCAGCACCCCGGCCGGCTGCTTTCCCGGCCGGCAACGGCACGGAAATTCGTTCACCTGGAGCGAAAAACGCTCGGCGAACTCAATGAACACAACGGTGACGCCGGTCATACTGCGCCGCATATTGACCGGAATTCCCCCCGCCGAACTGGAGGCAACGGTGCCGACACTGACCCCCGAGAACGCGACAGCGGTCGCGCCCAAGCGCGACCGCACGCGTTACCTGTACCTGGCCGTGATCGCCGCCGTCGTGCTCGGCGTCGCGGTCGGCCTGCTCTGGCCGTCCGTCGGCAAGAGCCTCGCCCCGCTGGGCACCGGCTTCGTCAACCTGATCAAGATGATGATCTCGCCGATCATCTTCTGCACCATCGTGCTGGGCATCGGCTCGGTCGCGAAAGCGGCGAAGGTCGGCAAGGTCGGCATCACCGCGCTGGTCTACTTCATCGTGATGTCGACGTTCGCGCTCGCGATCGGGCTCGTCGTCGGCAACCTGCTGCACCCGGGCACCGGCCTGCACCTCAACGCCAAAGATGTGGCCAGCGCGCACAAACAGGCGGCCGGCGGGACGGGCACCACCGACTTCCTGCTGAGCGTCATCCCGAAGACCTTCGTGTCCGCGTTCACCGAGGGCCAAGTGCTGCAGACCCTGCTGGTCGCCCTGCTGTGCGGGTTCGCACTGCAGAAGCTCGGCACCCGCGGCGCTCCCCTTCTCCGCGGGATCGGACGCATCCAGACTCTCGTCTTCCGCGTTCTCGCCATGATCATGTGGGCCGCCCCGGTCGGTGCGTTCGGCGCGATCGCCGCGGTGGTGGGCGCGACCGGCTGGGGCGCGCTGCGCAGCCTGCTGGTGATCATGCTCGGGTTCTACCTGACGTGCCTCGTGTTCGTGTTCGGCGTCCTCGGCGCGGTGCTGTGGCTCGGCGCGCGGGTCAACATCTTCAGCCTGCTGCGCTATCTCGGCCGCGAATTCCTGCTGATCCTCTCGACGTCCTCCTCGGAATCCGCACTGCCGCGGCTGATCGCGAAGATGGAGCACCTCGGCGTCAGCAAGCCGGTCGTCGGCATCACGGTGCCCACCGGGTACTCGTTCAACCTCGACGGCACCGCGATCTACCTGACGATGGCGACCATGTTCATCGCCACCGCGCAGGACCAGCCGCTCGCGCTCGGCGAGCAGATCACCTTGCTGCTGTTCATGATCATCGCCTCGAAGGGCGCGGCGGGCGTCAGCGGCGCCGGCATCGCGACCCTGGCCAGCGGCCTGCAGTCGCACCGGCCGGAACTCGTCGACGGCGTCGGCTTCATCCTCGGCATCGACCGGTTCATGTCGGAAGCCCGCGCACTGACGAACTTCGCCGGCAACGCGGTCGCGACCGTCCTCATCGGATCGTGGATGAAGGAATTCGACCGGGAGCGCTCGCAGCAGGTGTTCGCCGGCAACGCCCCGTTCGACGAAACCACCCTGCTCGACGACGAGGCCGCGCAGGCCAAGCCCGCACCCCGGATCCCCGCCCAGGTCTGACCCCCAGTTCGCACCCGCATCCCCGGGTACGAACTGCTTCCGCCTCGCGGCTGTGCACCCTCCGTGCACAGCCGCGAGGCATTTTCGCGGCGACAGCCGCTCAACTGGCCCGATGCTTCAGGCACGGCAACAGCACGTCGTCGACCAGGATCGTCGCGGTCTTCCGGTCGAGAGTTCCGCCGCGGGTGACGATGCGGCGGAAGACGAACGAGGGAACGACGTCGACGAGCACGTCGATCGGCACCGCCGGCTCGATTTCGCCGCGCTCGATCCAGCGGTCGAGCACTGATCGCAGCGCAGCGACCGGCGGACGGCCGATCGCGGCGGCAGCCGCCTCGCGCAGTTCGGAATCCCGCGACGCCTCGCTGAGAAGGTTGGCGAGCAGAAGCGCCGCGCGTTCGTCTCCGCTGACGTAGTGCTGCACCCAGGCGAGCAGATCCCCCCGGAGCGTGCCGACGTCCGGGACGCTCACCTCCTCTTGGAGCGCCCGGACCGCCGCGACGACCAGAGCCGCCTTGCTCGGCCAGCGCCGGTACACCGCCGCCTTCCCGGTGCCTGCCCGGCGGGCGACTTCCTCGACGGTCGCGCCGGCCAGGCCCCGGCGCACGACGACGTCCGCGGTCGCGTCCAGGATCGCCTGTTCGAGCGCGGGGTCCCGCGGCCGGCCGGCCGGCGCAGCGCTGATCGAAGCGGTGGATTTCATGATCGCCAGCTTACCGGACTCTTCGGTCTCGTATATTCCGAGACCATGTGGTACCGTTTTTTTCGAGACCAGCCAGTATCGAAACCAGGGCATCCGCCCGGACCGCAAGGAGATCCGTCATGTCGAACCACCCGCTGCAGCGCACCTCCGCCCCGGCACTCGGCCGCCGGCGATTCGGGCTCACCGCCGGGGTGCTGGCCGCCATCACGGTGGCCAGTGTCGCCGCCAACTCCCTGATCGCGCTGGCCGCGCACGCGCTGGGCGCGAACGCCGGCTTTACCCCGCTTTCCCTGCCCCAGTACGGCGGGCTTACGGTCGCGGGCGTTCTCCTCGGCTGGCTCGGCTGGCGCATTCTGCAGCGCCGGGGAGTGAGTCAGCACACGGTGCTGGCCGTCGTCGTCCCGCTGGCGACCGCCTTCTCGATGATTCCCGACCTGCTCCTGCTCGCGCTGCGGTTCATCCCCGGCGCGAACCCGATCGGCGTGGTGGCACTGATGGTGATGCACGTGAGCGTGGCGGCCCACGCGGTGCCCGGATTCCGGTTCCTCACCAGCAGGCTGGAGCGCGGCCGGAACGCCGCGAACACCGCGCCGGTGCCCGCGGTGGCCTGACCTGCCGCACGGATCACTGCCGCCGAGGGATCGATGACTACCTCGAGAATCGTCTTGCGCGAGACAGCCGAGTCGGCAGTCGTCGCCTTGGTAGAACGGCTCGAACTGGGCGAACCGGAGGCGAGCCCGCCGTGGGTCGACGCGCCGCAACCGCCTTCCGCCGTTCCGGTCCGCACCGCCGAGCAAGCACGGGCGCTGCCCGCGGCCATCGACCGAGTGCGGAGCTGGCGAGGCGACGCCGGCTTTCGCGGCGCGGTCGTGCTGGTCAGCCGGAACTTCAACCGCATCACCGTCTACAGCAACTTCGATTCCGGCACCGCGTCGGGCGATCGACCGGCGCCGCGCGTGCTCGATGCGATGTCCGCACAGGGAATCGAGGCGCGAACGCTGGACCGCCGCTACTACGACCTGGTCTGGCGGGTCGGCCATGCCGAGACCTCCACAGTCACCGCCGATCCGCCGACGTTGATCCACTTCGGACTGTTCACGGTTTTCGACGCGAGCGCGGAAACGTTGCTGGACAAGGTCAAAGCCAGCGCACCCAGGTCGCTTGCGACACCCGGACTGCGGACGGTCAATTTCCACCGCAGTCACGACCAGGCCCGAGTGCTCAATTTCGGAACGTGGTCCACGCTCGAACACCATCAAGCGCTGCTGAACCAGCCGGGATTCGCGACCGGCCAGAAGTACTGGCATGGCCTGGCGGCGTTCCAAGCCGACTACTTCGACGTCGCAGACGTGGTCGAAGACCCGCGGTCCGGGCAGCAGCAGAGGAACGACATTGTCGCGTGACGCCGGGACGGCCGCGATCAGCGCGGAGTCCGGTGCCGCCGGGGACGCCTGGCGGCCGGCGCAGTCGCCCCGGCGCTGTCGCGACATGACCGCAAGGCCGCGACAGCCGGTGCTCGCCTGATCCGACGGCACCTCACCTGGAACCGTACGGCGAGCCGCCGCGCACAATCACCAGATATTGTCCAGCGGCGCGATCAGCAGCCGCTGGCGCTGTCCCCGGCCGCCGATGGTGACGACTACACCGCGTTCGTCTTCGGCCTTCCCGCACAGTTATCCGCGCACCTGCTCCAGCAAGCCCAGGCTCTGCTGCGGCGCCTGCGTATCGACGAACCCGTCACCTGGGAACCCCCGTTCGACTGGATCGACACAATCGCCTGGCCCGGCCCCTCCCCCGACACGGTTCGGCCAGAACGACTCTGGGCCTTGGTCGCAGCAGGGCTGCCCCGCAGCACCATCGCCGCCCGATTGCACACGACACCCGAACACATCCACCTATCCGCACTACGTCACCCTCAGCCGTGGACACGGCGACGCCGTCACGACGCAGGCCCGGAAATCCCTGACGCGGCCCTACCCAGCGCGAACGAATTGCGCGCCTACGCCGAACAAGGACTCCGCCCCGGCCAGATCGGACAACTTACCGGCTGCCGACACCAACACATCAGCAAGCTCCTGGCCAGCAACCGAATCGGGCCACCGGGGCCCCGCGAGGTCCTCCGCACCCTCGACCCGCTCTGGCTACGCGACCAATACGAGCACAACCACCGCTCATTCGCCGACATCGCCACCGAGCTCGGCATCCCGGCATCGGACCTTGCTCGACACGCGCGTAAACTCGGACTCGCGATTCGCCACGGCGTCACCGCCCACAAGCACATCCTCGACGACTACGGCGGACCCAACGCGTTCTCCACCACAATCTGGACCGCCTTCGCCACCCGCGGAGCCGAACAACGCGTCAAACGGCTCCTCGCCATCCCAGGACACCCCGGTATCAACCAGGCCGCAAAACACCTCGACGTCAGAAAAGCCGTCCTCGCCAGCCAAATCGACCAACTCGAACACGCAGTCGGTGCCATGCTCCTGGAGACCACACCTGATGGCATTGGCCTGACTGCCGCCGGCGAGAAGTTCAGCCACGACATCCTCCCGATCTTGGCCATGCTTGACCAACAACGGCAACCGCCTCGTGATAACACAGGAATCAGCGGAACCGTCGATGAGTCGTCACGGAATGAAAACGACCCTTCATAACATCACCATCGGGCCAGCGCGAAATTCACCTACGGACGGCTCGCGAACCGCTGCAACGCGGCGTGCAGGTTTAGCCCGGATCTTTCGTGCGGGACTGTTCCAAGATCGGTGTTTCCGGCCCGACACGCCGGGCTGAGGTCCGGCGGGATGGGCACTGTGAGTGATGACATCGGACCTTGTGAGTGCACGCAAGAGCGAGTCCAAGCCGGCGCGGGAGCTGTCGCCGGAGCAGGCCGCCGCGGCGGCGATGGTGGCTGAGGCGAAGGCGCGAGGGTTGGCGTTGACCGGCCCGGGCGGCCTGCTGAAGCTGTTCACCAAGAATGTGCTGGAAACCGCGCTGAACGAGGAGATGACCGAGCACCTCGGGCATGAAAAGAACCAGGTCGAGCCGGGGCGAGAGTCGGCGAATGTCCGGAATGGCACTCGGCCTAAAACGGTGGTTTCGGATTCTGCGGGCGAGGTTGACATCAACGTGCCGAGGGATCGGGAAAGCACGTTCGAGCCGCAGATCGTGAAGAAGCGGCAACGTCGGCTTGCCGAGGTGGATGAGATCGTGTTGTCGTTGTGTGCGAAGGGAATGACGACCGGGGACATTTCGGCGCATTTTGCCGAGCTCTACGGATCTTCGGTCAGCAAAGAGACGATCTCGCGGATCACCGACAAGGTCGTGGCCGAGATGCAGGACTGGGCCGGCCGGCCGCTCGACGCGGTTTACGCGGCCGTGTTCATCGACGCGATCTACGTCAAGGTCCGTGACGGCCAGGTCTCCAACCGTCCGGTCTACGCCGCCATCGGCGTGACCGTCGACGGCCGCAAGGACGTCCTGGGCCTGTGGATGGGCGTCGGCGGCGAGGGCGCGAAGTTCTGGATGAGCGTCCTGATCGACCTGAAGAACCGCGGCGTCCGCGACGTGTTCTTCCTCGTCTGCGACGGTCTCAAAGGACTTCCGGAGGCCGTCGCGAACGTATGGCCGCACGCCATTGTTCAGAACTGCATCGTTCACCTGATCCGCAACACATTTCGCCTGGCGGCACGGCAGCACTGGAATGCGATCAAGCGCGATCTCAAACCCGTCTACACCGCACCCAATGCCGACGCGGCGCTCGCCGCACTGGACGAACTCGACGATAAATGGGGCAAGAAATACGGTGCCATGATACGACTCTGGCGCAATGCGCGGGAAGAGTTCGTGCCGTTCCTCGACTACGACGTCGAAATTCGACGCATGATCTGCTCGACGAACGCGATCGAATCGCTGAACGCCCGCTACCGGCGGGCGATCCGCGCACGTGGGCACTTCCCGACCGAGCAGGCAGCCATGAAGTGCCTGTATCTTGTGACCCGCAGCCTGGACCCGACCGGGGCCGGCCGCGCCCGATGGACGATGCGCTGTAAGTCCGTGATCAACGCGTTCGCCATCACGTTCGGTGACCGTTGGCCGGGAGCCGAAACCTACTAACCAAACCGCCGGAAACACCGATTACGGGATAGACCCCGTTTCTGTATTGCCCGGTCAGGCTGTCGGTTAGCTAGCCGCGCAGCGGGCGACGACGTGTTGCAACTGAGTCAGGGGGTGCTCGAGGTCTGGCTCGAGTTTTTTTTGGATTTCGATGATGAAGATCCAGTAGAGGTTGCGGACGAGGGCGGGGTTGGCGGTGGCGGCGAGGTGTTGGGCCGTGGTGTGGTCGTTGTGGAGGGCGTGGTGGAGTGAGACGAGCATCTTGCCTGCCGCTTGTTCGCTGGCGGCTTCGGCGCGGGACATCATGACGTAAGCGAGGTCTGTGAGTTCTGCGACCAGGGGCCGTTGATGTTCTTGGTCGTTTGTAAGGCTTGCGAGGTATTCGTAAAGGTCGTCGAGGCGGGCTCGGTGGCGAGTTTCGTTGAGATAGCGGAAGGCGAGTTCGCCATGTCCTTTCGCGAAGAGCCTGAGCAGGACGGTACCGACGATGATTTGATCGTCGCTGATGGCGTGGTGGTGGAGTGCGGGCAGCAGGACGGCGATTTCCGCCAGTATTGCTTCGGGGTGGTCGTGAAGGACTTGCCGTGCAGCGGTGAAGTCTGGTTTGCGCTGGTCGCGAGTGCGGAGAGCGTCGAACGGGTCGTGAGGGAGCGCTGTGAAGAACGTGATCGCTGCAGCGTGTATGGCTGGTCGGCTGATCGCCGTGTCGTCGATGGAGAAGAGTTCTGCCGGGGTGGGGAGGAGGATGGCGAGGACGGTTTCGAGTTCATGGTAGGTGTCGAGTACTGCTTGGAGGCCGGGCTCTTCCGGGGCGGTCAGGAGTGATTTCATCCGGGTGCCGAGTCGGTCCCAGATGCGGGGCAGGGTTTGCGGCCGGTTGGTCGCAGATTGACGGTCGACGTCCGTCTGGCGGATTGCTTGGTCGTGCTGCTGGTGCCAGGTCAGGGCGCGCAACGCAATCACTCGGATACGTCGGTGTTCAGTGTCGTTCGGCGCGGTGCTGGGCGGGATGCTGCCGGGGGCATCCGGAGAGGATGGGGCGGCGTGCCTGATTATCGGACTGCGCGCCGATGCCGGCTTCGGCAAACGTATTCCACCCGGGAAATGCCTTGCTTGAGAGCGCTCCGGGATCACCGGATCGAGTTCGGTACCGAAGTGTTTCCTTTGTGCGGAATTGCTTGGCGATAGGGCATCGGCGGCAGAGCCTTCCCCAGATCTGGGGTGCGGCGATGTACGACCGCTCGATTTTGTCCATGGGTTTTCGCCTGGCCGGAGGATAAGACTGGCCAGGTGGTCGGCCAGCTGGGTTTCCGTCAAGGCGAGCAAGGAGATCCCCGCCCGTCCGGCGTGGCAGTGAAGGTTCTCATACAGGTCGGGGACGCGATCCACATTGACGTCAGCGGCATTTTCGGCTGTCCCGCCAGCGTCGAGGATAGAATTCTTCACGACCCGAACCAGTTCTTCAGCAGGAATGAACGAGCCGTTGACCTGGATCTCTACCAGTGAACTCGGGGACAATCCCGGGTCCGACACGGCCGGTGCCGGCGTGTTGCGCTGCTGCGGGTCCAGCGCCGCGAAAGCGGTATTCATGCTCCGCATGATTTCAGGATCGCTATCGTACGTACCGCCTGATTCAGCCAGGGTCTCAAGTGCTTCCTGACCGACGTCAGCGGCAGCTAATTCGACCTCGATTGTCTTTGTTGCCGGCTCTTCATCGGAGACCGGAATAAGACGAACACGAAACAAGATATTGTGAATATCGACTGACAGATTGTATTGATTCGCTATCCGGGAAGCTTCCTTTTCCATTACTTTCCGCAGCCAATCAACTGCATCCAGGGCCGCCCGGGCGGTTCCGATCCCCGGCTGAGCATCGTCCGCAAGTCGGGGTGGCATCGTGGTAGCGACTGTGACCACTGCGGGCGGCGCCCCACGTAGATTCCGCCAGATGCTTGCCCGGGCAGCAGAGACAGCCAGCCGTGCAGCTTGAATTGCGAGCTTACCGAGGTCTTGTTGTTCGATGCCGTCGACGAATTGCACAGGGGCTATACGCTCCGCGGCCAGTTCATTCAAGGAAATAGGGTGCGGCGTTGCTTCACCGGCTTTAAGCGTGCGAGAGAATACGCCACCGTTCCGCACGGACAATGCACCGGTAGTCGAGTTATATTCAGTGGTATCAGTTGCGGCAAATATCTCAATGTTGGAGCCGGATAAATCTCGGAGCCGCTGCTCGAAAACAGCTGCCGCAGAATCCAGTTCTTGACCGTTGGCGTTGGCATGACATGTTAAACTTATTCGATAAGGCGACTTGCCTTGAAGGAGATCCTCACCTATCAGACGGGCACTTCTGGAGCCGCTCTCGATAAATCGATCACCTAGCTCCAAGGTTCCAGTAGCGACTGAAAATTGAAACTCTCCCGGTTCGCCATGGAAGAAGAAATGAGGGGGGAGTGGGTCAAGTCCCGCCCAGGGCGCAAGGTAAGCTCGCCACTTACCGTTTACCTTTCGCAAGTAGAAGCGCGGAACGGCGGAGTTCTGAAGTCTTCTATAGGCGTTGTAGATCAAATAGTCAAGCGGCTTGCTGGGGTATATCCAAGCGCGGGGCTGGCCGTCTGGGTCAAGTACCCGTTGCGAGAAGATTTTCGCCTTAGTCAGTGCCGGTTCGGGCATAATGTCGGGCACGCCGCCTCGGAGCGTAATTCCAGAGGAAGCGAAGGAGGCGGGTCCGGGCGCATAAATGAGTTTGCGAAGGTGACCGCCGTCGACGAGTTTGTCTCTGATTGGCTTGGGGTCGGGCGCACTGCCATTCAGGGGCAGAAGCATGATTGGTTGTCGGTCGTAGTCGAGGTCGGCGGCGTCGTCGGCGGCGTCGAGGATTGCGCGGAACCCCGGCTTGTCGGCTCTCAGGATGGCAAGTAGTCCGAGATGGTGCTGCAGGAGGCGTCCAAGTTCATGCGGCGTGCCACGCCCGGGTGCGAAATCTGTGAGAAGGTATTCAAAGTCGCCGTCGATCGTGGAGACGACGATGAATGCGGGCATTCTCGTTGCATTGCCACCCCAGAGCGAGTCGAACGGGACGGCGGTCCCGTCGACGGTTGCCTGGTAGGCGTGGGGTGTGTCGGGGTCGAAATTCCGGAACCACTCCTCCGCGTATTCGCGCTGTCGCGTGTCGCCGGGATGGCGGATGAACAGGCCAAGGGGGATTCCGTTCCGGCCCGTGAGGACGGTGGTGAGGATGGCACCGGAATGGAGCCGCGACATGTCGATGAACTGGTCTGGAGCCAGGGCGATTCCGTTGTCGCGGAACGACACGGTGCCGTTGACTGCGGAGACTGGGGGGAAGAGCCCTTTCTGCTGCAGTGCGCCGGCAAAGGAGGTCTCCAGCCCGCCTTCGTGATTCCAGACGCCAGTCCGGTTAGTGATGATCAGGACTGGCCGGCCGTAGCGGGCGGCGTCCCCGACGATATCGAGCCAGAGCTTGCCCAGCTGGTCGCCAGTGTATTCGATTGCCTGCCAGCTGTGATCCGCGGCGAGCACTGCGTAGGTCGGGTCCGGTGTGCGGACGACGACGACCAAGGGCGGTTTCCCACTGCCGAGGTGCTCCTGCAACTGGTGGATGTGTCGGTCCAGGTCTTGTGCCAGCTGGGCCGTCTCCCGCTCAACCTCCTCGATTGACTGGGCGGGATTGATCTGACCGAATACGGTCACTGACCCGTGCACGATATACTGGATCTGGCGCGGTGTCGGATCAGTGCCGGGAACCCATTCCAGTTTGTGCAGCGTCCTGCATACCTCGTCCTCAGGTGGGATCGGATCAGGGAGCGCGGTGACCACGTAGCCCCAGAATGGGCTGAGCTCTTGGATGCGCCCGAGCAGCCGGCCACCGAGCGCTGCAGCTCCGCGGGCGAGGCCGCCCGGCTGCAGCACCGCGATCACAAGGCCTGGTCGCCGCGGGAGCCTGGTAGCCAGGAAAGGAACCAGCTCGGCGTGGAAAAGATCGCCGAGTTCCTCCGGCGAGGCCGGTACGACGAGAGTCTCGTGCATCGGAATCAGAAACTTTCCGCGCCCGTCTATTTCCACACCGTCGAAGGTGAGAAGAAAATTCGGGACACGGCCTGAGGTAATTCCGGGAACCGCCGGTGGGTGCAGGCCTCGGGCGAGGGATAACATCAAACCGGGAAGTTTCTCATAAATGTTAACAGGAGCAGTTTCCCGGAATACTTCGCTTAGGAAGTGAACTTCGGGGCGGTCCGCGGCATTGCGATGGAGTCCCATCCCTACGAGGTCGCCGGCTGATTCGTACACTTCGAATGGTGCGTCTCCAGGCTCGAGTTTCGAGACGGTCAGGTATTTCCCATTGCCGGAAGGAATGGTCCGCGTCCCAGGGTGGATCGTGAGGGCCTGGACCAGACGGTATGGTCCTATTCCACGCAGGGCATCGGCGAACTCTTCGGCAAATGGATCGTCCTGCCTGGACTGTCCCGGTTGGCCGGGCCGATCGATGAGGAGTCGGATGGGGATGTTCTCGTCGGTTCCATGCTGCCTGTATTCAAGGGTGCTGCAGATGCGGTCGGCGACGTCTGTCGGGTTCAGCCATTGCCAGTCGATGAGGTAGTGCCCGTCTTCCCCCGTGACGCCGATATAGAGCGGGAGGGGGCCGTCGCCTGCCGGGAGGCTGTCGTAGAGACGGTCCCACTCATCGTGTGTTCTGTCGTCGGGACGGCCAGACGAGAAGCTGATAATTCCCCGTCCGGCAGAGCCCTTCCCGGGGTAGTACCGAGCACCGCTTGTACCGGGCAGGGCGAGGTGCGCGGTAACGGTGGCGGTATTGCCGAGCGCGGAGTTGCCGGAATGGACAATGATTTCCGGGTTGTTCTCGTCCTGGAGGAAGTCTTGCAGCTGCCCGGCTACTTTCCAGGCTGCGGCGGTCGGACCAAGGAGGACCGCCCGGGGCGCGGGCAGGCCAGCGGCGTCCTGGCTCTCCCGGGCGCTGGCGAACGCGTTGCCGAACGCGTCAATCCTGACAGCTGTTTCGCCGACCAACGCCCGAAGCTGGGGGTCGATCTCGAAAATCGCCGTGCCTTGTGGAAGATGGGGACCGGGCACGATGTCGATGTGGGCACGGACCGCCTCGCCCGGGTCGTCTTCGACGGTGATGCCAGGTGGGACGGTGCCACCGGCGGCGGCGAATTCGGCAATGCGCCGCCGCAGTGCCTCGGCAAGACGGCTGGCCTGCACGCGCGGGCCCGCGAGCCGCAGGATTGCATGAGGAGCAGTCGATCCAGCTGCACGTGCTGCGAGCCACGTCACCAGGCGCT
The DNA here is from genome assembly GCF_055633755.1 of Amycolatopsis sp. NPDC114484. Classification (NCBI taxonomy): domain Bacteria; kingdom Bacillati; phylum Actinomycetota; class Actinomycetes; order Pseudonocardiales; family Pseudonocardiaceae; genus Amycolatopsis; species Amycolatopsis sp. NPDC114484. Next base: position 36,471 of record NZ_JBVKDQ010000025.1, on the reverse strand, counting down.
GGTTAGCGCTATTGACTACTTGACCTCGCGCATCGGCCTTGAACCTTATCTCGATGTGCTGGCGGTCTTCGGCGCTCGTGGCGGGGGACGGCATCTGGACCGGCTCGGTCAATTGTCTACCTTCCAGCGGCTGTCTCGGTACGGCGTCCTTCTTGCTCGCCGATCGCCCTGCGCTCCTCGACTTTCGACGATACCTGCGAACGGACAGAGCTTGCAGCCGGAGACAACAGCTTAGGGAACACTGGCTAATGTTTCTTCCCAAAGTTATTTCCGGAACGCAGGCAGAGTGCCTGCCGGGCGCGGCCGGCCGCTAGCCCGGATCTTTCGTGTGTTTGACGGCCTGGCTTGATCGGGTTCGGGTTGGTTTTTCGTCTGGCTTTTTGGTCGGTGGGTGTGGTTGGTGGCCCGTTCAGCGGGTGGGCTGCCGGGTTCCACGGGCCCGGGCGGGTGTCCTTCGTTTGGTTGCCGGGGCGGGTTTCTGCTGGTCAGCCGGGGTGTAAGCGGGCCAGGGCGTGGGTGATCAACTCGGTGAAGGGCCAGCGGGTGGCGAAGCTGAGCCGGGTGTGTCGGGCGTGGCGGGCCAGGCGGGCGGCGGCGGAGAACAGGCGTAGCCGCAGCCGTTTTGGGTTCCCAGCGGCGCGCGTCGTGGTCGTGCAGGGCCAGCATCTGCAGCCAGCTGGCGAGTTCGGTGGCGAGACAGACGATGGCGAGCCAGATCCGGTTGGCGTCGAAGCTGTGCGGGGGCAGGTTGCGCAGCCCGGTGTCTTTGGCGACCCGGATGCGGTCTTCGCAGCGGGCGCGGCGTCGGTGCCGCAGTTCGAGATCCGGCAGCTGGCCGCGGGAGGCGTTGGTGGCGAACGCGGTCAGCCGCAGCCCATCGCGGTCGGTGAACCGCAGTTGCGCGCCGGGATGCGGGCGTTCCTTGCGCATGATCACCCGCGTGCCGGGTGGTCAGGAAGACAGGTCGAGCAGCCCGGTCAGCTCGGCCGCCCATGCTCCGTCCCGGACCCGGCCGCCGGCGTCATAGGCGGGTGTCCATACCTGATCAGGGATCTTCTCGACCGCGGCGGCGGTGACCGCGGTGAGAGCGAATCCGACCGAGTATTGCAGTCGACGGTTGTGGCAGTACCGCACGAACTCGTGCGTGCCGCCACCGGAATCGGTGCGCACCAGCACTTTCCGCCCCACCCGATAGCCTGGTCTCCAGGGCAGTTGATCGAGCGCGGCGGCCAGGACCTGCTGGTGATCGGCGGCGGTGTTGCTGCCGGCGTTGCCGGGCCGCAGCAGGATCGCCAACGGCTCGCCGGTCCCGTCGCTGCCATGGTCGGCCCAGGCGCCCAGCGGATGAAACCCGTAGCCCTGCTTGAAGTTCGGTGCCGCGCCTTCCTTGTCCGAGTGCGCGGTCACCAGCGTCGCGTCCAGATCGATGATCAACGGATCCGCGGCGTCGATGCCGTGATCGGGTGCGCGGTCACCGGCCCGTTCCCACGCCACGGCGCGGGCTGCGGCCCGGGCGGACTCGATGGCCGCCAACGCTATCGGTGCGTCCCGCGCGAGCGTCGTGATCATCCGGGACACGGTCGGGTCCGAGGCCACCCGGCCGAACACTCGTGGTTCGGCCCGCAGCACGCCGATGTCGGCCAGGCAATCCCCGCCCACCGCGACCGCGATCGCCAGGTCCAGCACGATCTTGCCGGGATCGTGCTCCGCCAATGGTTTCCGCCATCGCGCCAACGCCTGCGACAACCCGCGGCCCAGCCCCACCGTTTCCACAGCGCGCAGCAACAGCACCGCCCCGGCCTGCGACACGATCCCGCTTCCGGTGCCACCGGCCGACAACGACGGATAGAAACCAGTAGACTTCGACACCAGAAAGGTGCTCCTCGAACTCGCACGAACATGACCCTCAGCAAGTCATATTCCTGCAGCTCAGAGCACCTTTCTCCCTACGCGACACAACGCGATCGCCTCACCACCGCGAAAGCCCCGGGCTAGGCGTACCCGGCCATGCTGATCACCTCGTCGCGGCAGTGGCAGCCGCCAGCCCGGGAACCCGCCAATCCGCGGGACAGTAGCGGCTTCCCGGAAACCCTTGTCAATCAAGCCGGCTGCGAGCGACGGCGCGCCGCCCGAGCAGGACTCGCGCCGGCTGCCGGACGTCCTCGACCGTCGGGAAGACACCGGTCAGCCTGCTGATCAGCTCCACGTCGTCCAGGAGGTTGGCCTCGTCGGCGTCGAACTCCTCGATGTCCTTGATGCCCATCGCGGCCAGCGCGTCGGTCAGCAGCTCCGGCGCAGACCCCTCGGCCTCACTCGCGCGGAAATCGCTGAAGGTGACAAGATTCTCACCGTCCCGGCTCACCAGAAACCGGTGGTCGGCATCCACACTGCAGTACGACGAGACCGCGAACGTGCCGCGCGACAGGCCCGGCCGGCCGACGGCCTCGTGGCCGTTCTCCTCGACAAGCAGGGTGTGCGGGCCGATCGCGAACGCGGCCACCGGCAGATCGCCGGTCTCCTCGGAACAGATCTGCCGCAGCCTCTCCCACCTCGCGGTCGTGATCTGGTCGTCCGTCGCCCCGAATCGACGCAACACCTCGTCGGGCTCGGTGTCCTGAACTACTGTCAAGCAGTAAGCCTCCAGATCGAGCCCCTGATACAGCCACTTGGGACGGTCGTCGAGCTCTTCGGCGACCGTCGGCGTGGAGGGCAGGTTTCCCGGGTGGCCTACGCCCTCCACCCACACGATGTCGTCGTTCTCGTCGATCAGCACCAGCCTCAGGTTGGGCCTGCCAAGGTGCTCGACTTTCCGCCAGGTCAGCCAGGTGCCGGGTTGTTCGAGCGCGGGCAACTCGTCCGGTTGCACGATCGCGTGCCCGTTCAGGTGCCGGTCATGGAGCGCAGCAGGCGACCCGAACGAACGGAACGCGGTGCGCTTACCGTCGGCCGTCCTGATCACCCGACTGCCGTAGATCTCGGCGACCGGTGCCCTGTCACCGAGCACAACAAGATCGATCCGGCCGGTCCTCAGGCCATAGACGGGCAGCAGCTCGTCGTACAGCACCGCGTCTCCATCGTCGGTCACGCAGAGGCGCTCGCACGAGCGGACGTTCAGATCGCTGCGCCACACGAGCACGCCGTCCTCGAACACGGAAAGGGCTCCGGTCGGCTCCAGCCGGAGCCGACCGGGCGCGCCCGCAGCCCAGGTGACAGTGCCATCCGCGCTCGCAATCACCGCGTGCCCATCCGCGTCATAGCGGAGCGACCACAAACCGGACGTCGAGGTCACCGGCCCGGCGAGCGTTTCGCCTCGACGCAAGGCAATGGACATGATCCGGGCTCCGCTCAGGCGAATTACACAATCGAGAACAACCTACCGACCGGTCACCAACTTTCGGGACAAAATCGGGACCAATCAGCGCATGATCCTGCCCGTTCGGCCATGAGACGGAAGGCTCACTTGAGAAGACCACCGAGTGTCCCTGTTGCGAACCAGTCCCGAGGCTGGACTCAAGTAGGCCCACAAGCCGAGCACTGATGCCCTCATGACAATGCAGACTTCGGCGAGCAGCAGACCTGCGGCCCCCCTGGCATGCTCGCGAGAACAGAGGCACCCGCCAGCATCGCGCTGGAGCAATGCTGGTCGGCCGAGTAAACGACGTCCGCTTGAGACTGGCCTCTGATGAAATCGCCCTGAGACGACCGAAACACCACTGGTAAACCAAGATCGACATGTCGCGGACAGTGAGAACCTACCCAGGTCCTGCGGATCGCCGGGCAGGCCGCGCAGCCTGATGTCCTGCCGATAGGCGCCGAGCAGTTCCAGCACTTCCTCCGGACCCAGGTCACGCACGACGTGCCCCAAGTGATGCGGGTCCAGGTTCGCCAGCGCGCCGATCCAGGCCGGGCGGCCGTCTTCGAGGGAATCCGGCGGGAAATACGGAAGGGAAATCATAGCCTCCACGGCTTTCGCATCCGGATGGTCGACTTTGGCCGCGGACAATGCCCGCCATCCCGCCCAGCACCCGGCAAGCAGTGCACAGTGGCCGCGCACTGAGGACAATTGGGCAGCGCGAAGAGCCGGGCAGGCGATGCTCGAAAGGGCACGAAGCCGTCCGGTTTTCGCATCTGCGCCACGGATTGCCGGGCGTCCGCTCGGCGTTCGATCCAGGCCGATTCGACGGATTTCCGCAGCGAGCAAGGTCGCGAAATCGTCGTGCCGATTCTCCGCCGGAAGCAGCTCGACCGGATCTACGAAGCCGCAGCGCTGCTCGACGGCTTCCCGGCGAGTACACACAGGACAAGCCAGCCCGGACGAATCCCGGCTGGCTTGTCCTGTGCCGCGCGGCCCGCGCGCCGCAGTCTCCCGCGACGCGGGTCACCCCTGGGGCAGGTGGACCACGTCTCCCACGTAGATCCGGTTCGGATCCGCGATCCGGTCCCGGTTGGCGTTGTAGAGGACCTGCCAAGTGGTGCCGTGGGCGGCGGCGATCCCGGACAACGTGTCGCCGGCCAAGACCCGGTAGCCGTCCCGGTCGACACCGGCCCGGATGACGCCGCCAGCGGCCGGGGCGGCTTTCGGAGCGCGGGACTGCGCCCGCTCCGGGGCGGGGCGGGTGACGGGCGCCGTGGCCCGACCGGTTTTGCCCTGCCAGCAACTCCGGGAGGCCGCCCAGGGGCTGAGACCGGACCGCGCGTACGCGTTCTGCGCGACCGCGTACTGCTCGGCCACGGTCGCGTCCTTGGCCCGGGGCGCGTATTTCAGGCCACCGTACGCGGCCCAGCTGCTATCGAGGAACTGAAACAGCCCCGAGGCGGTGGAATTCGGGTTCTGCGCGGCCGGGTTGCCGCCCGACTCGCAACGGATGATCGCGGACCAATCCGGCCCGCCCGTCGCCGCGAAAGCGGCCGGCGCGAGAGCATACGCACTCGCCGCCGCGGCGCCTCCGCCGACGAGAAGGGAAACCAATGCCTTCTTGAATTCGATCATGACGTTCTCCGCTTTCCTTTGAATCGGGTGTTTATTGATATGTACGGAATTCGGCGACCGCTCGGTTCACGCGGAGCGGTTACCCGTGAAATTCGCGTAGCCGGGCGCAATCCCACGGGACCATCGACATGCCGAACCGACACCGAAATCAGGTTTCCGCCATCGAATCGCGGAAATGATGTGCGCTGTTCACCGTCAGGCGTGACCGGTGGCCGACGGCCCACGATCGGAATTCTTTTCACCGCGGACGGCATCGGCTGAACGGCATCCCGGTCGCACAGACGCTGACGTTCCCGTCCCTTCCGATCTGTCCGATCCTCGACGCGCCGTCTTCACGAACGCTCAATCTCCGTCGACAGGCTCGTGACCTGTGCAAACCGGCGCCGCGGCCGGCACGCCACGTCTTTGCGCGCCGGACAGCCGATCCGCTCCCGCGGGGTCTTGGCGAAGGTTTTCCCGGCCGTTTCACGCTGCGCCGGATCAGCTCTTGACCCGCACCGGCCGAGGCCCGACCCTCAAGACGGTGCCCGCGGCAACGCGGGACGCGTGACTCAGCGAGGGCGAGATGGCCGACGAAACTGCGGATGAAGCCGAAGAAAGATACTTTGTGCTGGTAGATCCCGACTGGCAGCGGCTGACGGACGACGAGCTGCCGCCGCTCGAGTCCGTCATCGGTCTCTGGCCCCTTGACGACGAAGGAAGGCCGGGGAAGTTCGAACCCAACCCGGACTATTCCCCGTCGGATCCCCGTTCCCCCTCGGATCCGCTCGCTGCGGTGCTGCGAGCGGTCGGGCAGGAGCAGGCTTCGGCCGAGCACCTGCAGCTGGTCATGCGAAGCGTGCCGGTCGACGTCGCGACAGAACCGGACGGCCAGCCGGTCGTCGCGGAGTCGCCGGACGGAATCCCCTGTCTGCTGGCGTGCACCAGCGAGCCGTATCGGCCCCGCCTGCCCGGGGCGAAATGGCGCCAGGTCGACCTGCGCGGCTTGACCGAACTGCTGGACGACGACCTCGATGTGTTGTTCAACATCGATGGCCCGGCTGCCGTCCGGCTGCACGGCAGCTTCGTCCGCGCAACACTCGCGATGGACGAAGAGCAGCTCCGGGAGGCCAGCGGCTACGTCGTGCGACACGCCGCCCAGCTGCCGGACATGCGGCGGGAGGACGCCGAGCCGGACGTGAACGACGAACCGGGCCAAGGACAATCCGAAGCGGCACAAGCCGGCGGCGCCCCGTCTGCCGAATGACTCGCCGAGCCGCGTCCCCAAGCGACATCCGCGGAAGCATCACCGGGCCTGGTGGCATCGACCGACCGCCGACAAGGACACACTCGGCAGAGAGGCAGGTCTCGTCGCACGCGCTGGCACCGACGTTCGACCCCCGGCTGCGGTTGCCCGCAGCGAACGAGCGGCACGGTGGACGAGCAGCGATTCGGGGGTGTTCCCCGGCACAGCCGGCAAGCGACGGTACGTTGCCAGCCCCGGACCCGAGCGGCAGACCCTGTTCGACAAGCTCGCCCCGGCACGGAGCACCGCCGGTCGTGGTCGACCGGCCAGCCACGATCGGCGCGGCCGGTCGCAGTCGCCGGCTGGCTGGCCCGGCCGCCTGCCTGCCTGCCGTGACCGGCAAGCGCCGCGACGCGGGCTTCGACCCCGGCCACGCGAAATCGTCCCCCGGCACGCGTCCGCCCGTCGCCCGCGCAGCCCGGTCGCTGCCGCACACCCTGCGCCAGGTCGACTTCGGCGACGACGTTCCGGCTGAATTGGACATGCTGGCCGGGTTCGACGACCGCTGCCGAAGCGATCCTGGCCGGCAACCGCATCCGCGGCCTGTTCACCGGCATCCGCGCCGCGCTCGAACGCGCCGCTGGACCGCGCGCCGCCACGCGGCGGTACTGCGCACCCTCTCGCTGGGGTCCTGGCTTGACCACTGTCGAACAAGCCGAAGCTGATCAAGATCTCTTCTCGGCTCGGCCGCGTTTGTCAGTTCGTGTCCCGCGGACGCCTGGCGACACCTGGGGCCGGCGGACTTGGAATCCGTCACCACGGGCTTCCAGGCCCTCAGCCCGTTGCCCGTGCGCCGCCCGCTCGTGCGGCGACACCCGGGCATCGTCAGGAGAACCGCCGGGCTGACAACAATTTCTCATTCTGCCCGACGCTGGGCCATCGAACGTGCATTTCCTGGATCGCCCGGCCGTCTGGCCGCCTGGCCCGCCACGGTTGCCGGCCCGGCCCGCATGATCAGGATTCAACGGCATACGCTAACGACGGCCGCAGCTCCCGATGGCGGTCCACAGGGCGGATTTGCTCGCGTCGTCGATGTCGTAGACCCGCTCGGCCAGCTCAACCACCGCAACCACCGCGGTAAACCAACCGGTCTTGTTTTCGCCCAGCAGCAGCTTCGGATTCGCCGCGCCCATCTTCTCCGCCGCCGCGCCGAAGCTCCCCGCCAGTATGTCCCCCACCGCGTGGATCATCCACCCCGCGGACTTCTCCGTCCCGTGCTGAGACAGCACCAGCAGGTCCGCCAGTCCCGCCAGCTCCGCCACTCGCGGATACCCGCCGTCCGCCGCCACTCGCGCAAGGTACCGGTAGATCCGGCCCAGCCGGGTCCCGTAGGTCTCCTGCCCGAGAAAACCGAACCCTTCCGGACCGTGGCCCGCCCTCGCCAACCGCAGCAACGCCGCCGCCGCGGCTCCCCGGTCGCCGCGCGGCGCGAACCCCGCGGGGTCGAAGAGCAACAACTCCGGACGCCGCGCCAGGACCTCCTGCGCCGCAGTGAAATCCTGAGCCACCGGCAAAATGGTCCGCAGCGCGGAAAACGGGTCGTCCGGCAACGCCCGGACGAACTCCTCCACCGCGTCGACCACCCCCAGCACCTCCGCCAGCGGCGGCACCGCTGCCCCGCTCTCCCGCACTTGCCAGTACCGCAATGCCACCAGTTCCAGCGACACCCGATCAGGAGACTGCTCGAACCGGGCCAGCGCCTCCCCGAGCTCCGCCCGTCGCGGTGCCCCGGCGAGGTCCGCGCCCGAATACCAGGCCGACGCGCGGTCCGCGGCCACGCCGAACGGCCGGGCCGCCGGCCCCTTGCCCTTTCCCGGAACCCACAAGCTCTGCCGCCACGCCGACGGTGCCAAGCCGGCTCTCGGCACGCCCTCCCCGAACACCAGCGCTCCCGCATCCCGCCACGCCACCCCGGCCTCTTCCGCCGCCCCCGCCACCCCCGCATGCAACCCGGCGGCTTCCGCGACCATTTCCGCGTCCGGCACGTTCGGCAACGCCTTCAACCACCCCGCGAATGCCGCCGCCCGCTCGACCAGCGCCGCACCCGCGGCGGTCCCGCCGACTTCCTCCCGCAACGCCTCCAGCTCCGCGTCCCTGCCCTTGTACCATTCCCGCCACCGAGCCACTGTCGCCCGCAGATCCCACGCCGGCCGAACAGTCCTCCCGCCAGCAACCGCCAGGCGCGACAGCTGATCGCCGCTGACCGGCGACTCCTCTCCGCCCTGGTGCGCGGATTCGCCGGTCCCCAGCGGGTCCAGCCCGGGCGCCCCGGCAGCCGGTCCCGCGACGGTATTCGCCGCCCGCGCGTCACTGCGGGCACCTGCGTCCGCGATCGCCGTCTGGACCTGCGACCCTGCCGGGGCCGCGGACCCGGCAGGGTCGCGCTCGCCGAGGCCCTCAGCTTGATCGGGCGTCGCGACCTGGTCCCGAACCGCTCCCGGCACGACTCGCGCGACCGACGGTACTGTGCGCGCCCGGCCGTCCGCACCCACCACGACCGCATGGACATCGCCCACGTCGCCGAGGGCCTCGACCGAAAACGGCACGCGCCGCCCGGTCTTGTCCGGCGTCACCCACTGCCCGTCGCCTTGGCCGAACAGCACCAGCGCGCGACCGGCGCCCGGCGAACGCCCATAGGCGAACACCACCACCGCGGACCCGCGGGCTCCTTGCGCCCCCGACGCGCGCATCGCATCCCGCACCGCCTCGACGCCCTGCCCGAGGTACGCCGGAGCATTGTGGAACACCTTGGCCTCAGCCACGACTTCGGCGGGGAAGCGGCCCGCATACCAGTCGAGCGCGGCCGCCGCGCCCTCGGTCCGGTCGAAGTGCTTCCGAAACTCAGGATGCATCCCCGATCGCTGATCGCGCGCCTCCCCGCCCTCCTTGATTTCCGCGGCAGCCGGTTCCGCCACGACCGGTCCGGCGGATTCCGGCTCCGGCGAAAGTGCCGGCGGATCCGGGTAGCCGGGCGCGCGCGGCCCCACGTCCGGGTACATCGGCGGTTGCTCTTCGAACTCGTCCTGGGGTGGTTGGCGGGCCGGATCCGGCGGATTGAGGTGAACCACGTCCAGCGAGGCGAGATCGGGCAGATCGCCCGTGGCGCCCGGCTGCACTGGCGTGCGGTCCGCGGTGCTCCAGGCGATGCGCGACCCGTCCTGACTTTCGTTCGCGTACAGCAGTTCGAGCCCGCCGGCCGGATCCGTGTCGAACCCCCGATCCAGCATGGGCAGCTTGCTCAGCACCACCTCGTTCTCGCTGTGGTAGATCCTCTCGACCCGCAGCGCCACCCGCGCTGGCGTGTTGACCAGGAAAATCCTTGGCTCTCCGCGGCCGTCCAGGTCCGAGTTGACCACATTCCACCCGGAACTCAGCCTCACCGCCGTTTCCTCACCGGCCAGCTGCACCTCCCGGTGATCGGCCAGAAACGCGGATGCTCCCGCGCCCGCACGCCTGATCCTCTCGAGAATGTCGATCAGCGCCCTATTCCCGGTGCTTTCCAGATACAGAATATTGGGCTCCTGACCGGCATGGACGGCCAAGTCCGGCAGCGACGCGTGGAAATAGAACGCCGCGTTGGCGCCCGTGACACCTTGCCCGACCCACTTCAGACGCTCCCTGGCCATCAGCCTGCGGTGCTCGTCAACGATCAGCCTGCGGTGCTCGGCCTCGGCATCCACTGGCGCCGGCCGGGCGCGTCGGCCGAACAGCCAGACCCCGCGCTCCCGCCACCTCTGCCGCCGTCCGGCGCCTCCGGCGCCGGTCGTCCCGGAAACCCGGGCCCCGCCCTCGCCCTGGCCCAGAAGCGACGCGGAGGTGCGAACCTCGACCGTCGCCCGAGGGCGAAGGCCTTCCCGGGTGCTCCTCGGCGGCGATTCGCCCCTGCCGTGCGCGTGCGTCGCCACGGTGAACGAGTCCTCCGCCGGGAGGACCTTCGGGTCGACCCCGATCCCGAGGTACTCGGCGCGCCGTGCTCGAAAAGCCTCGGTCAGCGCCCCGACCAGGACATTCGCCCGTTCCTGGCCGGCTTCCTCGCCCCGGACGAGGGATCGGCTGTAGCCATGCACGATGAACGCCGGCGGCTCGCCGGTCCGCAGCCTCTCGTCGAACGCCCACGCCCCCAGGCGTCTCACCTGAGCGTCCGCCTCGTCGTCGAGGATGCGGCGGTACTCCTCCTTCCAGAACGGCACCTGCAGAGCCTCCGCGGGCGGCGCCGCCTGAAGGCCCAGGTCTTCCGCCATCCGGTTGATCATGGCGATCGCCCGGGGCACCTGCCCTGGCAGCGGATTTTCACCCAGCGCTGCCCTGGCCATCTGCTCGGCGGACACGGAATCGGGCCCGGCGCCCAGCTGTGCGTCGCCGTAGGCATGCTGCACCAGTTCGGTCAGCAGCGCCGTCTGCGGCTCTTCGAGTTCGCTCCGCTCCGCCGCGGCCCGGATGCGTTCCGCCGTCCACGATGTGGTGCCCAGGATATCCGACAGGTCCTCGGCGTACCGGGCCTGAGCGTCCGGCGAAGCCCCGGCACGCGCCACGATCGCCGCCACGCCCGCGCTCAGGTCCGGCCGTCCCAGCGCCGCGCCGGCCTGGTCGAGGAGAACCGTCGTGTGCGCCCGCTCGACGATCTCCCGCGTCCGGTCCGCGGCCAGCGGGTCCGCCGCCGGCCGGGAAGGCTCCGCAGCCAGCGGCCGCTTGATGTCGGTCGACGGCAACGAGCCTTGCCGGACTCCCAGCAGATCGGCCACCTCGCTGGCGTACCGGACGGCCGCGTCCCGGCCTTCCGCGATGAAGACCCGGGCGATCGTACGGACGACGGAGTGTTTGACGTTGGCCGCGCCGAGCAGGGCGCCGCCGAGCAGGTCGGCGACCCTGCCGAGCAGGAAGTCGTCGAAGGCGGCCTCTGCGATGCTCGCGGGCGTGGCCGCCTCGACGCGCATTCCCTCGGCGACCGATGCGGAACCCGGCTGTCCCCCGTTCCCTGCGCTGTTCCGCCGCGCCGCCGGATCCGTGTCACGCCTGCCGGCCTCGTCGTCCCGCACGGTCGACGCACGCGCATCCGCATCCGGCGACTGCCGCGGAACGATTGTCGGGTCCGTATCCGACTCGGCGATCCCCTGACGGGGAGCCTGCCGGGCGTCGTGCCCAGCCGGTGTCCGGCTGCCGTTGCGGCCCGCGGGATCCGGCGTGCCCGTCTGCTCCGGCGAGTTCGACTCCCGACGAACGCCGTCCAGCATCGGCTCCGCCGGCAAACCTTCGCCGATCCAGTCCAGCATTGCAGCCAGTTCGTTCGCGCTCTCGCGCTGCCCGTCCGGCAGCCCCAGCCGGCGGGCGGCCTCGCCAAGACTGCGCACCCACGACGCCAGCGCGGCGAACCTGTCCCGCACGCCCTCCGGCGGCCGCGCCCCGCCGTGCCCCGGATAAGCTGTCCGCGCCAAGCCGAAACCCGCTGCCGCTTCGTCCCACGACAACGTCACGTCGCGACCGAGCAGATCCGCGCCGGTCTCGGCCGGATCGCCCGCCCCGGCACGAACAGAGGCCTTTCCCGGCAGCGCTTCCGTCGCTTCCCGGACTTGGACCTGCAAACTCTCCAGCCGTGCTCGGACTTGCGCCGCCCTGGTCTCGCCGCTCTCGACGGTCGCATCGGACCAGTCGCTCCATCGACCGAGCCACGATCCGGCGTTCGGCGCCGGTCCCGGTTCGGCCGGCCCCCTCGACCGCGAAGAACCCACTCCGAACCTGCCGGCACCACCTCGCGCGGACTCCGCCGTCTCCGGGACTCCGGTCCCCGCCGAACGAGACACCGCCTCGCCGAGCCGGTTGGGCTGCGCGGTCGACGGCCCGGGCACCGCCGGCGCAGGCACAGGCGCCAGCCGCCGCAGCGGCAACATCATCCTCTCCAGGGCAGCAAGCTCGTCGGTGTCGTTTCCCGGGTAGGGCAGGGCTTCCACCTTTCTGATGGCCTCTTCGCCGACATCGTCTTCCTCGTTCAGCCAGACCGTGATTTGCACGCCTCGGGCGAACCCGTCTGCCTCGCCAAACTCCGCTGCGAGTTTTATCTGGATGTCCTCCGCACTGAGCACCAAGCCGCGCGGCCGCAGCCTCTTGGCCACTGCCTCGATTTCCTCGAGCAGCGCATGCTTCGCGTTCTTCGCACGCTCCTTCGCCGACCGAAACGCAACGAAGCGGCCGCCCTCTTCGCTCATTGCGTATCCCGTGATCGTCGCCACGGGCTCCGCGAACCCCCACTGCCTGCGCAACCAGGTCGTGAGGTAAAGGCTCTCGGCAAGACCCGCAAGTTCGGCAAGTTTGGCAAGTTCGGCCGCAGCAGTTTTCTCTTGATGCCCCATGCTGACCGACACCGGCGCGATCCGGCTCGCGGCCATGTTCCTCAGGAGAATCGGAGGAGGCGGTCGCTCACCTGGTTCGAGCACTGGTTCAAGCAGTCCGCCCAATCTTATGACACCAGTTATATTATTAACGTAGACGACAACTTTCGCCGCGTAAATATCAGCCACGCTGGCAGTGATCTTTCCCCACTTCTCTTTGAACCCTCCGGCGGGAGTGCGAAGCGATCCGCTTTGGCCAGAATTCGAAGCACAGGACAGCAGAAGGACTCCGGCGACCGCATTCGGCGAATCCAGATATCGCCGCGACCAAGCCACCGCATCTGCCGCACGCTCGCCGTCGACCTCCACCACGTCACCGAGCATCGAATCATCCGAGGCAAGCGCAGAAATAAAACCATTTTCCGTCGCATGCCAATCTACCACAAATGGCGGCGGCTGGTCGATCGGCCACGGGACGAGCACTGCCGAAGAGACCCCCGTGTCGCCCCTCTTACTGGTGTCGAAAAAGTACGTGCGCATCGGGAAAGTCTCATGCCGCGTCGGCTGTGTCCTTTCGATCGAGTCCTGATTATCGGCGAGGAAGACCTCACCGTAGAGTCCATAGGATTTGTGGATCAGCGGGGCAGACGCAAATTCGGCGGCAGCTGGCCGCAACTCCTCCTGGACAGAAATGAGGTCATCCGGGACGGAAAACCGGCCGTTCGCCTTCAGCGCAACCGGACCGTTCGCGTAGTAGAATGTTCGAGCGTAGCCACCGCCCATCATTTTCCGCGCAATATCCGGCAGCCCAAAAATCATACCGCGGAGACTCACAAAAAAGAGACCCTGCCGAAGACCGCGTTCTCTTTCTTTTCCTAGAATTTCTCGCACGTTCCGATCATTGCGCAGCACGCGTCCGATATCCGGCGCGTCCGCTTTCTGATTCTTCCCGTCCCGACGCTGCACTTCATACTTGCCTGCCCGCGAGTTGAGGACCACCAGCAGCGGCGTGTCCTCGCCCCAGTCAGCATCCTTCAGACCGGTCACTGTCTCATATCGATGGAACGCATTCCAGTCAACCTTCGCAACCCACCTCGACATCTCACCGAAATCGGCCTCGTCACCCGGATAATGCACGAAGACGACTCTCGGAACGCCGTTCGGATCCGCTATGACACTGATCCGGATATCTCCTGACCGCAACTGCCCGGACCCCCCGGTCAGCTCGCTGCCCAGAGGCAGCCGCACCCCTCCCTTGCCGGTCCGCAGCGTCGCGTCCGGGCCGAACACCGGCGGAAACAGCCCGTGTTCGTGCAAGACCGTCTCGAAATCGAACCGGAGCCACCCGATCCGGTCCTGAGCGCCAGCCCGGTCCGCCGCGAGCACGACTTCCGGAGCAGCCTCCAGCATCTGCCGGAAACCATCGTGCGCAAGCATGAACTCAGCCAGCTGCCGTCCGTCGAATTCAACTCCCGCCCCGTTCGTGGACAACAAACTCACCGCCCTCCCGTCCAGCGAATCCGCGGACAGGACCAAGGCCCCTCCCCTCTTCCTCGACAGCTCAGCCGCACTCTCCAAGAACTCCGCAGACACCTGCATTTTCCGACTCGGAAACACCGCCACCGAATCGCCGACAACAAAGCTGATTTGCTTCGCCGACGGAGCCCTCCCCGGACTGATCACCGCCCCTTCGGGAAGATTCAGGACGGCGTACTCTCCGAAGCGGAACGGCCCGGCGTACTCGAAACTCCACCAAGGTCCCGAGACTGAGCGCACTCCGTCCATCAACCGGGAACTGACCGTGCCGGCAGAGGGATCCTGCTGGTCAGCCACCCAGATAAGCACAGCCAGCGACGGCCGGTCAACACCGGAAACCTGCTGGAATACCGTATTCCCGGCCAGTAGCGAACCGACTTTTTCCGGCTCCAGCGGAACGTAAAATTGTCCCGCCACCCGAATTACGATGAACCCGTTTTCGGCATACCCGACAACCGGGACAACTCCCTTTTTTCGCATCCCCCGCCGCACCGGCAACCACCCCGGGTCCACATCCCGGAAGCGAATTTCTCCGTTAACCGCGAGATATTTTTCCTGGACCGCCTGCAGGCTGTGTTCCGGCAGCGGGTCAAATTTCTTCTTCACCTTTCCGGCGAATTCCGCCACGTCCAACAGGATTCCGACACTGCGGCCGTGCTGATCTTTCAGCGGCTCTACATCGAAATCGTCCGGACGAATCTCGGACACCCGCAGGACATCCTCCGACGCCCGTGGCCCGGAGCCGTCGTCCACCAGTCCCGTCAGCACCACCTGCCGGTAGTCCCCGTTGCCCCGCAACTCCTCCGCGAACTCCGCCGCCACCCGTGCCGGCACCCCTGAAACCAACACCACCTTCACCCCGGCATCGGCCCCGTGCTGCAGGTACATCGGCGAGATCTTCACCAATCGGGCCAGCTCCCGCGGTCCGATCTCAGCTCCGCCCACCAGGAACTTTTCGCCTTGATGCTCCGCATAGACGTAGAATTCCGGTATCACCCACGATTCAGGCCGTGCTGCCTTTGCGTGGACCTCGTTCCAGAAACTCGCATCCGAATACGCCGCTCCGTCGAAACTCACCCCCGCCGAACCGTACGGCCCCGGCCGGTGGCCAGTGCTGTGCGACAGCAGCGAACCAGTACGGGCTGCCGAGGGCCGTTCGCCACGGCGGTTCGCGAACCCGTCCGGCCCCACTGCCGGCTGACGCGGCGCGGTCATCGCGGGTCGCTTCCCGCGATGACCGCCCCGGCGTTCCGCTCCGCGAGATGCCCCGTCGCCGACGACAGCCGCACGACAGTCCGCGCGTGCAAAAGCTCAACGCGGACGGACGCCTCCCGCGCCGCACCGACCAGATCTCCCCCGATGTCCGGTTCTTCCTGCGCGACAGGCCGCGATTCGGCACCGGCTGTGCGCCGCCGAGCGCAGACGACATCGCACGCAGTACCCGTCCCGCGTTTCCCGCAGAACCAGACGCGCGCGGCAGCGCCGCGTGAACCCGGGTCACCGACCCAGTGATCGGCCCCGAGCTCGAACGGCCGGACGAGGCGTGCTGCCGGCTGGCTCGAAACGGTGGCGGACACTGCGGTGCGCTCCGGACCAGCCGGGCGTTTCGCAGCCAGAGCCGGTGTCGCACCAGGCCGAACGCCAGCGCCGACGAGAACCCGCTCGCCCTCGCCGGGGGAATCGGCGCGCCGAATACTCCGGAGTCCGCCGGGCGCCAGGCACAGCCCTGATTCCGGCGCACGGCCGGCTTCGATCGGTCGTGTCCCGGTTTGGAGCGGACCTGCTAGCGTCGGCCCGACCGCCGCATCGGCTCGGGCCGCGCCGCCGACCGGGCCGTAAGGTTTAGCGCTGGCCGTAGCGAAAGCCCGGCCGCCTGCTGCCGTGAAGGCAGGGCTGGCAGGCATCCGCGACCGCATGTCCCCCGCCTGTCCAACCGAGCCTGGCCGCCAGGCCGTCCTAACCGCCAAGCCGCGCTGCCCGAACCGGAACGGGCCTCGCACGCAGGACGAGGCGATCCTGCCGGACCCTCTCGTCCGCAACCGTCCGCCCGCGACTCCGCACGCACTGATGCCACCGCGTGCGAACCCGTCCGGCCCGAAACCGGTCGCCGCCAAGACCAAGCCGGCGCACCGCCGAACAAGCGCACTTGCCCCTGCGCACCCGCCACTGGACATCGCGCCAGGCCGGCCGCACGATCCGGCAGTTTTCCGCCCGCGCCCGGCACCGCTCCGCGTCCCCTCGCCAAACCGGAGCTGAACTCCGCCTCGCCCGTGGCACGACGGTGCCACGTCGGGCACGAAATCCGCCGCGCACGCCCGACACGGTCCTGCCCCGCACTGCCGAATCCGCCTGCCGCCGAGACCGTCTCCCGCACGCGCACAGCAGCCCTCGGCGACCGGCCGCACCGGCCGCACGGGCCGCAGCCGGGACTTGGACCTGGACGCCGAACCGGTCTTCATAGGCTAACCACGGTGAGCCCAACTGCCGGGGTTCATTCCGCCCATCCGCCTGAGGCAGCGTGCACTGCCGAGCTGCCCCTCGGCAATCAGCACGCAGGAGCGAACGCGCCCAGCGACAACCCCACAACCCGCACGCCATAGCCGGCACGGCGACTGAATCACCGGCGACGAACTCGGGCGGCGGTTCTTGGTGCACCGGCAGACAGCGCGATCACTGGCCCGGCGGCGGCACCCGGGGGTAAGGCTTCGCCCGAGGAAGCGTTTTGAGCACGCAGAACGCAGACTGGCAGAAGACAAACCCGAGTGTGTCGCTGTCTTTCGGCGGACCGGCGCAAACAGCGCTTCTTCCCGGGTTGATACCGGGTTGGCACGAGCCCATCGGCCGAGGCAAGTTCGGCCGCCGCGGCCGAACGATCCAGGCTCCGCTTCGGCCAGCAGCTCCGCGGCCGGGTGGCCCCGTTCCGGATGGCCTCAGACGAGGGTCCGCCAGAGCGGGCATCGCGGTCGGCGGCGAACAGCACCGACGGTGCCAGCCCCGCTCCGGCTGCCATCGCGAGCTTCTTGCGCATTGTTTCTCCGCAATCTGTCCGGCCGCCACCGGAACGGCGCTCGATCAGAAGGTCGGCCGATTCCCGAATAAACGCTGGTCGGCCTCGAATGGTTGCGACATGATCCTCGCCGACGCCGGCCGGGCCGAAAGGGCGCCGCGGCCAGCACAGGCGCCTTCGGCCAACGAAGGCCCCGGCGGCTTCGGTCCGTACCCACCGGCTCCGGCGGTCAGCCGGTCCTCCTGGATCGCCCCGGGTTGGCTGGAGGCTCTGATGCCCGGAAGGGCGAGGAGTTGTGGCACCACCGCGGAGGTACTCGCCTGAGCTGCGCGAACGTGCGGTCCGGATGGTCTTTGAGCTACGCGGGCAAGGCGAGCGGACGGGTGTGAACGCTCGGGCGGCAGACCGGCTCGGCGTGCACCGGGAGGCGTTGCGGACCCGGGAGCGGCAAGCCCCGTCGATAGCGGGAAACGAACCGGCACGTCCACACGTGATACTCCGCGGATCGCTGAGCCGGAGCGGGAGAATCGCGACCTGCGCCGAGCGAACGAGATCCCGAAGGCACCGTCGGCGTTTTCCGCCCGGGAACTCGACCCGACACCGCCGCGCCAGTCGAGTTCATCGATACCCGACGGGACCAGTCCGGCGTCGAGCCGGTCCGTGCCGTGCCCGAGGTGCCGCCGTCGACGTATCCGGCGGCGAAGAAACGGGAGTCGACGCCGTCGGCCCGCGCGGTCCGGGACGAATAGCCGACAAAGGAGACTCCGCAGGAGTGGCGCGAGCCGGACCGTGGCCGGTACGGGGCACGGAAGGCACGGGGCCAGCCCTGTCGGAAGGTGGCGCGGTGCGCGGTCGAGCGTGCTGATGCGCGAGCCAGGCATCAGCGGGGTGACCGCGGCCCGTAAACGGCCACGGACCGCCATCCCGGGTACGGACAGGCCAAGTGACCTGCTGGAACGTGACTTCACCGCAGACCCGCCGGACCAGCGGCGGGTCGCCGGCATCACCTGCGTCGCGACCGCGGCCGGCTGGGCGTACACCGCGTTCGTCCAGGACCCGCACTCCCGCCGGATCGTCGGCTGGCGGGTCGCTGACCGTCCGGGCGCCGACCTCGCACCCGACGCCCTGGAATGGCGATCCGGGCACGCGGAGGCAGCACAGAAGGCAACATTGACGGTTTTGTCCATCATTCCGGCAGAGGCGTTCAATATACGTCCATTCGCTACGCCGAACGGCTCGACCAAGTCGGCGCGGCACGTTCGGAGACCGGGAGAACGCAACGGACGTGACATTAACCACCATGGAATGGGTTGCTTGGCACAACACGGAACGGCTACATTCTTTCCGCGGGAACATTCCTCCGGCCGGGTACGAGCGGACGTTCCACGCCACGGCCGCTGACGCCGGAGCAGCGGTCCAGAACCAGCCCGACCGGCCTCCGACCATCGCCGGGGCGCTCCACCCTGCGCGATGAGGTGCCACCATTCGCGGTGTCCGCGCGCGGAGCTGCGTGTTTCCGGGTAAAGGGTCATGCCCAAATGGACGCTTCGAAGATCGTGTCCCGAGCGTAGAGTCAGCGCAATGACCGGACCGGGCTGGTGCGGTGCCGGGCATCGGATCGGCGAAAGGCACCCATTACCAACGATCAACCACCACCTTCGATATGCCGGTCGCCGGTGCAAACGCCCTCGGTTCCCGCTGCCGGTTGACGACGACGTCGAGCGATTTCCGGTTAACCTTATGAAGAAATTCGGAGGTGCGCGACGATCGGCCAGCGGCGCACCGGCCGATCGTCGCTTCGGCGAGCTGACGGACCTCGGTCGAGCAGATCGCCGCTGCGGTGGCAATACGTGTTCCGAGCAGTGGCGCCGTCATGGTTCCGTCGGCTGGCCTGAGTTCTCGGAGCCGGTCCGGCGATGCTGTCCGCACGGCAGGACGGGATGCGAAGCCGCATTCTGCTCGGAAAGGTTGCCCAGATGATCCAGCTGACTGACTGGGAACGTGGCCGCAGTGCATCGCCGCAGCAGAAGCCAAACCCCGCGCCGATCCGGGACGAGGTGCGCGGTCGCCGGGGTGCTGGCAGGTGAGCGAGCCCAGCGCCGTCCCCCGGCGCGCCGGGGGACGGCCGGAACCGGCGGATACAGGCGAAAGCGCCGGCCCCTCCCGAACCGAGGGGCACCCGCTGCCGCGGTACCTGTTCGAGAGTCAGGGCTTGGGCGCGGCCGTGCCGCTCGGGTCAGTGACAGGCGTGCCGGAGCTCATCGCCGAAGTGAAGAGGTCGGTGCCGGACGGATCGGCGGCCGAGTTCGACGAACTGCGGCGCGCCCTGCAAGTGAAGACCGCGACCTTCCTTGGCAAGGGCCAGATCCTGCGGCTCGGCGGCGGTCGCCTCGTCAGTGCCAGGATCGACTGGTCGCGAGCGCGGCACGTCGAAACCGAACCCGAGGCGAGTTCCGCAGCGGCAGAACGGCAGCACGCCTCCGCCGTCAGCTTGTCGATCAACCGGGCTCCCGCCTCGCAGTGGTCTGTTTTCGCTCCGGCGGTGCCCGGAATCTATGTCCTCGGTTCGCTGAAGGTCCCGACTGCTTCGGCGGTTTCGCGCAGCACGACGTACGCCTCTGCCCAGACCGAGCAGATTGTCGTCTCGCTGCCTGCCGGCTCCCCGAAGGACACGCCGAGCACGGGGGAGTACGGGGGCATGCGCTCGGTGCGCGTGCCATTCCGCTTCGTGTTCTCCCCACTCGGGAAGGACGGCGCGCCGACGCAGCCGCGGGTGCATGCCGCGACGGAGATTTGGGTCGACTTGGCGGTGCCGGTCGGCCTGCATCGGGAAGGCCGCCCGGTTCAGATGCCGGTCGAGCTGCCCGCATCGGTGGTCGAGTTTCCCTATCTGCGTGACGACGCGATTGCTTGGCATCGTGGCAAGCGCCTGCGCGGCGGAAGCGACCTGGCCGCGCAAGCGGCGGCGTTGCTCGGCGAGCTCGACGCGGATTCGTATCGAGTGCTGCACGATTTCCTCGGCGCGGACAACATCAAGGAGCGGTTGCCGGAGATGGCGGTCACGCCTGAGCAGGCCAAGGCGGGTGCGGGTTGGGTGTCGTCGCCCGCGCTGCTGCCGGCAGGCAATCCGGCCACGCGGCTGCTGTGGCGCAAAGACCAGCGCGTGGCGATGCGCATGATCGCCCGCCAGGTGGCCTTCGACCAGACAATTGCCGGGGCCGCGTTCCAGAAGCAGGCTTCGAGTTCGGCCGCCGCGGAAAGTTCCGGCACAACAGGGCACGACGGAGACATTTCGATCTCCGCCGGCCCGGGCGCCGACATCGGCATTGCCTCGATCGCGGGCGGTCCCCGCGTCGGAGCCGGCGCCGGCCGCAGCCGAACCCAAACGCACGGCCGCACGACGGAAGCGCGCGCCACGCGAACCTACACCGGCCAGCTCACCCGGTACCAAGTGGTCTACCACCGCGAGATCCGCATACCTGGGGACTCGCCGGTCATCATTCGCGACGCGGTCGAGGCGTATCACTGGGCGGCTGCCGCCGACGCACAAGAAGCGGGCATCACCGCTGAGGCGACCGGACCGATCGCGCGGGACGCCGTGGTGGCCGCCGCGGTGAAAACGGCCTTGCGGGCCGGCGAGGTCAGCGAGCTGCTCGCCAAGGTCATGCTGGACTCTGCCGCAGAGCTGCCCGGTCATCACCGGTGGAAATGGCGGAACACGAAGTTCGTGGCCCGGCCCGGCGATCCGGTGCCGGCCGGCGGCTCCTCCAAGGCGGAGAGACGGAGGTTGGCCAGACGGGACGAGATCCGCGACGGAGTCTCAGCGGCAGCCCTGACCCGGCGGGCGCCGGAGATGGTCGCGCACCGGCCGCTGATTGTGGATCTAGAACCCGAACCGGGCCGTGGACACGACTACCACGCTTGGTTCGAGGTCAGCGCGAGCCTGGAAGGCGACCTGGAGGACCTCGGTCCGGCAGACGGGCCGGTCACCGGTGAATCGCTGTCGGACAAGGAAGGCGTCTCCTACCGGCACGACACGTCGTGGTTATCGTCCGGCGGAGTGATCATCCGTGCATACACGGCGTTGGGTGCGGGCATGGGCCTGCTGACCGGCGGGCAAAAGCTCTCTTACCGCAGGGCCAAGGGATTCGAGTCCGGGCATTCGCGCACCGTGTCGAGGGGTGGCGTCCGTGGCACGGAAGTCGACGAATCCGGCAATGTCCGGCCGGAGCCGCTGCACCGGTACCGAGCCAGGATCGCCCTCGCCGTATCGGGAAAGCATTGGTCGCGACCCAATGAGCTGGTGCGCGGCGTCACGATGGGACTCACTGACAAACGCGTCCCCGACCTGCACGATCTGGTGATCGTCGACGAAAAGGCGGACGCCGACGGCCGCGAACGCGGCACGGTGACCGTGGATGTGGTTCTCGAACTGCCGGCCTCGCACGGCCAGCTCCAGGAAACGGTCGAGCCGCGGAACGAGGTCGAACTGGAAAACGTTTCGATCAACCGGATGCCGGAGTTCGGCCAAGAGCTGTCCCAGAAGCTCGACGGTCTCAAGATCAACCGCATCTACGGGCTGGAGCACGTCCGCGCGGCGGTGGCCGAATTGCTCGCGGAGGCATCCGCGGACCCGGTCTGGAAGTTCCAGGACCGCGAAAATTCCAAGCTGATCGAGATGGTCCTCTCCGAGGACGCGGTGCGCCACGACCCGCGCGCGTTCACGCGCAAGACCAGGCTGACCGGGTTTCGGTGGAAGGCCGCGCGCCGCGACGCCGTGGCGGCAGTGAGCGTGTCATTTCTTCTGCGCGATCCGAAGCCCTACGAAGATCCGGAGCCCAAGGAAACCGAATGGCTGCAGCCGGTGCAAACGTTTGCCGGGGAAACGACGACAGGCACCGAGAAGGGCGGCACTTGGACGGTCGACGGGTTCGCCGAGCCCACCGCTCTCTTGCTGAGCGGAAACGCGGACGTCACCGGGGGGCTTACCACCCACAAAATGGGCGCGATTACCTCCGAATGGAAATTCTGGGCCACGAGCTGGGGGCGCCAGGCCGGTCGCCGGACGGTTGTTTCCACCGAAGCGTCGCTGTCGTCTGCGCCGCGGCAGGCTCGCCGCACCACAGCCACGGTCGAGGTCACCATCGTGGTGGAGACCCGCACAGAGGGAAACTGGGATCGCTGGGCCCTGTTCAAAGCGAAGCCGGTCAGGCGCGCGGCCAGACGGTTTGAGCTTTCGCGTCCAGCTGATTTGCTGGCGCTTCCTGAGCAGCTCGACGCGATCCGCCGCATCCAGGCCGAGGTGGACGCCCAGCGCGCAGCCGAGACGGCGGGCCCGCCGCCACAGCTGCCGGAAGCGTCTGCCGAACCCGCGAACAGCGATCTCAGCCCGGTGCCCGCGGGGCACGCGGTGGGCGGTCCGAGATGGGCTGATGGGTCTTTCGAACCCGTCGACTTGACCAGCCGGGACCTCATCGAGACTTTGCACCGGCAGCTGGTGCAGACTCTCGGCAAGAAGAAGGCCGATGGGCTGCTGCCGGACTCCCCGCTGGAGACCGGGCACGACAACGTCCGTGCTATCGAAACCTACCTGTCGCGGTACAAGCCCGCCTCGATCAGCGACGCGCACAACGGCGGCACGGGTGTCCCGTTGCGTCTCCAGGACCGGTTCACCGGGGAGACCTACGAACTGCGCGTCGGGGCCGAGCCGATCGGTGAGCCCGTACTCGACGGGATCAAGCACGCCGAGCTGACCAAGACCAGCATCAGCTGGCATCTCCGGAATTTCGCGGACAAGATCACCCGGGTGCTGCTGGAGGCCGTCACCATGGCGATCCCGCTCGCCCGGTTCCAAAGCGAGGACGCGGTCGCCGCCGACAAGGCCAGTCCTGGCGAGCACGGGGCACCATACGGCCAGCTCGGGTTCGGCTTGGGCCATGTCGTGGAGTGGCTCAAACAGGCAAGGGAGAAGACGAAATCCCGGCTGACCACGCACCGGCATCAAGAGGTGGTCCGGGGTGCGCTGGCTCAGCACCACGTCGAAACCTTGTTCGACGTCAGGATCGAGCGCCACGGCGAACGCGTCGCCGCTGTGCCGGTCACCCGGAATATCACAATGCTCACGCCGGTCGAAGACACCGCGGTTCGTCGCCCCGGCACGCTGGCGGAGGGCAAAGCTACCAAGCGCTCGGCTCTCTCCGCCGAGGAGAATTCTCTCGCCTGGTGGCGATCCGTCCCCGCCCCCCTGCCGGCCGATCCCGCGAAGTTCCGGGTGCTCGATTTTCACGGCCGAGTGGACGACCTGGTAAAAGCGGCAGAACAGCTGATCGTAGACTCCGGCGGCGAGGTAGACGCGAAAACCCGCAGAATGCTGCGCGACGGGCTCTCGCCGAGCCGGGTGGCCGGGTTCCTGGACAAGCGCGGACCGGAAGGCTTACCCCTCGATCTGCCGGCGGGACTCGGGCTGGAGCTCAGCGTGCATTCGAAGCTGTCTGGGCGCGGCACGCTCGAGGGCGTCAGCGCCCGGATCGAACTGGACGGCTTGACGGCTTCGACGGAGACTTGGAAGACGACGATCGAGACCAGCAACGAGCAGTCCGTGCGCGTGGTGCCGATCCTCGCCGGAGGGCTGCCGCAGCCGTCGGATTCGGCGGAATATCCGAATCGGAAACCAATGGGCGGATTCGGCATCTACGGGCTCCCCGCGGAGACCCTCGGCAGGCGGGGCGGCCAGCACGAGCAGGAAGGTACGGAGCAGGTAAGCGGCGGAGCGGCGCCGGTTGCGGGCGAACAGGCCGAGCAAACAGGAATAACCAGTGTCTGGTCGCATGGCGCCGGGTTCCGGATCGTCGCCAAGCCGGTTTCCCGAGCCGGATTCAAACGCACCGCTGTCGTGGATGTCGATTTCGCGCAGGGATATGTGGTCCGTCGCGCAGATCGGTCCCAGGACCTGCCGGCGGAGCTGGTGCGCGCAGCCAAAGAATTCGCGGCGCGGGACAAGGAATGGACTGCCGCCCGACAACGGGCCGCCAGGGAGAACGCGGACCCGGCCAGCTTGGCCGCGGTGATCGACACTGAGGTGAATCCCGGGCCCGCGAAACAGGCCGAGCAGGCCGCGGCGGCTGCCTATTGGCAGTCCAAACAGGACTACGAGGAACAGTTACCAGCCGGCCGGCACCACCCGGGCCGGCAAGAACGCGGGCCAGCCACGGTAGCTGTGAGGACGGCGGCCAAGCCGTCTCCGCGCGTCGGGAAGCCGCTGGAGCCGCGTGCACCGGACGAGCCTGCTCAGGTGCGCCGCGGTCTCGACCCGAATCGCACGTCTGCGGACTGGACCTCCGATGGGGCCCTGTGGGAAATTGCCGATGGGGTCTCGAAGGTTGCCCGGGCGCTCCCGCACGATCCGTTCTCCGCGTTGCGCACGCGAGGACCCGAGCCGCCTGATCTCGCCGGGGTTGAACTTGCGCTGGCCAGTTTGCCCGGGCCGGGATCGCCAATTGGTCCGGACACACTGCGGGCGTTGGGCAGGCAAACGGTCCCGAACGCCCGGATGTCGGCAGCCGTCGCGTTGTCCGGTCTTTTTCTGAGCGGTCGCGGTGATTTCGGCCCGCAGTATCTCCGGATGACGAATTACCGGAAGCGGCTGGAATACGTCTACGCCACATTGGCATCGCTGGCCGACGGGGAGGGAGAGCGTGCGCTTGCCTTGGTGGTACCGCACGTGGCGGGCCTCATGCACGCGAAAATCGGCGGCGAGCGGGCGGCCGCCTGGATGTTCCGATCCGTGCAGTACCTGTGGAGAGGCTGGCAGGAAGCCGACCCCGCCGCGCAGTCAGCCTGGTACGACGCCGCGGTTGCCCTAGCGCGATCCGCCAACCCCTTCCTTTTGAGCGGTCCGGGACTCAAGTGGTACGAGTTCCTCGAGCACAGGTTCGCCGGCGTGCCCGGCCTTGAGGACCCGGTGCGGGCGGTGCGGTCTGCCCTGTCCACCTGTCAATTCACGTGATCGGGCTGGCGCTGTCCGATCTGCCGGCTCAACCTCTCCCCGGCGCGGTCGGCGCGCCGCGGATCGCGCGTTCGACCGACGGCGAGGAGCATGGAGCGGGCATGAACAAGGCACTCAATGCGTCGCTTGCGGATAGTCCGGAAGCTACGCTGCAACGGCAGCGGCTCGTCAGCGGCTGCCCGCGGAGGGGCGAAGCCGATGCGGCTGGCGTGTTGTGCCGAGGCTGAACGACAAGGAGTCGATCAAGGACCGAAGCGGCAGCGCTCTGGCGGGCAACGGGTGCCTGCCGGTAGCCGACCGGCCGCGGTGCGGCGGAGACAGGGCCTGCCTTGTCCATGTTGAGGGTTGACTGCGATGTCGTCGTGCATGGTTTGCGGCGGGCTCCTCGGGCACAGTGTCCTGCTTTTTTGCCCTGGGCTTCTGCCGTCGAGCGCGTATGCGTCGTGGACTGGTACCTTCGAACAGGTTTAGCTGTCGGCCAGGCGATGCCGCCAAACGACTGATTTCGATTCCGAATGGCATCCAGCTGCGTCAGGTCGTGCCGGTGATCCGGTTTCGATCGGTCAATGCCGCACGTTTCTTCCCTGGCCAGGGCAATCCCGGATAAATAGTTGTGAAACGCCTGGAGGCCGCTGCAGATGAGCATTCACCTCGTCGCGGACCGCGGCTGCGTGACGTGGCACGGTCCGCACCGGCCGGTTGTCGCTTCATTGACGATCCGGAACTCGACTAGGGAACCCGCGCATCTGGTCGAGGTTTACAGCCCGGATTACGACGACGTGTGGCTGGGCTCCGCCGCGTCGTGCTGGGGAGGAGACGAGTCCGGCCGCCGAGGGTTCTCGATTCGGCCGGGGTTGCTCGTGCCACCGGACAGCGAAATCACGCTGGGACCGGAGAGCACGCCGATCATGGCCTATTCGCCGCGTCTGCCGCTGCAGCTCGAAGATCCCGTCCGCTTCGCCCTCCGGTTTTCTTCGGAGACTACGCTGATCGCCCGATTGCCGTTGGCCCGGAGCAGTTCGTGAACTTGAACGGGCGGATCGCCGGGTGCGGTGGCCGTTTCTCCCGGAGCGGCGTCATGGTGGTCCGGGCATCGCCTGCGCCACCGGGCTGGGGCCGGATTGCCGGTCCGCGGGCACCCGGGCCGCGGTGACCGGCAGCGCGCCGACGAGGGCGGCGAGTTCCGTGACGACGGTGTCCAGGCTTGTTGGACCCCAGATCAGGCAGCCGTTGGCCTGCCGTGATCTCGTGGTGGCGGGGGCGGGGGGCGGGGCAGCTGTGCCAGTCGACGATGCGGTCGGCGGGTGAGCGGATCGACGGGAAGCGCACGGTGCTGGGGAAGGGGCCGGATATCGCGGTTTGGAGGGCGGCGCGGCAGGGTCGGCGACCCGGATGCGGCGCCAGGAACCAGCCTTGAGATTCTCCGGGAGCTTCTCGAGAGCCTCCCGCCGCACGCCGGGCGTCAGGTTGGCCCGCCGCTCGTCGCGCAACTGCCGGATCCGGTGCCGCTTCCCCGACCGGGCCCGAGAGACAGCACAATTCGAGGCCCGCCAGCCGCTCGTCTGCCACTCCGGGCAAGGCGGCGAGGCGGGCCGGCGGATCGGTCCGCGTCGCAATTCCCCTTGAACGCCACGACGTCCGGGTGCTTCCGGATTGGCGGCGGGGTCTGCACGGGAGCCGGACAGCACACCTGTGAGCGGAGGAGCCGGCGGATTTCCGCGGAGTGCCCGCCGACGGCACGTACCCGGTCGCGCGGGGGAAGGCAACGGCAGTCCGGCCGCTTCGAAATCTTCCGCGGTCTCGAGACGGCCGCCGGTGGCCGTTCCCGTGGCCGCGAGCTCGCGCGCCAGCCGGGCCGGACGGGAGCAACCGTTGTCCAGCACCAGGTTCCCCACTTGAATCGACGATGCCGCCGCGAGCGCGACCAGCGTCGAGATCAGGGCCGTCGTGGGTGCCGCCGCCGGAATCGGCACTTTTCGGCCAACCTGATACCCCGGTTTCGGCTCGACGGAAGTTGACCGAGAGCGGCGGCCCGTACCGGCTTGTGATCGGCTGCCGTATTGCTGCCGGCAACATCGCCGCCACTGGTTCGCCGGTCCCTTGGGCGCCGTGGTCGGCCCACGCGCCCAACGGGTGAAACCCGTACCCTGCTTGAAATTCGGCGCGGCGCGCTCCATTTCCCAGCGCGCCGTCACCAACGTCGCATCCAGGTCGATGACGAGCGTATCACCAGCGTCCATACTGTAATCAGGCGCGGTCGCCGACGCGTTCCCGTTACAGCGCGGCCAGTTCTTGATCTGCGGGGTTTTGTGGGTGGCGTAGCTGTCCGGCACCAGATGCAGGTCCAGCTCTTTCGGGACTGCGGCGTCGATGAGTTTGAGGAACCGCAGGAATTCCTGGTGGCGATGCCAGCGATAGTGTTGCGCGATCACTGCTCCGCTGGAGACGTCGAAGGCGGCGAACAGGCTTGTGGTGCCGTGGCGCACGTAGTCGTGTGTCATCCGCGCCGGAGCGGTCGGCATGATCGGGAGGGTCGGCGCCGTCCGGTCGATCGCCCGCATCTGCGTTTTCTCGTCGACCGCGAGCACCAGGGCGTTGTTCGGCGGAGCCATGTACAAGCCGACGACGTCCCGGACCTTGTCCACGAATTGCGGCGCGGTCGGCAGTTTCCAGGTTTCGACAGCGTGCGTGCGGTTTCAGCCCGAACGCCCGCCAGATCCGGGAGACCGCCGACAGCGACATTCCCGTCCGGGGGGCCGTGTCATGACAACCGTGTAAGCCACGGATGGACCAGGATCGGGTCGCTGACGGCGTCCCAGGAAGGCTTCATCTGTGACTGAGAACACATCTGAACGAGCCGCGCATTCCACGGCCGGCGAGGCGCTCGCCCGTGCGTTGCCGCCGGACATGCTTGACGCCTTGGTGAAAGACGCGTACGCGAACGGCGGGGCGCTGGGTGCGCAAGAACTGCTGAACCAGATGACCAAAGCGGTGCTCGAACGGGCGCTGGACGCCGAAATGACCCATCATCTCGGCTATGAGAAAGGAGACCCCGCCGGAAACGGTTCCGGGAATTCCCGGAACGGCAAATCCTCGAAGACCGTGTCCACCTCGAACGGGCCGGTCGAGCTGGCGGTGCCGCGCGACCGGAACGGTTCGTTCGAACCGGCGATCGTGCCGAAACGCGCACGCAGGCTGGGCAATGTCGACGAAGCGATCCTGTCGCTGTATTCGCGCGGCATGACCACCCGGGACATCGAATCCCATGTGCGTGAAGTATATGGCGTGGACGTGTCGCGGGAATTGATCTCCAATGTGACCGAAGTGGTGACAGACGAGATCGCGTTGTGGCAGTCCCGGCCCCTGGACGAGATGTACCCGATTCTCTACGTCGACGGCCTGCGGCTGAGGGTCAAGGACAAGGGCGTGGTCACGTCCAAGGTCGCCTACCTGGCCGTCGGTGTGGACGTGGAAGGCCGCAAACACGCCCTCGGGCTCTGGATCGCCGACACCGAAGCGGCGAAGTTCTGGGCCAAGGTGGTCGCCGACCTGCGCAACCGCGGCGTGAAAGACATCCTGATCGCCTGCTGCGACGGCCTGACCGGCCTGCCCGACGCGATCCGCGGCGCGTTTCCCGACACCGTGGTCCAAACCTGCGTCGTGCACGTGATCCGCAACGCCATGCGCTTCGTTTCCTACGGCGACCGCAGGAAAGTCACGGCGAAAATGCGCGAGATCTACACCGCGCCGACACTCGAGGCGGCCGAGATCGCCCTCGCGGATTTCAACAAAGAGTTCGGCAGGCAATACCCGGCCGCCGTTCAGGTGTGGCGGCGCGCCTGGAACGACTTCACCCCTTTTCTTGAGGCCAGCGCAGGCCGGGAACGCTCATCACGGGCAGGTTCCGAACGCTGTCACCAAATGATCATACTGGTGGCGATCTGACGCCGGTCGATTGCTGACCAACCGGTATATAACGGTCGCCCACTCGAGATACCTTTGAGAATTTAACCGCATCCTGGCTTCGGCTATCAGATCGGCGCCGCGACGAGCGCGCCATCCATTCTGAATATCCATAGCCAGTTTGACCATTTTGGCGAAAACTTTCTCCGCCCAGTACGCCGACTCCGAAGCCAGCCTTGCCAAGCCTGGGATCTCGCTGGCGGCGAGAGAACGGGCCTTGCCGTCGACGAGCGCAATCGCCATTAAACGGCTCATTATCACGTCTGCCCTTCTCCTGTGATCAGGCTCGGAGAGATAGTCGAAGCCGATGGGGTGATAACCCCGACCGGCCAGAACGAGCAACGCGATTGCCGCATTCGTCCGCGAGTCGACAACTTCGGGTTTAAAGGCGGCCGATAAAGACCGTGCAACAAGCGGCGTCAGCTTTGAAGGGCTCTTCAGCCAATTCGCGGCGTTGGCGAAGTCCGGTGCCCCTTGGGGGAACCTGTGCAGCGCGGCAAGGGGGCTTTCCGGAAGACGCGAAGCGAATTCATTCACCGCGTCGATAGATTCTCGCGGCCAGCCGGCCCCGAGAATCGCCGTGCCCCGCCTTAAATGGCGGCCGACCGGAACGTCGCCGAACGCACGGGCTGAGTGTCCGACCTCCAGGGCATGACCGGCAGGTGGATGCGGCCCCGGTTCGGTGCCGGGCGACTCTGCGTGGACCGGTCGATTGACCAGGTCAGATGGCACCTTCGACCGGGCGCGCGGCACCATTCGCACGCCGGCGCGGATCCCGGATCGCGCGTCAGCTCGCCGCACCGAAATCAGGTCCCGACCACGGCTCATCTCCTCGTGCTCGGCCGGTGCCGGGCGCCCCTTCGCGACCGTCGGACCGGTATAGCTGGACTCAGGAGGCTCGGTGACAGGCTCGCCGGACAGCTCCACCGAGACGCGCACCATGTCCCCTGTGCCGGATTCCGCGGCTTCGCTCACCCGGATCTGGACTGCGTCCAGGTCGAACGTCCACCCCAGCGAGGACATGACCGCGTGTTCCGACGCCAGCCCGGCCCGGAACTCGCGCTCGACGCGGGCCGCCCATGCCCCGCCGCTGATCGTCACCTGGGGAAGCGGGCGATCGCGGGCCAGTGCCCGGCGGCCCGCGGCGATCCTGGCCGTGGCCTGCGCGCTCTGTCGCACCGCGACCAGTTGCTCGCTGGCCAGCGTCTCGCGGCCAGGCTCGACCTCGAGCTGCACCTCGACGACACGGCTGGCAGCGAAGTCCTCGTATGGGACCACGGGCTGCTCGCCGTGCGGCAGCCCGACCTCGCCGAATATGCCCTCGCGCTGCACTCGCAGAGCGCCGCGGCGGTACATCAGTTCCACCACGTTCGTCGCAGCGGTGGCCCCGGGCACCGGCCGCCGCGGCAGATCGAGATTCCATGCGCGCACGATCGATTCAGCGGCGCTCGGCCCGCCGAGCAGGCCGGGCGCGTTCAAGTAACAGACGTTGAAGCGCAGTCGTGGGGTCCGGATCGGGTGCGACTCCTGGAAGATCGTGCTTCCGTAGAGTACCGCGGCAGCCGCGTGCCCGGTCAGCGTCACGTAGTCGCCGCGGGCGTGCGCCACCCCGGTCCGGAGGGCAGCGATCATCCCGAACGGCAGTCCGTGGCTGTAGATCTGCCACGACTCGTCGTCGTTCGGCGCGACCAGCGCGACGTCGTGCTGACTCCCGTCCGGCGCGATCAACTGGGTGAAGTAGCGACGCTGGCTGTCTGGATCCGTCGTGACGCTGATGAGAGCGTCTCGCGGTGCGTCGAAATCCTCGGACGGCAAGATCTGGCCGGTGTGTTTCCCATCCTTGCCGAGTGCGGGATAGGCGATGACATCGCCGGCGGCCGGGTCGGGTGGCGGCACGGACACGAACCGCGCGATTGCGGTGTGCAGGGTGCCGTCCGGGTGAAACTCGACCGGTGCGTCGGGGATGTGGACCGTACGCGAGTACCCGCCGGAGGCAAATCCGCTGACGAAGTCCTGTCTGCCCACCACCGGGCCGTCGACCGTAGCCAGCACGATTGACGGCTCCTGGCCGCGCACGAGGTCGCCGCCTGCCACGCCACGGCCGAGCAGATAGCGCAGGATTCGGTCATAGGCCAGGACGTCGACCAACGCCCGCGAACTCAAGTCGAGCACCCGGCCCCGGCTCGTCCCGAGATAGCCGGTCGGTGAGCGTCGGGCCAGGACGATGACCGGCGGCTTCGACGAGCCGTGCCACGGTGCCCGGACAGTCCCCGCGGGCACCGTGATCGTGCCCGGGGCGTCGGATGTCGCGGCGAGTGCCCACTTCTGCAACGCGGAGACCAGTTCGGCATCGCCAGGCGAGCGGACCAGCAGTAGCCGCGGAGTGCCAGCGGCGGCATAGATCGGCAACAGATCGAGGTCGCCGGCTCGCGGCCGGGACACGAGGGCGAAGTCGGACGGCTGGTCGCGATGCCATCGCAGGCCGCCGTCGCCGGTCGGCGAGTGCACGTCCGGGAACAGGCCGGCCTCGTGTAGCGCCGAGGCGAAGTCGAAGCCGAAGCCTCCGAACTGGTTGCGCGCCGCGCCGTGCGGTGTCAGGACCACGACCGGCCGGTCCGGGGCGGCGGCCAGCAGACCGATGAACTCAGGCAATTGTGCGAACCCGGTGCCTAGCCAGTAGCCGTTCTCCTCGGTGCGGAAGCCCGTCGTGTGGGACACAGTCGTGCTGCTGCCGGTGCCGGGCGCCAGTACGAACACCGGGTCCGCGTCGCCCCACTCCGGGCTGGTGACGCCGCCCTCGCGGACGAGACGGGCGAACCGCTCCATCTCCGTCCGCGACCATTCGCCGTCCTGAGCGGGCAGGCCGAAGACCGAGCCGGAATGGAACAGGTCCACAGCCTTGAACAGGGTCGGCTGGTGGTGGAAGCCGTACGGGTGCGGGACGACCAGGACGCCACGCTGCAACTCGACCCGTCCCGAGTAGCTGTTGCTCTCCCAGCTGCCGCCGCTCAGCCTCATCAGCTCGGCCAGGAACCGCCCGGTGCGCTAGTGGCCGGGCGCGTTTTCGAGGGTAACGACATTCAATGCCGGGCGGACCAGCGCGTCGATCGCCTCACGGAAGCCCGGGTCCTCGAACACGACGGCGGCGAGCCGCTCCGGGCTCATCTCAACCGGGAGCGCGCCCGGGATGCCGACCAGGAAGCCGTCGGCCGCCGAAGCGTCGAGGTAGAGCCAGACCGGACGGGTCCGCCCGTCGTCGAGCCGCCATTGCGCCGGGATCGCGGCTTCGTGCACGACTTGGCCGTCTGGGCCGGTGGAGGAGATGCCGAACACGCGCTCGGAGTGCGTCGTCAGGGACCTCGCACGGATCTCGGGCAACCGAGAGGCAGCGAAGCTGAATCCGTGTGCGAAGCCATCCGCGGTGCGCAACGGCACCCCGCGTACGTCGTCTGACCGGAGAACGGACACAAGTTCGAAGTCACGGGCCTCGGGCTGGGCGAGGATGTCCAGGCTGGACAGCGGCACAATCGCGGCCTCGATGTGCCGATACGGGCCCGCGCGCCGCATCGAAACGGAGAACTCCGCGACCAGCTGCCAGACCTCGTCCGGGTCGCCTTGGTAGACCACGACGACGCGGACCTTCGTGAACGGGTCGGTCGCCACGAACCCGCCACTGCGCAGGATCGCATCGGCGGCTTCGCGGGCGTCGATCACGTCACTGTCGCCGACGACGAACGCGCCGCCGACGACTTCCAAGTAAACGTAGAGCGGCCCTTCCCGGTCTGATGGCGAGCTAGATCCCGTGTGCTCAGTAGAGCTGTGACCCGCGTACATCCGCGTCGGCCACCCGTTCGCGTGCGCGTCGGCGGACACTAGCGCGAGCCCACCGGGTGTGTCTGCAGTGGGAGGATAGTGCACGGGTTCGGGCGGGATCGGCGGCGGACGTTGTCCTATCGGGTCACGATCCCCTGACCCACTCGTCCGTCCGGCCGGACGGACGAGGCGCTCTTTCGCGCTCGCCTGTTCCTCAGCCGGCCACACGCCAACCTCCGCACGTGTCTGCAACGTCGGGTGCGTATACAGCGGATCGTTCAGACCGAAGACCGGGCGGCGGTCCACAGTGGTCGCCCGCAGGCAGACGGCGTTGCCGGGTGTCGTCAGCACAGCACCGCCGAACTCCGCCACCCCAAACCAGAAGCAGGCCTGCCGACCGGAGCCCGCCAGGCTCGGCGCGAGCGGGACGCCCGGCCGTCGCGAGGTGACCAGGGTGTTGGCGCCGAACAGGGTTCCGTCCGGTTCCGGGGCGAGCTGCGCATGGATCTTGGCCCGATCGGGCGCGGGGTGGTTGCCTGTGAGCCGGGGGGAGGGACGGTTGACGGCCAGCGCCGCCGCCGTCTAGGCGCTCAGCCGTCACCGGTCCGGGATGACCTTCCGGGTGAGCACCGGCGCTACGGGCAGACGCAGCTCGGCAGCTGTGAACTTCTGCACTGTGCGGGCCCCTGCGGTCGCCGCAGTCGCGCCGCTTGCATGAGGCGGTTCGGTCCTGGCCCAGCAGCACCATGGCGTGTAGCTCGATGGCGATGAACTCGGCCCGCGAGCCCGCGATCCGCCTGCATACCAGGTCGCCCGGCGTGCAACCGAAAACCCGGTCGGACTCCGCCAGGGTTTCCGGCGGCGCAGGCCCGATGCTGCGCTCGGACGCGTCGGCGGCTGCCAGGTCGAGATGCACCAGCGCCGTCAGACCGTCGACGCTGGTGAGGGTCTTTTTGTTGATGGCCGCCGCGACGCAGGCGGAGAGGAATGATTGCTCTTCGTGGCCGGTTGCGGCGAACAGCGATTCGATGAGCGCCCGCAGATTGCCCTGCAGCGCGGGGACGGCGGGCACGGCGAACTCCGCGGTACGGCTTATCCAGCCGTAATTGCACAAGACATGCGGAGCCACGCCTCTGACGAAAATTATGTCTGGATACCTGCCGTCGTGCCGGAACAATGGTTCGCTCGACCGCAGCCACACGGGATCCCGTTCGTCCAGTTTGCGAGCAGGAACCGACCGAAGCGCGACGGTGTCCAGTTCATCCTGGTCAACGCCGACCGGAGCGGACGCATTTCCCGCCTCGGATCGGGCCGGTTCGGCGGTCGAATCCGCGCCAGCGCCACCGTCGCTACGATCATCTGAGGAAACTGGAGCTGCGTGTACAGAGCCAGCAAACGACACGTCAACGGGGTCCGAGTCCTTCTGATTCCCCGCACCGGATACGGTAACGGCAACAGAACTCGCCCGATCCTCCGGGCCGGTGTCAACCGGCCCGGACAGGCGCAACGGACGGCGCGCCCTGACCGCACGGTCCCACAATTCGATCGTCTTCCGCCCGTTCCAGCCACAATTTCGCACCGCTTCAGAGATCCGCGTCACCAGCAACGCCGTGCCAGCACGCACGTCGGCCCGAAATGCCAACGAAAACGTCCCCGGCAGCTTCCTCCACAGCTGTGAACTCCGCATCCCTCTCCGCTGGCAAGGCGCCACCTCCGCGAACCTGCTCGGGAACTCCCCCGCCCGACCCGGTTCGGTCGCGCAGCAATACGCTGAGTGACCGTATGTGCACGTGCCTCCGATTTCCGCGAGCGCCGAGGGAATGCCTGTCATGACCCATCCACGTCGGCCGAACACCGGCAGGTTCACGAGGCAGGCAACAGCGCGCTCCGGATTTTGCCGCTCATGCTCGCAGCTGACCTAGATTTTCGCTGGTCGGCATACCGTTCCCCTCTTGGTCAGACTGGTGTGAGACACCCCGTGTGAGTGGGGGTTTCTGGCCGAGGGTGGGATCGGAGATCCTGGTGCACGTGTCCACGCCATCCGAGAAGCAGTCCCGGGGTTCGTCCGGCGACGATCAGCCCGGCCCCGCGCCGCGTCCGTCACGGCGGGCGTTCACCGCGGAGTACAAGCTCGCCGTGGTCGCCGAGTACGAGAACGCCCCGAATGGGGAGAAGGGCGCGATCCTGCGCCGGGAAGGCTTGTACTCTTCTCATATCATCGAATGGACACGAGCCCGCGACGCGGGATCCCTGGACGGTGAAGCAGCCGATTCGGGGACACCGGCGAAACGGGCGAAGAAGTCGGCCGAGCAGATCGAGTTGGAGAAACTCCGCCGGCAGAACCAGAAACTGACCTCTGATTTGACGAAAACCCGGATGGCGCTCGACATCATGGGAAAAGCACACGCGCTCTTGGAAGAACTCTCCGAGAGCACGGACAACGATCAGCCGCCGAGGACGTCCTGACCGCGTTCACCGAACTGCGCGCGGCGGAGGTTTCGGTGACGAAATCGTGCGCGCTGACCGGGATATCGAGGGCGACGCACTATCGGCACGTCAACCCGAAAGGGCCGGTGCACGGTCCGCGGCCGCCCCGCGCGCCGCCGCCGCGGGCCCTGGACGCCGCCGAGCGGGACCTGGTGCTGGAGTTGCTGAGCGGCCCGGCCTACCGGGACCTGGCGATCCCGCAGGTCTGGGCCAGGGAACTGGACGAAGGCCGGTACTGGTGTTCGGTCTCCACGATGTACCGGATCGCCCGCGCGGCCGGCCAGGTCCGGGAACGCCGCCGGCTGGCCGCCCACCCCGCCCGGGTCCGGCCCGAACTGGTCGCCCGCGGCCCGAATGAGGTGTGGTCGTGGGATATCACCGCACTGAAAGGACCGTCGAAAGGAATTTGGTACAAATGCTACGTCATCCTCGACATCTACTCTCGCTATGTCACCGGCTGGTTGGTCGCCGCCGCGGAGGACGCGGTCGTGGCGAAAGATCTCCTCGACGACGCCATGAACCGCAACGGCAGTCAGCCGCACACCATCCACGCCGACCGCGATGGTGTCGAAACCGGTGTCGGAACTCCTCGTCGATCTCCGTGTCATCCGGTCCCACTCCCGTCCCCGCACCTCGAATGACAACCCGTATTCGGAGGCCCAGTTCAAAACCCTGAAATATATGCCCGACTTCCCTGAACGATTCGGGTCACTGGAAGATGCCCGCGCGTTCTGCGACGGCTTCTTCATGGCCTACAACCACGAGCACCGGCATTCGGGGATCGGGATGCACACTCCCGCGTCCGTGCACTTCGGCACCGCCGAGCAGATCCGCACCCAGCGTCAGGCCACGCTCAACCAGGCCTACGCCGAGCACCCCGAACGCTTCACGCGCCGCCCACGCCCGCCCAAGCTGCCCGATGCGGCCTGGATCAACCAGCCCGCCGACCAGGCAAAACCAGCACCACCTAAGAGCGTGTCTCACTTGGATGGCGGTTGAGGTGCGAGCATGATCATGACTTGTGATGGACGAGTTGTCGCGACGATTGGTGCCCGACGAGTT